>NZ_BRVM01000062.1 GCF_026011715.1 Cytobacillus sp. NCCP-133 | reverse complement strand
ACCCGACAAGGAATTTCGCTACCTTAGGACCGTTATAGTTACGGCCGCCGTTTACTGGGGCTTCGATTCAAAGCTTCGCTTTAAGCTAACCTCTTCTCTTAACCTTCCAGCACCGGGCAGGCGTCAGCCCCTATACTTCGCCTTGCGGCTTCGCAGAGACCTGTGTTTTTGCTAAACAGTCGCCTGGGCCTATTCACTGCGGCTCATCAGGGCTATTCACCCTAATGAGCACCCCTTCTCCCAAAGTTACGGGGTCATTTTGCCGAGTTCCTTAACGAGAGTTCTCTCGCTCACCTTAGGATTCTCTCCTCGCCTACCTGTGTCGGTTTGCGGTACGGGCACCTTTTCCCTTGCTAGAGGCTTTTCTTGGCAGTGTGGAATCAGAAACTTCGGTACTAAATTTCCCTCGCCGTCACAGCTCAGCCTTGGTGGTAACGGGATTTGCCTCATTACCGGCCTAACTGCTTGGACGCGCTAATCCAGCAGCGCGCTTACCCTATCCTCCTGCGTCCCCCCATTGCTCAAACGGTAAAGAGGTGGTAC
>NZ_BRVM01000061.1 GCF_026011715.1 Cytobacillus sp. NCCP-133 | reverse complement strand
CCCCGAAGCATATCGGTGTTAGTACCGTCCTTCATCGGCTCCTAGTGCCAAGGCATTCACCGTGCGCCCTTTCTAACTTAACCTGCTTCGGCCGCTGATCGGCTGCGGATTTCTGCGTCAGCTCTCTCGCTCCGCTCCTCACGTACGATTGTACGCTCCGGTGCTCACTCGGTCGCTTCCTTGAACTCCTTGCCGCTCATCGTCCTCATGGTTTGTACTCTTACTTCGTTTTAAAACAAAAAATAAGAGAATTACTAAGATGGCGATTACTCGGTTATTGCTTCTTCATAATCATTATCTAGTTTTCAAAGAACAAAGTTCTGAGAGATTAGTTCCCTCAAAACTAAACAAAAACAGAAAGCGTCACGTTTCATGTAATGTCTAGCTTCGGCTCCTAACTTCTCGGCCGTTTCGATCCGCTCCTCCAAACCCAAAAACAGGGTTTGAAGATCGGCTCTCCAACGTCTCTCGAAGCTGAACAGTCGCCTCCGCCTTTCATAATATCCTTAGAAAGGAGGTGATCCAGCCGCACCTTCCGATACGGCTACCTTGTTACGACTTCACCCCAATCATCTGTCCCACCTTAGG
>NZ_BRVM01000060.1 GCF_026011715.1 Cytobacillus sp. NCCP-133 | reverse complement strand
TCACCTGATAAGTCATCATTTTCCAACAGAATTTGGAATTTGAGTTGTTTTTTGGACAGACTACTCCCTTGTTCTGCCTTTGGAAATTTTTTTATTGGGCCTTTGGTTCGTTCACTCCAGCTTTAGCTTCTGAATTCGCTGAATCACTTTCCAAAAGAATTCCTGGTACACGAAGCTTGAAGCCAGTTTGAAGTACAGGGATCGTCCTGATTTGACTAACTTACTGGCCACCTTAATGATCCGAGTGCGAATGGTGTCGATTTGCATGGTCTTTTGTCCTTCTGGAAAACAAAGGGTAAGCAGCCAGTTCGTTAAATTATAAGCCAATAAACTCATCATCATCTTCACTTCGTTTACTTGGTAGGAATGGCTATTCATTTTATCAAAAGCGAACCCGTTTTTGGCTTCCTTGATGTAGTTCTCCATTGTCCCTCTTTTTTGATACGTAGCGATGATTGCTTCAGGAGAAAAGGCATCCACTAAGTTTGTTACAAAGAAAGAGTGAGTAAGCAGGAGTTCACCAGCAGGGCGCAGTGATTTTATGATGACTTTTCTAGATTTAGTCCAATTCTTCGCTTGATAAACGGTTTCTTCATAATAACATTCCGTTTTCGTGACATCTGAAGCCACAGAAGTAGGGAGGAACTCGTCGGCCATTCGCTGCAGATTTGCATTGGATTTCAACCGAAT
>NZ_BRVM01000059.1 GCF_026011715.1 Cytobacillus sp. NCCP-133 | reverse complement strand
AGGAAAAATTGAACGCTTTAATAGAATCATAGATTCATTCATCAGTGAGGCTGTCATCGAAAAGCCAAATACACTTGATCGTCTGAATGAGCTTTTCCAAGTGTGGCTGGCTGAGTGTTATCAGAATAAGCCTCATTCTGCACTTGGGGAGAAAATCAGCCCGGAAACGGCATTTCGTTCAGATAAGAAAGCGATTCGGTTCATCGATTCGGATATGTTGAGTAATGCATTTCTCCATTGTGAAACGAGGAAAGTCGATAAATCAGGATGCATCAGTTTCATGGATCAAAAATACGAGGTGGGCCTGACATTCATTGGACGACAGGTTGAGGTTGTTTATGACCCTGCGAATATCGAGGAGCTTACCATTGAGTTCGAGGATCATACTCCTTGGAAAGCCAAGAAGCTTATCATAGGGGAAAGAGCTGGGAAGCGTCCTGCATTACCTGAGCACCTGCAGGTGCAGGATGTAGAATCTTCAAGACTATTAAAGGCAGCTGAACGAAAGAACCAGGAACGTCAGATTGAACAGAAACCTGCCGTGACCTTCAGTGCCGTTTGGAAGGAGGATGATTCTCGTGTTTGAGGCCTTCTATGAAATGGATAACACCCCTTTCGCCAGAGATCTTCCGACTGATCAATTGTATGATTCCTCCATGATGCAAGAAATCCTTGGAAGGCTGAAGTACACAG
>NZ_BRVM01000058.1 GCF_026011715.1 Cytobacillus sp. NCCP-133 | reverse complement strand
ATACGCCCTAACAGAAATTAATAAATATGTGATTCTCTTACAATTGGTGGGTACGCTACGCGGTCACTACTGGGTAATGATGGTAAAGTAGTGATCATGAATTATGCGATGCACAATGGATCTCTGCGTAGCTTATGATGACGTACCCTCCCATGTCTCTGGGCATCAAAGTGCCTACATTCCTTCGTTCGGTCTAGTCATAAGGCAGAGGCTAGCGAAGCTCCTTTAGGGACTCGAGGTCGAATGGATGATATAGTGCCAGCTTCTCCGTGTCATCCTGTTGTCTAGGTCATTTAAAGGGATGCAGGACTTTACATAGCCTCTGCGAGACTAGGAATATCCTTCATCATTCGCTTTGCGTCAAACGCTTTGTGCTTCGTGCTGATTCCATGTAGAACCTTTAAGAGTTTCCCGCATAGAACCACGATTGATTGCTTTTTGCGTAACGGATTATCCTTACGATTTGTGTAGTAATCATGAAGCCTTTTAAAGGCTTCATTATGACGAATCATCGGCATCATCACTCGGAATAAGAGGGCGCGAAGCTTTCTTCTGCCCCGTTTGGATATTCGCTTTTGTCCTTTGTGTTGACCGGATGAATTCTCACGTAATGTCAATCCCGCGAGTTTGATTAATTGGCGTGGATCTTCATAGTGGGAAAAGCTTCCGATCTCAGCTAGTAAATCGACAATGGTGGTATCTCCAAGGCCAGGAACCGTTGAGAGCCATTCGTATTCTACTGATGTTTTGATAAGTTCAACCAAGTGCTGCGTAATGCTTTCAATCTCCTGTTCCAACTGGTGGTAACGACGAACGAGCGTGGCGATTTCCATAC
>NZ_BRVM01000057.1 GCF_026011715.1 Cytobacillus sp. NCCP-133 | reverse complement strand
TCTTCGTTGATTGAAGTATAGATTAGCTTTAAATCGGCGACAAATTCCTTTATGTGTTTATACGATACATATTTGGTACTTGAGCGAATCTGGTGAATGATACAACGTTGAATACCGGCAAAAGGATACACTGCTTGAATGGCTTCTTTAAAGCCTGTAAGCCCATCAACACAGAAAAGATTAACTGTTTTCACCCCTCGGGTTTTCAAATCGTTCAACACACCTAGCCAAAACTTACTACTTTCATTTCCTCCAACCCAGATGCCCAGTATTTCTTTATATCCTTCATTGTTGATTCCCAGAACAACGTAGGCTGCTTTCGAAACAATTTGGTGATTATCTCGAATTTTATAATGGATGGCATCCATAAAAATGAAAGGATAATAGGCTTCAAGCGGACGGCTTTGCCATTCATTCACCTGTGGCATAATTTTCTCACTAATTTTACTAACTAATTCAGAAGAAATTTCAATATTATAGAGATCCTTGACCTGTTCCTGGATATCCCTAGTGGACATTCCGTGAGCATATAGGGACAATATTTTTTCTTCCAGACCATCTACACTCCTTTGGTATTTGTCCAAAATTTGTGGCTCGTACGAGCCATTTCTGTCCCTGGGAACACTTACTTCAACTTCACCGAATTGCGTTTTTAATTTACGTTTAGTTGCGCCATTTCGGTAATTGCAAGGTCCGTCACTCCGGCGCTGATGTTTCTCATAACCCAGCTGCTCCTCAATCTCACATTGGAGTACTTCCTCCAAAATATCAGAAAACATTTCTTTGATGGTTTCCATGATTTCATTGGTGCTTGTGAATTTTTTTTCCTTTACAAGTTCTTTAACTAATTC
>NZ_BRVM01000056.1 GCF_026011715.1 Cytobacillus sp. NCCP-133 | reverse complement strand
AGCAATGCAGGCTGCAGTCGAAGCGTTCAAGACTTGGAGAAAAGTCAAGCCGGAAACACGCGCAGATGTGCTGTTTAAAGCTGCTGCGATTATCCGCCGCCGTAAACATGAGTTTTCTGCTCTTTTAACAAAGGAAGCAGGGAAGCCTTGGAATGAGGCTGATGCTGATACGGCGGAAGCCATTGACTTCCTTGAGTACTATGCACGCCAAGTATTAAAAATTAAAGACGGTGTTCCCGTAAACAGCCGTCCGAATGAATATAACCGTTATGACTACATTCCATTGGGAGTAGGCATCATTATCTCTCCTTGGAACTTCCCGCTTGCGATCATGGCTGGTACAACAGTGGCAGCGATTGTGGCAGGAAACACTGTTCTTTTAAAACCTGCTTCTACAACACCAGTTGTGGCTGCGAAATTCGTTGAAGTAATGGAAGAAGCAGGCCTTCCGAAGGGCGTCCTAAACTTCGTACCGGGCAGCGGTGCAGAAGTGGGCGATTATTTGGTTGACCATAAAGACACTCGCTTCATCTCCTTCACTGGTTCACGCGATGTAGGTCTTCGCATCAACGAGCGCGCATCCAAATTGAACGAAGGCCAAATCTGGCTGAAGCGCGTCATCGCTGAAATGGGCGGTAAAGACACGATTGTTGTCGATAAAGAAGCTGATCTTGAATTGGCAGCTACTTCAATCGTTGCCTCTGCTTTCGGCTTCTCCGGCCAGAAGTGCTCTGCCTGTTCACGTGCGGTAGTCGTAGAAGATGTGTACGATCAAGTGTTAAACCGCGTTGTCGAGTTAACGAACGAGTTAACTCAGGGAAATCCGGAAGATCAAAGTAATTTCATGGGTCCTGTCATTGACCAGGGTGCATTTGATAAGATCATGAGCTATATTGAAATCGGCAAAGAAGAAGGCAAGCTGATGACAGGCGGAGAAGGAGACAATTCCAAAGGCTTCTTCATCAAACCGACTGTATTCGCGGACCTTGCGCCAGATGCACGCTTAATGCAGGAAGAAATTTTTGGACCGGTAGTCGGCTTCACTAAAGCAAAAGATTTCGGC
>NZ_BRVM01000055.1 GCF_026011715.1 Cytobacillus sp. NCCP-133 | reverse complement strand
TAAGCTCGGTTTGTCTTTTCAAAAAAGACTAAAGAATTAACGTTGACGTTTTTGTTCGTTCAGTTTTCAAAGATCAATCTGCCGCTCAGAAGCGACTTTATTATCTTATCAGGTTTTAACACCTGAGTCAATAACTTTTTTTTAAAAAAGTTATTTGGTGGAGCCTAGCGGGATCGAACCGCTGACCTCCTGCGTGCAAAGCAGGCGCTCTCCCAGCTGAGCTAAGGCCCCAATTGAAATGGTCGGGAAGACAGGATTCGAACCTGCGACCCCTTGGTCCCAAACCAAGTGCTCTACCAAGCTGAGCTACTCCCCGTAATATGGCGCGCCCGAGAGGAGTCGAACCCCTAACCTTTTGATCCGTAGTCAAACGCTCTATCCAATTGAGCTACGGGCGCATTATGAAACTAAATGGTGCCGAGGACCGGAATCGAACCGGTACGGTAGTCACCTACCGCAGGATTTTAAGTCCTGTGCGTCTGCCAGTTCCGCCACCCCGGCATAAAAATGGAGCGGAAGACGGGATTCGAACCCGCGACCCCCACCTTGGCAAGGTGATGTTCTACCACTGAACTACTTCCGCTTAAAATGGTGCGGGTGAAGGGAGTCGAACCCCCACGCCTTGCGGCGCCAGATCCTAAGTCTGGTGCGTCTGCCAATTCCGCCACACCCGCAATATGAAATTAAAATGGTGAGCCATGAAGGACTCGAACCTTCGACCCTCTGATTAAAAGTCAGATGCTCTACCGACTGAGCTAATGGCTCATGCTTTGATATTAACTTCCTAAATCTTGTTTGTAGCGGTGCTTCAAAGCCCTGCGTTCTTTGTCGCAGATTTTAAAAGTTTGCTATTCGTGGATGAACCCCTTCGATGCTGCAAATTTTAAAATCCTCTACCGACTGAGCTAATCTGAGCTAATGGCTCGTTGAAGTGGTGCCGGCAAGAGGACTTGAACCCCCAACCTACTGATTACAAGTCAGTTGCTCTACCAATTGAGCTACACCGGCAAATTATATGGTGGAGGATGACGGGATCGAACCGCCGACCCTCTGCTTGTAAGGCAGATGCTCTCCCAGCTGAGCTAATCCTCCATAATAATACGCCCGGCAGCGTCCTACTCTCACAGGGGGACAGCCCCCAACTACCATCGGCGCTGAGAAGCTTAACTTCCGTGTTCGGTATGGGAA
>NZ_BRVM01000054.1 GCF_026011715.1 Cytobacillus sp. NCCP-133 | reverse complement strand
AAACAACGCGATAAACTCAAGATTCTTCTTTGGGATACCAATGGATTTTGGTTATATTACCGAAGACTTGAACGTGGAAAATTCCACTGGCCATCTGATCATGCGAGTTCAGGTCCCTATAAAATTTCACGTCGGCAATTAAATTGGTTGTTAGACGGTTTATCATTAGAACAGACAAAAGCACATCCTGTCGTTTCTGCAAAAACTGTCGTTTGAACGCGAAATTATTGAAGTAATCGGTTAGATTTTATAGTATAATTGAACCATGAAAAAGACGAAGAAAACATCAACCACAACCCCTACAATTGAAGAACTTCTCGAGCGCGTTCAACTTCTTGAACAGAAAAACGCAGATTTAGAGGCGAAGCTAGAAAAGGAAAAATACGAATTTGAAACCAAGATTTATTGGTTACAAGAACAGCTTCGCCTTCACCAGTCTAAACGTTTTGGTGTATCTAGCGAAAAGGGCATTCCAGATCAACTGGAACTAACTCTATTTAATGAAGTTGAAAAAGAAGCAAACCTCGAATTACCCGAACCTACTGTGGAAACCATCACCTATCGCCGTATGAAGAAACATGGCCAACGTCAGATGATGTTAGAAAATTTGCCTGTGGAGACGATCGAATATCGTTTATCCGATGAAGAGCAGGTCTGTTCGTGCTGCGGTGGAAATTTGCATGAAATGAGTACAGAAGTCCGTCAGGAATTAAAATATATCCCGGCTGAAGTAAAAGTAGTTAAGCATGTTCGCCATGTTTATTCGTGCCGCCATTGTGAGCAGGAGGCAATTGAAACTCCTATTCAAACTGCATCTATGCCAAAGCCAGTCATTTCGGGAAGTCTCGCATCCCCTTCTATGTTGGCACATATCATGAGCCAAAAGTATGTAGAGGGACTTCCTTTATATCGACAAGAAAAACATCTGCATCGCTTGGGCTTAACATTGTCTCGACAAACGATGGCGAATTGGATGATTTACGGGGCGGATCGTTGGTTAAGCAAGCTATACAGCCGGATGCATCAGCTACTAGTTAAGCTGGATATCATTTGTGCTGATGAGACAACTCTTCAAGTGCTTCAAGAACCAGGTAGATCCGCTTCATCTAAATCCTATTTGTGGCTATACCGTACAGGTGTCGAGGGACCTCCCATTATACTTTATGATTATCAAGAAACCAGAGCTGGGGAAAATCCGATGAACTTCTTAAAGGAATTCAAAGGCTATCTTCAAGTCGATGGCTATGCAGGATATCATAAAGTAGAAAACGTAACACTTGTGGGGTGTTGGGCACACGCCAGACGAGGTTTTACGGATGTTTTAAAATCACTGCCCGCGAATAGCATAAAA
>NZ_BRVM01000053.1 GCF_026011715.1 Cytobacillus sp. NCCP-133 | reverse complement strand
CAGTTGACTTTCAATCAGTTTTTTCATTTTTGTATTCGCCTGTTTCAGGACATCTTCAAGAAGCTCGATCAACTGCTGCAGCGCAACCGCCCAATCGAGTTCATTCACTTCATCGCACATTTCATAAAAGAGACCGCCGAGCGTGCGCTGGTCCTTGTGGCAGCGGTTTTGCCAAGATAAAACAATATACCGCGCGAACACGATGGTCGTGTGGCTGATCAACCCATCGTAGGAACGCCCCTGGAACTCCTTTTGGAGATTTAACAGCGACTTCGTTGTCTTGAAGAAGACCTCTATATCCCAGCGCATGCCGTAGATCTGGATGATCTCCCGTTCGGTCAATGTTTGATCGGTACTAAGAATGGCCAGCCACTCGCTTCTTTTGTTTCGGTTTTGGACGAAGACGATTTTGACGGACGTTCCATTCGCCATCTCGCAGCGGATCGAACGAAGAATTCCTTTTTTGCCTTGAACCGGCACGGCCAGGCGATACAGCTGTTTCAAGCTGACAACTTGATCGCCCACTGAATAACGCTGTTTCGTTTCTTTCACCATGCCGATCACATCAAGTCCTTGTTTTGTGATCGCTTGAACGAGGGGCGGCAGCGTAAACCAGGAATCCATCAACACATAACTGGCATCAATACCGCTTGAAAGGGCGCGGCGGATCATGTTCGGAATTTGTTCAGGCGCCGTCTGAAGCGCATTCATCCGACGCTTATAGCCGGACGTGCGTTTGTCGATCGCGGATGAAATGCCGTTGAGCTGCGCTTTTTTAGAACTGAGCAGGGAAAAGTCGACTGGCATGAACGTGGAGCCGTCCGACCAGCCCAGCGTTAACATGCGAAACCCCTTATAAAATTTCATTTTCTGGGACGCGTGGTCGAAACAGCGAGCCAGCAATTCCACTTTTTTACTGCGACTACGGTCGAACGCCGAATCGTCCACGATGAATACTTTCGGACGGTTGTGATCGGTTAAGCGATCTACCTTTTGAATCGTTGAAGCGCTGAACAACAACAGAAACCGCCGCCAGTTGAATGTCGGTTGATTGAGGAATCGGTAAACGGCATCCTTCGCCGGATAACGGTCTGCTTTCTTCGAATCCAACAGGGAAAACCAGTTTTTGTGCTGGAAAATCAGGCTAAAAACAAGCTGGAACAAATATGAACAGGGAAATCCGAAGGTTTTGGTGATGCCGGCTTTCCGGAGGTGTTTACAGATTTCAAGTTCAGAAAAAACCGAGCGCAATTCATTCGGCAGTTGATTGTTGGATTGGTTTTGATCTATCATATAGGAGGCACCTCTTCTGTTTGGTAGTGATTTCTCGATAATCTCACTATACCAAAGAACGAGGTGCTTTTCTTTTCGCCAATTGACTTGTCAAGGAA
>NZ_BRVM01000052.1 GCF_026011715.1 Cytobacillus sp. NCCP-133 | reverse complement strand
TTTAACGTTTTTTTCTAAAAAAGGCAATAGGAAATAGAGGGTGTGTCGTAATTTTTTTAAAAAACACAACCTATCCTTGTTCTATTTGGCAGATAACTAATGATTTAAAGCTGGATCGGAGTAGCTTCGGTTATTAATAAATAAAGTGTATACGATTCTCAAAACTTTATGTGCAATGGCTTTTGTTGCTTTTTTGTTCCCTCTTCGTGCTGAAAGTGACCAAAATGTTGATGCCATAGAAGTTTTTCTCGATCTTGAAATGGCCCAAGCTACTTCACAAAGCGTCGCTTTAATATGTGGATTTCCTTGGAGGCTTTTGGAACCTTTTTTTTTACCTGCACTTTCATTGTTACCAGGAGCTACACCAGCCCATGAAGCTAAATGCTTGGAAGAAGGGAATTGGCTCATATCTGTTCCAATCTCAGCGATAATGCAAGCTGCAGTATGATCTTTTACTCCTGGAATAGATAAAAGAATTTCTTTCTCTTCTTTGTAGGATTGGAGTACGGTGTTTATCCGTTTTTCCAGTTCTTGAATGGAGTTCTCTAAATACACTATATGGTTCCAGGAGCCTCTAATCATAAATATTTGATGTTTATCTAAGGTACCGAAAAGAGAGTCGGAAATGGTGTTTGCTTTTTTCTTCAAAGAGTGATGAATACTTGAATCAACATCACTTTGATCTAAGTATCCTTTCTCAACTAAATGATTTAAAAGTTTACGCCCTGAAACACCAAAGATGTCAGAAATAACAGAACCGAGTTTAATATTCGAACACTCAAGAACTTTAGAGATTCTATTTTTCTCAGCTGTTAAATTCCCAATCCATTTTTTTCGTAAACGAGTTAGATCACGTAATTCACGAAGATCTTGAGAAGGAACGAAGCTTTTTTCAATCAGTCCATGACGAAGAAGTTTGGCAATCCATTCAGCATCGGCAACATCTGTTTTTCGACCGGGGACGTTTTTGATTCTTTGTGCATTGGCAAGTGTAATATCGAAATAACCTTCTAAAATATTATAGACTGGTTTCCAGTAGATTCCGGTACTTTCCATTGCGATATGGGTAACTTCCTTTTCCTCTAACCATTTTAATAAATCAAATAAACTTTTGGTAAGAGTGGAAAAGGTCCTGGTTTCTTTGAAGAGAGAATCTTCCACGTTACCAGTTAAAACACAAACAACAATTTCTTTCTGGTGTACATCCATTCCAGCACAATGGGTTAATAAAATGTCCATATCGATTAACCTCCAAATAAAGTCTATGGAAAGAGGAATAAGCTTGAACAAACAGCATTTTTCTGTACGTGATCTTCTTCAAAAAATGAAGAGTCAACAAAGGGGTGTACACAAGGCAAATTCCATACAGTTTCTTATACAGGGTTAAACCACCATTAAAGCGTATGTAAACATAACTTTCCATAGCTTTATCAGTATGGACACAGAGGA
>NZ_BRVM01000051.1 GCF_026011715.1 Cytobacillus sp. NCCP-133 | reverse complement strand
ATCACAGAACTTCCAATTACTAAACCTCACCACAAGGAGTTGAAAACGATGGTATATACACCATTCAATCATATTCAAGGGAAAAACGGAAGTCGATGGGCTAAATTTATTCGGGAAACAGGAACTGATCATCTATTAATTGTGGCAATAGACGCAGCTAAGTTTACACATAAGGCAATGCTGAGTTCCTTTTATGGAGATATCTTGGTTCGACCGTTCGATTTTGATGCATCGATTTCTGGTCTTGAGTTGGTTAAGAAAAAGATAGGAGAAGTGATGAATGCTCATGACATAAAAGAAGTGGTTGTGGGCATTGAGACAACCGGTCATTATTACGAGGATCTGGTCCGTCGTTGCCATCAGGAGGGCTATCATGTGCGTGTGGTGAATGCAGCCACTACATCACAGGAAAGGCAAGCTCTTTTAAATTGGTCGAAGACAGACAATCTAGACTTGATGGCCATTGTCCAATCTATTATTCATGGGAGGGGGACTTCTAGTGAACTGCCATCTGGGTCGGTTCATGATTTGCAAAAATTAACACGTTCCCGCCGGGAGTTAGTTGATGAGCGAACAGCTACTCAAAATCTAGTTCGCGTCCATTTAGATCATGTATTTAGAGAAATGCAGGGAAAAAGTATATGGAAAAACGGAAAACGTGAATATGTAAAACCCTTTTCCAGCCTCTTTGGGAAAGCAGCTCGCTATCTAATGAGGCACCATCCACATCCCAGTGACATTCTGGAACTGGGAAAAGAAGGTCTCCGTGCACTTTCTATCCGCGAAAACCTGAAGCTGCGAGACCATTCGATTCAAATCCTTCTTGAGTTTGCCTCAAACTCTATATCTCGTTCCAAGGATAAGGTGGAGGCAGATATATTTCTATTAAATCAGAAACTGGATCGATTAGATTTATTAGACGAACAGATTCGGGTGCTTGAGAAAAAAATTGAAGAGATGTTTATTCAGACAGAAGGTGCTGTACTTCTTTCTGTACCTGGAATTGCCGTTAACACCGGGGCAGAATTATATGCGGAAATGGGAGACCTATCCGATTTTGATCATGCAGGGCAACTGATTAAGCTGGCAGGAACCAATCCTATTGTGAAACAATCTGGAGGAAAGAAGCCTTCACATTACAAGATCTCTAAACAGGGAAGGCGGACGTTTCGCAATGTCACCTACCAAGCAGGGAGATCACTTTCTGTAAATAATCCAGCAATGAAAGAAAAATATATAGCCTTAAAAGAGCGTGGAAAGCATCCAAATCAAGCCTATGTTGCAATAGGGAATAGAATGATTCGACTCGCCTTTTCCATGATTCGAAATCAAACCCTTTATCAAACGAACCAAGAAAATTATGTATTGTTAACCGAATTAAGAAAAAAACTGCGTGCAGCCAATGTCCAACTTTTTTATGATCGGTATGTTTTAGCGAATGCCCGTTCATCTGCTTAAGTAATTTGATTCATTTATGGATTAACGAAGCATGACTTAAATAAAAATGGAACTCCTCTAGGACGTTAGATCACATAGGAACATGGTGCCTGAGGCGAAAAGACCTCGCGGGTCAGCGTTATGGATCTTGTCCTTCAAATAC
>NZ_BRVM01000050.1 GCF_026011715.1 Cytobacillus sp. NCCP-133 | reverse complement strand
CCCCGTATCATACCAAGAGGGCTCTTTTTTGTTCAAGTCCCCGAAAATCCTTCTAACAGGAATGCTCCTTTTTATTGAAAAAAAGTAGTATATAAATAAGAGCAAGTCTTTATCGAAATATGTTACAACCACCCACAATTCTTTCATCTGTCCTTTTCAGCACTTAAAGAAAGTGTAAATCCTTTTTCAAGTATAAGAGTCATTTATAAGGGTTCTACTCTTTTATATCTTCCAGCGGTGAATTTCCAATTGTTCCGACCCGCCGAATCTTTACCTCTGCTTTTACTTCTATTGGCATGTCCGCAAATTTCTCATTCCATTCCTTCTTCACCTTTTTCCAATAGTCGGGATCCGAACGGTGAATCGCCTCGCCAAACCCAAAAATATCGGCTTTAAATTCTTCCTGGGCTTTCGCTATAGTCGATTCAATTAATTCTTTGACTATTTTTTCCGATTGCTTTTCCAACTCCTCGATCGTTTTCGTTTTTGACAAATCCAGCTTCCTGCATTGTACATCTCCAACGTTTCCTTCTATCTGAACCTTAATAGTTCCTTTTGGTGAACCATTTTCAACCTTCGCTTTTAGATCAGCTTTCGTGCGAATGACTTCAATTGCTGTTTTCCCCTTATCGTCAGGGCAAGTCACTTCACCTATCGTACTTTTTACATTGCCTAGAACATAGTTAACCGATTTACTATCCTCTTCGTTCAACCAGCCGATTAGTTTATCACCTTTAAACACAGCTAAGCCGCTATATTTCAAATGAACATCAGGTTCGATCTCTTGAACATGTTCACTCTTTTCTGCTTCTTTTATATCCCCCATTATCTGGAGTCCAGTTAATTGTGCTTCTTTTCCCTCAGTCAAGATATCCCCTATCAGTTCGTCTAATGTCACTGCCCTCGAAGGGGCCCATGCTTTTTCAGACGTTTCAAGAGCTGTAAACAGCTTGTTAGCAGGAATATCATCTAATCCCGTTAACACTTTTAAAACGTTTTCCGCTTTCGTATCTTTCGCAATCACAACGTAAAAGTCTGATCGCAATTCATGATCCCTAGATAAAAAATCTAATGCTTCACCCAATCCTTTTTCGGCTAGTTCTTCACTTATTATAAGAATTCGAATATGTGGAAAATAAAGTTTTCTAGCCGTAACCGTCGTCATTCTTCTTATCGCTTCAAAGATAGTGTCTCCTTTTTCTTGATATGTAGTAACTGGTGTTTTCTGACCGCCGCCTTGTCCAGCGGCAACTTGCCCAGGATTAACGACCTGGGTTGTAATAATAAATTGATCATCTGGTTTATCGATCGCCATCCCGACCGTGATCGCAAGTTCATTCATTTCCCTCCGGTTCCAACATCCAGATAAGAGGTTAAGCAATAGTAAGGTCGTAATAAATAAAGCACTTTTTCTTTTCACATCGAATCCTCCTTTCTTGATCTAAAGGAATGTTAATATCCGACTTTTAATTAATTGATTTTTTACTTTAAGCTTTCCTTCTGGCTCGCTTCAAAGGCTAAAGGTCACCTTGAACAAGACCTTGTGCTATTTCCAGTGCCTCTTACCTCAATAAAGTCATTATTAAATCACTTAGTGGTTTAAAAATTGCTGCAATCCAATCAAATGGATTGGGAATATTTAGATCCAAACCTTTAGCAATGCTTAACCAGCTCCCACTCAGCAGCAACAGTGAAAAAACTCCTAATTCTTTCTTCTGCCTTTTCTTCAAAAGCGGCGGTACTTCCAGAACCATGATCATAATCGTTACGAGAAGTATTCCTGCAATGGCCCACATATTGAACTGCTCCTTTAAGTTTTCGTATTCTTAGTTACTCAACTTTCGCACCGATATAACGTGAGCCAATCGGTGCGGCTGTAAAGCGCTTCTGCAATTTAACTGGT
>NZ_BRVM01000049.1 GCF_026011715.1 Cytobacillus sp. NCCP-133 | reverse complement strand
CACGTAATACACGGATTCTTTCTCACACAAATCATATAAAGCCGGGACGGCAAAACCACTGTCGCCACGGATAAATGGTGTGGTTTCTGGGAACTTTTTGTTGTAATGTTCAATGAGTGGCTGGATGAACTCGACGACACCGTTAGAAGTATAGACATTTCCAGGCCGCAGACTGGCTTTGAGAAAATCGCCGGTCACCCTGTCAAAAGCCACTAGAGGGTGGAAGCCAACGGTTCCGTAATGGGCATTGTAAGCTGCAGACTCTTGATTTCCATAGGTATCTGAATGGGTGGAATCCAAGTCAAAGGTGACGGCTTTTGAATCCCTGAATGGATGTACTTTATCGATAAGTTCCTGGTTGGCTTGATTTAGTTCCTCGATCGATTGACGATCAAAGCGCCTAAAGAAACGGGACAGGCTTGGCTGCGAAGCTAGCGCAGCCGTACCGATGATTTGAGTAAATACAGGGTCTTTCGTCAATTGATCAGCTGCGTCATCTTCAGTATACCCAGCAATGATCTGATAAATCTTTTGGCGAAGCAAATTTTCGTTTGAATGCACGTAATAGCGCCTTTTGTCTTCCAGGTTTAAGAACTTTGCCAATGTAGTAGAAAAACCGATCTTTTCATCAAATTCCCTAAAGAGGAACTCGCCAGTATCAGACGAAAGAAAGTTCCCCTCCGTCATTTGATAGTTTAAATTGACGATTGAAATCTAGCGTTAAGTGCGGTAAAGTAGCCATTATAAGAATCCTTTCTGTTGGTTATTTCTCTCAATTTAACCTTAGCAGAAATGGATTCTTTTTTCATTTTTTAAGTGAATGCCCACTTTACGAAATAGATTGTCAGATAGCCGTTTGTAGTTGATTAGTGATTTTTGGTGAATAATTCAGGTTCTTTTTTATTTTTGCTCATTTAAGTTTTGGATGCACCTAGGTTGAATAGGCAGAACCGAACAAATGGATCTGAACGGAACTAAAAAAAAACTTGTTTGACAGCATATTCAGACACATTTCGAGCTGTACTTGGGGTATAATATAAACAAACGGGTGAAAAAGAGGATTGATATTTTGCTATTCAAAAGCCTAGAGTTCAAAAATGCTGTTGGACAGAAGGTAAAGATTGTGGAAATTCCTATTTTGGAAAAAGACAGCCCTTATTATTTTATGATCCAAGTCCGTTTACAAACCTTTATTACAGCCGTTTACGGCAATGAAAAATCATTTAGAAGCAGATCATTTAGAGAATATTTAAAAAGAGTTTTAAAATGGTCGGTGTATGAAGAAATCTTTAAAACTCCAGAATTAAAGAATAACGCCTGACACATGAGTACCGGCAGTTCGCCGGTACTCTTTTAATATATGGACAATTACTAAGCTGCAAAAGAAAGCAATAGCGACAACTTGAAGATTGAATTTTTCTTTATTGTGTAATGTGTAAGGTATAATATGAACTAATTGTTAAAGCAGGGGAAGTGAGAACTGAATGGGTAAAATTAAAATTGTAACCGATTCAACTGCTGATCTATCAAATGAAATCATTGCAGAGTTTGATATTGAAGTGGTTCCGCTATCAATCCATATTGAAGGAAATACATATTTAGACAGGGTAGACATTTCTCCCTCTGAGTTTATATAAAAGATGAAGGAAGCGAACGAACTTCCTAAAAGTTTACAGCCGCCTGCTGGGGGTCTGTGTAAAATCTTGTGTAAGTAATATTCGGCAATCTTCTCAAGGCAAGAAATAATAGGTATGAAAAAATATAAGCTGGCAATACTATAATTGCCTTTTACCATAAAACAGGATAGGGCAATGCAGAAGTGCAGCCCGAGCGGCTTTATGGCTTTTACACTAAAACGGACGGATTATACTATCCGTTTTTTTATGTCCGTTTTAGGGAAAACAAAAGCGATAAACTTCAGGGGTTTGGGGACAGAGTCCCCA
>NZ_BRVM01000048.1 GCF_026011715.1 Cytobacillus sp. NCCP-133 | reverse complement strand
ATTACCCAACTTATTTCATGAGAATAAAGTTTGCACAAAGATTTGCTCGTTTTAAGTCAGAAATGAAATCAATAAATAATAAAGATAAGAATAAAGTTTGCTTAAACATAGAGGAGAGATCACCAAACAAAGAGAGTAACCTAAACCTCATGAAGGCACCTTACGGTGACACCTGAACCAAAACCGATTCTTGACTTCTGATTGTTATAGGGTAATGCAGTTCTTTACTACCCTTGGAATACGGTATAATTGCCATGTTAATTAGTTATCAAGGGTGGGCATTAAATGATTTACACAATTGTATTGTTTATATTTGCTGGATTTGCAGAGATTGGTGGAGGTTATCTTATCTGGCTATGGTTAAGAGAAGGTAAGCCATTTTATTGGGGTGCTTTCGGAGGACTAGCCTTAGCGTTATATGGTATTATTGCCACATTTCAAACATTCCCATTATTCGGCAGAGTATATGCTGCCTATGGAGGAGTATTTATTGTTCTTTCTGTATTGTGGGGATGGGGGATTGATAAAAGAACACCTGATTTATACGATTGGATAGGTGCTGGTATATGTTTAGTGGGTGTTTCAGTAATGTTATTTGCACCTCGCCAATAAAGTAAAAAGACAAGAATACATTGAAGGGAAATCAACTAACGAAGGTGTATCCCGAACCGTGTAGGTGTGAGTTTGAAAGAAGGTCTTACGATGTCCACTATCCTCCTAAATCCCTTTTCCCTCTTACTCTTTTTCATTTTTCTAAAATGGAACTAATTTTTAATAAGTAGAGTTATGTATTTGGGAGACAGGCTTTTCTGTTTATTTTCCCTTATCAAATAAAATAGAACCGAGAAGAGGTATCGTAGATACATTTCCCCGATTCGTTAGACTAATACATCAGCCTAATACATAGTTGGCTCCCTCTTCCCCTGCCTTGGACAGTTACTTAATGTATAAGAGAGTTGTAAACTTGCAGATACAGATAATCCATTAGTATACCTTACGGTTTCCCTTGTACCACCACAATTCACCTACTTACCACATGACCTATGCCTAATCATTTATTTATATATTTATTTATTTTTTATGGGCGAGTGCTTCTTTATGAAGCATGTTATACACTTCTGGACGTGGGCTTCCCTTGATTGAGTTGGTTTGAATGCTCTTCAGAGAAAAAGGGGGACGTCCCTTGTGTTGTACTTATGCAGGGATTATCCTCCCCGTAAGGGTAAGCCTGATCCTCTCAGGGAACCTCGTTAAGACTCAGTTTTATATAAAAAAGCCCTGTAATTATATCCATACTCTAGATACACTCAGGGGGCTCTGTATAAACTTTTTTCTTTATAAACAGATTTTTTCCCATACTTCAAACTTCAGTTTGGTTTGACACCCACATATAATGAACACATTTTAAAAGCAATACCACAATCAACATGCATCCTTATCCATTATTTTCACCTTTGGCTGTGAAAGTAATTCTCAAACCTTCTCCAAATAAAAAAACCGAGAAAAGATATCCTAGATACGTTCCCGATTCGATAGTCTATATATCAGACTCATACATAGACTGGCTCCCACTTCCCTTTTTTGAAAAATCATTTTCAGATTGTAAGTGGGGGATAAGTGAGACTGACACTTTATTAACAGAAGTTACATAGGAGACAATAAGAAACCTTACGGTTCACCAATACCACCCAGTTCCCTTGTGATATCCCCGTATAGACTTGGCTGTCATACAGTGGTATCCCATGCTCTGGACAAACAAGAACCCCCGATACCTGATGACTCCTCTTACATGACCAATCCCTTATTATTTATATATATTTATTTCATAGGAGAAACCACTTGAAGCATTTTACACGTTACAGGGTGTGGGCATTCGTTCATTGAATTAGTTTCGGGTCTGTATACCTTTAGAGAGACATAGGGACATTCCTTTCACCCTACTTACTCAAGGGTTACTCTTCCCGTAAGGGAATTCCCTACAGATACCTCATTATGGCCATAAATCCACATAAAAAACCCCGTTTATACATCCATATACTGGATACACTCACGG
>NZ_BRVM01000047.1 GCF_026011715.1 Cytobacillus sp. NCCP-133 | reverse complement strand
ACGACACTACCAGTGTCTTGTATTTCATTTAAAAAGCTTAACTAAATAATATCTCAGGCCCCATCTAAAATATAGGTGGGGTCTATTTGACGCTTACAATTCTAACTAAGGATGAATACGAATTATGTCATCTTCTACTTGAAATTTTAAGTCAGGCCTTTTGTTACTGACAAAGGTTCTTAACTCCTGTATTGTCGGGTAATCATTCAAAACTGTATTTGGTCCTATAAAACAACGGGCATCATCGATTAAGATGACGTGATTCCTAACATGATGGCTTAAGATTTGATTCAATTCTTCCATTATTGGCGTATCACTCTCACCTCTGGCAGTATCTAATGAATCAGGTACATAATGGCCGTCTAGCCAAAAGATACAAGGAACATGTATAAATTTCAGAATTTTACGGAGGACTTTTGCACTATCACCGTAAAGAATCTTAACATGGGGGTAGTTTGAAAATTTCAACTTTGCTGCCTTATATAAGTTTTCTTCTAATTCAATAGATATTATTTTAGTAAAATTATTTAAATTCGCTTCAACCATGGCACCTTGATAGGTACCTGTTTCTATTAAAAAATGAATATTAAATTTTTCTGAGTATTTTTTTACTGTTTCTGGTCGGATCCTATATGGCTTGGATCCTAATAACCAAAAACGCAAAATCTCTTCCTTTGTTAACTTATAAGGCAATTTTAAGTTTTTTCTCCAAAATTCCTGCAATTCCCTATCTTTATCTTCCACAATTTATCACCCTTTAAAGTATTTAAACCTATTGCCGACATAAATCTTTAGTCAAGGTTAAAGAATTATTTATTCCTTTTTGTGCAAAGTCAGGTTAACTCATTAAAAAAAGATCGATATAATAAATTAATTTTGTTACTGAAAATATCCGATTTGAAAAACTCATTTGAGTGGCAAGCCTTATAGCAGAGATTATAGAGTTCCTTAATATCATCATCAATATTCGGATCCTTTAAAAGCCTTTCCAAACTCACCCTGCTATGCTGTAATGAAGGATCAATAAAATTCCTTAATTGCTTTTTTAACTCACTTTCATTTTTGATTATTTTAAGATTAAAAGTCTTAGAAATAGTCTTCAAGCATTCTAAACTATTGTCAAGAAATTGATTATAATCAAATATGATCCGTTTATGGCCTTTTGTCTTTTTTATGCATAACAATGTTCTTTGCTGCCAAAGTTTCAACGCTGAAATTCCTTCAAAGTTATATGCTTTTTTGAAAGAGTGAACGATATCAACTGGATTACGAACCATAATTACAAAATGGGGAGTTACGCCCAGCTCATTTAATACTTCGTTCCATAATTCAATAAAATGGCAAGTTCTTGGATCCTTCCATCCCCAAACCCCTTTATCTAAATATTCACTTGTTATATACTCCATCAACTCTTCCTTTAAGTGACTATAACCCTTCTGTTGCCACCAAAGAGGCTGATGAATATTATTTCCAACTGTTTTAAACATTTTTTCATGGATCTTTACAATTCTGCTGTTCTCCCAGTAACCTTTTGGATTTGTCCGGTCAGCTGGATATAGATGCGAACCCACATCAACTCCCATTAAATTTATCGCCCTGGACACCATTGAAGTTCCGCATCTTCCTGAACCTAAAATGCAAATCGCTTTATTTTCTCTGACCATTAACTTTTTCTCCTTTCCATTCCCCTTCAATGTTTTGATATGTCTGCTAAATTCCAATGTAAAAGATACATGTGGACAAAAGCAGGAGCTTTTCGTATTGCTCTTATATAAGAATATTTTCAAGACTAATATTTTAATTGGTAAAAATTAATCGCTATAATTATTGAAGGTATATTAAATAAGTTTTTGAAATTCATTTTTATCAGGAGGAAAACGATGAATATTTTTAAGGTGAATAACAATTCCTGCTGCTATTATTAGAGGGGAGGATTTCTTGTGCGTACTAAATTTATTTTGATCAGTGGATTTAAGTTTTATCTATTTGAAATATACTTTTGTATTTTATCTATATTTTTAAAATCATTTTGATTATAATTTCCTTTTTCTTTTGTGCCACCTAGTCCATTGGCAATTCCAATAATTTGCTTTGGCGAATTTATATTATCAACGATAATATCCCCTTCATCTCCTATAACCCCCCCAGAAACAATTTTTATTTCCTCAATGAATGATTTGCCTTGAATGTTTCTAAAAAACATATCGCTGTAATCCATCAAAGGCATTAAAGTATATAAGAACCCTAATCGAACGTCCAGCCGAAAACAATTTAATAATTTGTGTTTGCCATTTCTGTAAAATTCATGGGTGAAGTTATTTATCCCTCCGTCCAAAACCAAAGCTTTTTCTTTTAAACAATGAATAAGACTCTGGTTTATCACTTTTTCAGAGGATACAAAGGAAATAATACCGTCAAAAAAATTATTCATCTCATCAAAATTTTTAATTTGCTTGATTTTATTATAGGAATACTTTGGAAGAATTGTGTTAAGTGCATTTACCAATAAACTGACTTTATTTATATTCCTAGAGAAAATATAAAGATTTGCCCCTCGTTCAGCCAATCTTAAAGCAAGTTTCCCGCCTATATTTCCAGCACCATAGATTAATAATTTTTTATTTTTAAGAGTACCATTAAAATAATTTAGCATAAAAAGATCTGCAGCCTCTACAGTGGCATCATTTGGCTTGTATGACTTAATAATTGAACTTTTTAAGGTGCTTCTGGCAATGCTTTCTAGGTCTACATTTTTTTTTGCTTCAACATCAATTAATATATATTTGACCTTGCCATCAAGTAACTTTAAACATTCTTCTGCTGCAGGTTTACTAGAAACCAAGAAATTGACCGTTTCAAATCCTAGTGCTTTTCTTCTTGGCAAGACGGCAAAATAGGCTGAATCTCTAGATGTCATCCCTACAGTTGCAATAGCTATTGCATTAGGATCAGTAAGACTTTTCAATTCCTCTTTTATTTTTTCAATCATTTCAACTTCATTAATCCTCCCTCTATAAATATTGATATATCAACGGTTTGACCCGTTGGTGGGATGTCAAAAAAATATTTTTCGA
>NZ_BRVM01000046.1 GCF_026011715.1 Cytobacillus sp. NCCP-133 | reverse complement strand
CCCCGTATCATACCAAGAGGGCTCTTTTTTGTTCAAGTCCCCGAAAATCCTTCTAACAGGAATGCTCCTTTTTCCTTGAATATGATTGGTAAATGTCATTTAATTAAAGAAATACAGATGTTTTTATTCGTTTTTTAACTTCATTTTATTTTCCATTGTAATTTTGAATAATTTTGTCAAGTAAATCCCCTATTTCCTCAGGAGAATGAGTAGTCGCTTCTTTAAGTTTTTTCAATTGTTCTGCCAGGTTTCCATTATTTTTTATTTTGGGAACCGCAATCATCACATGGGGGTGCTTGGTTACGGCTATTTCTTCACTGCTATAAAACAATGATTCATTCAATTTTTCACCCGGGCGAATTCCTGTAAATTCGATTCTAATATCCTTGTCTGGTATATAACCTGATAAACAGATCAATTTTTTTGCAATGTCAATAATTTTAACAGGCTCCCCCATATCCAATACGAAAACTTCCCCACCATTTGATAATGCACCAGCTTCTAGAACAAGTTGTACTGCTTCAGGTATCGTCATAAAATACCTCACCATATTAGGGTGTGTTACGGTAACTGGTCCCCCTGACTCAATTTGTTTCTTAAAGATAGGAATAACACTCCCGCGGCTTTCCAGAACATTTCCAAACCTTACAATAGAAAATTTCGTTAAGCTTTCTGCTGCAATCGATTGAACAATCAGCTCTCCAATCCTTTTTGTTTTCCCCATAATATTTTTAGGTTCGACTGCTTTATCAGTCGATATAAAGACAAATCGCTCAACGCCAAATTTAGATGAAGCCCAAACAAGGTTTTCTGTCCCAAAAATATTGTTTCGTACTGCTGCACCTTCATTTATTTCCATTAATGGAACATGTTTGTGGGCAGCTGCATGAAATACAATATTTGGTTTATACTTATGAAAAATTTGCTCTATATGATACTTATCCTGGATATCAGCTATTGCTAAATGAGTTTGTGTTTGAGGAAATTTTTCCTTTAAATCAGCGGAAATACTAAAAATACTATTTTCACCATGGCCAAGTAAAATAAGACTTCCTGGATTGTATTTGGCAACCTGTTTCACAAGTTCACTTCCAATAGAGCCCCCTGCTCCAGTGATCAAAACGGATTTATTTGTAATATATTCACTTATTCTGTGTGTAGGCTCAATGATGTCTCTTCCAATAAGATCTTTTACATTAATTTTATTCATTTTACTTTTAATTATTTTCTCTTTACGATTCCAAAAACTGTTAGCTAACTTATGTGCACTAGGAAACTGACCATTTATTAAAGTACTTCTTCTAGATATTTTTTCAATTTTGAAGGAGATTGTTGGAACTCCAGGTATAAGTACTACAGATGAAACTAAAAGGATTAATAAAAAAAATAGATTTATTTGTTCGTACAAGAAAACTAAGAAATACATACTAAACAGAAAGGTAGCAATGATTAACGATTTTATAACAAATAAGTATCCCTCCTTATCAAAGTTACCTATTTGTTTTGTTGTCTTAAATTTGTACAGGCACAATTGAGCTAATACAACATAGACTACTAGTGCAAAAATA
The DNA here is from genome assembly GCF_026011715.1 of Cytobacillus sp. NCCP-133. Lineage (GTDB taxonomy): Bacteria > Bacillota > Bacilli > Bacillales > Cytobacillaceae > Cytobacillus. Next base: position 1,889 of record NZ_BRVM01000046.1, on the reverse strand, counting down.
ATTTTTATATTCATTATTTCAAATATTAACTCTTCACTTTCGGCAGCTAGTAAGGAAAGAATAAAAATGCCGGATAGGAAGAAGTAGTTAATAACATATTCTTTTATAAATAGGAACAAACTGTTCATTTTTATTAAATACCCACCCTTTCGTTCTTTTTTATGACCGTTTATTAATAGATTGAAAGACCATTTCGTGTAAATTACTTCATCTAAATTGCATGTTGTTTTTTTGTAAGCTTATACTGATTTACCATCACAATATCATCGTATTCATAAAGGAATGTTTTTGTTTGGGGCATTTACCTCTTTGTCCAAAAAAAATAACCTGTTAGTTTTAACCACAGGTCTTAGGTTTATGACATCTGTAATTTTTTTAAACTTTACGGAAAAAAATAGCTAAACATAACTGTTGAAGAAGGGGTCTTATTATGATGGATTTATCCTATTATTGAGGATGAAGGAGGGCCTTGTAAAAAAAGCTAAAAAATCCTGCTATAAATCCTTCCCTTTTTTAGGTGTATTCTTTGCATTAATTTTATTGAATTCATCGGCAGTTTTACCAAACCTAAAGTCATTGCCTTCTATTATCTTATCTATTGCATGGCCAAAGTCGATAGCGATTTTTCCGCTATCGCGGGCTAGTCGGGGCACAAGAATGGAAGCTGGTAATCCTGCAGAAATTAGGGCCACATCCCAGTTCGGTTTCCTGCATAATAATTTGTAAACCCTTTCTATATCAGCCACACCCTCTAAATTAATTGTATTCGTAACTGTTATTCCTTTTTTCTGAAATAAAGGCAAAGCATCTTTTGAACGCCTTCCAACCAAAACCACTTTTTGCTGACAGAGCCAAGCCCAGAATTGCTGATTTTTTATTAATTGATGGGTTATCCAGGCTGAACACACATACTTCGGCACAATTTGAAGTGCCTCTAACATTTCTTTCGTTATTTGGGCAAATCGCCTATCTTCCTCAGACTTAGATGTTGAACGATGAAATCCAACTATATCCGTTAATTTAATAGATTCTATGATTGCATCCTGCATCTTATGAGGATTGTCTGTTGCACCATTGTATTCTCTATATTTCCAGCCTTTAACCCAGTCAGGATAGGTGGTCCATGCTAAACTAATTTCACTATGGCCAAAACGAGCTAAGGAAAGTGGTTTTTTCTGAAGTGAAGCCTTATTTAATAAATTAACAACCTCTGAGGTTTCGAGCATATGATTTTCATACTCACCCGCTATCTTTCTCATATGTTTTTATCCTTTCTGTAATGTGATTCTATCTTATTTAAAACCATATTTGCGGTTATTTTTTCTGTAATATTATGTGGCTTTCGTACTGCATTTTTATTTTTGAATTTTATTAGACTGGTAAACTCTCTGCTTTTTGTAAAAAAAATAACCACATTGATTTTGTCTTTATTAGACCTAATTCTTAAAAGCAAAGGGAAGGAGTAGTCCTTTTTATTCGGTTTTCGGTTTAAGAATTCCTGAAAAAATTCTTCTATAAAAGCATCTCCATCCCTTTGTAAAATTAGTTGCAGGCGGGTAAAAATCGTTCCTTTTTTACTTAAATCAACATGCTGAACATTAGATACAGATTTGTTTAACTTGCTGAATAATTCATTGCTTCTAAAAAAGGAACTTAGTATTGTCTCTTTTTTCACCCCTTTTTTTAATGCTTCTATATAATTATTAAGCCCCTTATCGTCTGGTTCACGATTTAAAATTTCCCGATATAACTCTTTAACAAATTGTGAACTCCCGTATTTATATATCTCTTGGAGAATTTGTACGATTCTCAAAACAATTTTCTTCCTCCCTCTATAAATATTGATATATCAACGGTTTGACCCGTTGGTGGGATGTCAAAAAAATATT
>NZ_BRVM01000045.1 GCF_026011715.1 Cytobacillus sp. NCCP-133 | reverse complement strand
ACAGGAAATCCGTCAGTTTTAGGACAATTAGCGACGTCAAGTTCTGGACAATATAGAACTTCATTAACAGTTAGAGGAGGTGTTGGTATGAAGCCAACTATATTAATTGCAGAGGATCATCAAAATATACTAATTGTTACTAAACTTTACTTGGAAAAGAAGGATTTAACACGAAAATAGCTTGTAATGGTAATGAATAAATTAACATCTTTACAATATTATGGTAAATATCTATAATTGGAAATGCAAGACAAATATTTTAATAGAATAGGAGAGAGGAAATGAAAAAGTTTTTAGTATCATTGATGGCAGTATTATTAATTTTACCGGTGTTGTTAAACACCACAGCTCAAGCAAGTAGCTTAGGGAAACAGACTAGCGAATTCACGATGGAAGATGTTATGGCATTGGAGTCTTACATATCTGTTGAGAATGGTTTGTTTAAATTTGATTCAAGTTCAGCGACAAAAAATGGTCATGATAAAGAATTGGTTAAAATGCAAAAAGATTATTTATCTGACTTAAACACAGAGGTTAAAAATGGTAAACTAAAGGTAGAAAGTAATTTGGAAATTGTCGTGTTAGAGCCCCTGGCTGCAGAAGAATCTGGCGACTATACAACATTGGTTTCCTGCCCAGGAAAGAATACTTCTTTGGCTTATCATTGGTGGGGTGTGAGCCGTTACTTGAATTACTGTAATGCAAATAAGTTTGCGGCGGATATGGCGTCTGTTGCTGCTGGTTATACAGGAGCGGGGTTAGTGGCAGGCATCTGGTTTCCTGGAGTGGCTGTTGCGGGAGGTATCATTGCTTCGTATGCTGCATTAATGTCAGCCCGTGTTTCTGCTAACAATAATGGAAGCGGAGTCTATATCGGAATAACTTATGCCGGATTCTTTAACGTCGAGCCTCAATAACAACAGAAAGGAGGTGGGATTTTGAATTGGGTGCTGATTAACTCAATATTAGGCTTCATACTCATACTTGTCCTTGCCTTCTCCTTCAAGAAAATGAAGCAAGAAAATAAAAAATTCCCAATAAAGCAATTTGTGGTATCTTTGATTGTTGGGATCGGATTATTTGTTGTTATCTTAGGCAATCTCTTATAAGCAAAAAGTAGGGTGTATAGCGCATCCTACTTTTTTATTACAGAATTTTTTTACATTTACCCATAATCAATATAAAAAAGAATAATAAAATTCATATACAAAAATGAACCCTTAAACACACAAGATGCGCATGTTGTCCGGGTTCAATCGTGTGATACATAATTTTTATTTAATAGAAACTATAGACTAATTCATTTAAAATTGAATCTCATAAGCCGTGTGCCTCCGTTCCTGGGCAATCCTCATAATTAAGTTTCTGAGTTCTTCTTTTTGATTACGGCTCCTATCTTGCCTGGTGGTTCCGAAGCGATTATGAAAATCGAAGGCGCTAGGAAGATACTCCGAACTACATAAAGTGTTGATTGACGACAAAGTTACTTAAAAACGCCCGTTCTATTATTCCATTATAGGGCGCTTTTGTTTAATAAACAAAATAATCAAAGGCTGAAAATATGCAAGTTTTTATTCATTTCTTGCATATTTTCGGCTTTTTTCTATTCAAAAAACATACTGACAAAAACAGCATATTTTTAATGCCAAAAACGCCTATTTTCCATTTTGTGGTTACGTTGCCCCTCAGTGGCCAGTTGCTGGTTCTACCCCTATTAGGATTTAAATTTGCTCCAAGAATAAGAGATTTATCATACTCGAAATTATTTACAATAGATAAAGCAAGTGAGTATCCAAAACTAGAAGCTGTTTTACGTGGACAAATAAATACAAAAGTCATTAAAGAAAATTATGAGGATGTTTTGCGATTAGCTCATTCAATAAGAGAAGGAACAGTCTCAGCATCCCTTATTATGGGGAAAATAGGCTCTTATTCAAGACAAAACAGCTTGGCTACAGCCTTACGCGAAATGGGGCGAATAGAAAAAACAATCTTTATTCTTAATTACATTTCGGATGAATCTTTAAGAAGAAAAATACAGAGAGGATTGAATAAAGGAGAAGCCATGAATGGACTGGCAAGAGCTATTTTCTTCGGAAAACAAGGAGAGCTTAGGAAACGAACCATACAACATCAACTACAAAGAGCCAGTGCCTTAAACATAATTATCAATGCCATCAGTATCTGGAATACCCTACATCTAACAAAAGCAGTTGAATATCAAAAACGAACAGGTAGTTTTAATGAAGACTTATTGCACCATATGTCACCTTTAGGCTGGGAACATATTAATTTACTAGGAGAATATCATTTTAATTCGGAGAAAGTGGTCTCATTAGATTCTTTAAGACCACTACAACTTTCTTAACGTTGATAAAAGTAGGGGAATTGTCTTGGATATGGGCTTAGCGATGTATATCCGCATTTCCCTGACTGTTTACTGAGGTTAAACAATCATAGTTAATACAAAATTATACAATTAAAGGGAAAATTATGCATTTTTTAGTTTACACAAATTGGGTATGATGGTATTACTTAATAGATTCATAAAATTCTGAATACAAGGAGGAAAAAATGAAGAAATTCTTATCTGCTTGTTTAGTGGTTTTGTTTATGTTTTCCATTTCAACTTCAGCTTTAGGTGCAACATCTGAAGAAAAGCCGAAAGGTTGTACTTTCACTAAAAGTAAAGATGCAAAAGTATTATTTAAAAAGGAACCAACAAGCAATATTGATGACCTGTATAAAATGGCTATAGAAAAAAAGGGATTTTTAAAAGATGATGAACTAAAAAAGTTCTCAAAAAAAGAGGCATATTTAGAATCTAAGGAAAAAGGAAAAAATGCCAAAGTAGATAAAGTTAAATTAAATATTGCTTCTACAAGCGAATTGATTGAAGTGTATGAAGATAATGGAGAAAAACATGAAGTATTTTCAGTTACAGAATTTGCTTTAGTTAGCAATAAAGATTTAGCTGAAACTGATTCAGATTATGGGGTTTTGGGTTCGGAAACTGATTATGGTGAGAAATGGGATAGCTCTATAAGTGTAAAAGCATATTCAACAAACTATTATAATAGATCATCTGCTGATGGTGCAAATTCATGTATTGATTTAAGCTCTGTAACTGGTGGATGGACAAGATCTGATTCAAGTGTGTCTATCGGAACCAAAACGGTAAATTATGGACAGACAGGTACAAGATGTGATTATATTGGGAGTGTAACGCAAAAAAGTGGAAACAAATATCCAAGTTCAAACTCTTATTCTTACGCCGTTCTTAGTAGCTGGGTTCCTGTAACAATTGAACCCACTTCAACTGTTGTAGGGCAAAGTAGTACAGCTGAATTAACTAGAAATTCTAGTAAATGGACTTTGTCTTTAACTAATCATGTAACTAACTAATTTTAATTTTTAAAGGTGATTCCAAATTACGGGCTCACCTTTTTTGTATATTTATTAAAATTTATTTATAAATTCTATGTCATAAATGGTACAATTAAGTAAAAGTTTATAAGGAGAATAGCATGAATAAAAAAATTTTTATTGGATTCTTATTGATTTTATTATTCATTATCGTTTCTGGCGCTTCTTATTTCTTTAAAGGAAATCATATTAGCGAGGAAATGTATTATAAGGGAAGATCTGAAAATTGGGAAGTAACTACAAAAATATTAGAACAGGGGAAAAATAACTATGAGAATACCACGATTATAGAATATATTGGAAATGGAGAAATACCTAAAGAAATATCTTGGAAACTTGAAGGTAATAGGTTTGGCACTGGTGGATCAAATATACTTAATGATGGAAAATTAACTAAAATTGAACAATTACGAGATATAGAAATTACACTTAAAGAACAATATTTCATTACTGTTGAATGGAACAACAACTATAAGGAAGATATTATAATATATTTAGAAGATCATTAACACAAGCAGCAGCTAAACTGGCTGCTGCTTTAAAACTTTAATCTGTCCTCTAATTAATAATTAATTGAAAAAAGGTGGTAAGCGGTCTCCCATTATGGGGTATCACCAACCATTTATCATATTTCCCACGCTAAGACAAAACCCCTGTTGAATAAGCGATTTCCCTTTACTTCCGTGGGTATTACGTCAAAATGTTGGTCCTACCCCTGGTTAATCAGACCAAATTTTTGATTGACTATATTTATTAGGATTTAAATTTGCTCCAAGAATAAGAGATCTATCTAACCCAAAATTATTTACCATAGATAAAACAAGTGGTTATCCAAAACTAGAAACTATCTTACGCGGACAAATAAATGCAAAGGTCATTATAGAGAATTATGAGGATGTTTTGCGATTAGCCCATTTTATAAGGGAAGTGACAGTATCAGAAGCCAAACCATTTGCGCCCATTACATTTGCATCATATGTCACCTTTAGGCTGGGAGCATATCAATCTACTAGGATAATACCAATTTTATCAGAGAAAGTGGTCTCGTTAGATTCGCTAAGACCACTGAACCTTTCTTAGCGTTGCTAAAAATTGGGGAATCGACTTGGGAATGAGCTTAGCGTTGTAAATCCGCATTTTCCTGACGGTACCCCCCTTTAGAGGATTATGTTTATTTATAATATTAATATTGTAACGTTAAAATAGGTAAATATCAAAAAATTGGTATAACGGTGATGTATTCAATAACAAACAGTTTTAGGAGAAAAACTGCTGTAATGGACTTAATACGTAATCCAGCACCTTGGAGCGAACGAGGGAAGTATAAGGAGGTACTTCAGGATTTAAACTATTGTGGCACGTTTTAGTGAGGTATGGAAAGCCATTAGATTAAGGCTGCCTTTTTTGAATTATTTCACTTAAAGTACGGGTGCTTTACTTTAAGACCCAGCTGCCACCTCAGGCGGCTTTTTTTATTTATCAAAAGACCTGCGGTAATATGTCAACTCCAAAGTTTAAATGTTTAGTTTTTAATGTACTTTTGACTAAAAAAGACGTTAGGAACTGCACCAGTAATTATGTAATTTACTAGAAGTAAGAAAGGTTAGCGCTGACAAGGTTTATTGTAAGCGTCAAACTACGCCCACATGGTTTGTCGCTTTTTTATATGCGATAATCTCCTAGAGATCAAACATA
>NZ_BRVM01000044.1 GCF_026011715.1 Cytobacillus sp. NCCP-133 | reverse complement strand
CAATTGTAATCCTTTTTCTTTAGCTTTCATTTTCGTCTTTACTATTGCATTTTCGACTACTTCAACCAAATTTACTTCCTCAAAAAGCAATTCAACCTTTCCTTCCTCCATTTTAGATAACTCAAACAAATCATTGACTAATTTAGACATTCTTCTTGCTTCTTGTTGGATGATTTGAAGATATTGCTTTTTTTCTTCTTCGGATTGTATTTATAAGCGTTTATATTTTTTTCCTTAAGTTTTTTCCTTGAAATATTCTAAGGAGAAAAAAGAACGAATTCAGATATGATCCATCATCTCCAGTAATTTCCAGTGTGCATTCAGAGAAAAAGTGGCCAGTCCCCTTTTTCTCTGACGCATGAATACAGCTGGGGTCAGTCACCAAAGTGATAAAACAGGAAATTTATTTTATATTGACACAGCAGAATTCTGAGCGTATTTTATAGTTATTATTTTAATAAAAAACCTTTTTGCTGAATCATTTTGATCGGGGGAACCATTTTTGATAAACCTAGTGTTTATCTTGGGGTGAATCTTGGCAAATTAAGCTAAGAAGGGATACTCTCAATCCCTAATCCGACAGCTAACTCCGTAAGCGCTATCGAGAGAAGGGTTAATGCTGCCATTGACCATTCTTTTCTTAAGTATGGTCTTTTTGTGTTCATTTTTGAAAGGATGGGAAGACATTGAAGAATCAATATGCGGTTTTTGGCTTAGGAAGATTTGGAGGGAGTCTTGTTAAAGAATTTCATGAGTTAGGGGCAGAAGTATTAGCAATCGATATTGACCAAGAAATAGTAAATCAATTTTCACATTATGCGACATATGCAGTCCAAATAAATGCTATTGATGAGGATGCTCTTAAACAGGTTGGAATCAGAAATATCGATCATGCCTTCGTATCCTTTGGGGAAAATATCGAGTCAAGCATTCTAACTTCTTTACTTCTTAAAGAGTTTGGAATCCCAAAAGTCTGGGCAAAAGCTCATAATGAATACCATGCTAAAGTCCTTGAAAAAATTGGGGTTGACCGTGTGATTCACCCTGAAAGGGACATGGCAAAAAGAATTGCCCATCATATCGTATCAGAAAAAATTATTGATTTTATAGAGCTCTCCGAGGATCACAGTATCGTTGAAATAATTGCTTCAAAAAAAGTCCATAATAAATCTTTATCAGCGTTAGATGTGAGAGCGAAATTTGGATGTAATATTGTCGGTATTCAGAGAGGAAATGAGATTATCGTGTCGCCTTCGGCTGAGGAGTTGATTTTTGATTTGGATGTTCTGATTGTCATGGGACACAACGATGATATTAACCGTTTTGAGAAAGAAGGAGTATAAAGGTGAAATACCGTATTATCAAACTTAATCCCTCTCAGCTGTTACTAGTGGTCTTTACCGTTTGTATCTTAGTCGGGACTCTTTTGCTTAAGCTGCCTTTTTCAACAACGGAATCAGTTAGCTGGATTGACGCTTTGTTCACAGCTACATCCGCTATGACCGTAACAGGACTTGTTGTTGTGGATACAGAAACAGCTTATACCCTATTTGGTGAGGTTGTCATCGCCTCTTTAATTCAAATGGGCGGCTTGGGCATTATGTCATTTGCTGTACTTATCTATATGATGCTCGGCAAAAAAATTGGAATCAAAGAGCGATTGCTTGTACAACAGGCTTTAAATCAAACTTCTTTGGGAGGAGTCATTCAATTAGTAAAAAACTTGTTTATCTTCTCCATAACAATTGAATTAATTGCTATGCTGTTTTTATCCATTAGGTGGGTCCCAGAAATGGGATGGGGGAAAGGACTTTATTATAGTTTTTTTCATTCAATTTCTGCTTTTAATAATGCAGGATTCGCTCTATGGTCGGATAGTTTAATGGGATATGTTGGTGATCCTGTCATAAATATTGTCATAACTTTACTCTTTATTATAGGGGGAATTGGTTTTACCGTATTATCAGATTTATGGTATAAAAAAAAATTCAAAAAAATGCCCCTGCATTCAAAAATGATGATTATAGGAACCTTTGTCATCAATATTGCAGCGATGTTATTCATCTTTGCATTAGAATATAACAATCCTCATACATTAGGCAGCTTGAATTCTCTCGGTGATAAAGTTTGGGCATCTTATTTCCAGGCGGTTACACCAAGAACAGCTGGTTTTAATTCCTTGGATATTGCTGGACTACATGATGCAACAATCTTTTTAATGCTCATTCTAATGTTTATAGGGGCTGGGAGTGCTTCGACTGGAGGAGGAATCAAGTTAACCACATTTTTGGTTATCTTATTTGCAGTTTTAACTTTTCTAAAAGGAAAGGAAGATACAGTATTAGGTAAGAGATCCATTAGTTTAACTGTTGTTTTAAGATCATTAGCAATTTCAACCATTGGGCTCTTTTTTATTTGTGTTGCTATATTTATATTAAATATTACAGAGGATGCTCCATTCATTATGGTCGTTTTTGAAGTGATTTCAGCATTTGGGACGGTGGGATTATCCATGGGGATAACGGGATCACTTACATTTATCGGAAAAGTTGTTGTTGTTTTTATTATGTTCATTGGAAAGCTTGGACCTCTAACGTTAGCCTTTTCACTAGCCCATCCTGAAAAGGCAAAAATTAAATATCCTAATGAAGATATTTTAACTGGATAAGCACTACTCAAAGTATGAGCCAACGGATAAAAATCCTTAGCCCTTGGTACTCTTGACTTAATTTATGGTTATCTAAGAATGTGTTTCCACAACCACTGTTTGGAACGAATCCAATCCGATTTATCAAATGCCATTTCTAATGAAATAAGGTCAAAATCCCGAATTTCACTATACTTACTGCCAAATCATTTACAGGGTTTTTGTGGAAAATAGAAACATTGCCCGTTAGGGCAAAAAGAAAAGCCATAATGAGTCTCCTTTGGTAAAATAGAAGTACGAGCAACTATCTCGAAAGGAGTTCATTATGACTACCTCTATTATACCAGAATCTTATTCTAATGTAATCTATCTTCAACCCTCATTTTCATTTATGCAAGACGAATTTTCCTCTTTGCGCCACCTCCCTTATGTAAAATTGGCGCTCGAATTCCCTTGGGAAAAAGTTTTTCTCCCATTGAACAAGAATATGTTAGAGCTCGTTTTAAGCGTAACAAGCAAAACTGTTTAGATATTGACCAAGAAGAATTATTTTCTGACCTTCCTAAAAATACAAGGTTTGAACTAATGAGATCTCCCAAAGGACGAAAAGGCATTAGCTTTTTTTCTCTGTTTAAATCGTTTCTTTTAGCTCCGCTTCTCTATGTGGAAGTTATGGTCTCAAGTGTTCATTTTCAAGTGGTGGGAAACTCTGATTTTCGAACCGTTTGTGGTTTTAGTCAAATTCCATCTCTCAAAACCTTTGAGCGGTTTGACCAGATAATGATTGAAAATGGATTATGGGAAAAAGCCCGACAATAAATGTTCAGTTTAATATCGAACAAGGGATTATTGAAAAAGAAGAACAATTGGCAGTGGATACAACACATGTAGAAGCTGAAGCTACTCTTAATGCTCATCGTAAATGCGGCCACTCTGAGCCATGTGACTGTCCTAAAATTCCTACAGATGACAATGTTGGACTTATGAGAAAAAGTAACACGGCTACCTATATCGCTCACAAGGTCGCACTCGTATGTGGGGTGAAATCGGAACTTCCTTTATCTCGGAGTATCTTTAAAGGTGGCCAACATGACGCCACGACTCTTAAAACCACTTTAGAACAAGTAAAGCAAGACCTTCCAGAAGAATGGGTGAAAGATGTTCAATACGTGAGTGCTGATGGAATCTATCAAAATAAAGAAAATCAAGAACTGACAAAAGGGATCCTTCAAGCAAAACTGCTTTCTCCTATAAATCCTAGGAAAATAAAAGACCAAGAATTAAATTCCTCCAGAATGACAAAACTTCATAAATATGGTGTTCCCCACTGTATAAGCGGCCATCGATTAAAACTCAAAGGATTTGACACCTCAAAAGAACAATACATTTGGATATGTCCTGTATTTGATCTCAGTATAAGCAAGAGGGACTTACGTGTGCAGCAGCCTGTCATATTCAATATTGTAATGGAGCTAAAACTGGAAGAACAGTTCGTATTCAACAATCATTAGCTCCACAAATTGATCCAGAATTTCCGCAGCATCTTCAATCTTTTAAAAACAAATATGTTGAAAGAACCGCCATTGAACGGGTAAATGCACAAGCCAAAGAAGGGCTTAGTATGCGAAGAGTTCATAAACGGGGCCGAGCTGCAGTCGAAGCACTTGTTGATCGTTGTATTTTAACCGTGCATGCCTTGGCTTATATGTCTGTTCAAGAATCAGGACAGTTATACCGAGGTTGGACAAAGCTATCTGCATAGAATTCCATTTTTTGAAATTATGAAAAATGAAGACGGGATAAGTCTGCCCTTTTTTAAAGCTAATTACAAAAAAAGTAAAAATAACCGAAGGTTTGAACAAAAATCTTGATAAGCTAAAGAAGAATCCTTCCACAAATTTCAAACTACTTCAATTAAAAGTAATTTTGTCCTGTGGCTCATAAAGAAAATATAGTGATTACTACTTATCTTTCAAAATTTTTTTCTTTCATTATATTCCTCTGCATCAATCTCTCCACGCGCAAAACGTTCTTTTAAGATAGTAAGAGCATTATTAGATTTATTTTTTTCAAATGGCTTCATAATTAGTAATATAAACCCGTATAGAGCAAATCCAATCAAAACAATCCAAAACAGCATGCTTAACATCATTCCATAACCCATCATCATAAATAATCACTCCTCTTCTGTATCTGACTTAAGATTGATCCCCTTACCCTTTTCAGCTATTTGATTCCAACTTCCCACGAGATCTTTTGTTACATAAATATCTTTTTCAAATGTTGTAAAGATGACCTGTTTTTCGTTTTTTGGATTAACAGCAATATAGGCTATTGCATTTTCTCCACTCAATGATGGGATTTTTAGTGTTGTTTCTTCTTTTGTTTCAATATTAAATCTAGAAAGAGTAAATTCATTAGACACACTTCCAGCTATTAATTCTCCTGTTAAAGAAAACGAAGCTGCTGTTGTTGGAAATTTTGAAATG
>NZ_BRVM01000043.1 GCF_026011715.1 Cytobacillus sp. NCCP-133 | reverse complement strand
CTTGTATTTCATTTAAAAAGCTTAACTAAATAATATCTCAGGCCCCATCTAAAATATAGGTGGGGTCTATTTGACGCTTACGTATAAAGCCGCATTTTTTCTACTAAAAAATGCGGCCTTACAAAAAAAAGTTATTTACTATTCCTTTCAAAATCAAAGTAGGAAGATAATTTCATGACAAAAAAGTTCTTTACTTCGTTTTTGATGGAAATTAAGAATGGTTGCTGGATATTAACCAATTGTAAGTATAACTATTCTTTTATGTCAATCATATTATTTTTTTTCAAATTGAAAAGGTGAAACTCCAATGTTTTTAAAGTTTAAGATTGACTTTAGTAAAAATATTATTATTACTAATATCGAAAGTAGTGGCAATAACTCTATAAAAGTTTGCAAAATTAAGTATAGGAATATAATTAGCAAATGATGAGCTTTTGAATATTTCTTAACCTTTAAAAAATTTAATATACCTAAATGTAATAAAGTTTTAAAAATATAAGAACCTACTATCCATTCACTAACAATTACTATCGAAATTAACCATATTGATAATGAAGACTTCATCAAAAGAATAACAAAATGTGGTAAAAGCAATACTGAAATAAACCAATATGTCACGTGATAGAATCCGTTAACATGATTGTTTACCGACAATGGAAGCACTTTGAATTGTAATGTATCTAATCTATTTTTAAATATTCCATATAGTAAATACATACCAATTATAGTTGGAATAGCTAAATTTAAACCTGAAGAAATATTAGTATTTAGACTTAAAAAAAGTAAGATCGCGACACAATTCCCAATAATATTAAAAGGAATAGTTTTATTATGAATCAAATATCGCTTCCAATATACAGAAACGATTGCAGATAATTCATAAGGAATATTATCTACTTTATTAATTTTTGTTAATGCAGGAAGTCGAACTCTATTCGGAACGATATTAAAACCTACTCCAGTTATTAATTTAACTATCAATAAATTCCAAGTTTTATCATCTCCGATTGGAATTACCTGATTCCAGTTAACATTACTTGTCAATTTTCGCTTAAATTGAATGATTGACATTAATAAAAGCACTATATTGTAAATAAAAAATACTAAAAATGAAAAATCCCTTAGGAAGTTTATATATATAAACATAAATAAAAATATTAAAATTAAAGTGTATGTAATTTTAGTGATTATGCCCTTTAGATTTCTTTGAAATACTTTCCATTGAGTTAGACCTGAAAACAAATCACTGATGGAAAATGAAATTATAAGCAAAAACATGGTTTCAAAAGATAATACTCTTAAGAAGTAGAAAACAGCTATGATAGTTGAAAAGATGATTAACCGTTTTATTTGTTCGTGGAGAATAATTATTTTAATAATTTTTTCTAAATCGTAGGTAATTAAACTCAAATGAAAATCTGAGCTAGTTACTTTATAACGAGGGTCGAAATAACTTTTAGATAAATAAAACATAAATAAAAATAAAGTAAAGTAAATAATTACTGAATAATTATTTTGATTTAAACTATAAAAGTATTGAGTATAGTTTTGAATTGATTCCTTAAAAAGAATTAGTCCTCCTACAAAGAATGGAACTAAATATAATATAGTTACTTTATCGAAAAGAATTGAAAAGGCTAATTTATATTGATTTTTAATTTTTGTTAGGCGTCGTTTGTAAATAAACAGATATGCGTTTAATTCATCATATTTCTTCATGTAGAAATCCTTCTTTCTATTTGAAACAGATGATCTATTTTCCCTCTTCTTGCTATTTCCCCATTTCTAAGCATAATAAAAGAATGACAAAACTTTTTCACACGCTCTATTACATGTGATGTTAATAAAATTGTGGTTCCTTGTTTTGATTTTCTTATAATTTCATTTTCTAAGAAATTAGCTGAGTTTTCATCTAAACCAATAAAAGGCTCATCTATGATTAATAAAGGAGTATCTGTGATTAGACTACTTATAATATTAACTTTTTGACGCATTCCCTTTGATAGATTATCAGGTAATTCATCTAACTTCCCATTTAATTCAAACTCGTTTACATAATAATTAACTCTTTCTTTAAATAACTTTTCGGGTACTCCATAACTTGTTCCATATAACTGAAAGTGTTGAAAAACTGTTAATTCAGTAAATAACATTGGTTCTTCAGGTATATAAGAATATTGTGATTTATACTTTAGGTAATCTAAATCAATATTAATATTGTTTAGATGTATATTACCTTTATCCTTTTCCTGTATCCCCATGATTGTTTTCATTGTAACAGTTTTTCCTGCCCCATTGTGACCAACTAAAGCACAGATTTCTCCTTTATTTAATATAAAATTTAAATTATGTATTATCTTTTCATCGTTTATGCTAACTTCAACATCCTCTAGTTCTAATAAACTATTATTGTTCATTCACTGACCTCCCTATAAAGAGAAAAAAGGAGCATTAAAGGCCCCTTTCAATATTTAATTAATATTAGTAAATCGAGTTTCATCATTTAATTGTTCTTTCCAACTTTTCCCCATCTTTTCTTCAAAAAATCTTGATATAGAATAACACATAGAAAATTTCTCAACTGGTTTGATTCCTATTTGGGCAATTGTAAGGTAAAGAAAATTAAGAACAAGTCGTTTAACTTGGAAATTGGTGGTTTTCTTTATTTTATCATATATTGGTATGGAATTTAAATATCCATGAAACTCACTTATTTGACCCTCATGACCTTTATCCCAATTGTTTTCTTTAACAATTTTCATATAGGTTTCTGCTTCTGGCATTAATAGTTGTCCTTTTGCTATTAACGGTTCATTTTCTTTTATTAAATCTTGAAATACATTTCTCCATTGGTGAAAGAACTTTTCTTCCTCTAGTAACACATCTACTAATGTTTTTATACTTTCTTTATTAATTTTATATACTTTCTCAAATTGTTCTCTTAGTTTATCTTCTTTATCAAAGCGGTTTAAAAAAGCTTCTGAATGGGATCGAAAACTTAACTGATGGTGTTTAGGCTTTCCAATTGCGTGAATGGCTGCCATCATCATACTCAAAGTGTTTTTATATTTGTTAACAGCAGGTTCTCTAATCATGTTCATAACAAGTTCATTTGTACTAATATAGTAATTCCTTATTGATTGAACACCGCTTTCACCCCAAATATCTACTCTAAGAGTAGAATCTGTCAGTTTAATAGCAGCGTCATCTTCAATAGGAAATAAATCTCCTACTTCCATTTCAAAGTCTTTTAACAACAAATATTTTTCTTCAAGTTCTGATTGAGAAAGAGTATCAGCTGCGGAATATTTCTCTATATTTTCACCTAGTTTATTTTTTACCCAGAGTAACTTTTCGTTACTGAAATTCTTATCTATTTGAATATGCCATTGAATATGAGGCCCCTTTCTCCAATGTCGCAAAATAAAATTATTAAGAGGCTTTTTAAATGATAACTCCTTTTGAAGTGGTATAATTTGTTCAACAATAAATTGATTATGCCTACTTGTATCGTGCAAATATATATTCATTGATTTACTAATCATTTTTTCACTCCTTTGTATGTATTTAAAGAATGACTTAATAAAAAGGTAAGTTCAGCTTCCGTTAACGGAGATAGTCCTATCCGATTCAAAAACATATGAATCCATGACCAATAGAGTTGAATTTTAGCCTTTGAGTAAACATCTAATTTTTCTAAAGAATTTATTCTAATTTCATTAAAGGAGAATTCATCATGGCGCACACTTTTTATTATTTCATTAGTAAAAGATGTATATTGATTGATTATAAGGTTTGAATTTTCGGACCAATACTCTTTTACGGCATTACTTAAATTACTTTCTTGTAATTTTAATTGGTATGCTTTTAAATATCTTTCTATATCTTCCGGTACATAGCTTTGTAGCGTTGCAATACAGTAAGATCTAAGAAAATCAATTTCCTGTTGTTCTGAAAGATTCATACTTCTAGTCATAAAAGATAAGAGATAAAGACCATGATTATACTTCCTTTGTAAGTCAGGAACAGTTGATTCCAAAAATTCAAAAACATATCGAGATGAAAACTCAAACTGTAATTCACTTAATTGCATCATTTTCTCCCCGTTATATCTGTCTATTTCTGGAGTATATGGTATTTCCTGAATTGAATGATTGGGAAACCATAACAAATCTTCTTGATTAATTGTTAACATATTGTATTGTTTATAAAACTCATTTTTTTTAAATTCTTTTTCACTAGGAAATTTATCAAAAAAGTAATAAATACTATTTACTAATTTATTTTTTTCAAATTCTTCCATGTCTTTAATCCTTAACCGAATATGAGGACCACCATCCCAATAACGAATAAAGAAAAGAGAGGGTATTTTATGATTATATATAGTTTTTAATTGTTTATATATATATATAAGGAACTGGTCCCATCGGCCCTGATCATGGTAAAAAATATGAAAACTATCCCAACCCATGAACTACACCTCCGTCTCATAGGTTTCTACCAATAATTCAACCATATGCCTTTGTCCATTAACATTTAACTGTACTTGATCTACATTTGGAAGTGCCTCTTCAATGATAAAACCTTTTTCCATAATATTTATTTGATTAAAGAATACTTGACATAAATGAAAACTATCTGTATCAATATATTGAGGTTTTCTCATCCCATCCTGATAATGAGTTGTTTCGTTTTGATTTGATAATTGTAGAGATAAATTTGCTTTTAAATAAAACTGGTTAGGTATTGAATTTTTATGTAGCCATTGTCTTAACATCCTAAATTTTTCGAAATGGTCATTTTCTTGTGTATTTTCCTCAAAAAAGTGGTTTTTGTTAATCCACCATTGTCTTCTTTTTAAAATTGTTCTCCCGACCTTTATTCTTGGAAAATGAACAATTCCTTTGTTAGAAGAATTACTAATATTAAAATATGATTCATTTATAGATATATCGGGATTACATAATTGAGAAAAATATAACAAAAAACGAAAAAGTGGTGGTACAAGTTTAAGATTTAAAAACTGCAAATATAGTATGTCAATTTTTTTATTATAGGATTTTGAATATAATTCAATTCCATTATCTTCTTTTCTAGTTCTAACAAAAATATCATCTAATCGAAAGCTGACGTATGAATGATGTAAAACAGTACCATGTTTTAAACAAATGAGTACACTAGGTAATTGAAAAGATAATCGCCAATAAGTTTCTCCAAAAGTCAAAATGTCTTCTGCCATACATTCTGGGCAAAAACGAAAAAAGGCATGTTCTGAAATCGTACTTGCCACAATTCCCATAGTTAAATGAATAGATCCAGGTCTGTTTCCAGTGACCATTGCATCGAAGACTTGTTTCCTTAAGCTTTCTTTTGTAAACGTAGTATAGTAACGATAAAATGTATGCTCATTTACCCCAGTTTCTAAGCTCGGGACATCAAAATGCTTTATACGATTAAAGGGAAATACTAAATTAGTTGGTAAGTCAGGAACGGCCAAAGCATTATCGGTACCAAACAAATCTTTCATCGTTGCCTTAGGACTTAGATTACAGGATTGGACATGATAACGCGCAAACCAGCTATAAAGCAATTCGTCCTCGTATAATGTTGGAAAGAATGATAACATAGTCACTCTCCTTACATTGCAAATTGATCTGCTGGAGGTCTGATATAGCCTGAATGTTTCAATGATTCATAGGCAGATTTGCCCTCTTTTTTTCCTTCATCAATAATTTTCTGTAACTTGTTAATATCCGGTATATCTTTTTTACGTTCTTTTGCTGTTTGCTGTTCTTCGATATAAGCAAGTGCCTTTTGCATAATCTCTGCTTGTGATAATCCTGAATGTTGTTTCATTACACGTGTAGTTGCCTTCTCGGCTAGTTTTGCTTCAATATCTAGGCTAATTAAAGCAAGAATCACTTTTTCTAATAATGAAGCCTCATTTTTTTGACGTTCTTCTGCTATTTTTTCCTTTTTCTTTTGAATTGTAGCTTTCAAATTTATGTTGGTTTGCCGATGTTGCAAGTATTCTTCAATATCAATAGGCATAATATCTTCATATTTTTCTATTTCCGATAACAAGCCAGATTTAAGAGCCTTTAACATGGGCTGAACAAGTTTTAAATCGTCTTTTGCGACTTTTCGGATCATAGCAGGCGTAATCGTTTCTTCCCCAGTCTCTATGGCACGTCCTTGAGAAAGAGCGAATAACTTAACAGCTATATCAACAATTCCCTGACTTTGTTCGTACAACGTATTATTGATTTCTTCCGTTAATTCAACGGGATGTTTTATCCACTGATATTCCCACATACTTTCAATTAAGACATCCCAATCTTCATCTTTTTTCATTTGTTGCCACACCATATCACCTTGCCCACTGCCACGGCGTGCTTGACGAAAATCTTGCTGCAAGACACTTCGAGCTCTCATCGTTCCAATCATCATGACTGGAACTCCAATTTCATTCACAAGTGTCACAAAAAAATTCATCATTTTTTCGGAACCACTATCCTTTGCTGTTAACAAATGCTGAATTTCATCAATGATCAAGGCACCAATACAGTGTAATCTTGCGATTTGCCCCATTCGAGTAACCATTGAACTAATAGAATTACGTTTTCCACCAAACCTCTCATAATAATTGGTTCCTAAAAGTCGATCAATTTTAATAAAAAAGTCCATACAAAGAGATTTTAATGAACCATCATGAGGGCAATTCAGTTTTAGCCAAACAATTTGTGTAAGGTTCAAAGGGTGCTTATGAATAATTAATTGCGGATACTGCGATAAAATTCGTTCAATTGCCGTTGTTTTGCCAATCCCCGAAAAACCCATTAACGTAAAACTAGAGGCTGTCGAACGAATGTCAAAAGGGGTAGCTTGTCCATTCATTACTTGATGAGCAACAGATAGTTGTTTTGTATATTCAGGTGTACGAGGATTTCGTCCTACATAGCCATAACGTAAAAGTCTAGAAAACCGTTGCTCTAAGTCAAGATGCTGCATAACCGGCTGAAAGAAACGCTGTAACCTTGGTATAGCATGATACCGTAAATGGGGAGATAGATTACGTTCTTTTTCATCATATTCAGGTAAAAAACATAATTGGTCAAAAGCATCTTCAGCCGATAAAACTGGGGGTAATGCTTCAATTAATGGATTATCACGGTAGTCTAGCAGCTCCTGTTTATGATAGTTTGCGACTTCTGCATTTAATATTCTATTCTGCTGACCATCAATCATCGTTTTTCTGCCCCCTTTCTTCGACGTAAAAACTCTTTAACCGAAGGGCGTTCATATTTTTGTTCATCATCTTCGATAGAGTTGATTGAAACCACTTCAGCTGATTTTGAATCCTCTCTTGATTCCCCTAACACAAAGGCTTCATCTTCCCGTCTAGTATCACGTTCTTGTTTTCTATTTTTATTAATGGAACTTGTCTTTTCTGCCTTACTCATTTGTTTGCTCTGTTGCTCATTGGCCTTAGTTTCAGCTGATTTCACAATCTCTTCTGCTTCACTAATAAAATCTACATCTTTTTGGAGCTGGCCATGCTGAGCCTGTTTGTGCATTTGTTTTTCATGTTCTAAAAGATAATTCACTTCTTCTAAACTTTTTTCTTTATACCTATTTTGATGCTCAAGTAAATAACAAATCTCGAATGAACGACCATCTGAATTCAATAAGTAAATCTGTGACATATTACGAGGGTCGTATGCCAAGTTTATTTTCCAACTCCCTTTTTGACGAGCTGTTGGAAACCAAGACTCTTTCAATGCCTTTTCACAGCTATAAAACATTTTACTGTTAAATTTAATTCCTTGATGTGTTACTGACGCTTGTGAATGCGGCATTAAGTGAAGTTTAACAAGATCTTCAGGAAAATAGCGTAATTTACCTGAGCGATTTTGAATTCCCCAATTCCATAGTTCTAGAGGAATTGGTTGTACCTCATCTCGAACCATATCCTCATCACGAGGGTAATCTTTTAAATAATGCTTTGTGTTATAGTAATACACTTGCTTAATCATCAGTTGTGTAAACTCATAAATATTTAATTTGGCATCTAATCTATAATCATGTGAGCCACGTTCCCTAAAATCTATGTCCACATATCCTGGTAAGAATGGTTTTACTTTAGTTTGTATCGTATTAAACTGCTTTTCTACGATTCCTTTCCAATCAGCACGATAGGGAGCTGTATTTTCAACGTGAAGGTTAAAAGCTGTTATTAATCGCTCTACATTGAAACCCTCAAATTCCCCTCGATCCGCCAACAATACATCTGGGAGATGCTCACACGGCCAAGCTTCTTTAGGAATATTAATTTCATACTCTTTACAAAAAGCCTGTTTATCCTTTACGACATTTGCAAGTGCCATCATTGCACCCTGCCACGATGGCCCTTCTAATCCGATGTACATTCCAGTGATTAACCGGCTAAAAACATCAATAACTAAATAAATAACAGGGCGACCTACAATCCAATTGCGATTATAACGAGATACTAGATAAACATCTGCTATAGTAGCATCAATTTGATAACGTGAACCTGGTCCTATTACTTCCGTCATTGAAGAACCAAGAATAGCCCGATAATCTTTTTCATATTTCTTACGCCCTTGTCGTGCAATCGTTGATTCCTGAATGGTATATTCCTTGTTATACCAATACCGAAATTGATCTTCTGATGGCAATGAATCTTTATTTGAGATGACAATTTTTTTTACACCATCTTCATAATAATAGTCCTCTGCATAAAATTCTTTGATCATCATTTTATAAGCAGCAGGAATACTATTTTTTTTACTCGTCAAATAATATTTTTCTAAAGCAACCCGAAACACTTTTTTAGTTTGCCCGTCTGTTAAATTAGAATAAAGTTTGCAGAAACGAGTAAATACGTCCATCCCTTGCCATATATAGCCTCAAAGGC
>NZ_BRVM01000042.1 GCF_026011715.1 Cytobacillus sp. NCCP-133 | reverse complement strand
ATGAGAGTTCTGCTTAAGGTCGGTCTTTTTTATCTTAATTGGACCCTTGACTTATTTGCCATTATACGCTGTCCCCAACTGCTTTAAAGTCTGTGGGGACAGGCGATTTTGATTCGAATCTTTGTCCAGGTTTAATGGTGGATGGTGAGATCATATGGTCCATCGATAAAAGTAACGTTTTCCAAGTCAAATCGTCAGCCAATTAATACATATTTCATATACTGTTTTCAAAAAATGACTTACTTTTTACAAAAAGAAGTGTAAGAAAAGACTTGCGCAAAACTAAAAAAATTGATATATTTTTCTTGTGAATAATTTCACAAATAACCATTCTGTTATTTTTTAAATCGATATGTGAATGTATTCACATAAAATGAATGAATCAAATTAGCTAAGTGAATGATTGTAAACAGTATTTTTTTTAAGAAAAAATGTGAAATATTTCACAAATTAATACTGGGGGAAATTATAATGAATTTAACATTAGGAAACAAAATTGTATTAGTAGGGAATGGCGCTGTTGGTGAGACAGGAAAAGAAGCAGATTTAACGAAAATGACATTAAAATATAGCTTTGGGTTATTGATATTTGTATGTATTTGGACATTTATATTGTCATTATTCTTCTAGCATTTCTATAAGGACAGAGGCCTTGCTGGTACATGCCATTTTAGTCAATATAAACAAAACTTCACTGTCCCCACATGCTTTAAAGTATGTGGGGATAGGCACTTTTGCTTTTTGCTTCAGTATGTTATAACCAATAATTTATCATTTTCCAGCCATTCAGCCAAAAGGACGTCTTTAATTTTATGGACGCCTTGGGCTAACAACTGATTATTTAGCCATCTGTTATCTTTGTTTATTTCTTCTAAATTCTCTTTAATAATTTGTCCATCACTAATAAGTGTTATGGGGAGATATACATGTTGAGGAGGCATATTAAAGTCTTGCAAAGTCGTTTTTTGATAAGGTGATTTTTTTAATATGCTAATGGAGCCATTTGATTCGATAAAGGCAAATGCAACTTCACGAACTGAGAAAGTCTCACTTTGGCGCAGAAGGCTTTGCAGTTGATTAATGTTCATTTTGCTTTTTTTCAATTGTTCAAAGTCAATTTGGCCATTCCTTATAACCATGGAAGGTTTGCCTTCCATTAATTCTCTTAATAATAGGGATTTTTGAGCGAGGTATTCAACCAGGAAAAGCAGACCACCCCATATAACTATAGTAAAAATAATATAGATAATGGGTACATTATTTTGATAAACAGCATTTCCCAGCAATTCGCTAAGAACAATTGCTGAAATAAAATGAAATGGAGTAAATTGTCCTATTAGTTTCTTTCCTATTATTCTGATTAAAAAATATAGCAAAAAGAAACCTAGAACTAATTTTGCGGACATCTGAATAATTTCCACTGTTCTATTCCCCCTGCGCATCTTAGAAACTGAAAAAATTTTATACTATCATCCTTACCAACAATCAGGAGGGTGATACGTACTTTTTTAAAGATAGTATGGTTAATATGAGGTGTTTTTGAGAGTATAAACTCAAGTGCCTATCCCCACCTGATTTAAAAAATGAGGGGGACAGGCACTTTTTACTTGTCCAATAATCATTGCTTATTCCCCCGATCCGCATTATAGTGGATACGAAGGATTAGTCATTACAAAACCTATATATATCTGAAAGGTTTATATAAAGGAGTATGAAATATATGTTAGCAGCAAAGAACAGGTTCAGAATTGAAAAAGATTTTCTTGGCTCTAAGGAAGTTCCTGCCGATGCCTATTATGGCGTTCAGACCCTTCGTGCGGTTGAAAACTTTCCGATTACCGGCTACAGAATTCATCCGGAGTTAATAAAAGCAATGGCGATGGTGAAAAAGGCAGCGGCCATGGCGAATATGGAAGTTAAGCGGCTTTATTCAGGCATCGGAGACGCGATCGTCCAGGCAGCGGATGAAATGATTGAAGGAAAATGGCATGATCAGGTCATTGTTGATCCAATTCAGGGTGGTGCCGGAACGTCTATTAATATGAATATGAATGAAATCCTTGCTAACCGTGCGATTGAAATAATGGGCCATGAAAAAGGCGATTATTCTCATTGCAGCCCTAATACTCATGTCAATATGTCACAATCGACGAATGATGCCTTCCCGACAGCCATGCATATCTCTGTATTAAAGCTGCTGGATCAGTTAATCGGGGCAATGGAACATATGCATTCCGTTTTCCTTGAAAAATCGAAGGAATTCAACCATGTGATTAAAATGGGACGGACTCATCTTCAGGATGCGGTTCCAATCAGGCTTGGCCAGGAATTTGAAGCATATAGCCGTGTCATTGCGCGGGATATTAAGCGGATTAAACAATCCAAACAGCACTTATATGAATTAAACATGGGTGCGACGGCAGTTGGAACTGGACTTAATGCCATCCCTAAATATATTGATTTAGTCGTGAAACACATTGCTGACATCAGCGGCCTGCCATTTACAGGCGCAGAACATCTTGTAGACGCAACGCAGAATACGGATTCTTATACAGAAGTCTCCGGATCATTGAAAATCTGCATGATCAATATGTCTAAGATCGCAAATGACTTGCGGTTAATGGCATCAGGCCCACGAGCAGGACTTGGAGAAATTTCACTTCCAGCGAGACAGCCGGGTTCTTCCATTATGCCGGGAAAAGTAAATCCTGTACTGCCGGAGCTTATCAACCAGGTTGCTTTCCAAGTAATCGGAAATGACCACACCATCTCTTTAGCATCTGAAGCTGGGCAGCTAGAATTGAACGTGATGGAGCCAGTCTTAATCTTTAACCTTTTGCAATCGATCAGCATTATGAATAATGCGTTCAATACGTTTACAGACCATTGTGTAAAAGGTATCGAAGCAAACGAGGATAGGCTAAAGGAATATGTTGAGAAGAGTGTGGGAATTATTACAGCAGTTAACCCTCACCTCGGCTATGAAGTAGTATCGAGAATAGCGAGGGAAGCTATTTTAACTGGTTCTCCAATCAGGGAATTATGCTTAAAATATGATGTTTTGACAGAAGAAGAACTGGATTTAATACTAGATCCGTATGAAATGACGGATCCTGGTATCGCAGGTGCTGCGCTGCTGGAAAGACACTAAATGGAAATGCCTGTCTCCAGACATTTGGGGACAGGCATTACTTGTACGGTATTGAACGAAGTTTTTATTATTTGAGCGATTTGTTTCATTAATCCTTTACGGCGACCATCTTTCCGGATTTTCATTGGATATGGACGTCATGAACCCTTAAAATTAGTGCCTGACCACACATACATGGCACCACAACATATATTAAATATCAAACTTCAAACAATATACTACTGTTACTCTCCCAAAGGGTATCAAGAAGCCTCTCCTTATCTGTCCCCAACCGGATACTTCTTCCCATTCTTTACAATCTTCTCCTCCACAATCTCTTTGACATCCAACCCGAGGTCGGAACATAGCAAGAGTGAGTAGATCAAAACACCAGCGATTTCTTCCCGGATGTTTTCCTTATTTTCTATAAGTGCTTCTTCGCTGCTGATCCATTGAAAGTCTTCCAGTAGTTCTGCTGCTTCGATTGAGATGGAGATGGCGAGATCCTTAGGATTGTGGTATTTTCTGTGCATCACTCGGGATCTGGTCTGGGAGACATTTTGCAGCTGGTAGTGGTTGTCGGCAATAATATAGTTAATCAGATTCGACTCAATATTGTAAGTCGCCGATTGATTAAATTTCTCATGACCGATCAAGATAGTGCGGTTTAAACTCTTCCTCCTTTTATCCTCTATATGATTCTTCAGCCTCCGTGCAGCTTGGACAGTTTGTCCGATGTATGCAGACGGCCGTTTGTTTTTAGAGTGCCGGGGGTCAGGCACCTAATACTAAAAAGCCGCTTACTGCCTGGGCAGAAGCGGCTTTTTAAATTCAATCTTAGTTTCGGATCAGATAGTCAAACGCACCTAGAGCTGCAGTAGCACCAGATCCCATGGAGATGATGATTTGCTTGTAAGCACTATCTGTACAGTCGCCTGCAGCAAATACGCCAGGGATGCTTGTTGCACCGTGCTTGTCCACAACGATTTCGCCGAAGCGAGTGCGTTCGATCTGGCCGCCTAACCAGTCTGTGTTAGGAACTAGGCCGATTTGGACGAATACACCTTGCAGGTCAATGTGGTGAACTTTTTCTGATTCACGATCCTTGTATGAAATACCGTTTACTTTATCAGTTCCAGTGATTTCTGTTGTTTGAGCGTTTGTAATCACTGTTGCGTTCTGAAGGCTGTGAAGTCGCTCTTGCAGAATGGCATCAGCTTTCAGTTCCGGATTGAATTCAATGACGGTTACATGGTTTACAATCCCTGCAAGGTCGATGGCTGCTTCTACACCGGAGTTTCCTCCGCCGATAACAGCTACATCTTTGCCTTCAAACAATGGACCATCGCAGTGAGGGCAGTAAGCCACACCCTTATTCTTGAATTCTGCTTCACCCGGTACGTTCACGTTTCTCCAGCGTGCACCAGTTGAAAGGATAACGGATTTACTTTTCAGAACCGCGCCATTTTCAAGCTCGATCTCGACAAGGTCTTTCTTCTCGAGGCCTTTGGCACGCTGAAGGTTCATGACGTCAATGCCATAATCTTTCACGTGTTCTTCAAGGCTTGCGACAAGCTTAGGACCTTCTGTGTGCTTAACGCTGATAAAGTTTTCAATGCCCAATGTATCCATAACCTGTCCGCCAAAACGCTCAGCAACAATTCCTGTTCGGATTCCTTTGCGTGCTGCATAAATGGCTGCACTGGCACCCGCTGGACCGCCGCCGACGACAAGTACGTCATATGGGTCTTTATTAGCGAATTCTGATGCGTCTGGGCCAGTTCCCAATTTGGCTAGAATTTCTTCAAGGCTCATACGGCCGCTGCCGAAAGACTCGCCATTTAGGAGAACAGTTGGCACTGCCATGATCTCTTTTGCGTCAACTTCCTCTTTGTAAGCTGCGCCATCAATCATCGTGTGAGTAATAGCAGGGTTTAGAACACTCATGACGTTAAGAGCTTGCACCACATCAGGACAGTTATGACAGCTTAGGCTGACATAAGTTTCAAAATGATATTCTCCCTGAATGTTCTTCACCTGGTCAATGACTTTTTGGTCAACCTTAGGTGCTCTTCCGCTAACTTGAAGCAGTGCAAGCACTAAGGATGTAAATTCATGTCCAAGAGGAATGCCGGCAAATGTGATGCCAGTGTCTTCTCCAGGTCGATTTACACTAAAGCTTGGCGTTCTCTGCAATTCAACGCGCTCAACTTGAATGCGGGAGGACATGCTGGACAATTCATCCACTAAAGCCAGCATGTCGCTGGATACTTTATCTGATCCAGCGCTGACTTTTAGCAGTATATCGCCCTCAAGCATTTGAAGATATTGAGCTAATTGTGCCTTTATATCTGCATCAAGTAACATGTTTATCCTGCTCCTTAGATTTTACCTACTAGGTCAAGGCTTGGCTTAAGTGTTTCAGATCCTTCTTTCCACTTAGCTGGGCAAACTTCACCCGGGTTGTTGCGTACATATTGTGCTGCTTTAAGCTTGCTTACAACTTGGCTTGCGTCACGGCCGATGCCGCCAGCGTTGATTTCAACAGTTTGGATGATGCCATCTGGATCGATGATGAATGTTCCGCGATCAGCTAGTCCAGCTTCTTCGTTCAATACATCGAAGTTGCGGGAAAGCCTTTGAGATGGGTCGCCAATCATCACATATTCAATCTTAGCGATTGTTTCAGAGTTGTCATGCCAAGCTTTGTGAGTGAAGTGTGTATCAGTTGAAACAGAATAAACTTCTGCTCCCATATCTTTCAAAGTTGCATATTCGTTTTGAAGATCTTCTAATTCAGTAGGGCAAACGAATGTGAAGTCAGCTGGGTAAAAGCAAACTACGCTCCACTTGCCTTTGAAGTTTTCTTCAGAAACATCGATGAAATCACCGTTATGGAAAGCTTTTGCTGAGAATGGAAGTACTTCTTTGCCGATTAATGCCATGATTAAATTCCTCCTAAAATGGTTGAGTGATATGATTATTAATTAAATAGCGAACTATTTAATAATAATTCTAATTCGGTAATTATTATCATATACGATAAAATTTTTGTCAAGGGATAAGCTGTGAAATTCTTTTTTCTATTTGGATCCAATTTTGAAAGTTCTAAACAAGCCGTCAGTAGTAATAATGGCACAGCTGTAAATGAGAATTTTTGTGAAAAATCCACATCGAAATGAGGGTTTATATAGGCGGAGCACCCTTAATTACAGTATAACTCTATTTCTTTTCGCTTTCCCTTATTTTGCCTCCGCCACTCTCAACTAATGTGATAATAAAGTTAATAATTGAGAATTAAAATTTATTGGCACAAATTTCTGATGATTGCGTATTGAAGAGCTGCGAGCTTCTTAAGAAAAGCCTAAAGCGTTTGCCTATCGGCGACAAGGATAAGACGAGCCGGCTGAAAGGTTGTACGTTAATCTTTTGGGCGGAAATGTTAAGGTGACTGCCCAGGGGCAGCAAGCATAAGCCGACCCAGTAAGAAGGCGGTTTTTCCTTCTGGAGGGAAAGCTTAGGCCCGAGAGTCCCCAGGAGGCGAAATTAGACAAGCTTAAACCTTCGAGCCGATGGCGCCTGGAGCTAGACAGTATCTAAGTTCAAAGTTATACTTTCTTACTCTTGAACAAAATCGTATGTTCCATTAAATTATTATTCCCGTTTGCGGATAAACCAATCCTATTGTTTTTCCATTTCTTTTATTTATCCCTTCTAAATGCTGAAGAATTATTGTTGAATACACTGAATCATTATGGGTGATTTTTTAGCGTTTTACAGGACTGATTTTGTAAAGGGTGAGAATAACCGCTCTGAGGACATGCTGATGGACAGAATGAGAAGGTTTGGTAAGCATGATTAACGAATGACATCGGCACAAGACCAAAGTCATTCGTTAAAAGAAGGTCTATTTCTCATCTTCAAGATCCTCGATTAATTTCTTCATCTCTCTGATTTCCTTGCGCTGGGCTTTAATAATGTCATCTGCAAGCTTTCGAGCGCGCGGGTCTTTGATGTTGGCGCGTTCGCTTGTCAGGATGGCGATAGAGTGGTGGGGAATCATCGCTTTCATCCATCCGGTATCATCAACAGTTATTTGGCTCCTTACAAGCCAAAGTGATAGAGCGAACACGAGGGCACTTCCTGCCAGTATAGCCACATTCATTTTCGTATTTTTATACATTTTCCACATAAACAATAGCATGACAACTGCCATAATAGATCCCATGATAAGTGCCATAAATACTCTCGTTTGGCTGTAAAAGATATGATCGAATTGGAATACGTTCAAGAACATAAGCCAGTACATAATAAACGTAGAAACAACAATCATAGCGAAAAATTTACCATATTGTTTCAATGCTTTTCCTCCTTTCGTAAATACTCTAGCCTGTATGGTTTGGAATACCCTGCTTAGGTATTCCTTGAACAGGACTTATGGCCAGTTTCTCCTAATATGAGAGGAACTGGCTCTTTTGTTTGGTTCATGCCCGCTGAAGAGAGCTGCAAATGACTAAATACTCTTAAAATAGTTGTGGCAACGATAGAAGCCCTAGTTTATGATAAAGATAGAATAGTAAGAAATTGATTAATTAGGTGGGAGCTTCGGTGATTCTATTAGACTACATTATTAATCTCTCCATATTTTCTCTATTTGTCAGTACACCTTTAGTCATCCGCTCGTTTATTAATCATAGGCCGATCAGGCAGCTCCACTTGTGGGGGGGACTTTATGCAGGGGCCGTAACGGCGATTCTTGTAGGGTTATCTTTTCATGAGCAGGGCTATTCCTATGATATACGCTATGCCATTCTCATATTGGTCTTTTCCTATTTAGGAAAAGGGGCAGGGTTCATCACGGGTATTTTCGCCCTGGTGTCCAGGCTCTTAGTAAGTGACAATTGGGAGCCTGCTATAGTAGGATGGCTGATTATTATGAGTGTATTTACAGCTGTACATAAATTTAGCTCCAGGGTAAATCCCATTAAAACAACGGCGGTTTTATTTGGAACCTATTCGGTGATCTATGTAATTACCGTGCCGATTCTGTTTAACGTTTTTAGGAGCAGCCCTATGTTTCACCTTCAATATCTTTTGTTTGTTGGGCTAGGCGTCACGGTTGGAAGTTTGCTGATTGAGTCCTATGAGAGGCTGATCCGGAATTTCAATGAGAAAAAAAGCATGGAAAAGACGCTGCAAGAAAGCGAGTTCAAGTACCGGATCATCGCTGAGAACACTTCAGACCTTATTGCCGTGATGGATCGAGATCTGACTTTAAGCTATTTGTCTCCGTCACATGAGTTTGTTTTGGGATATGAAGTGCCTGAACTAAAAGAGATGGATGTGAACGTTATCATTCATCCGGAAGAGGCAGACATATTTTTGGCTAACCTTGAGAAGATATTTGAAGACAATGAAGAAATGTCAATGGAGTTCCGTCTTCAGCACCAAAAAGGCCATTGGATCGAATTTGAATCACGCTGTATGCCTGTGGAGGGCAAAAATGGAGTGATTGAGCATATTGTGATGATCAGCAGAGATATTTCTGAACGTAAAAAAGCTGAAGAATTCCTATTGCAATCTGAGAAGCTATCGATTGTTGGGGAACTGGCAGCTGGGGTGGCCCATGAAATCCGGAATCCTCTTACAACGATTAAAGGCTTCGTGCAGCTGTATAAAAGTGACAACCGGGAAATTAATGAATTGCTGCTAAGCGAGCTGGAGCGTATTGAACATATCACGACCGAAATGCTGTCGCTTGGAAAACCGCAGGCCATTCAAATGAACATAGCTAGTCTGAAGGAGATAATTGAGAATACTGCAGAGATTCTTTTGCCGCAGGCCAATATGAATGGAATTCAGTTTAGCCTCCTTTTTGAAGAATCTGATTTTCTGATTACATGTGAGAAAAACCAAATTAAACAGGTCTTCCTGAACCTTATAAAAAACGCCATGGAGGCCATGCATAAGGGAGGGGAGATTGAGATTTCTCTCCGGCAAGGCCGAGAAGGCCAGTGTGTGGTTTCTGTTTTAGATCAGGGCTGCGGAATCCCTGAAGAATTTCTGCCGCGTTTAGGAGAGCCATTTTATTCTTTGAAAGAAAAAGGGACAGGCCTAGGATTAATGATCTGCCATAAGATTATTAAACAGCATCATGGCAGTATTCTGTATAGAAGCAAGCTGAATGAGGGAACGTTAATTGAAATCACTTTTCCGCTGGAAAGTGATTTTGAATAAATGGGTGCCTACAAAGGGCACTCTTTTATTTCATTATGGGGTTTAAAACCACGTCTTCTGCATGTGTGACAACAAAACTTGGGGTTGCGCAAGGTGCTATTGCTTCCTGCCTTTTTATGATATCAGAATTTATATCCCTTTGAACTTAGAGAACTGTCTAGCGCAAGCAGCCTGCCTCCTCGAGGTCACAAGCTGATCCTCTCAAAAAGTCAAAGAACGCCTTTCCATGAGGCTCGTCTTGTGCTTGCCGGGGGTGGACTCGGCGCCCTGCGCTTTTTTATTGATGTCTTCTGCCATGGGCTTATTTTTTGAAAGCAATGGGTTTATCAGAAAAGGAAGAGCAGGATAGGGGAGGCAGGAGTGAGCCCCGCAGCCCTTTTGCTTCCTGTTATTTGGCTTTCTCTTTTATCTGTTCCCTGATGCTTTCAAGTTCTTCCAGAGAGAGTCTTCCGAGAGATTTTTTTATTTCTTCTTCAATTTGTTTTTTGTTTTTCTCTCTATACTGGTCCCACCATTTCCGTAACCCTTCCGTGTGGGTTAGAAGATATTCAATATCGATTTCTTCCACTTCATCATCAGATAAGTAATCTAAGACAGCTGCAAGCATCCGATTAAGTTTGCTGATTTCATCTTCAATTTTTACATTGGGTGGTGCTGCTTCCACCTCAGGCGAATCCTCTTTTTCTTCTTCTTTGCTGGCGGCAGATTTCCGTGTCATGCCATCCCCCTCCTTGTCATACAAGAATTTACTTAGTAGTATTGCCATAAAAATTTATTGAATGAAGAAGAAAAACTGATCGATTTTCCTGGTAAAGCGTCTTATATGTATAGACCAAAAGATTGAGGTGCTGAGATAATGAGAGAGCGCGAAATTAAGTTTCAGACAGCTGTCGTGTTAAAAGGAAAGGTCAGCTTTCCGGAACAATTCGCAGGAAAACATCCTCTTGTGGTTATTCTCCATGGATCAGGACCGGTTGATCGGGATGCCTTTGTGAAAAATCAATCACATGTCCGGTCTTGGCCTTTATCGGAAGTAAAGATGTTCAGGTGAATCCCGAGCATGTACATCTTTTTGCAAAAAAAGCGAATGGGCCTGCTGAGGTCTATAATGTAAAAGAGATGAATCATTTGCTGAGAGACCAGGAAGGACCCGCATCGATGATTAAAATAAAGTCAATTTATAAAGATAGCCTTACTAAGCCGCTCATCCCAGCGATGTTATCATTAATTAAGCAGTGGACTGAAAAATTTATTCTTTAGATAGAAGAAAAGGTGTTTGCTTTTGAATTTTTTGGGGTTTAAGTAGAGCTTGCACTTTTTTTATTTTATGTGTTGACTTCTGTCTATTAATTATTGTAAGATAATACTTGTCGCTGAGGGGGAATTGCTCAACGGCATCAAAAAACTTTCATTCTGTTGTGACATTGAACAGTAAAAGTTTTAATAAAGAAGTTGACTTTTGCAGAAGAAGATGATAAGATAGATTTCGTTGTCACTTCGAAAGAAGATCAACAAATTAGTTCTTTGAAAACTAAACAAAACAGAAACGTCAACGTTAATTCTTTAGTCTTTTTTGAAAAGACAAATCGAGCTTAATCAACTCTTATATGGAGAGTT
>NZ_BRVM01000041.1 GCF_026011715.1 Cytobacillus sp. NCCP-133 | reverse complement strand
GGCTTTATGCAAACTTTATTCTTCTTATGCAGACTTTTTTCTTATTCTGCAAACTTTATTTTGTTTTAACACAATTATTTTTATATAAATTTCCGCTTACTCCACAGTAACCGACTTAGCCAGATTACGCGGCTTATCTACGTCACACTCACGGTGCAGCGCAGCATAGTAAGAAATTAATTGTAATGGTATTACAGAGATAAGAGGGGTTAATAACTCGTTCACTTCCGGGATGATAAAACTGTCTTCTTCTGTTTCCAGCCCTTTCATGGAAATGATGCAAGGATTTGCTCCGCGGGCAGCTACCTCTTTTACGTTGCCGCGTATGCTTAAGTTCACACTTTCTTGAGTTGCCAGGGCAATGATTGGCGTCCCATTCTCGATTAGAGCAATTGTTCCATGCTTCAATTCTCCGCCTGCAAAGCCTTCAGCTTGGATATAAGAAATCTCTTTCAGCTTGAGCGCGCCTTCTAGACCAACATAGAAATCAATTCCGCGGCCAATGAAGAACGCATTGCGTGTAGTTGAAAGGAATTTGCTTGCAATATCTTCAAACTCTTCCTTTGAGTCACATAGAACTTCCATTGCATTTGCTACAATGCCAAGCTCCTGAACAAGGTTGAAGCCCAGTTCTAACCCGCGGCTCTTCGCTGTAACTTCTGCAAGGATGGATAATACAGCAATCTGGGCTGTATAAGCCTTTGTAGAAGCTACGGCAATTTCAGGGCCTGCATGAAGCAATAAAGTATAGTCAGCTTCACGGGATAGTGTTGAACCTGGTACGTTTGTAATCGTTAACGCCTTATGGCCCATTTCCTTTACACTTACAAGCACAGCACGGCTGTCTGCTGTTTCGCCGCTTTGAGAGATAAAGATAAATAGCGGCTTTTTTGAAAGCAATGGCATATTGTAGCCAAATTCACTTGAAATGTGAACTTCAACTGGAATTTCCGCAATTTTTTCAATGAATTGCTTTCCAACCAGTCCTGCATGATAAGAAGTACCAGCCGCGATGATATAAATACGGTCAGCATTGTTCATTGCCTCAACGATTTCCTGGTCGATTGTCAGCTCTTCATTATCACCTTGATACTTCTGGATGATTTTGCGCATCACTAAAGGCTGTTCATCGATTTCTTTTAGCATGTAGTGAGGATATGTTCCTTTTTCAATATCGCTTGCATCCAACTCAGCAGTATACGGATCACGGCTGATTTCCTCGCCATTCAATGTCTGAATCTTAACTTCTTCTTTCGTAACAATAACGATTTCTTTGTCCATCAGTTCAACATATTGATCTGTAACTTGAAGCATCGCCATTGCATCCGAAGCGACAACATTGAATGTTTCACCTAATCCAACCAGAAGGGGACTTTTATTCTTTGCAACAAAAATCGTTTCATTGTTTTCTGCATCCAAAAGGGCGATGGCATATGAGCCTTTTAAATGTGTCAGTGTTTTGCGGAACGCTTCCTCAGCAGTAAATCCTTCGTTCACGAATAAATCGATCAGTTGAACGATGATTTCCGTATCTGTATCACTTTTAAGGGCAACTCCCTGCAAATATTCGCGCTTTAAGATGTCATAGTTCTCAATTACGCCATTATGAACAAGTGTGAAGCGTCCGGAATTACTTTGATGAGGGTGAGCATTCACTGTGCTTGGCACTCCATGAGTCGCCCAGCGAGTGTGTCCAATTCCCGTGTTCGCCATCACATCTTCATCTACAATATTGCGAAGATCCGCAATACGGCCTTTTTCTTTGAAAACCTGAACGCCATTATCATTCATAACTGCGATACCAG
The DNA here is from genome assembly GCF_026011715.1 of Cytobacillus sp. NCCP-133. Taxonomy (GTDB): domain Bacteria; phylum Bacillota; class Bacilli; order Bacillales; family Cytobacillaceae; genus Cytobacillus. The sequence goes on along the minus strand of NZ_BRVM01000041.1, from coordinate 9,382 downwards.
CTGAATCATATCCTCTATATTCAAGCTTTTCCAAGCCTTTTAATAAAATTTCTTTCGAATCCTGATTTCCAATATAACCAACGATCCCACACATACTTCTTTTCCTCCTAATAATGAAGGGGCAAGAAGCCTTTTTGGGGCAGACTTGCCCCTTATCTCTGTTTTATTATAAATTTGAGTTCGATGTTTAGCTGCAATGCCTAGAGGCTCTCTGATCTGATCTAATCCAATTCCTTCCAAAATAAAAGAACACCTTCTTACAGGAATCGTCTTATTGCTCGAGGGCCGCAGGACAAGTAATGCTTCGTCAGTATTACATCGCACGACCAAAAGCACTAGCTTTTGGGAGGATGCGGGTCATTCAGACGCTGCCACAGAACATGGCGCTTTTTGTCTGCAATCCGCTTTTCTAATTAGCATTCCCTTCTCTTTGTCCATTCAGTTGCCCAAATGTTTTAAAGAAGAAATTTTCGGTTGTGCTTTCAACCGGGAGGCATCCGCCGATCATTCGATAAACCTCCTCCTCGTCAACTAATCCTTTACGTTCAGAATCAGTTCAGGCGCTTATAAATGTAAAATTTTTCTGCCCACCTTTCTATGCTTGAATAAAAAGTTTTTCCATTTTTAATTCAAAAACAGGATTATCATACATCATACTGAAACAATCCGTCAATAGATAAATACAGGAAGCATCCCATCCGTACAGTTGGGTATTCCCCGCTGCTGGCACTGTAAACCTTCCATATATTAAAAATATGCATAAGGGGGTTAATGAGTTCCCTTATGCATATCTGTATGTCTTATTCTTTTAATCCCATTTCCCTCTCTACAACTGCAGCAATGCGGTCTACATGAGACGCACATATTTCACCTGTTGGCGCTTCTGCCATTACACGGACAAGCGGCTCTGTACCGGAAGGACGGACAAGAATCCGGCCGTTTCCGTTCATTTCTTCTTCAACTTGTGCAATGACTTCTTTCACTTTTTCATTGTCTGTAACGTGGTATTTATCTGTTACACGGATGTTCACAAGCTTCTGCGGGAATTTTTTCATTTCGTTAGCAAGCTCAGATAATGGCTTTTTGGTTACCTTCATGATGTTAACAAGCTGAAGGCCTGTCAGGAGTCCATCCCCAGTTGTGATGTAGTCTAGAAAAATGATATGGCCTGACTGTTCTCCGCCAAGGTTGTAGCCTTTCTTCTTCATTTCTTCCACAACATATCGGTCGCCTACAGCTGTCTGAACACTTTCGATCCCGTTAGCTTCCAGCCCTTTATAGAAGCCAAGATTGCTCATTACAGTCGAAACCACTGTGTTTTGCTTAAGCCTTCCCTGCTCTTTCATGTATTTTCCACAAATATACATGATCTGGTCACCATCAACAATATCACCATTTTCATCAATCGCAATCAAACGGTCACCGTCTCCATCAAAAGCCAGCCCTACATCTGCTTCTTTTTCCTTTACAAACGCAGAAAGTGCCTCAGGATGAGTAGATCCCACCCCTTCATTAATGTTCAATCCGTTAGGAGAAGCTCCCATCATGGATAAATCCGCATCCAAATCGGCAAATAGGTGCGTTGCCAGCGGGGAAGTGGCACCATGTGCACAATCCAGCGCAATATGTATGCCAGAGAAGTCCTCATCAACAGTTTGCTTTAAATATTGAAGATATTTCTGTCCGCCTTCAAAGTAATCATTCACTTGCCCAAGATTGCTGCCGATCGGTCTTGGCAGCTGATCCTCAGGCATATCCATTAATTTTTCAATCTCTGCTTCCTGTTCATCGGATAATTTGAATCCGTCAGTGCCAAAGAACTTAATCCCGTTATCTTCTACCGGATTGTGGGAAGCCGAAATCATTACACCTGCTTCAGCGCCAAGGGCTTTCGTTAAATACGCAACGCCCGGAGTGGAAATAACACCGAGGCGCATCACTTCTGCCCCAATGGACAATAGCCCTGCTACTAATGCACCTTCAAGCATATGGCCCGATATACGCGTGTCACGTCCAATTAATACCTTTGGCCGGTCATGGTCTTTCGTTAAAACATATCCTCCAAAACGGCCCAGCTTAAAAGCCAGCTCCGGTGTTAATTCACTATTTGCAACTCCGCGTACTCCATCTGTACCGAAATATTTACCCATTTTGTAATCGCTCCTTCTTACTATAAAAAATACTCTATATTAAGCTTCTTCTTTTTGCGTAATTGATATGGTCGCTTTTCCTGTGCCAGGTTTTGCGTCCACCCCAGAAGGACCATCGACGCTGATCGGCACCTCATGTTCACCCTCACCAAGGTCTGCGAGGCTCAAGTAAACATTAAAGTCAGCCGCTTTGAGACTTTGGATTGTACTGCTGCTTCCGGTAACCGTAATACTTGTCCTTCCTGAAGCAGGTGTTTTAAGGACAGCTTCATACTCTTCGGCTAAGCCGGCAAAGCTGATAGGAATGTTTGACAAGGTTTTTGTTTCCTCTTGTTCCTGTCCCTGTGTTTCATCTGCAGGCTTTTCAGCACTTTCCTCTTCGTCTGTTTTTTCCTCTTTGTTCACGTCAACTGACGCCTTCACTGTTTTAGGATCTACCGCAGAAATGCCATCCGGGATAATAACCGGCAAGGTGAGCACGGTATCTTCCTGAATCCTGCTGACATCCACCTCTACCCTAACACTTTCAGTCTCACCTAAAATATCTTCCCGCCCTGATATGGAAGCCTCGTTCACATCAAGTTCAATAGCATTAATCGTAATCCCATCTTGAGGATTTCCTTTCCGGACGATCGTAACGGGAACCGTCTTGCTTAGCTGCTTAACCGGAACTGTTACTTGAATCACTTGCGGTTCTACAATAACATCAAGTTTATTCATTTCACGATCCAATACCCTGACAGTTGCATTTTCAATAATTGTCTCTGTAATTGGCCCTTTGACATCTAAGGTAGCTTTAACAAAACTGATCCGTTCGATAATTTCTTTTGCTCCGGTGATTTTTACCGTCTTTGGTTCTGCATATGCCGCTTCGGCCGTATAACCCTCACCAAGCAGGCCATTATTAAATTCCGCATCCACTTTAAATTCCTGGGTCACTTTTTCATGGACTGTCACATCTGCATATTGCGGATTGATCGTCACATCAAGTTTATCTGAAATATCGCGGATCTTAATTTCAACTCTTTGAGAGCCAATTTCAGCATCCGTCAAATCTGCATATACTTCAAAGTTCTGCAGTTTTTTAGCTTGCTCCAGGTGGCTTTTTGGGCCTTCTATACTCAAATCAACTGTTTCTGGAATACCGGTGACGACCAGGTTTTCTGTATCATAGTAGCTTTTCACCGGGACATCTTCAATTACTTCTGAATCCTGCTGGCCAGGAACGTTAGTAACCTTTAATTCCTGATCTGCATCATATACTGAATCAAATAAAAATAGTGCCAGGATTAGTGCGACAATTTTCATGAACCAGCGGGTATCTACCAATTTATCTATTAACTTATCCATTCTTTTTCCCCCTCCAGTTCCAGCGGCCTGAAGAAGTCTGCTTAATCTTCTGATGAAAAAGCAATTCATTTGAAAGCATTTCTTTAAAAGCTGCTGCTTTTAAATCACGGTGCAGCTCCCCGTTTTTGGTTAAGGAAACACTTCCCGTTTCCTCCGAAACAATGATGGTGATACTGTCGGTTACTTCGCTTATTCCTAAAGCAGCCCTATGCCTGGTGCCCAGCTCTTTAGAGATGAATGGACTCTCCGACAGCGGTAAATAGCAGGCTGCTGCCGCCACACAATTCTTTTGAATGATAACGGCTCCGTCATGAAGAGGTGTATTGGGAATAAATATATTTATCAGCAGCTCAGATGAAATCTTGGAATCCAGCTGAATGCCCGTTTCAACATAGTCACCCATTCCGGTATCCCGCTCAACTGAAATAAGCGCTCCAATGCGGCGTTTAGCCATATAATCCACTGCCTTGGCAATGGATTCAATCAGCTTCTCCTGATTTTCCTCCTCCTGATTACCCGTCCTTGAGAAGAATCTTCCTCGTCCCAATTGTTCAAGTGCTCTTCTCAGCTCCGGCTGGAAAATAATAATGATGGCCAGAAATCCCCAAAGAAGCACCTGTTCCATCATCCATCCTAATGTTTGCAGGTGAAACTTGTCGCTTGCTACTTTAACCAGGATAATGACAAAAATCCCCTTCAGCAATTGGACAGCCTTCGTTCCTTTGACAATCATTATAAGTTTATAGATGACGTACCAAACAAGGAGAATGTCTATTGTATTAGCCAACAATTTCAAAATAGAGAAATCTGCAAACGACATTGTCCTTCCTCCAAATATATATTTCAAAGCAAGTTGCTTAAAGTTTAAAATCGTTTATATATGTAACTTTCATATTATATCATATTTAAACCCATTTCCAATTTTGAGACAACGCATAAATAACTGGAAAATTAAATTTTACTGAACTATTAAGAATCCCTGCACAAAAATGGCAGGGATTCTTTCTGTTATAAACGCTATTTTTCTTTATCGGTATCTTTATCATCAGCATCAAAGACATTGATGATTTCTTTTGATGCGTTTTTAATATGGAACCAGATCCATTCGAATATGGCATTCACTTCTTCTATTTCTCCGGTTACTTTGCCGGCTGAAGCCATATATTGCTCTCCATTAATGACTTCTCCATTGATGACTGTGACATCGCCATCTATCTCACCATGAATCTCTAGCTTCCCATTCTTTACGACTACATCGCCTTTAACAACTTCTCCTTCAGGAACAATAACCTTATCATTCTGGACGACAAGATTTGGCTGTTTGGAGACCGATAACTGGTGATCCTGATCCCAGGAAGAGATCAGACTGCCCATCATTAAAATAAGGAATAGAGATGCTGCTGTTAAAAGCGGATGCTGCCTAAACCATCGCTGGACACCTACTTTGTGTCTTTCCTTTGGAAGTTTTGCCATTACACTTGCTGTAAAATGATCCGGGGCCTGTATATGTGATGTGCTTTGTACTAGAGCTATCGTCTTTTTCAATTCATGGAAATGGTTTTGGCACTCCTTGCAATTTTGCAGATGTGCTCTTAGTTCCTTTTCATGTTCGGCTGAGATCTCTTCATCTAAATACTCATGCATATAAAGAATAATTTCTGCTGGACATTTCAAAGTTCTCACCCTCTTTATTAAACATATCGTAATTGATTCCTAAGTGCTTCCCTGCCCCGGTGAATCCGGGTTTTTACCGTACCCAAAGGAAGATCCAGCGTTTCACTGATCTCATTTAACGATAACTCTTCGATATACTTCAGAACGATAACCAAACGGTACTTTTCAGGCAGCTTGGATATCTCTCTTTGAATGATTTCCTGCAGCTCCAAGCTTTCTACGTCTTCTTCTGGAAGCCTTGTATCAGAAGGAATCTGTGAGTACATATTTAAACCATCTGTTCCTGCTACCTCGGCGTCCAAGTAATAATCCGGCTTTTTCTTCCTGATCCTGTCTATGCAGAGATTTGTTGCAATTCGATATAGCCAAGTGGAAAATTTCAACTCAATGTTAAAGCTGCTGATATTCACATATGCCCTTAAAAAAGCTTCTTGTGCAATATCTTCCGCTTCATGCCTGTTTCCCAGCATCCTATAACAAATTTGAAAAACCTTATCTTTATATATTTCAACTACTTCAGCATAGGCATCCTGGTCACCTTTTAATACTTGCTTGATCCTCTTCTTTACGACTGTCTCCATTTTTTTACCTCCGCTTCACTGCGGCTAATCGATAATACGAATCGATAGCGGAAAAGGTTTCATTTTTTTTGGCTTCCTTCTCATAGATTGTTGTTTTTGCTAATGAATTTAACTCGTTGATTTCAGCACGAGGCACTTGCTTTCCGCGGGGAGAAACAAATTCCCTCGACGCTCTGCGTCTGATGGGTCTCCCGCTCCCTCTCCCCTGCAGGACATTGAATAATATTCCTCGAATCAACACCGCACGAAGAAAATGCGAATGCATTTTCGAGGATCAAGTACCCTCTGCACCAATCAACTCAGCAAACTTAACTAAGTTATTGAAAAGCAACACACTTTACGAAAACTACCTTTTTTTAAAAAACATTCATTTTCTATATTAACAAATATTTACTTATTCTGGTTTAAAAAAGTTCTATCAGGGGTATAAAAGTACTAAAATCATGGAAAAGGGTTGGTAACGGTGTCTGTCAAGGAATTATTAAGAGCGATTGAGGATTGCCGATCAGAGATGATCCAGCTGGCAGCAGCTAATTCTTATACAAACCTCCGAGTGGTAGAAACCAGCAGCAAACTTGATCAACTTTTAAATAAATATTACACACTTTCAGCAAAGAAATGAGCAGAACCGATAGAACGGTTCTGCTCATTTTTCTTGAAGTTTATTAAAGAAGCTTTTCTCCAAATAGTGAACCCATGAGTGCTACAGCTACAGTTGCTGTTTTATTTTTATCATCCAGTATTGGATTAACTTCCACAAATTCAGCAGAAGTGATAATTTGTGCTTCAGCAAGCATTTCCATCGCTAAGTGACTCTCGCGATAGCTTATTCCGCCTATCACAGGAGTTCCTACACCTGGCGCATCATGAGGATCTAAACCATCCAGATCCAATGAAAGATGGACACCATCGGTCTTTTGATCTCTTAAATATGTAATAGATTCCTCCATAACCTTTGTCATGCCAAGACGATCAACTTCATGCATCGTATAAACTTTGATGCCTTTCTCTCTAATAAGCTCTCTTTCTCCTTCATCTAAAGATCTGGCACCAATAATAACAATGTTTTCAGGCTTTACCTTTGGACCATATCCGCCAACATTTGTTAATAGCGGATGGCCAATTCCAAGGCTTATTGCAAGAGGCATACCATGAATGTTTCCTGATGGCGAGGTTTCCCCCGTGTTTAAATCTGCATGGGCATCATACCATATTACCCCGAGATTTTCATAATGCTTGGATACACCAGCTAAAGTACCTATAGCGATACTATGGTCACCGCCAAGAACTAACGGAAATGCTCCTGCTTGAACGGCATTACCTACTTCCTCAGCAAGCTTTTCTGTCTTCTCAGCAATTAAATCCAAGTTTCTAAGATTGGAGTCTGGATCAACCTGAACTTCCGGACGTCCAATAGCAATGTCACCCTGATCATGAATTTCCTCAAATAAGTGTTTTAGTCGTTCATTAATCCCAGCATAGCGAATGGCACTAGGTCCCATGTCCACGCCGCGTCTCATCTGCCCTAAATCCATAGGCATGCCAATTATCGATAATTTCTGTCTTTTCATAATCTGTATCCTCCCTTTCCCTTTATACTAATATTTTAACCGCTTTCAAACGTATGACTCAACTCGACAAAATCATGCATATATATGCGACTGAGAGGAGAGAGGCCCTTTATGGATCAGCATTATACTTAAGCCTTTCACCTTTTATAGCGTAATAAACTAAGGAATTTAGCGAATAAATCTTAAATATCTTAAACAAAAGGCTAAAAGAACTAACAAATAAATTCGGAAAATTTACAAATAAATATTTTTGGGAACTTTTTTAGCAAGGGTTGGTTTAGACTTTTAACATCTATTACTTTTAGAGAAGCTTTGTCTGTTTACACTATCCAATCTTAATAGAACTAACTACTCCGCTTTAAATAACTCTTTTAGCATGAAAAGATTAATAAAACAAAAAATCCTTAAGCCAGCTGGCTTAAGGATTTACTATTATGTAAGTTTTGGTGGAGCCTAGCGGGATCGAACCGCTGACCTCCTGCGTGCAAAGCAGGCGCTCTCCCAGCTGAGCTAAGGCCCCATTGGAGCGGAAGACGGGATTCGAACCTACGACCCCCACCTTGGCAAGGTGATGTTCTACCACTGAACTACTTCCGCAAATTCATAAATATGGCCTTCAGGAATCGATTCCCAAGGCCTGTGTTACTGAAAATATGAGCCATGAAGGACTCGAACCTTCGACCCTCTGATTAAAAGTCAGATGCTCTACCGACTGAGCTAATGGCTCAAAATAATAATATTTTCTAAATCTTAATACTGCTAAGTCAGATGTTCCAATGCCCTGCGTGCTTTGTTACAGATTGCTATTCGGTGAAGAATTGCTAAGATGCTGCAATCTGCTCTAACGACTAAGTTAATAACTCGGAAATAAATTGTTGCCTAAACTGGATTTGCAGAGGTGCTCCAAAACCCTTCGGTTTTTGTCGCAGATTGCTACAGCTTGCTATTCACCGATGTTTTGCCCCGATGCTGCAAACTTCCGCAATCCTCTACCGACTGAGCTAATGGCTCAAAATATGGCTGGGCTAGCAGGATTTGAACCTGCGAATGACGGAGTCAAAGTCCGGTGCCTTACCGCTTGGCTATAGCCCATTAATTAACAAAATAAAAAGGACACTTATAGCTTGTCCAGTTTTTGTTATATTTATTAAGGATAGATGGTGGAGGGGGGCAGATTCGAACTGCCGAACCCGAAGGAGCGGATTTACAGTCCGCCGCGTTTAGCCACTTCGCTACCCCTCCATGTTAGGAATGGTGCCGGCGAGAGGACTTGAACCCCCAACCTACTGATTACAAGTCAGTTGCTCTACCAATTGAGCTACACCGGCTAAATATATGGTGGAGGATGACGGGATCGAACCGCCGACCCTCTGCTTGTAAGGCAGATGCTCTCCCAGCTGAGCTAATCCTCCAAAAATGGTGACCCCTACGGGATTCGAACCCGTGTTACCGCCGTGAAAGGGCGGTGTCTTAACCGCTTGACCAAGGGGCCTAAAAATTTTATTGTAATTTTCTAAGAGAGCTTCCAACCGGGCTCGAACCGGTGACCTCTTCCTTACCATGGAAGTGCTCTACCTGCTGAGCTATGGAAGCAACAGCTCATAAGTTCCTATAAGGACATTATGAAAATGGCTCCGCAGGCAGGATTCGAACCTGCGACCGTTCGGTTAACAGCCGAATGCTCTACCACTGAGCTACTGCGGAATAGTGGTATTAAGAAACAGCCCGGCAGCGTCCTACTCTCACAGGGGGACAGCCCCCAATTACCATCGGCGCTGAGAAGCTTAACTTCCGTGTTCGGTATGGGAACGGGTGTGACCTTCTCGCTATCGTCACCAGACTATTTTCAAAGACAAGTATTATTATACCGTCTTTTTAGGATTTTTCAAGAGAAAATTTCATTTTTTTCGTTCCCTCAAAACTAGATAATGCATGAAGAAGTGCTGCCGAGTATTCACCAATACGTTGTCCAGCTCAATTGGTTAAGTCCTCGATCGATTAGTATCAGTCAGCTCCACATGTCGCCACGCTTCCACCTCTGACCTATCAACCTGAT
>NZ_BRVM01000040.1 GCF_026011715.1 Cytobacillus sp. NCCP-133 | reverse complement strand
CTTTGGATTGGCGGTCTGCCCAGTTACATCAAGGCTTATTTGCCGATTTCACTCTGCGAAAGTTGAGTAATTAAATAAAACATAAACCTCTTTCCACCCAGAAAAAGAACTTGAATGTTCTTGGGATGTGAGTGATAGATGGACACGAACCATTATCACTTATAGGAAAGGGGTTTTTATGTTGAATGAATTCCAAAAAGGAATGTGGGTCCGGACATTATGGGATCCAGTGAAGGCTCGAGAAGAAAGCCCTTTGATTGGCGAAAAGCAGGTGAAAGTTGCTGCTTATTGCCGGGTCAGTTCTTCTTTAGACGTACAATTGCGCTCTCTTGAAAATCAGGTAAGTCACTATACCCACCTAATTCGAGAAAAGCCCAATTGGAAGTTTGTCGGAGTGTATGTCGATAACGGGAAAAGTGGAGCTAGTGCTAAAGGACAGCGGGGATTGCAGCGTCTGCTTCGCCATTGTGAAGAAGGAAGAGTGGATTTCATCTTAACCAAAAATGTATCACGGCTTTCACGAAATGCAGAGGAATTACTGACGATCGTAGAAAAGCTGAATGCAATGAAAGTTGGGATCTTCTTTGAAAAAGAGCATATTGATACATCCGTCGAATATAATAAATTTCTTCTAAGTACGTATGCAGCCCTTGCCCAAGAAGAAATCGAGACCATTTCAACATCAACCAGGTGGGGGTTTGAAAAGAACTTCAAGAAAGGCCTCCCTCGATACAATAAAATGCTTGGTTATGATTTGGTAGAAAAAGACGGACGAAATACCCTTCAAGTTAATGAAGAAGGAGCAGCGATTGTTCGCCTTATTTTTGACTTGTTTTTGCAAGGAATGACCATGGCTGAAATTGCACGTGAATTAATGCGTCAAGGGATAAAAACATCGGTTGGCAAAGACCTGTGGAGAGGCTCGACCGTAAAACATATTTTAACGAACGTCACCTATACCGGGAACAAATTAACGAGAGTAAGAACCAAAGATCTTTTCACCAATAAAACCACCAAACATATGAGAGATGAAATTGCGATTGAAAATTGTCACCCTCCTATCATTAGTATGGAAGTATTTGAACAGACACAGAAACGCTTAGAAGAAATTAAGCCTAAGAGGAAGTCCACAGGGCCAAAAGGGAATAAACATTGTCTTTCAGGGAGAATGAACTGTCACCGCTGTGGCTATCGGTTGAACAACTATCCAACAAGAAGGGTGAACTATTGGAAGTGCCAAGCGAGTGATATCGGTGCCTGTGATTTTACATCGATTAGAGAAGACCGTTTGAGGGAGATTTTGCTGGAGGGATTCAAACAGAAATTTGATATGACGAACCCTTCCGTTCTTGATGTGGCTAGGAAGGTGCTCCAAGAGATAAATCAGAAGGACCATTTCGAGTTTCATCGGTTAAGGTGGATGACTGAACTGGAGTTAGCAAAAGAAGGGAAGGGTGAGCTGGCCAAAGTAGAACAAGCCTATAAAGAGTTTGAGCAACACATCGCCAGGATTGAAGACGATCGAATTTTTCGGAACCAAACATTGAGTTGGCTTGAGACGGTTCAAAATGTAGAGGAGTTTCTAGAAACCATTGCGATTGAACATCTCAGGGCTTGGTTGATGGGAGCGGTCATTTATTCTCAAGATGATTATCGCATTGAGTGGGTCGATGGCACAGAAAACATCGTTGGAGAGATGCCTGATAATCTACAGAAAGAAGAGATTCATGAAAGTAAGCCAAACAAGAAGTTTCAAAAGCATCAAGAGCATGAACCGCTGTATAAGGTCATTGATGCAGAAGGACACTTGAAAGAAAGGAGTGAGGAAAGCATGCAAGCACTTATGGAACGAGAAGTCATCAAAATTGAACCGAAAAAAGGGCAAAGCATGTTGAAGACGATAGAAATGAACTTGCGTGACCATCCCTCCCCAACAACAAACCAGCCGGTTATAAAACCACTTAGAACTGCTGCCTATTGTAGGGTATCTACGGATCGTGAAGAGCAGCTAACCAGTTATAAAACACAGGTAGCTTACTATACGTATTTAATCCTCAAAGATCCTCGATACGAATTTGCTGGGATATTTGCGGATGAGGGGATATCAGGAAAATCCCTTAAAAATCGAACGGATTTCAAAAAGCTGATGGATGAATGTACTCGTGAGAATATCGATTTAATCCTTTGCAAAAGCATTTCAAGGTTTAGCAGGAATACCTTAGAAACGTTAAAAGCGGTGCGGTTATTGAAGTCACTTCCTCGACCGGTTCACATTTATTTTGAGAAAGAGAACATTCATACAGAAGATGCCGATAGTGAATTGTTAATTACAATCTTCGGAAGTATTGCTCAAGAGGAAAGTATTAATATTGGCAACTCTATCGCATGGGGAAAAAGAAGTATGGCCAAGCGGGGCATCATTAAAGTAGGAAACGCCAATTATGGATATCGGATTGGAGAGAATCATGAATGGATCATCCAGGAGGAAGAAGCCAAAGTCGTAAGGCGCATTTACACTGATATTCAGGCAGGGAAAAACTACACCCAAATCATTACAGGATTAACAAGCGATCGTGTACCTAGCCCAAAAGGAAAAGAGGTATGGAGTCTTAGCACGGTGAAGGGTATCTTGCAAAATGTGGTCTACAAGGGAGATTACCTTTTTCAAAAATACATCACCTTGGATACATTAGAAGAAAAGACAGCTACAAATCAGGGCGAATTACCGCAGTATTATATTGAAGGACATCACGAATCTATTATTGATCCAGAAGATTGGGAGAAGGTCCAAACCATTATCCAACAACGCAGCGAAGCTTTCGAGCAGCGGAACCATCAAAGGTATTCAAAAGACCAACGTAAAAACTCCTCTTTCACAGAGAACATGTTTTGTGGGGAATGCGGTAATGTCTTAGGGTATGAACGGAGCTTTGAAAGAAGGGGTTCAAGGGGCACACGCGAAATCAACCGGTGGGTATGTAGGTTGGCGGAGAAATATTACGCTGTGAACGGGTGTTCATCCCAACGTTTTCATCAAGACTATCTTGAAAAGCACTTTATTAATCTATTAAAAGGACTTGAACAAGACGAGACATTTCAGCAAGAAGTAGAAAAGGTCATTGCTCAAACGGAGTTAAGTGCCGAGGAGCTACAACAAGAAGTAGCGGTACAGGAAAGGATGGAACAGCTGAATCAAGCCTTATATGAGGCGGTGGATGAAGAGCTGCATCAAGACGGGCAGGATCACCAAAGGGTGGACGAGCTCAGTGAAGAAATAGTGAAGTTGCACCAGCAATTAAAAGACTTCTCTGACCGCAAAAAGCTGGCGGAGCATTACAAGAATGAATTTAAAGAGCTGATGAAGCAAATAAGAAAGCTGGACGATGACACGAACCAGGCTTTCCCTACAGATCTTTATGAACAGTTTATTGAACAGGCCACGGTCTATAAAGATGGTAAGATTGTCTACCATTTAAGCCTCGGCTTAGAGTGGTCGACGGACGAAAGATATGAAGATTATCAAAAAATGATTTCAATGAAAAGAAAAGCGGAAAGGCATGCAAGACGAAAAGAAAAACAGGCAGCGTTTTTGAAAGGACCAGAAGTAACTGCCTTACTGGAATATTGTGAGAATCCACGGAGATGGGGAGAAATCCTAACCTTTATGAACACGAAGATGACAATCTCAGAATCCTATTTCAGAAAGAGCATTGTACTGCCATTATTGGAAGAAGGGAAGTTGGAGAAAGATTTTATACCAGGCAGTCAAAGTAAGCGAAAATATTATATGGTGAAGAAGTAATGAGAACCCACTGAGTAGGCTGATGCAGCTGCTTGGTGGGTTCTTTTTTGTTTTAGTTTTGATGATTTCATATATGCCATTTAATTTTCTTAGAAATACCTAAAATAAAGAGTGGTAAAATAAATGAAAGAAATTAATAATTAAAAATAACACTTCCTAGCCTATCTTTGTTAAAATATGTATATAAATAAAAGGTGGTTTTTACTTTGAACTCTGTTAAAGATATAATATTTCCGCAAGATATAAACAGATTACCAAACACGTCCTTGAGAGAGATATGCACTGATATTGGAGTAGACAGTACAGGTTCATCAGGGGATTTAACTAATAAAATATGGTCAAATTATGCTCGTATGCCTCAAGAAGCTTTTGATAAATTAAAAGAACAAGCTTTAGTAGGAAATACTTCTCTTGCATGGTTTCATCTAAGTACTAATGAAAGTTTAGTTGGTACAAAGGACAAAATTGTAGCCGGAATGGATTTTGACCCTTTTAGCGAAGTCAGAATTCCTAATGAAAATGAGATAACTTCTGAGCCTAAGATTATATGTGGAGCAACTTTAGGGAATGATACATTATATTACTTAAGATTTATACATAGTACGGGAACAACTACAAGTTATTTTGCAAATACTCAACATGTACGGAGTAGACAAGAAATTACTACTGTTTACATAGATGAGGAAAAAGGAATAGTAGAAATAAGATCAAACTCGACAAATGCAAGGAAAGTAGCCTCAAGTTTGGCAATTTTAATACAACAACAAATAGCTTTTGAACAAACGGATGCCTTAGCACCATATGGACATGCTGTAGAGAGATTCGCGGATGCATTAGATGGGCAGTTAATCGATACAGTTGGAAGACCAGAAGGATCTGATACCGAGTTTAAGGAAGAAGAAGGAGAATCAATCGTTAATGTACTTTCTGCACTTGATGATTACTTTAACGATAAGGACATAAATGCTCTTGAAAGTAAGTTAAATCATGAAGAACTAAATGAAGTTCTTTCTTCCACACCATTCACTACTTTGTTATTGAGTGGACTTGAGACTGTAGGTTTGGGTAGTATCAGAGAGTTGAGGGGGTTGCCGTTATATGATTACATTGAACCCTATATCCAAAAGCAAAAAGGATCAATTCTGTTTGACGTAGTTGAAAATGGTGTTGTACAAGAGTATTCTATAAAAGTAGGTATTAAAACAAAAACGGTGAAGTTTAATACACCAGCAACAGAAAAAGCTTTAGATTTTGTAAGAGAAAAAATAACAACTATTTAAAATTGCTGCATACAGTAATTAAAGGAGGGGATATGGCATGGAACAATTTGAAGATTGGCAAGTAGAAGATATGGTACTTGATACCGTCAATGGTTTGGCTGTTAGTAAGTTGAACAAATTCTATCCAACGTATGTTTCAAAGGCTACCTCACTCCCTCTGGATATTACTTTTAAGTATTTAAGTGAAATGGCTAAGAAGGGAAGGATTACTTTATCGTGGGAGTTAAGATGCGAAGAATGCTTCCGTACTCTTAAAACTGTAGATAGTATAATTCCTTTTTTAAACGATGAACTTATATGTAAATATTGTGGTGAAGAAACCACGTTTAATCGAGATAATATTTTTCCAGTCTTTTATATAAATGAGGCTTATAAAAAGCAGCAAAAAGATAATGTTCAAGTAAAAAAAAAACTCGCATTAAGGAGAGCAATAACTCTGTAGATCCTAATGAGGGCTCCCTTAGTAATTCAAAATTATGGACAAGCTTTACTGTAGATGAAATTGCTGAACTGTTAGGCGCTGATCAAAAAGTAACCTTTCAAATAATGGGGGATTTAATAGTGGGAGAAAAAAACAAGTACAGAGATATTAAAGTTGAGGCACAGAACAGTTCCATAGGGGATCACAATGAGGTTCATCAAGTTAACATACAAACTAATACCGAAATAAAAGAGGCCTTAAAAAATATCGAGCAAGAAATAAGCAAACTGAAAGATGCTGAAGAAAAAGATGATGCGGAAATATACTTCCAATCTTTAACTGATAACATTCAAAAAAATGACTCTGGAAAAATTAAAACGTGCCTAAAAAAGCTAAGTGGCATTATTGGTAACACAGGGTCTCTCATGACTATAGCAAGTTTCTTTGGTCTTGGTATTCCAGGGTTAACCTCTTAACTTTAATATAGTAATATTGCTCATTGCCTTAATAACGGGTAATGGGCTTATTTTTTTGTTGTAAAAAATGCTATGAACTAGGGCGACGGAAGAAAAAGTAATAGAACAAATCGAATCAGGCTCATCTCCTTATAAGGGAAGGTGGCCATTTTTTTGCGTTTTATGGAGTGGGATTCGCCATAAGAATGAACCGAGGAAATAGAAGGGGAAGGACTAAGAATTATCGGTCTATATAATAGTAGAGACTCGGATATTTCAATCTATATTTTGCGTATTTTTATCCATCCAGCCTCACGGCGTGCATATCAGTCATTAGGAAATTGAAAAATATGCGTCCAGCAGTTGGCGTATTTTTCGAGAAGGAGAATATCGATACATTAGACTCCAAGTCGGAACTTTTTTTAACCATCCTTTCATCGATGGCACAGGAAGAGAGTCGCAGTGTGAGCGAAAATACGAAATGGGGTGTGCAGAAGCGATTCCAGCAAGGGATTGTTCATATGCCGACCACGTTCTTCCTTGGATATGACACAACGGAAGATGGAGAAATCGTCATCAATGAAGAACAGGCAAAAGTGGTACGACGGATTTTTCGGGAGTGCCTAGATGGGAAAGGAGCCGCAACAATCGCTAAAGGTTTAACGAGAGATGGTTTAAAGACCGGGAAAGGTAATAAAACATGGACTAGTGATGCGGTCTTAAAAATTCTGAAACAGGAAAAGTACCAAGGCCACTGTCTCGCACAAAAAACGGTTACTATCGACTTTTTAACGCATAAGAGGGTGCGTAACCGCGATATCCAACCACAATATTTTGTGAAGAACACTCATCCAGCAATCATTAGTGAAGAAACCTTCGAAGCGGTACAACAGGAACTTAAACGACGAAATTTAATGCTGCGGGACCCGGATCGAAAATATCGACAGAACTATAGCAATATCAGCCCCTTTTCCAACCAGTACTATTGTGGGGAATGCGGACGACCAGTCATAAGGAGGAGGTTGACTTCAAGCAGGAAAGGGGAGAAGTATTACATTTCTGCCTGGCAATGTCGAGTCACCGCAGGGCGGGATCCAGACTATAAGCATTGTAAAACGAGCTATGTTCATGAGGCAGACCTCGAGAATACATTTATGAATGTACTACAAGAAATGAAAATGAATAAGGACAACTTGTTAGAAGATGCAAAGCAAGCCATACAAAAAGCGTCTCTTTCACCCCCGGAACAACAGCGGCTAGAGGAGCTGAATACTCAAATCGAAGCGGTAAGCGACCGAATTAGTCAACTAGCTGCGAAAGAATCAGCCACAAGCGATGCGATTTACGATGCAACCTTACGGCATTTAATCTACGAACAAGAAATCCTACAACAAGAGCGAGATAGTTTAGAAGAAAACAGACAAGAACAGCTTTACTTGGAGAAGCAATTGACCACGCTTTTGGAAACATTAGAGACCATTGAATCTTTCGGTCAATTTGATGCAGCCCTTTTTAAGACACTCATTGAACGGGGCATTATCTATAAGGAACGCATGGTAGAATTCCAGTTTAAGTGTGGCGTAAAGCGAACCATCTGTGCCAGAGAACGGAAGATACCGAAAGTGAAATAAGCGTAATTTAGTCAAATAATATAGAAACCTCTTTCCACCCGAAAAAAGTACTTGAACGTTCTAGGGATGTGAGTGATAGATGGACACGAACCATTATCACTTATAGGAAAGGGGTTTTTATATTGGATGAATTGCAAAAGGGCATGTGGGTCCGGACGCTATGGGATCCAGTCGAGGCACGGAACGAGAGTCCGCTCATTGGGGATAAGCCAGTTAGGGTAGCTGCTTATTGTCGTGTCAGTACGGATATAGAAATACAGTTACATTCGTTAGAAAACCAAGTCCAGCATTATACACATCTTATTCGGAGTAAGCCAAATTGGAAATTCGTTGGTGTGTATTTTGATAAAGGAACGAGTGGTAGGAATGCCACTAAACAAAAAGGATTACAACGTCTAATCCGCCATGCACATGAGGGCCGTGTCGACTTTATATTAACCAAAAATGTAGCTCGCTTTACTCGGAATGCGGAGCACCTTATCAAGATTGTAGGAGAGCTAAAAGAGAAGGGTGTCGGGGTGTACTTTGAAGAGCAAAAGGTAGACACCTCGGTTGAATACAATCAATTTCTCCTAACCACGTATGCAGCACTTGCCCAAGAAGAAATAGAAACCATCTCTGCTTCTACCAAATGGGGCTATGAAAAGAGTTTGCAAAAAGGTAGGCCTAAATTTGTAGATACTTACGGCTATCGAAAAATCAAACAGAATGGACAACCTACCCTCGAAATTAATGAAGACCAAGCAAAAGTGGTTCGTTCAATCTATGATTGGTTTCTACAAGGGTGGTCCATTTTAGAGATTAGTCGAGAACTCATGCGACGGGAGATTCTTACCATGAAGGGTTCGAAACTATGGGGGACAAAAACGATTAAATATATGTTGCAGAATCCTACTTATACCGGTAATAAGGTAGCCAGACTGCATTCTTCTGATTTGTTTACCAAACAAAAAACGACTAGGCTTGACCCCATCACAATTGAAAATACACATCCGGCCATCATCAGCATTGATGTATTTGACCGAGTCCAAGAAAAGATAGGGTCGCCCAATCCATCGCCACGAAAGCAACCGACCCATAAAGAACCACATGCTTTTCAGAAACAAGTCATCTGCCAGCATTGTGGGAAACACGTCAGAGTTCTTAGAAGGCGAAGCGGTAATATCTGGCGGTGCAATGCAAGGAAAGCTAACGTGTGTGAGGGGCCGGAACTGAAAGAGCAACAATTACGAAACATGATGGTAGAGGCTTTCAAGCTTAAGTTTTTGACAGACGAGCATGTTCAAATCAGTACGCTCAAGAAAATACTGACGGTTGCCAACCAACAAGATCATTTCGAGTTTCATCGGTTAAAGTGGCTGACCGAAATGGAGATGGCTCGAGACACTCATACGGATGAAGAGATGGAGGAAAAAGAAGAAGCTTATCGTGCTTTTGAAGCACATATTGAAAGTGTAGAAGATGGACGACCGTATCGAACAAGTACCATTCAATGGCTGGACACCATTTCAGACATGGAGGCCTTTTATGAACAGGTTACATTGGAGCATTTTCGGGCATGGGTAATCGGTGTATCGGTTACTACTGAACAAGATTATGAGGTGACATGGCTGGATGGTACGGTGACGACCATTGGGTCTCCTATAAAGAAAGTAGATTCATCACCTAGTAAAGAACAGCATACAGCAAAGGAGGTGACATCTGAATTGAAACTACTAAATGACAAAGGCGAATTAATTAAAAAGGACAAGGAAGCAAGGGAATCGTCTATCCCTAAAAGAGAGGTACTGAAGATTGAACCCAATAACAGTAAAGCCATACTGAATACAATAGAAGCATCGATGGAGGGAGTGAACAAACTTCCTTCTTCTCAATTAAATACGAAAGCTCCATTACGAACAGCTGCTTATTGCCGAGTGTCCACAGACCGCCTCGAGCAGCAATCCAGCTTTAAAACACAGGTTGCATACTATACGTATTTGATTTTGAAAAACCCTAATTATCAATTCGCAGGGATTTATGCAGATGAGGGGATATCAGGACGCTCAATGAAAAATCGGGATGAATTGAATCGACTCATACAAGATTGTGAACGAAATCGAATTGATGTCGTGTTGGTCAAGTCCATTTCCAGACTAAGCAGAGATATTCAAGACACGCTGGAAATCACGAGATACCTTCGCCAGCTTCCGAACCCCACCTACATTTACTTTGAACGCGAGAATATATGGACTTCGGACCCACAAGCGGATTTGATGTTATCCATTTTCGGTAGCATTGCACAAGAGGAAAGTATCAGTATGGGTAGGTCCATGGCTTGGGGCATCCGAAGCAAAGCTAAGCGAGGAATTATCCGTCGGAAAGTACCAAACTACGGATATACGATTGACGATGATTACCGCTGGCATATCGTGAAAGAAGAAGCAAGCGTGGTCCGACGCATCTTTAGAGAGGTACGAAAAGGAGCCACTGTGAGTCAAATTGCGATGGATCTTAGTGAGAGAAAGATTCCCACCCCAACTGGTAATGCAACCTGGGGAGCAAGAACGGTCACGAACATTTTAAGAAACGTGGTTTATCAGGGAGATTACTTATTCCAACAAACGGTGGCCCTTCAAAACGGTCAAAAGAGAAATGTTTTGAATGAAGGCCAAGAACCTCAATACTATATTGAAGACCATCACGAACCAATTGTTTCAAAGAAAAAATGGGAGGAAGTACAGAAAATCTTAGATGAGCGAGCGGAAGTGATCAAGCAGAAACGTTCAGCTCCTTTGCCGGAAATCAATGAGGAGAAGAATGAGGCATTCTTAGATAAGGTGATTTGTGGGGAATGCACAAAACAAGTGGTCCATTATGCGAATAAAAGACCACGAAAAAATGGTGACTATTATCAACATTATTGGGTCTGTTATCGAGCAGGCTTTCCACACTATCATGTTCATGAGCCTTGTGATTCCATGGCTCTTAACCAGGACTATTATGAGCAACATTTTCGTCACCTGTTAAAGAATATTTATGAGGACTCTACATTCTACCAGAAGGCGGAGCAGGCCATTGAACAGATGGACTTAACGCCAGAAGAGAAAGCCAAAGAAGAACAGCTGGAACAAGAAGTTCAAGCATTGAATCAAGAACTGTACAAGGTGGTTGATGAAAGCCTTCATGGACAGGGACGAAATACAGAGCGTGTCGACCAAATGACTGAAAAGCTGTGTGCCATGTATGAGAGGCTTTCAGCTTTTAGAGATCGGAAAGAAAAAGCAGAAGAGGAACGAAAAGCACTCAAGCGATTTATGAAAAAATTGAAAGCTTATATAAAAAGTGAATCGAAAGCCTTCCCAACTGAGATTTACACTGACGTTGTGAACCATGCGGCCGTTTATAAAGATGGAAGGATTGTGTATCATTTGCGTTTTGGATTGGAATGGACGACACACGAAGTGTATGCAACTTTTCAAGAACAATGTGAAAAACAGAGGTGGGCGAAGTTTAAAGAAAAACACGAAGCACTTCTTCGAGGGCCAGAAGTAGCGGCTCTTATCGAGTACTGCCATGAACCTAGGACGGTAAAAGAGATGTTAGTATTCATGCAGGAAAGAATGCAAATCGGAAAAACAAAGCTTGTTGATAGAATAGTTATGCCATTGTTTAACGAAGGAACGTTTGAACGCTTCCTGCAAAAAAGGGCACCGAACATTAGAGAATATGCTTATCAAGTAAAAGAAGCTCAGGAATAAGTGTAATCTAGCAATCTATTAATCTAACAAAAAAGCTCATTTATATAGAAGAAAAATGACCAATCAGGCTCATCTCCATGCAGGGAGGTGGGCCATTTTTTTGCGTTTTTTGGGGTGATATTCGCCATAAAAATGAATCGAGAAATTAGAGGGGAAGAGGAGTAAGAATTCCCGTCTATATAATAGTAGAAACTCGGATATTTTAATTTATATTTTGCGTATTTTTATCCGCGTCGACTCACGGCGAGAGTCATTACAAAACCGATAATCTGGAGGAGCAAGTGGCATGCATAATTAGATGCCATTTCATACATTTTTTACTTGCCAAATACAATCAGTATTGTATCGAAAAGGCTAGCCCAAAAAAGGTGCCTAGTGTAGTAAATAGATCAAAATCATAAAAAAGACCACCGTTTTCAATGTAAAATGGAAGTACCT
>NZ_BRVM01000039.1 GCF_026011715.1 Cytobacillus sp. NCCP-133 | reverse complement strand
GGCATAGTCTGAAATAGTATCATCTATTACTTTCCTTCGATACTTCACAACTAACACAAGGTGGTAATACATCAAGAACACTGAATGATTATTGCTCACTTTGTCTAATTATAAAAATTTTCCAATACAGCCATTTTTATATCCGCTTCATTCCAACTTAAACTCCAATAAATCAAGAGCAAAAAACAACTTGCCTGAAAGAGATGAGAACCAATGCATGGAATAACGACAAAGGTGAGGAAGCTTCCATAAAAATGGGCGTTTATCCGTTGGAATAATAACGATATTAAGTAAGACATATACAAAGGGCGTTAACAAGAAAAAAATCGATTTGGCGAGCAGAGATGCAAAAGTGCATCTGTGCATTTTATAAAGCTTTTTTTAGCAAAAAATAGCTGCCGTAAATGGCAGCTATTTATAAATGGGACAGAGTATTTTCCCCTGATTTTTCCAAGAAAGTACTCATCTTAGTACGCCTAATCTAACATTCCCGAGACCTCCTTTAAGCCTCACCCTCCGCAACTCTTGTTTTCTTGCCAGGTGCAAACCAGCCAAGCAATGCGATGCCAACCAATACTCCATAAAAAATCAACGTCCATCCTGTACTATGTGGAAAATCATGATCCAGGATTCCAATATCTTCATGGGCAAGGGTAATGACAGCAAGCTTGACACCTACCCAAGCAACAATGGCATAAGCGGTGGTTTCCAATGCCGGGCGTTTTGCCAAGAGCTGGACAAACCAGGTTGCCGCAAATTTAATCAAAATAAGACCGGCGACACCGCCTAGCACAACTACAATAAACTGGCCTCCATCCATGCCGCCGAAGTCATTGAGCGGTGAATCCGGCAGACCAAGAGCAAGTGCAACGGCAGCAAGAATCGAGTCAATCGCAAAAGCAAGGTCAGCTAAGGCAATTTTCCCAACTGTAGGCAAAAAGCCTTTTCCTGCTGATTCCTCTTTCACATCTTCCCGAATATTTTTATTTTCTTTTCCAAACTTGGCCTTAATAATATGCTTCAAGCCCAGGTAAAGAAGATAAGCCGCTCCGATCGCCTGGATTTGCCAGACGTTTGCAATAAATGAAATGGCAAAAAGCGCGATAAATCTAAACGCGAATGCCATGATTATTCCGTAATTAATCGCTTTTTTCTTCTGATCATCGGGTAAATGCTTGGCTATTACTGCCAGCACAAGAGCATTGTCTGCCGACAGCAAGCCTTCTAAACCAATTAAAATCAGCAAGGCCCAAGCATACTCCAGCCAAATAGACTCCATCTGCCTCTCTCCTTTCAAAACCACATTTGATAGGTAATAGTCCAATACCTATAGAATTTCCGAAAAAGCTGCAGGTAATCCAAAAGGATTTATTTGGGAGATCTCCTTTTTGCTTTTTCATATAATCTATATCAATAACTTTTATCTCAATCTAGAACACACTTCATTCCAGATAAAGCCGTTTAGTTCAAGCAAAATTAGATTAAAATTTCTGAAGATGGGATTATCTTGTAAATATTGGCCGTTTTAAATAAAAACTGTGTACTTTTTAATTAAAACCATTTATACTATTCTGAATATTGTATTTTCGCTATACGAAAGATGTTTGAAATACCATTAAGGAGTGTCTGTGTTGAGGAATTCAGCAAAATTTGATACTAAAAACCTTTTACTAATGGCAGGCATTGTTTTTGTAGCTTTTAATTTACGTCCAGCCATTACATCAGTCGGCCCTTTAATCGGCGCGATCCGGGATGAAATCGGAATATCAAATGGCGCAGCAGGTCTTCTGACTACCCTTCCGCTCGTTGCCTTTGCACTGCTGTCCCCATTTGTTCCAAGGATCGCTCAAAAGCTTGGAAGTGAATGGAGCATTCTTGTGGGTTTAACTATATTGGGAGCCGGCATAGCAGCACGCTCATCTGGAATGCTCTCTCCATTGTACATAGGAACTGTCTTAATCGGACTGGGGGTCGGACTTTGCAATGTGCTTCTTCCGGGGATGGTCAAGGAAAAATTTCCGCAAAAGGTCGGGCTGCTTACAGGGATTTATACTTTTTCGATGGGAATATGTGCAGGATTTGCACCAGGGTTCAGTGTCCCCCTTGCAGAGGAGATGGGCTTAGGATGGAGACTTTCTCTCGGTGTTTGGGTTATTCTTATATTTATTGCCATTTTCGTTTGGCTGCCGCAAATCAGATTCAGAAGAGAAAAAACGAAAGAGCCTAACATAAGTGCTCCAAAGACATCGATTTGGTCCTCCCCTATCGCCTGGCAAGTCACGGTGTTTATGGGATTGCAATCAATGGTCTATTTTAGCATCACCACCTGGCTGCCGGAAATCCTGCATAGCCAGGGACGGGAAATTGCTGCTGCTGGTTGGATGGTAACCGTTCTCCAGTTTTCGGGTCTCCCTGCCAATTTTATTATTCCCGTTCTTGCAGACCGTCTGCCTAACCAAAAAGGGATCGCACTTGGAATTGGTATTTTCACTTTTGCCGGCATTATGGGTCTGCTAATCAATTTCAATGCCATCATCTCTAACACCAGTATTGTGCTCCTCGGGATTGGTCTTGGAGCAGCCATCAGCCATTCCTTAACTCTGATTGGGCTTCGGGCTGAAAATGCCAAACAGGCAGCGAGCCTTTCAGGAATGGCCCAATCTGTCGGCTACCTGCTTGCCGCGGCAGGACCTATTCTAATTGGCTCACTATATGATCTGTTCCATTCATGGACTATTCCATCGATCTTCCTATTGGCCATTACTGCCATCTTTACTATTTCAGGAATAGGAGCAGGCCGGGATCAATTTGTTTTGCAGGATAAACACAATAGACAGAAGAAGACAGCATCGACTATCGCATGATCCCTTTAAATGTTTGATTCTGTTTAACAGAAGTGTTAAACCTCCTGCAGCACTGTTCGGATTCTATCTAAAAAAAACTTGTATGAATCTAAAAAAGCATCTCTTCTTTCAAAGGATGAGATGCTTTAGGATACCCCTCATACGGTCAGTTCGTTTTCTGACTTCATTTCCAATGTGCTTCTTAACAGCTTTTGCAGGATAGCAGCGAACACGGAAATCATTAGTGATCCAAAACTGATGGCAAATCCTATTAATAACAATGACGGATGCAGAGCATTAAGGAAAAATAGCATCATTACCCCCAGCACATAAATACTGCAAATTGTGCCTCCGCAATTTCGGATTTTTTTTAATGAAGTAATGGCTAAATTCGAAAAGGCGTTTTCAGTGTCTACCAAGTACAATAATTTTAGTCCCTGGTAAAGAGCGATATAAAAAGGAAAGGCAGCAATATTAGCACCGATTAGAACAGGAAATCTTAAATATGAATGCTCCGGATTCCCTATAGCCGCTTCCCTTGACCATACTGGAAGCACATAGGCGCAAAAAACAAATACCATAATCCCAATAATAAAAATAGCCCCCTTTAAAAAAGCAGTTGTTCCCCGATTCATACTGCACCTCTTTTTGAGTTGATGGTCTTATAATAAAATATGATTTATTGTTTTTCAATAATTTTTTATTATTTTTTAATATAATCTTCCCTTTTTATACAACAAATAAAAGCTGCCCATTAGACAGCAATCATTCTTAAATCGCTTCTCTCTTAGATAACCTTTTTATAAATTTGGTAAAGAAATAAGCAATATAGGTAATAGCAACATCGATTAAAAACAGATAAAACTGGTTCATCCCTTTATTAAATTCAATCATCCCAATCATTTTTTCAATGGGTGCAAGAACAAACGCAAACAAAGCACTTAAAAAGAGTGTGTAGATTAAAAAGTTCTTCTTATGATTCACGCAAAATTGATACAGCAGCAGATAACCCACTGGAATGACGGACATTATCATGTTCAGCGCATTAGGAAAAATAGGCGAAAAAAAATAGGTATGAACAAAAAAGCTATGTCGCTGTAAAGCTATATCAATATAAGCCCAAAGAATATGGACCGTGTAGCCAAAGAAAAATACTTCAAATATCCTGCGCCGGTCAACTGCAATATATACAACAATCAGCGGGAGAATTAAAAGGGATATGACAATCCAAAACTGCCAGGTGCCCATATGAGAATAATCATTCCAATAGGATGAAATTAAAGAATTCATCTTTTCACTCTGTTTATAGATCTCATACCAATACTCCTGATAGCTCATATCAAAACCTCCATTCCTATTTGAAAATGCTTTATATTTAAAAACAGTTAGGCATAATCATAATTTTCAACACGTGCTTCCGTCAGCATCTTCAAAAAGTGACCGTCTTTATGAACACCCAGTATTTTTTGGCCATACTTCAAAAAGGTATTCAGCTCTTCCGTTGTCAAACGACTCATATTAAAAGGGAATTGTTCCGTACCCTTGACTTTGTCCATAATTTTATTGAGTGTTTCCGTTCCCTTCCGAGTAATCGTAACTTTCTTATATCTTGGTTTTTCATGATTTGCACTTAATTCTATAAATCCCTTTTCCTGCAGGGGTTTTAATAAACGGGTCACAGTTGAAATGTACTAGCAGCCCAGTTCACTTAATTGAGTTGGACTGAGCTCATTCTGATTCGTCACAAGCAGGAATAAAATATGCTGCTGAGCAGTTGAGAGGTTAAAAACCTTCTCCAGCTCTGACCACTTCTTTTCCATGCAAAAATATAGCGCCCTGCTGTTTCAATAAATTATCCATCCTCCACTCTCCTCACTTGCATTTACAATTGTATTTACAAGTTAGGTTTTGATGATGAAACGAAATTATGCATAAAAAAATAGAGGCGATTTATACCGCCTCCATCATTAGCTATATTCTCCTTTTTACCTCACTTCGCACAGAGTCTATCATCTGCTCGGACAGATTAGCCGGCAAAGAGGACACGTTCTCAAATACCCATGCATTGATGACCTCCAAGTCTGCTTTCCTAAACGTTAGACTATAATTTTTCCCTTGCTGCCGAATGAAAATGAGAGATATGTTTTCTCCCATTATTTATCATAAATCAGTTCGAGAACATCTTTAATGGTATATTGTTTTAAATAGTCACCAAGATGTTCTTCTGCCCCTATAAATATGTTAAATAGAACTCTTTGCATATTCGCGCCTACGACACATTGTTCATTTGATTCAGGACATTTAGGCTGAAGGGCACCTTCAGAAGTAAGCTTATAAATATCCCAAAGATTCACTTCACTTAAGTCCCGGGCAAATATAAACCCGCCTCCCAGGCCTTCTTTTGATTTAATAAATCCATGTTTTTTTAACAGACTCAAGACTTTGCGAATCCGGACTGCATGGACACCTGCACTTTCTGATATGGCATCGCTTGTAGACATGCGATCCGGCTGCAGCGCAAGATAAGTTAAACTATGAATGGCAAGAGTAAAGTCGCTATTCATGGCCTGCCTCCTTGAATTGATGGCTGATGACAATCATCATCATTTAATACGTACTGTAATACTAGGTGTTATAGATTATCTTGTCAGAAATACACCCTTTAAGCTCTTTAGACCATCTTAATTGGCCAACTTTTGTAATTCACTATATGAAAAGGTACGAAATTTACGCGGAAGGAAGCTTCGGATTTCTTCCTCATTAAAGCCAACCTGTAATCGCTTTTCATCCTGGATAATGGGCCTGCGCAGCATTTGCGGATTTTCCATTATTAATTGATACAAATCCTTGAGCGGCAGGGAGTCAATATTAACGTTCAGCTCCTGATAAGCTTTAGACTTGGTTGAAATAATCTCCTCCGTTCCAGTCTCCGTTAAGCGTAAAACAGATTTAATTTCATCCACTGTAAGCGGCTCTGTTATAATGTTTCTTTCAATAAAAGGGATTTGATGTTCCTCAAGCCATGCCCTTGCTTTTCGGCAGGAACCGCAGCTTGAAGTAAGGTATAAATTTACCATTGTTTAACACTCCTTTTAATTTTATTTTTTATTTAAATTGCAGCAATGCCAAAGTGTAAAAAATAATATTACAGTTATAATAAAAATATTTTAAGTTACTTCGATATACTGTAATAATAATATTTACAGTTATTTAAGTCAATAGTGATTTTTTTATAATCCATTCTGGCAAGCCTGCCAATGACTAGCAGATATATATAAAAATATAAAAATTGTGATATTATAAAAAAAAGATGGCCATTCTCCCTCTAGCATTGTAAAATATTCTCAATTAGAGAGGATCTAAGCTTACATCGTTTTAATAAACAGAGTAATAAAAACCTGCCTAATACTTAATGATTTTTACCTTTTAATATCTCGTATTTTCAGAAAAATCAAATAGAAGAGGTCGATGAAATTGGCAATGGATGCTGCAGATTTGACGATTAAAGAACAATCAATTTTTGATCATGTTGGAAACAAAATCGTTACAGAGGATCGAGAGATTAACATAATTGCTAGGCTGAAAGAACCATTGATTGTGATATGAGGTAATGTTTTAAGCGATGAAGAATGCGATGAGCTGATTAGACAGTCTAAGGATCGTCTTAAGCGATCCAAAATTGGAAACTCGCGGGAAGTGGATGATCTCAGAACAAGCAGCAGCACGTTTTTCCATGAAGGCGAAACGGACGTTGTGGCGAGAATCGATAAACGGATCTCGCAAATTATGAATATACCAGTGGAGCATGGTGAGGGTCTGCAAATTTTACATTACAAAATCGGCCAGGAATATAAAGCACATTTTGATTTCTTTTCACCAACAAGCAGGGCAGCCGGCAACCCTCGAATCAGCACACTTGTCATGTATTTGAATGATGTGGAGCAAGGCGGAGAAACATATTTCCCTAAACTTAATTTCTCCGTATCGCCGCAAAAAGGAATGGCTGTGTACTTTGAATATTTTTATAACGACCAAAGCCTTAACGTCTTAACACTGCATGGAGGCGCGCCTGTCATTATTGGCGACAAATGGGCAGCAACGCAGTGGATGAGAAGAAAAAGAATATAGAAAAAACACTTGGACTTTCCCAAGTGTTTTTGTAACCTTTAAAACCACAATCTCTTATGATAATCGTAATCGGAGGGATTGAAATTCTCTTCCCCTTCTCTTTTTGGGGCACACTCTTCACAAGGTTCTTCCGATTGGCCATGCTCGCATTGTTCCATTAAAAGTTCCATTGGATGCAGCCCCTTTCCTACCTCTACTTCCATTATAATGTAAATGCTTACATTTATCTCGTGTTATTTTTTGGTATTGGAAACTCCGGCTGAAGGAGATCAAGCCGGCCGAATTTATTTTGAATGGGAAACTCAGCTTAATCCTTTAGCCTAACGTATGGGCTATAGACTGCATGGGACTAACCAAGCAAAAATCCAATGAACGATAACAGAAGGCTTATCACCCAATAAATATAAATTTTTTTCATTGTAAGCCCGTCTGTTTTTTAACTAACCTAATACCAGACAATCTTAAAAATCTGGAGCAAACTTAATTTAAGAAGCAGTTAAGAAGCAGAAAACCCAAATCAGTCTGAGATTTGGGTTTCTTATATGAAAGCTATGCCTGAATTTAACCTTCAATATCAACGATTCTTTAACATGCCAAAGACCTGTTCCACATCCTTGTCGCCGCGTCCTGATAGATTGACGATGATGGCATCCTCTTTTGATAATTCTTTTGCCAGCTTCAAAGCATGGGCAACAGCATGCGCACTCTCAAGTGCAGGAATGATTCCCTCTGTTTTAGACAGCAGCTGGAAAGCTTCTAGAGCTTCCTCACCGGTCGCGGTCACATACTCCGCCCGTCCGCTCACCTTTAAGTGGCTGTGCTCAGGACCAATCCCCGGATAATCCAGCCCAGCAGCGATGGAATAGGTAGGCTTCGGCTGTCCTTCTTCATCAAGCAGGGTCAAACATTTGAAGCCATGGATCACTGCAGGAACCCCTTCTGACAAGGTAGGCGCTTCTTTCGGCTCAACCCCGATCAGGCGTACTCCCTTTTCATCCAGGTAATGGGCAAACGCGCCAATCGCGTTGCTTCCACCTCCTGTGCAGGCGATGACAGCTGCTGGCAGATTCCCTTCCTGCTCGAGAATTTGGCGCTTTGATTCCTCGCTAATTACCGACTGAAAGTGTTTGACCATCGTAGGGAATGGATGCGGTCCTACTGCAGAGCCTAATAGATAGAAAGTATTTTTATAGTTTTGGACAAGATCGGCCAATGCTTCGTCTACCGCATCTTTCAGCCGGCCCTGCCCTTTTTCTACGGGAACTACCTTTGCACCCAGCAATTCCATTCTGAACACATTCAGAGCCTGGCGCTCGGTATCCAATTTGCCCATATAAATGATGCATTCCATATCAAACATCGCACATGCCGTTGCTGTTGCTACACCATGCTGTCCGGCACCAGTTTCCGCAATAATCCGCTTCGCTCCCATTCTTTTCGCAAGCAGAATCTGGCCAATTGCATTGTTGATCTTATGTGCACCGGTATGGTTTAAATCTTCACGCTTTAAATAAATTTTGGCTCCGCCAAGTTTCTTTGTTAAGTTCTCAGCATATGTTAACGGATTTTCCCGGCCAATATATTGTTTTATGTAATAGGAAAATTCTCTTTTAAACTCTGGATCATCTTTATAGTTCAAAAATTGATCCTCTAAATAATCCATGACCTCCTGCAGGTCTCCAGGTATAAAACTTCCGCCAAACTCACCAAAATAGCCTTTAGTCTCTTCACTCACACTCTTCATACTCAGCTCAGCTCCTTCTTAACTTTCGACCTATTATACTATAATAAACTAAATATTCCAATAATTGATGCTGAAACTTTACCAGCTAAAGTATGTTCTTGGCAAATTCGTTACTTCATGCGCCACCCTAATTGCTCCAAAGTAACTTTGGCTTGATGGAAAAACTGCCTAACCAAGCAGAGAGCCGTTCATAAGGCCTTCATATGCCCAAATTTTTTTCAATAGCAAAATGGATATTTATGTTAAAATAGATAATAACATAATCCTACTAACCATCAGTAGAAGATAGAAATCTTTAAAATGGGGTGAAATTTTGGAAGAGTTTTTGGGAGTATTATTGGGTTCATTTGGATTGTTTTATCCTCTGCTCCTCGCATCCATCTTTGCATTTTTCTATGGACTCATTTCGCGCTCTTGGAATTGGATGCTCGCAAGTGCCGTCTTACTTTACCCAAATGCATGGTTTTTCAGCGGATATCCACCATTTCCTTGGGCAAAATACGTTCCTTTCATTCAGATCTTATTAGCCTTCACTTCCTATCTCAAAAAAAGAAACAGGCAATAAGCTTAATCATTATTTGCTAAAAGGCACGAATGCCGGGAGCAAAATATTGTGCAGCCAATTAGGCAAAATGTTAAAAAAAGCTAAACAGAATTGCACTTCTTCATAGTTATCAATTATTTGTCAAGTCTATTCTTCTGCCTTTCTTACCCTCCGTTTCTTTTTTACCCGACCATCCTAAATATAAAAAGGTATCAAATCATTGAGATCTGATACCTTTACTCTTAAAATTCGACCCTTCTACTGCGCTTTGATAAACGCTAAGACTTGCTCCTTATCAGGCAGTGCCGAAATAGCGCCTTTTCCTGCAGCTGTTAACGCCCCGCTGGCATTGGCAAATGAAAGGATCTCCGTATGTTTTTCTTTCAATATACTCAATATATTTTCCGAATTCACCTTTGCTTCCAGCAGCTTAAATAAAAATCCGCCGATAAAAGCATCTCCGGCACCTGTGGTATCCTGAACATCGACTTTGTATCCCGAAGATTCCCAATTGGCATCTTGTAAAAACAACTCAGCTCCGGCAGAGCCCTTCGTACAGACCACAGCCTTCACATCCCCTGTAAATAAAGAAGCAATTGCTTTTTCCACATCATTGATTCCTGTGATAAACGTTAATTCTTCATCAGAAACTTTTAACAGATGAGCATATGGCAAAAATTCCAGAATAGCAGTTCTGCAATCCCTTGGATTCTCCCATAGCGGCAATCTTACATTCGGATCAAAGCTAATAAGACCGCCCTTTTCTTTCATAAAATCTATCGCTTTTTTATGTGCCTGCTTCATCGGGCTATCCACAAGATCGACAGAACAAAAGTGCAGAATGTCGCCTTTTCCGAACCAATCTGCCTGAACATCTGATTTGTCAAACAGCAAATCCGCCGAAGGTTTTCGGTAAAATGAAAAATCCCGTTCCCCGTTGTCTTTTAGCGAAACAAAGGCAAGCCCTGTATTGGCTTCGCTTGTACGAAAAACTTTGTCTGTCTTGACACCGGCAGTCTGAAGCTGCTCAATCAAAAAATCACCAAAAGCATCATTTCCGAGTTTGGTAATCATTGAAGCTTCGTGTCCATATTTCGCCACCGCTGCGGCTACATTCGCCGGTGCACCGCCAGCAGCTCGTTCGAAAGTTACAACATCCTTCAATGCTGCACCCTTTTCCTGCGGTATAAAATCAATTAAAACTTCGCCTATCGAGTATAGCTTCCCCATATTCTCACCCCTACCGTGTTATTCCTTGCTTTAGCTCATGCTTTGTATAGCTGCAATTCACTTTTCCATCACTGAAGAGCTTGAGTCCATTTGATTTTTCTTCAGGAAAAACTCTTGCGGTGAAGACGGCCTCACCGTCATTTACAAAAATCTCTGCAATACTGTGGTCAACAAACACTTGAACCTTTACATGGCGCCCAATCTTAAGCTCGGAGCTCCTCACAAAGCCGTATTCTCCTCCGAATGCGGAATTAAATTTTTTCCGATTTAGGCTCACAGTCTGTGAGCCGCGATCAAACTCAAGCACCAGACCTTCTTTTTCAGAAGAGAACAGTTCGATTCCATACTTATTAGCCTCACCTAATTCAAAAATAAACTCCAGCTCATGCTGCTCAATGCCCTCATCAATATTCTTGCTTTCAGCTTCAATGGTCACTTTGCTGGAATCCGATTTCACCCTCAGCTGCTTCAACAAATCTGAAGGCCTTTGAACAAGCTTCCCATCCACAAGATTAAGCTCACGCGGAATTGAGAGGCAATGCGCCCAATCTTCCTTATCACTTGGATAATCGATTTCACCCATACCAGCCCATGAAAATAGCAGACGCTCTTTATTTTTGCCTTCAAAGGTTTGCGGAGCGTAGAAATCAAATCCTTTTTCAAGCTCCTGGCAGTGTTCAACCTCATATTTCAGAGATTCCAGATCCAGCTTCCCTATTGTATAGATAACATTATAAAGATTATAGTAATTATGCCCATCTGCATTCAGCCCTTGAGGAGAGAAAATCAACACATCTTTGCCGTTAAGTTCAAAATAATCCGGGCACTCCAGCATATAGACTGATTCTGGAAAATCAATCTGCAGATCCAGTTCGCCTTTAAAAGACCAATCAATCGCATTATCGGATTCATACACAATAATAGCTCCAGTTAAATCCTTTCGCTGCGCACCTAAAAACATATAGTAGTTTCCGTTCTTTTCAAAAACCTTTGGGTCGCGGACATGTCCGGTATACCCATCCGGAACCCCTTCAATAACCGGGTTGTTTTCATACTTTTGAATATTTCCTTCTTGATCCATAATCGCAAGGCACTGGTTCGCAGACCGTTCCTCTGCACTGTATTTAATATTTCCTGTGTAATACAAGTATAACTTTCCGTCAACCTCAAGAGAAGCACCAGAATAGGCACCGTGGGATTCATAATCCTCCACCGGCACCAATGCAGCCGGCAGGCGCTCCCAATTAACAAGGTCAGTTGATTTCACATGGGCCCAGTGCTTCATGCCGTGCATTGCACTGAACGGATACCACTGGTAAAAAACATGGAATTCTCCGTTAAAAAAAGCTAGGCCATTTGGATCATTCATCAATCCATACTGTGGATGAATATGGTAAGCCGGCTTCCAGGCAGAATCCACTGATTTTTCTCTAAGGTCCTTCAGTTCATTCTCTTTTGCTTCAAGCACCGTTCTATACTTTGGTTCTGTATATCTTTCCATATTAAGTCCTCTCCTGTAAAAATAGAGAAGAGAGGAATCCCTCCCTCCTATACTATTAATCTAAGTTTGGTTTCTTCACTTTAAAGTACACGACTGTTAAAATCGCACCAACAGTGAGTGCAAGGACGTTGGCGATCACATAGTTGATATGTCCGCTGCCCTGAGCTGCCACGATCGCGAAACCAGGGATTGCCGTTGCACCAAAACCTAATGCTTTGATTCCTGTCAGGTATACATATGCTCCGCCAATTGCACCGCCAATGCAGCCCATAATCAGCGGGAATCGATATTTTACGTTTACACCAAATAGCGCTGGTTCAGAGATTCCAAACAAAGTAGACCCAAACGCTGAAATGCCAATCTGTTTAGCTTTATCATTTTTCCATAGAGCTAATGTGTAGCCGAGTACAGCTCCACCCTGTCCCATTAACGCAACTGACATAAGCGGCATGATGAAGTTATAGCCAGTGTCGGCAATCAGCTGTGCTTCAACAGCCCCTATGACGTGATGAAGTCCCGTAATGACAATGACCTGCTGAATCCCGGCAAACAGCATGAAACCAACAATGCCCAAGTTATCTACG
Source organism: Cytobacillus sp. NCCP-133 (assembly GCF_026011715.1). Taxonomy (GTDB): domain Bacteria; phylum Bacillota; class Bacilli; order Bacillales; family Cytobacillaceae; genus Cytobacillus. The sequence continues at coordinate 2,285 of NZ_BRVM01000039.1, read as the reverse complement.
CTCCACATTAAAGCCGCTGTAATTCCGTCTGATAACAGACGGCCAAAAGGACCAACGGCTGAGAATAATAGAAAACCAGAAACAACAATGGTTAAGAACGGAGCAAGAAATAGCTTAATAATATCTGGCACTTTTCTACTGAAAAATTGATCAAGCTTTGCCACGACTAATCCCATCAATAAGGCGATGATGATACCGCCCTGGAATGCAACGAGTGAAACCTTCAAACCAAACAGGCTGATGACTTCCGGTTCAACTGTTCCATTTCCCACTAAATAAGCATTCGCAAGATCAGGGTGTAGCATGATCGCACCCAGCACCAGTCCAAGAACAGGATTACCGCCAAAACGCTTTGTCGCCGAATATACAACAAGCAATGGAAGAATCGTGAAGATTCCAGTTGACATAATGGAAATAAAACGATTAAATCCAGCAATTGCCGGATACATCTCGGCAACCGACTGTTGACCGAATATTCCTTCCTGGCTAAGAAGTCCTGTTACTCCCATCAGAAGTGCTGCTGCCAGCAAGCCTGGAATGATTTCAACGAACACATCGGATAAAGCCTTGATCCCTTTTTGAAACGCATTCTGCTTCTGGGCAGATTGCTCTTTTACGTCACCAAGAGACATTTCTGTAATGCCAGCTTCCTCTGTAAAGACAGCATAAACGTCATTGACTGTACCAGCTCCAAAAATAATCTGCAGCTGATCCCCTGCTACAAACGAGCCTTTTACATGATCAAGCTGTCCGATCGCTTTAGTGTCGGCCAGAGAATTATCCTTAAGTACCAACCGCAGCCTTGTGGCACAGTGCGCTGCACCCTGAAGGTTTTCCTTTCCCCCGATTAGCGTCAAAGAGGATCGCTCGACGGGAACCGGTTCCATAAATTCATTCTATAACAGTTTTTCATTTTCGACAACCCTTTTTTGAAAACGTTATCAGCTTTTAACACTTTTCACGCTCTCGCCCTCCACAAAAACAAAACCGGATACCTGCAATTCCGGGACATCTTCCCCATTCGTTAGTTTAATAATGGTCTCGGCAGCCATTACACCTGTCTCTTCATTATTAAAACGGATGGTCGTCAGTGAAGGGTGAATGACTTCCGAAATATTATATCCGCCAAAGCCCGCAAGTGAAAAATCCCCTGGCACTGTTTTGCCAAGCTTTGAGATGGTCTTCATGGCCCCAAACGCAATAGTGTCAGTTGCACAAATAATGGCAGTCGGTGTAAAGCTCTCAAGCATTTCCTGTGTAATCCTTGCTGCATCATGCAAATCAAATTGAGATATGTATGTTTTAAGATCGGAAACTCCTGCTTCCTTCAGCCCATCCATAATTCCCTGTTTCCTGCGCTGCCCTACAGCTATGTCACTTTCTGTCACACCGAGGTATGCAACAGCGCTATGCCCTTTTTCCGAAACATACTGGCCCATTTTAAAACCTGCATGATAATCATCATTTATAATGCAAGAGCAATGAACCACCTCCTGTGCGACAATTAATACCGGAATCTGAATGGAATTGATGGTTTCGATATGTTTTTCCGTAACACCAGTGGCAATTAGGATGATGCCATCTACTTTTTGACGCGACAGGCTAATCAGACTTTCAATCTCCCTGTCTACATGCTTGCTTGTGCTAATGATTAGTGTTGTATAATCCCGTTTCCTCAGCTCTTCGTCAATTGCCATCAGCACTGTTGATGTCACATAAGAATCAAGCGTTGGGGCAATCACCCCAATAAAGTTGGTCTTCTTTGCTTTCAGGCTTTGCGCAAACGAATTAGGTTCATAATTCGTTTCCTCAATCACCTTTCGGATTTTCGCTTTCGTCTTTTCACTTACATTGCCGCCATTCAAATACCTGGAAACGGTACTCTTGGCCACTCCGGCCAGCTGTGCAATATCCTTAATCGTTGTATTCATTATTCGTTCACCTGCTTCTTCGCTTGAGTGTATGTATGTGAGAAATCAATGTAACATGCATTTTTAAAAACGAGTTTAACAACTTTTTAATTCCATGTTACATTTTAATTATAAATGGTTTAAGTCCAAATATCGAAGTGTTAAAAGTATGTCGGCATACTTAAAATCAAATATAATCGAGAAGTAACCATCGTCCCCGATATAAGCACCATATTGCTCATATGGGACACCTGGAGCTTCGCCGATTGTCACACAGTCATATTTAGACCTGAATTATTCATACTTTCTAGCTGGCTCATGTTTTAAGCGATGACAAACCATTTTCTTGATTTCTAGGCAAGCGATCTCGTGATT
>NZ_BRVM01000038.1 GCF_026011715.1 Cytobacillus sp. NCCP-133 | reverse complement strand
CTTTGATAAAGCTTATGGTAGAATTTGAATTAGACACCCTGTTGACTGGGGCGGCAGGTGCGAGATTCCTGTGGGAGTGCGGATCAAAGAGTGACCCCGCAGGCGCAGAGCGCCGAGGAGGCTCCCGGACCGCCAGCGGAAAGCAAGTGCCAGGAGCGGAAATCAACGGGCTGAGTTTATAAGTAAAAAATCTATTTAAAAGATCATAAAATATGCGCCACTTTTATATTTTATGCTTCACTTCCATCCATATATGCGCCAGTTTTGAATGATATGCACCCCATGTTATTTTACCGTCTGTTATAAGAATCGAATCTGCTCTATTAAAATTGAATTGTTACAAATGTAAGATAAAATTAAAGTTCAGCTAATAAAAAATCTAAAACCTGTTAGCTAAAAAGCAAACGCCCACTTCAAATCTCCCCTTAAATAGCCAGTCAAAAGGCATGATTACCCGCAGGAGAAATCAACGGTCAGAATAAATAATTTTCCATCTCCAACAGCTCAAATTTTCATATCAACCAAATACTGATAAATTAAATAGGGCCCTTTTGTAGCCGTAATTTTAAGAAATGTTTGGATGAAAGGATAATCTTTATTCGGCATCATTTTAATGAGCTCGCTCCACCACTCTGTTTCGTAGCGGGCAATCATGCTTAAGTTATAGAGCAGAAGGAAATGAATGAGAAGCTCAGGAAAATCACTCAGTTCATCTTTAGCCGGAGGGAAGAAAAATTTTCTGCAGTCCGGGCTATATCTTAAAGGCTTAAAATAATATGTATTTATATTTTTTAACATAAAGTTCATAACGGACTCATCTGATTCCTTAAACTTTATATTAAAATCTGACTTGGATTGCAGGTACTCAACAAATCGGGTCTCGGTCATATGAAAAGTATCAAGAATTTTTTTAGGGAATATAAATAAATCTTTATCCTGCTCTATTTCCAGATAAGTAGTGCGGCCTTCCGTCTGGTTATACAAATCATTAAGCTCAGGAATCTGGCTAAGCAGCTCCCCCATGGTTGTTTTTTCGCCTTCCAAATGTTTCATGTGAAACAATTTTTCTCCCATATATGGGAAAAGCCCGCTTTTTTGAAATTTAACTTCGTCCTGAAAAAAATTATAGTGCTGCTTTTTTCTTTTTCGGGTTGAAACCCCATGTGCAAGAACAGAAGTAGTCTCCGGATAATTTGGGTCTACCGTTAGAATGCAGGCTTTTACAAGATGAACCAATCCATAAAAATAGAGAATTGGCTTGATGACCAGCGGTGCCTTCTCTGCCTGCTGGTAGTATACTTGTCCGTGTTCAAGATAGTATATAAAGGGATAACTGTTTTCATAGCTCTTTTGTTCGGCTTGCTCGAGGTTTTGCTTTAGATAACATTTCTTTAAAAATTCCTGGGAAGTGCTAGCAGAAAAAAAATATAAAAAGGAATTTTCATGGTCATATGGATGAATCATAGTAAAACCTCCGAATCTTTAGAAAAGTCAAACATATTAATCTGTTCTTGACAGTATTTTGTCCAATTGATAACCTACTAATAATATTTTTGAGTCCAGGAGGTCAAAAAAGATGTGGGAAACTAAGTTTGAAAAAGAGGGTTTAACTTTTGATGATGTATTGCTTGTTCCAGCCAAATCTGAGGTATTGCCGCGTGATGTAAGCCTTAACGTTAATTTGTCTGAGAAAATTGCGCTAAATATTCCCATTATCAGTGCTGGTATGGATACTGTTACCGAAGCTGAAATGGCAATTTCAATGGCTCGCCAGGGAGGCCTGGGGGTTATTCACAAGAATATGTCCATTGAACAGCAGGCTGATCAGGTGGATAAAGTAAAACGTTCAGAAAGCGGCGTTATTACAGACCCATTTTTCCTCACCCCAGAACAGCAGGTATTTGACGCAGAACATTTAATGGGCAAGTACCGGATTTCCGGTGTACCGATTGTCAATAATCACGAAAAACAAAAACTTGTTGGTATTCTGACAAATCGTGACCTCCGCTTCATTCAGGACTATTCGATTAAGATTTCAGATGTAATGACGAAAGAAAACTTAGTGACAGCTCCCGTTGGAACAACCTTGGAAGAGGCAGAAAAAATTCTTCAGCAGCATAAAATTGAAAAATTACCGCTTGTGGACAAGGATGGAGTTCTTAAAGGTTTAATTACCATTAAAGACATTGAAAAGGTCATTGAGTTCCCTCAATCAGCTAAAGATGAACGCGGACGCCTTTTGGCTGGCGCTGCTGTAGGCGTGACTGGAGACACTATGAAGCGTGTAGAGATGCTTGTTAAATCTCATGTGGACGTGATAGTAGTTGATACAGCACATGGCCATTCAAAAGGTGTGCTGGATACTGTCCGTGAAATTCGGAATACTTATCCTGACTTAGCTATCATTGCCGGAAATGTTGCAACTGCAGAGGCAACAAAAGAACTAATTGAAGCAGGTGCTGATATCGTGAAAGTGGGAATTGGCCCTGGATCCATTTGTACAACACGCGTAGTTGCAGGTGTAGGGGTGCCACAGATCACAGCTGTTTATGATTGTGCAACAGAAGCACGCAAGCATGGGAAATCAATTATCGCTGATGGCGGCATTAAATATTCAGGAGATATTGTAAAAGCATTGGCAGCAGGCGGGCATGCTGTTATGCTTGGAAGCCTTCTTGCTGGTGTTTCAGAAAGCCCTGGCGAAACGGAAATTTTCCAGGGACGCCGCTTCAAGGTTTACAGAGGAATGGGCTCTGTTGCTGCCATGGAAAAAGGTTCTAAAGACCGTTACTTCCAGGAGGAGAATAAAAAGTTTGTTCCAGAGGGAATCGAAGGGCGTATTGCTTATAAAGGGCCTTTAGCTGATACAATCTACCAGCTCGTCGGGGGTATCCGTTCAGGAATGGGCTATTGCGGAACAAAGGATCTTCACGAGCTTCGTGAAAATGCACAATTTATAAAAATGACTGGCGCAGGATTAAGGGAAAGCCATCCGCATGATGTTCAGATTACAAAAGAGGCGCCAAATTACTCGCTATAATCAATAAAAAGCAGAAAAGGGAAACCTTTTCTGCTTTTTTCTGCTGTAAACTAAGGCTAACCACTTATTGGGTTGAAGTGGAAGGTGCGAGATCATCGTGACCTGTTGTTTGAATCAGAATCAAGAGAATCTAGAAAATGCATGCCCATTTTCATCGGCAGGAACTAATCCAGGGCCATCTTGTTCAATGTTAAGAATGAAAGCGGGAAAAGGTTGAGCTTCAGGGGCGATTGTGCGGAGAATGATTCCCTGAAAGCCTGCAGCGGAAATCAATAGGCCTTTTGCAGAACTTTTTTTAATATTTAATCTAGGTAAATGCTAATAAGAGCAAGTGGGTCTTACATGCCATTTACATAAGGCAGGAATAGGTAATTACTCTATCTATTCTTTAAATAAGAGTTATGATAAAATAACAAAAGTGTATTAAAACGTTGGAGGGCAGTAAATTGAAAAAAACATTTTATCGTAAGTCTGTTGCTGGATTCCTTGCCTTGGTTATGTTATTAGGTCTTTTACCTGGTTTAAATAAAGCACATGCAGAAGATATTTTAAATATTAATGCTGATGCTGCTATTTTAGTAGATTCAGAGACCGGAAAGATTTTGTATCAAAAAAATGCTGATAAAGTACTGGGCATTGCCAGCATGACAAAAATTATGACAGAATACCTGCTCCTTGAGGCTATTGAAGAGGGCCGGGTTAAATGGGATCAAGAATATGCCGTGAGTGAATACGTATGGAAGGTTTCCCAAGACCGTGCATTATCGAATGTACCTTTACGCAGGGACGGTAGTTATCATATTCGTGAGCTTTATGAAGCCATGACGATCTACTCTGCCAATGGTGCTACCATTGCGATTGCTGAAACCATTGCAGGTTCAGAAACAAATTTCGTGAAAATGATGAATGAAAAGGCTGCTGAACTTGGTTTAAAAGATTATAAATTTGTCAACTCGACAGGTTTAAATAACCGAGATCTGAAGGGAACACCTCCTGCAGGCGGACCTGAAGAGGAAAATGTGATGTCAGCAAAAGATACAGCGACGCTGGCAAAAGTATTGATTAATCGATTCCCTGAAGTATTGGAAACAGCCAGTACCCCTAAAAAGGTGTTCAGAGAGGGCACTGATGATAAAATTGAGATGGAAAACTGGAATTGGATGCTTCCTGAGCTTGTATACGGGTATGAAGGCGTAGATGGCCTTAAAACTGGTACAACTGACTTTGCGGGATACTGCTTTACCGGTACTGCTCTTAGAGATGGCAACCGCTATATCAGTGTTGTAATGAACGCCAAAGGCGATAATGGCCAGGCTACCTATAAATCAAGATTTGATGAAACAAAGAAAATGTTTAATTATGGCTTCAGCAATTTCACGAAGCAAGAAATCTTGCCTGAGAATTATCAGGTGAAGGGACAAAAAACAGTTCCTGTTGTAAAAGGAAAAGAAGACAAGGTGAAGATCGTATCTAAGAATCCGATTGAAATGATTGTAAAAAACGGCGAAAAAGAAAACTTTAAGCCTGTCCTTGTACTTGATAAAAAGAAATTAAATGAAGATGGCGAATTAACGGCTCCAATTAAAAAAGGAGATAAAATTGGCTATCTGACGATTGAATCTCCAGAAGACGGCAAGCTGGAGTTCTTATCTGAAAAAGACAAAGGCAATATCCAAGTAGATGTAGTCGCTGCTGAAAATGTCGAAAAAGCTAACTGGTTTGTTCTAATGATGCGCAGCATCGGCGGTTTCTTCGGTGATGTATGGGGAAGTGTTTCCACAGCTGTAAAAGGTTGGTTTTAAGAAAAAGGGCTTTCCTGTCTTGACAGGAGCCCTTTTTCATTGCATATTTTCAATAGGGAAAACTCCGAGTGAAGTAATCTATTTTCCTTTTTTTGAAAAATTATTTTTATCATAATATTAAACCCATCCAAAGCAGATGGTATTTACGAAGGGGGATAAACATGAAGACAGGTACAGATCGTGTTAAACGGGGTATGGCAGAAATGCAAAAAGGCGGCGTTATTATGGATGTTGTTAACGCTGAGCAGGCAAAAATCGCAGAAGAAGCTGGTGCAGTAGCAGTTATGGCACTTGAGCGTGTTCCTTCTGATATCCGTGCAGCTGGCGGTGTGGCACGCATGGCAGATCCGCGTATTGTGGAAGAAGTAATGGGTGCAGTTTCTATCCCGGTAATGGCAAAAGCGCGTATCGGCCATATTGTAGAAGCTCGTTTGCTTGAAGCGATGGGTGCTGATTACATAGATGAGAGTGAAGTTTTAACTCCTGCTGATGAAGAATACCATCTTAACAAAAGAGACTACACAGTTCCGTTCGTTTGCGGATGCCGTGATTTAGGCGAAGCTGCACGCCGTATTGGCGAAGGTGCTTCTATGCTTCGCACAAAAGGTGAGCCTGGAACTGGAAACATCGTTGAAGCGGTCCGCCATATCCGCAAGGTCAATGCACAGGTGCGCAAGGTTGTCGGCATGAACGAAGATGAATTAATGACCGAAGCTAAGCTTCTGGGAGCTCCATATGAGCTTCTTTTGGAAATTAAGAGCCATGGACGCCTTCCAGTCGTAAACTTCGCAGCAGGCGGCGTTGCAACACCTGCAGATGCAGCTCTTATGATGGAGCTTGGTGCAGATGGAGTGTTCGTAGGATCAGGTATCTTCAAATCTGAAAACCCGGCGAAATTTGCACGTGCAATTGTAGAAGCAACTACACATTACCAGGACTACAAATTAATTGCTGAACTTTCAAAAGAACTTGGCACACCAATGAAGGGAATTGAAATTTCTTCATTGGCTCCTGAAGCTCGTATGCAGGAGCGCGGCTGGTAAGGAGAATTGAACATGATAAAGGTTGGTGTATTAGGGCTGCAGGGCGCGGTCAGGGAGCATGTTCTCTCTGTAGAAGCATGCGGCGCCGAAGCTGTAGTCATCAAACGCAAAGGGCAGCTTGATGAGGTGGACGGTCTTATTTTGCCTGGCGGCGAAAGCACGACCATGAGACGCTTGATTGATAAATATGATTTTATGGACAGCCTTAAGGAGTTTGCGCAATCAGGAAAGCCTATGTTCGGGACATGTGCAGGATTAATTCTCCTTGCAAATAATATCATTGGCTATGATGAGCCGCATATCGGTGTTATGGACGTCCATGTGGAAAGAAATTCATTCGGACGCCAGCGCGAAAGCTTCGAGGCGGATCTTGATATTGCCGGAGTGGCAGAAGATTTTGCGGCTGTATTCATTCGTGCACCTCATATTGTGGAGGCAGGCGAGAATGTTGAAATCCTGGCCAAGCATAACGGCCGGATTGTTGCAGCACGCGAAGGCAGATTCCTTGGATGCTCATTCCATCCGGAACTTACGGATGACCATCGCCTGACAGGCTATTTCGTTGAAATGATCAAAGAGTCCAAGCAATTAATAGTTTGAATATTTTGGTTGCAAAAGGAACATAATTGTAGTACATTATGAATTACAAAATTCTCATAGCTAAAGCAATGAGAGGAACTAGTAACAGGAATTTGTTCTTAAGAGAGCCGGTGGCTGGTGGGAACCGGTGAATAAACCCTGCGAATCCATCCTCGAGCAAAGCATGGAACACCCGGTACTGTCCGGGAAAAGTAAATGCTTTCGGTTAAAACCGTTATGGATTTAAGGTGGAAAGCTCAGGCTTTCAACTAGGGTGGCAACGCGGGTAACTCTCGTCCCTTTTTTGGGGACGGGAGTTTTTTGTGTTTTTGGCTGGTTTAGTAAGTTTGCTGGAGGCAGCGAACAGGGGGTAATCGCTGAGTTGATTGCAGCGGAGGGACTTGACTCCTGCGGGAGGAGAGGGAGTGAGAGACCCCACAGGCGAAGCCGAGGAGGCTCTGATTCCTCCCCGCGGAAAGCAAATGCCTGAAGCGGAAATCAACGGGCAGAGTTTATAAGCAGCAATTCCTTATAACTATTTTTCAGGAGGTACGAAAAATGCTGGACATTAAGTTTTTAAGAGCCAATTTTGAAGAAGTGAAAAACAAGCTTCAGCACCGTGGTGAAGATTTAACAGACCTCGGAAAGTTCGAGGATCTTGATGTAAAAAGACGCGAGTTAATCGTTGAGGCTGAACAGCTGAAGAGCAAAAGAAATGAAGTATCACAGCAGGTTGCTGCTTTAAAGCGCGAAAAGCAGGATGCAGACCACTTAATCACTGAAATGAGAGAAGTTGGCGATAAAATCAAAACATTGGATGAGGAGCTCCGCACGGTTGAGGAGGAATTGGACCAATTGCTGTTAAGCATCCCAAATATTCCGCATGAGAGCGTGCCTGTCGGTGAAACAGAAGATGATAATGTGGAAATCCGTAAATGGGGAGAAGTCCGTGAATTTGATTTCGAGCCAAAGCCGCATTGGGATGTAGCGACTGATCTTGATCTCCTTGATTTCGAACGTGCCAGCAAAGTGACGGGAAGCCGTTTTGTATTTTATAAAGGCCTTGGTGCACGCCTTGAGCGCGCCTTATTCAACTTCATGCTTGATTTGCACACTGAAGAGCACGGCTATAAGGAAGTTCTTCCGCCGTACATGGTCAACCGTGCAAGCATGACTGGGACAGGACAGCTTCCGAAATTCGAAGAAGATGCGTTCTTAATTGAAAGTGAAGATTATTTCCTCATTCCTACTGCTGAGGTGCCTGTAACGAATATGCACAGGGAAGAGATTCTGAATGCAGATGAGCTTCCGATTAACTATGCTGCCTTCAGTGCATGCTTCCGTTCTGAAGCGGGATCTGCAGGCCGTGATACGCGCGGATTGATCCGTCAGCATCAATTTAACAAAGTCGAGCTTGTGAAGTTTGTTAAGCCTGAGGAGTCTTATGACGAACTTGAAAAGCTGACTGGCCACGCGGAAAAAGTCCTTCAGATGCTGGGCCTTCCATATCGAGTGATGAGCATGTGCACAGGCGATCTTGGATTTACTGCTGCGAAAAAATATGATATCGAGGTTTGGATCCCAAGCTATAGTACGTATAGAGAAATTTCTTCTTGCAGTAACTTTGAAGGATTCCAGGCAAGACGTGCCAATATCCGCTTCCGCCGCGAGGCAAAAGGCAAGCCGGAGCATGTGCATACACTGAATGGATCAGGCCTTGCGATCGGCCGCACGGTGGCAGCCATTCTCGAAAATTATCAGCAGGCAGACGGAAGTGTTGTGATTCCAGAAGTATTGCGTCCATATAAGGGCAATCGTGAAGTCATTAAGCCTTAAGAAAATGCCTGAGCGGGTTTTAAATCCGCTCCATTTTTTTATTTAGAATAATGTTGACATGCTTTTTAAGAAATGATATAGTATTTCTTGTCGATGCGGAGGAATACCCAAGTCCGGCTGAAGGGATCGGTCTTGAAAACCGACAGGCGGGTCAAACCGCGCAGGGGTTCGAATCCCCTTTCCTCCTCCATTTTTAATTGGCATTTAACACGCGCATAAATATTGGAGATACATAAAACCGCTGGGTGACGCAGCGGTTTTTTTGTTGTTTTTATTTTTCACAATATGGACAGTGTAAATTTGATTCTATGCGAAGTGACCGATATCTTGAAAAAGTGACCGATATCTTGAAAAAGTGACCGATAAAGTGAAATAGTGACCAATAATAGGGAGATCTGACCGATATCCTCATAAAAGTGACCAATAATAGGTTTGGAGCTATGCCTTTAGAGGCGAGTGCGGTGGAAATCATGCAATAATTCCACTTTTAGCTGAATTTCTTCTAGTAATCAAAAAAAAACCGCCGAAATTGGCGATTATTTTTTCAATAATTGAGTTTGTCTTAAAAAATAGGAAATACGCTCCACAATCGGTTCGATGGATTGTTCGTTCTGGATAATGTCATAATCGTTAATATTCAAACGGAGAACAGGGCAGGCGTTGAAGCTATTAATCCAGTCTTCGTAGCGCTGATGCATCTCTTCCCAGTAGGCAATGGGTGTCTGCTGTTCCATAGGGCGGCCGCGCTCCTGAATGCGGGAAAGAATGTCATCAAGTGAACCTTCTAAGTAAATGAGCAAATCCGGATGGGGGAAGTAAGGTGTCATGACCATCGCATCAAATAAACTTGTATATGTTTCATAATCTACCTTGGACATTGTTCCTTTTTCGTAATGCATTTTGGCAAAGATGCCTGTATCTTCATAAATGGATCGATCTTGAACAAATCCGCCGCCATATTCGAAGATGCGCTTCTGATCTTTGAAGCGCTCAGCAAGGAAGTATACCTGCAAATGAAAGCTCCAGCGATTAAAATCTGCATAAAATTTATCAAGGTAAGGATTCGTGTCTACCTTTTCGAAAGATGTTCGGAACCCGAGTGCGCTCGCAAGTGCATTCGTCATGGTTGATTTCCCGACTCCGACTGTTCCAGCAATCGTAATAACGGAATTCGAGGGAATCTCGTATTTTTGCCTTAGATTCATAATTTTATACTCCTCTTTTTTAATGGTGTGGAGAGTGTATCGAATATATGCATGAGGTCTGCTTCATTTTTTACAAAATCCAGCTCATCCCCATTAAAACGAATGACTGGAATGTCAGGGTGCTGTCTTTCGAACTCATTCATAGCCGTTTCATAATCAAGTGATAATTGCTCTAAATATAATGGGCTGATATTTTTTTCAATCTCGCGCCCTCTCAGTTCAATTCGGTCAAGCAAAGTTTCCAGGCTGGCATTTAGATAGATAATGACATTTGGCTTAGGCATATCGCCAGTTAAGATTTCGTATATCTTTAAATACTTCTGGTACTCATCTTGACTCAATGTGCGCTGTGCAAATATTAAGTTTTTAAATATATGGTAATCTGCCACTACAGGCTTATTTTGATTTAAGTAAAGATTATTTATATCAACCAGCTGTTTGTACCGGTTGCATAAGAAAAACATCTCCGTCTGGAAACTCCATTCTTCAATGTTTTCATAGAATTTTCCTAGAAAGGGATTCTCATCCACAATTTCTTTTAATAGTGTATATTGGAACTTTTCAGAGATCGCTTTAGCAAGTGATGTTTTTCCTACACCAATTGGGCCCTCAACAGTTATAAAAGGTATTCCCCCCATAAGATTGTCCTCCTACTCTGCCTCTTCTCTATTGATACCATCTGTAATAGACAGGATATTTGCGTAAAATAAATACGTTAAAAAATGACACAAAAATTATTTTAACACACTATACGGTGGAAGGGATATGGAATTTAGGCTGGAAATAGAAAACGGTCCAATAAATTCTGAATAATAAAAAAAAACTGCCTGGATGTGGCAGCTGTTTTCGGATTAAGCCCTTTTGGTCACATTAAAGTTTTCAGTAATCAATAGCCAGTTTTGCGGAAATGACAGCCCGAGTTTCCAATAACTCATTCCCCGCAATTTTAATTCTTTGATTAATTCAAATTTTGCCTGGATGGACCGGGCATCCTCAAACCAGACTTCATGTCTCTTTCCATCTGGATCAGTATAGTTGAAAAATGGTGCCTGTGCTTTGTAATCGTATTGAATAGCCACATTATTTTCAGCAGCAATTTGGATGGCCTGCTGCGGGCTGACAGCTTTTGCTGTTGTACCCTGAACAAAAGGCAGGGACCAGTCATACCCATATAAATTCTGACCCATCATTATCTTGGAGGGGGACATTTCACTCACTGCATATTCCAGCACCTGCCGGACTGGGCCAATAGGGGATACGGCCATTGCGGGACCGCCGCTGTATCCCCACTCGTATGTCATAATAACAACAAAATCGACAATTTCACCGTGCGCCTTATAATCATGAGCTTCATACCAGCGTCCTTTTTGTTCGGCACTGGTTTTTGGCGCTAATGCAGTGGATATTAGCCAGCCTTCTTGGCTGAACCTTGCCTTTGCTTTTCGTAAAAAGGTATTATACGCTTCCCGGTCCTCCGGGCGCAAGTATTCAAAATCAAAGTGAATTTCTCGGAAGCCATATTTTTTAGCGGTCGCCACAATGTTATCCAAAAATTTATTCTGAATAGCCATATCATTCAATAGAATTCTTCCCAGTTCATCATTGAATTGGTCATTTTCCTGGTTGGTGATGACCATCATGAGCACATTATTATTCGCTCTGGCAATGGCGGGGAAATTATTCAGTAGCGGCTCCTTCAAGGATCCATCACGCAGAGCTTGAAAGCTGAAGGGGGCCAAATATGTCAGGTAAGGGGCCGCTTCCCTCGCACTAGTTTCCAGTTCAGGGGCAACACTGGTTCCTCTTGGTTCAACATATGCGTTGAACTCCGCATTCTCTTTTGGCCGAGGCGGAATGTAGAACCTGAATCCAACTTGAAGCGGCTGATTGACAGAAATACCGTTAACAGACGCAAGCTGCTGAAAAGAAATACCGAATCTCCTGGAAATTGAGTAGAGGCTATCACCTGGCTGAACCCAATAAAAACTGCCAACTATTGGAATAACAAGTGTCTGCCCTATCACAAGGTTATTTGGATTCGGAATGTCATTTGCTTCAACAAGATCCTCAACTGTTGTGCCATAGGCCTGGGCAATGCCAATCAAAGACTGATTTTGCTGTATAACATGGATTTGCAAGCTATCTCCCTCCCAGAAAAACATCTTACCGATTATTTTAAAAAAATTTCTTTATAAGATGGCAGAGTACACTGCTACCATCTTATGAAGAAAACATGGAAGAGATGTTATAATTGTTTTCAGCGAAGGATGAAACATCTGCTTTTAATACCTGTTCCATCATCTTAAGAGCATTTTCATTGTCATGATCATCATTTGAAGCAATGCAATTATGCGGGATATGTAAATGGTATTCCCTCATATAGGCATCATTGGCTGAAAATAGAACGCAAATGTTGCCGGCAATGCCGGTCATAATCAGCGTGTTGACCCCCAGCTGATGGAGCAGGGTATTTAATGCGGTGCCATAGAATGCGGAATGCTTAGGCTTTATTAAAAAATAATCGTTCATTTCGGGCTGAACCTGGGAAAGAACAGGCTCGCTGATAGGGTTTTTACAATAGTCTATAATCGTGTGAATGTCTGCCTGCCACAAATTATAATGATCGTTTACATATATCACGGGAAGCTCTTGCGCATGGAATGCCGATTTTAATTTATTTATGTGCTCTGCAATTTTCAATGTTTTTTTGGCAAGGATCTTTCCGTGGGTAAAATTAAAGTCGTTAATCATGTCTATAATGATAAGAGCAGGTGAAGTCTGCTTAGTTTTCAGCTCAGTTTTCATCAGAAAATCGCCCCCTTTGCTGTTATTTTTCGTTAAAATTTGTACTTTTACACAGCAGTTTAAGCAAGATAAATAAAAGAAGGAATGAAGTCAGTTGACGGAAGCATCAATTATTGCAGATGAATTGTATATGCGTGAAGCCATTATAGAAGCAAAAATTGCTGAGTCTCTTGAAGAGGTTCCGATTGGGGCAATCCTTGTTTTGGATGGAGAAATCATTGCACGCGCTCATAATCTGCGGGAGTCCAATCAAAGTGCTGTTGCCCACGCTGAATTGCTTGCGATTGACAGAGCCTGTAAAAAACTGGGGACATGGAGGCTGGAGAATGCCGTTCTATATGTGACACTCGAGCCTTGCCCCATGTGTTCAGGCTCCATCATTTTATCCAGGATAAAAAAGGTGGTTTATGGTGCGAAGGATCCAAAGGGCGGGTGTGCCGGCACTCTTATGAATCTTTTGAAAGATGAACGTTTTAATCATCAGAGTGAGGTCATCTCTGGTGTTCTTGAAAATGAATGTGGAGAATTGCTATCCAGCTTTTTTAGGAAACTGAGAGAACGCAAAAAGGAAGAGAAAAAAAGAAAACAATTAATGCAGATGGAACAGGATACAGGAATTGACAACGGATAAGCATTGCTTTTTTTACTGAACCTTAGTATACTTATAGATGCGTCGGACAAGACGCAACTAAATATGGTATCAACTTTGCCGTGCTAGGCGGGGAGGTAGCGGTGCCCTGTACTCGCAATCCGCTCTAGCGAGGCTGAATCCCTTCCCGAGGCTGATGTCCTGTAGGGCCTGCCTTAAGTAAGTGGTGTTGACGCCTGGGTCCTGCGCAATGGGAATCCATGAACCATGTCAGGTCCGGAAGGAAGCAGCATTAAGTGGAAGCTCCCATGTGCCGCAGGGTTGCCTGGGCCGAGCTAACTGCTTAAGTAACGCCTATGGGCGTCAGTCGACGGAAGGTGCACGGCAGTTTATATGATCAATAAAACTCATCCTGCAAAGGGTGAGTTTTTTTGTTTGTGCAATTGAGCTGCCGGAATTAGAGGATTTATTTATTCTACCTTTTGTAAAAAGGAATTTAGATACGTTATAATAGATGAAGGACTATACATAGGAAGGGGGCGTCTCATTGAGTTATCAAGCTTTATACCGTGTTTGGCGTCCGCAGCAATTTATAGATGTTGTCGGGCAGGAACATGTGACAAAGACTTTGCAAAACGCCCTGCTTCAAGAGAAAATATCACATGCCTATTTATTTTCTGGTCCTCGGGGAACCGGAAAAACAAGTGCGGCTAAGATTTTGGCTAAAGCTGTGAACTGTGAAAAGGCACCGGTAACCGAACCCTGCAATGAGTGTTCAGCCTGCAGAGGAATTACAGATGGCTCCATACCTGATGTCATAGAGATTGATGCTGCCTCTAATAATGGAGTAGAAGAAATACGGGATATCAGAGATAAAGTTAAATATGCTCCAAATGCAGTAAAATATAAGGTTTATATTGTGGATGAGGTGCATATGCTTTCCATTGGAGCATTTAATGCCCTTTTAAAAACACTTGAGGAGCCGCCTAAACATGTTATTTTTATATTGGCGACTACTGAACCTCACAAAATTCCGCTTACAATTATTTCCCGATGCCAGAGGTTTGATTTCAAAAGAATTACTGCCCAGGCCATTGTTGGAAGGATGAAGCTGATTTTAGATGAAACAGGTGCAGAATGTGACGGCCAGGCTCTGCAGATTATAGCCAGAGCGGCAGAAGGCGGAATGCGTGATGCCTTGAGTTTGCTGGACCAGGCCATATCCTTCAGCCAGGATAAGGTAACGGAAGAAGATGCATTATCGATTACAGGTGCCGTTTCACAAGGATTCT
The DNA here is from genome assembly GCF_026011715.1 of Cytobacillus sp. NCCP-133. GTDB lineage: Bacteria > Bacillota > Bacilli > Bacillales > Cytobacillaceae > Cytobacillus. The sequence goes on along the minus strand of NZ_BRVM01000038.1, from coordinate 3,150 downwards.
TGAATAAATTAGCTAAAGCTATAAGGGCAAGGGATGCAGCTTCTGGCCTGGAATACCTTGAAGAGCTTCTTTTTCAAGGGAAAGACCCATCCCGTTTTATTGAGGACTTTATCCTGTTTTACCGGGATATGCTCTTATATAAGGCAGCGCCAAGGCTTGAGGAATCTATGGAAAGAGTCATGCTTGATGAAGAATTTCAGCAGATCTCTAAGGAAATGGAGCCGGAAGAACTTTATGAACTAATTGAAGTTTTAAATAAGGCCCAGCAGGAAATGCGTTGGACAAACCACCCGAGAATTTTTCTTGAAGTGGCTATTGTAAAGCTGTGCCAGCTTGAAAAAAGCGGGAAACCCGCCCAATCAGCAGATATCAACCCGCTGATGCAGAAAATCGAACAGCTGCAGCAGGAACTGGGAGAATTAAAGAAAAATGGAATTATGGCAAAAGACGACAGTGCAGCAGCTGCTGTTCAGAAAAAGCCACAAAGAATCTCCAGAAAAGGGTTTCAAGCTCCTATAGGCAAAGTGAATGAAGTTTTAAAGAATGCTACAAAAAACGATTTGATTGCTGTAAAAAGCCGTTGGGGAGAAATGCTTGACAGGCTAGTCCATAATCAAATGCGGTCCCAGGCGGCTCTATTAAATGAAGCGGAGCCAGTTGCTGCATCGGAGACTGCTCTTATTGTGAAATTTAAGTATGAAATTCACTGCCAAATGGCGATGGAAAACAGCAAATTTTTAGAAATATTGGCAAATGTTTTTCTTGAGCTTTTAGGAAAGAAATTGCAGCTGGTTGGCATTCCAGATGACCAATGGCAAAAAGTCAGGGAGGATTTTCTGCACAATCAGCGTGATGGAGACGATACAGAAAAAAGTTTCAGCAAAGGCGAGGAAGAGCCGCATGTAGCTGAAGCGGTAAAATTGTTTGGTCCTGATCTAATTGAAATTAAAGAATAAAATATTTGGAGGTATGTACAATGCGCGGCGGAATGGGAAATATGCAAAATATGATGAAGCAAATGCAAAAAATGCAAAAGAAGATGGCTCAGGCACAGGAAGAGCTGGGTGAAAAGAGAATTGAGGGAACGGCTGGCGGCGGAATGGTGACTGTAATTGTTTCAGGCCATAAACAGGTTTTGGAAGTGAATATTAAAGAAGAAGTTGTGGATCCGGAAGATATCGACATGCTTCAGGATCTTGTGCTTGCAGCGACCAATGATGCATTGAAAAAAGCTGAAGACCTTACAAACGATACAATGGGGCAGTTTACAAAAGGAATGAACCTGCCAGGAATGTTTTGATAACTATTCCTGAGAGATTTCTTTTGACTCGTTTCAAGTAAATATAGCGATATGCAAGAAGATAGACAGGCCAGGCGTCAGCGACCATTATCTGAGGATTACTCAGTGACTATTATGCTCGCGGCGCTTTTCCTTTTATATAGGAGGAAAACGAATGCATTATCCTGAACCAATATCAAAGCTGATCGACAGCTTTATGAAACTGCCCGGAATTGGCCCAAAAACGGCTGCTCGTCTGGCATTTTTTGTTTTAAGCATGAAGGAAGATACTGTACTTGATTTTGCAAAGGCACTAGTAAATGCAAAGAGGAATTTATCATATTGTTCTGTCTGCGGACATATTACTGATCAGGATCCATGCTATATATGTGAGGACCAAAGGCGGGACCGATCAGTTATATGTGTAGTGCAGGATCCTAAGGATGTCATTGCAATGGAAAAGATGAAGGAATTTAATGGCTTGTATCATGTTCTTCATGGAGCCATTTCTCCAATGGATGGAATAGGACCTGAAGATATTAATATCCCTGATCTATTGAAACGGCTTCAGGATGAAACAGTACAAGAAATCATTCTTGCTACAAATCCAAATATTGAAGGGGAAGCTACTGCCATGTATATTTCTCGTTTGATTAAGCCTTCCGGAATCAAGGCCACACGTATAGCGCATGGTTTGCCGGTCGGCGGAGATCTTGAATACGCTGATGAAGTAACTCTATCCAAGGCGTTAGAAGGCAGAAGAGAAGTTTAAACACGGGAGGCGTGATCCATGTTTTTTAAAAGAAAATGGTGGCTTCGCAAAGAGTTTGATGAGAAGCTTTTAGAGCAGCTGAACCGCTTAAAAGCGGACTGGAACAATCAAAAATCATTGGTGGAAAAAAGTTTTGATCCCTCTCCTGAAGCCGTCAGCCAGGCAAAATTAGCCGAAGCGAAATATTTCTTTCTATTTAAAGAAGCAAAACAGCGAAAGGTAAGGGTTCGGATGTAATTTGTATGGCTGTTGTTTAGCTATAAATATTGAGTATTAAAAATTAATCTTCATACTAGTCCTTCTCTTAAGGTCTTTTTTGTACAGGCTAATCATAAAATAGCAGTACAAGTTTCCTGAGAGGAGGATTTTTCTTTTGGATCCTATCGTTGTGATCTCCATTTTGGGAGGGTTAATATTATTGCTTCTATTTATAGGAGCACCTGTAAAACCGCTAAGGCTAATTGGGCAGGGCACCATTAAACTGATTATAGGAGCACTCTTATTATTTTTCTTAAATGCCTTTGGCAACCAGTTTGGGATACAAGTTCCAATAAACCTTGCTACTTCCGCAATCTCCGGATTATTAGGCATCCCAGGGCTGTTTGCACTTGTAGCCATTCAAATGTGGGTCATTTAAAATGGCAGCCGTTAAAAGCGGCTGTTTTATTTATGATTTCAGAATTTATATCCCTTTGAACTTTGAGAACTGTTTAGCGCAAGAAGCCTCCCCCTCGAGGCCCGGCTTGTGCTTGAGGCTCCGAGGATGGGGGTCATGCAGACGTTGCCACAGGACGTGGCGCTCTTAGTTTGCGTTCCTTCGTAGACAAGGCGCCCTGTGCTTTTCTTATTTTTTTGTAATTTTGTTGACAGTTCTTTTAGTCGATGATAATATATTAAGAGTCGTCACCATGAAGTGATGAAAAAACATCAAAAATAGATGTTGACATTATAACGTGAGAATGATATATTAATGAAGTCGCTTCTGAGCGTCGGATTGATCTTTGAAAACTGAACGAACAAAAACGTCAACGTTAATTCTTTAGTCTTTTTTGAAAAGACAAACCGAGCTTAATCAACTCTTATATGGAGAGTTTGATCC
>NZ_BRVM01000037.1 GCF_026011715.1 Cytobacillus sp. NCCP-133 | reverse complement strand
TTTCAGACCTATTATTTCTTGCCTTAAGAAGATTGTCGAATATTACTTACACAAGATTTTACGCAGACCCAATCAATTTATTTATATCTTTGGTGAAGGATAACAAAATTTAAAGAACACTTTGTTAATAATCATTGAATCCCAGACTTATGTTTTTGATTCTTTGTCATATTCACTCCTTAATGAATCCCTAGTTATCGCTCTGCTTTTGTAATTATCTGAATCTTATTACTCAAGCATCTAGCAGCCTTTTTTTATGAAAAAAGGCTTATCCAATAAGAAAAACGTATGGTTTTTACTATTCTGAATATTAATACTTTTGGCAGATTTACAATCTTCTTTTGAAAAGGCATGATATAAATAATTCGGATTGCGAATTAAATTTCCGGATGAACTTATGTACATTTCAATGGGAGGTTTTTAAATGAAGAAAAAAACATTATGGAAAGTTTTAAGTTCTGCCGCACTTGCCGCATCTATCCTTGTACCCCAAGTGAGTTTTGCAGAAGGGGCAAAACCTGTAACAGTAGAAAATATATCAATTAATGGATTTATTGATTATGAAGAAATGAAACGAAAGTTAAATCAAATGGAAAAATCATCAAATGGGCTAGTTCAGGTTGAATCTGCAGGAAAAACAAATCAGGGCAGAGATATCTATACTGCCCGGGTAGGACAGGGAGATAAGGTTGTATTGGTACAAAGTGAAATCCATGGAAATGAGAAGACAGGAACTGTGGCATTACTAAATATTCTCCAATATTTAGGCTCAAGCCAATCAGAGGATGCGAAAAGAATCAGGGAAGAGTTAACAATTGTTGCTATCCCGATGATGAATGCTGATGGTTCTGAAATGGACAGACGCGGCAATGTGATGACTTGGGAAGAAGTTCAGGAACAGTTTCCTCAATTACATAGTGCGCAGCCCACCTGGAATTATTACACTCGCACCCTGCAGGGGGATAACTATGCAGCTGTTCCTGGATTCGATGTAAACCGTGACTTTAACCCAGATCTAAATTACGTGCCAAAGCCTGAGGACTTCCCTGGCAAATCAAGCACACCCGGCTGGTATATTACACCTGAGTCACAAACAGTCCGGGATGTTTATAAGAGTCTGCAAGAGGAATTTGGAAATGTTGAAGTCTTTTTAGATCTTCATCACCAAAATTTTTATAAAATTGAAGGAACAGATGAAGACGTTACAATGTCCATCTCAGCAGATTTTATTCCGGATCCAAATGCACCAGAGGGATCAAAATATAGCCAATATGCGGAGAATTACCGCTTTGACTTCTCCCGCCAGTTAAACGTTGCACTTTATGATGCCCTTCAGGAGAAAGGCAATTCAGTGTTTACCAATATTTCTTTATATGACCAGGACTTAGACCTGCCTGGAACTGCCTTGGGTTCCTTTGCCTTGAATGGAAGCGGAGTAGTCCTATTTGAGGTAAAAGGGCAGACACAAAACTATGGACAAAAGATGAAGGGTCAGCTGGTTAAGACAGTAGAAACAGGTGTAATGGGAGTCATTAATGGTGTGGCAGATGGCAGTGTATATGAATTGAACCCGGATGAATACAATGAAATTCCAAACAGGGAGTACATTCAATAATGAAGTTAAAGAAGCTGATGCTCTTTCGGAGCATCAGCTTTTCAATTACTGCAAATGTTCAGGCATGTCGTCCTTTGGGGTTTCCTCAGCAACCTCTGTAAAAATATCATCTCTATTTTCATCGAGCATATGGATGGAGAAGCCTTTGGCAAAAGCGGGTTCGAGCAAATTGATCAGCTGCTGGACATCAGCTTGGAGCTGTTGAAATTCCTTTTTTGTTACAGGCTGAGCTTCTTCTTTTAATTCATAGCCTACCTGCCCATTTGCCTCGAGTGTTGCCCATCGTACATCACTTATTACGGCTACGTTATGCTGCCGCAATTTCATTTCGAGCTGATCTACTGTAAACCGAAGCTTCTTCAAATTTTCCTCATTTAATATTCCATCTTCAATAATAATTTTTGACTGGCCTGTAATGAACCTTTCAAACTTATCAGATTTAACCTGGGCGTATTCCATCGTGATCAGGGTCAGAACTAGAATGAATCCTACAGCAAGAGTAGTCCAAATGCTGCTGCCGGAAACAGGCTGGATTAACAGGGAGCCGATGCCGATCATGATCACTACCTGAGCCAAAGTCATTTGTGAAATAGACTTTCTGCCAGCCAATCGTAAAAGCAATGTACCACCGATTACGATAATAATCGGTTTCCATAACCAATCAAATACCATACCTGCCCTCCTTCATTGCCTATTATATTAAATATTCTTTCTCAAAAAGAAGTTTCTAAATCCGCAGTATCAATTTATCTAACAAAAAGTGGATTTCCTATTGTTTCAAGGTTATTAAACATGTTAATATCAAAATATTATAAAAATTAAAACGAGTTAACAACAGCAGTACATAAAAAATTATTGTCGGGGGGATTTGGGATGAAGAAGATGTTGGCAATTCTAGCGAGCAGCGCTTTATTAATGCTGGCTGCGTGCGGATCAGGAAACGAAGAAAGCAACGGGGAAGCAGCAGAAGAAAAAACGGTAAAAATCGGGATTACCCAGATAGTAGAACATCCATCACTGGACTCAGCAAGGGAAGGGTTTATTGCGGCATTAAAGGATGCCGGCTATGAAGAAGGAAAGAACCTTAAAATCGACTTCCAGAATGCTCAAGGGGACATGAACAATAACATGTCCATTGCCCAGAATCTTGTAGCTGACAAAAATGATCTTATTTTAGCGATTGCAACTGCAAGTGCACAGTCAGTCGTTCAATCTACTAAAGACATTCCAATTTTATTTACAGCGATTACAGATCCTGTTGGAGCGGAGCTAGTAGAAAGTATGGAAAAGCCAGGCGGTAATGCAACAGGAACATCTGATACCCATCCAGATGCCATCAAAAACACTATCAACTCGATTAAAACATTTGTTCCAGAAGCCAAGAAAGTCGGGATCATCTACAATGACGGGGAACCTAACTCTGTTGTTAATGTAAAGGATGCGAAAGAAGCAATTGAGGCAGCAGGTCTTGAAGCCGTTGAAACTACCATTTCAACAAGTTCCGAGGTAAAGCAGGCTGCAGAATCCTTAGTAGGCCGTGCTGATGTGTTTTATATTCCTAAGGATAATACTGTTGTCTCTGCCCTTGAATCTGTACTGACCGTAGCCAACGAAAAAGACATACCAGCTTTTGTCGGAGAAAGTGATTCTGTTAAACGCGGCGGATTTGCTTCTTATGGGTTTGAATATCATGATCTTGGTTACACAACCGGAAAAATGGCTATTGATATCCTTGAAGGCAAAAAGCCAAGCGAAATTCCAGTAGGATACCCGGAGAGCCTTGAGCTTGTGATTAACAAAAAGGCTGCAGAGGAACAAGGGGTTACTTTGACGGAAGACATGCTGAAGGATGCTAAGGTAGTTGGGGAGTAGTCACTGATACAAAAACATTAAAAAAATACAGCCTATTTCGGCTGTATTTTTTATTGATCAAGCTGATTCTGAAGGAACTTTAATACGTCTTCTATTTTATCTGTGTATACAAGTGCACAGTCGAATCTAAATATTGCCCGGTTCTCTGCAGCCAGGTAATCTTCCAGTGGAATTCTCCCTAATAATTTTTTCCATCTTTTTTCTTTTTCCATTTGTTTCACTTCATTTTGAAATTCCTCTATGTTGATCTTATTGATAATAAAGCACGGATCAATAAGATTCGGGTAATTGAAGCGCTCATTTAGAACTTGAAGTTGGACTTATTAGTTTTTTTAAAAGTCATGGGACTTGTTCCAGTGGCTTTTTTCTTTCGATAACCAGGACTCTTTTTTACTAATTGGGCGGGAAATTAAATCGAAATACTCTTTTGTAAATTTTCTGAATATTATAAAGTTAATTTGACTGGTCTTTTTGTCTGAATCTTGCTTTAAGGAGGGAAATGCTTGATAAAACAAATGGCAGGAGTTGTGTTTTTTATGATGCTATTTTTTCCTAGTTTTGTGAAGGCCGGCGGTTTTGGCGGTGATGACAGCGGCACTCCAGGTTATTGGTACACCGGAGACACCCCAAACGTTATTGATCCTTCTAAATCTCCACTTGTGTTTGTACATGGCTATAATAACTCATCAGCTGTTTGGCACCAAGGAAATGATATGTACGAAGTTGCTTTGGCCAACGGCTATGAAACAGCCTTTATTGATCTTCATCACGATCGTGACATGTGGACAAATGGTGCAATGCTGGCTGAAAAGCTCGAGGAGATGTATCATCATTTCGGCGGGAAGAAGCTTATGGTCATAGGCTATAGCAAAGGCGGAGTAGACACACAGACAGCCCTTGTCCATTATGGTGCACATCCATACGTTTCCAATGTCATTTCACTATCCTCTCCCCATCATGGGACCCAGCTTGCAGATCTCGCTCATAGCAGTGCCGCATGGTGGCTTGCTGCTCTCCTCGGAAACAATAATGAAGCGACGGAATCCCTTCAGACAGGCAATATGCAATATTATAGAAGCATAACAGATAGACATGCAAATGCCGCAAAAAATGATTATTTCACGCTAGGCGGTACAAAATGGGGCTCATTCGGAAGTGCTTCCTATTGGGGAGGCTTATATTTGAGCCAATACGGCAAGAATGACGGCGTTATTACAGCGGTTAATTCCCGCTTGCCTGGAGCAACAATTATTATGGAAGGGAGCTGGAATCATACAACCATTCGGGAAGGGTCCTATACATTTCAAGTGTTTAGACCTTATACAACTGTTTTCCAGCCTGCTGCGATCTTGGCAGCGGCAAGCATGGAAGCTCCATCAAGCCAACCGAGTATAAACTCCATTGTAAAAGGCGGCAAAGCTGCAAAAACGATAAGCGACCAGTTTACAGTTGAAGAAAATGTTAACTCCATAACAGTAGCCTTCTTAAGTGATAAGAATTTGCCTTCCATAAAATTGAGGGATCCAAGCGGAAAGGTATATAAAGTAGAAAAGGCTTATAAAGAGAAATCTGAGTTCTTTAAAGGGGCATGGGTTCACCTGTTTAAAGTGGATGCTCCAGCAGCAGGCAGCTGGTCTTTAAAGGGGCCAGGAAAATCTTCATATCTCTACACAGTCAATATTGACAGTCCGTTAAATGATGAAATGGTGGGCAAGGCTGGCATCATGAGCGGCCAGAAAGCTTATAAAACAAAATGGATCCACTTCGGATTTGATTCATCTGGAAAGAAGCTTCAGAAAATAGCCGCAGGTGAGAAAAAGGGCCTGATGTCAGAAAATGATTTCAAGCAGGAAGGCGTATACAATGTGACCACAGAAATACAGGGGATATCCTCAAAGGGAAAGCCTTATGAAAGAACAACCATTGAGTCCTTTTATGTAGATAACAACGGAAAACGTTATGATTAAATTAATCCTATTACGCTGCTGAGAAGCAGCTCTTTTTTATTGGGGCACCTTTCATGAATGCTCTCCATTTGTGTTGCTAAAACATGAAACTTTAGATTTTCAATCGGTATGAATAGTATACCGATTTTTTCAGAATGTTAGAAACCGTACGATAGAATACAGGACTTTTAGACGGGGCATCGAATATATAAATGGTTAGGAACAATTTATTAGATTATGAATAAATGCGAACTGCATGGGATCGATAAGGGGAGGTTTCAATGAATAGAGAAAATATGCACACTAAGATTGAAAGGGTGCTGGAGAATATTGAGAGAGTGATGATCGGCAAGCGGGATGTGGCAGAGCTGAGCCTTGTGGCACTTCTGGCGGAAGGCCATGTATTGCTGGAGGATGTACCAGGCGTTGGAAAAACGATGATGGTGCGTGCTTTAGCAAAGTCAGTGGGTGCACAGTTTAAACGTATCCAGTTTACGCCTGATTTGCTTCCCTCAGATGTAACAGGTGTATCCATCTATAATCCAAAAGAAATGGAATTCCAGTTCAGGCCAGGCCCGATCATGGGCAATATCATTTTAGCGGACGAAATTAATAGAACCTCCCCAAAAACGCAATCCGCGCTTCTTGAGGGAATGGAAGAAAGCAGCGTCACAATTGACGGAGTAACACACCGCCTTGAAAAGCCCTTTTTTGTTATGGCGACGCAAAACCCAATTGAATATGAAGGAACATATCCCCTTCCGGAAGCACAGCTTGACCGTTTTTTGCTAAAGATGAAAATGGGTTATCCAGAGGTTGCGGAGGAGATGGAAGTGCTAAATCGTGCACAGCGCATTCCGCCAATAGAAGCACTGGAGCCTGCTATTGATTTAGTGGAATTGCGTGAGCTTCAACAAGAAATTAAGGAAGTTCATGTCGACGATACAATCAAACGCTACATTGTCGATATTGCTAATCGGACAAGAACGCATAGCAGTGTCTATTTGGGGGCGAGCCCGCGCGGTTCGATTGCTTTAATGAAAGCTGCTCAGGCATACGCATTTATGTATGGGCGTGATTACGTGATTCCGGATGATATTCAAATTTTAGCTCCAGCTGTGTTTGTTCACCGGATTATTTTAAAATCAGAGGCAAAGTTTGAAGGCATTACAGCGGAAGAAGTGGTAGAACGGGTAATTGCCAGAGTCCCAGTCCCTGTTCAAAGGTTAGTGAAGTAAGATGAACGGGGTATTTAATACTTTAAAAGGTGTATGGAAACTGCTAGTCCTTTTTATTCTCATTCTCCTCACCTTTTCTTATGCCATGTTTCAGGGAGGATTTGTTAGCTGGTTTCTCTTTTACAGTTTTCTTCCTTTTGCTTTATATGCGTTTATTTTATCCTTCTACTCTTTGAACGATTTTCAAGTGGAGCGGGAACTACCGAAAACGGAGTTCAATGCAGGCGAAAATGCTTTCATCACATTGAAGCTCAATAGAAAGACTGCCATTCCTCTTCTATACTTGTTTATTGAAGATGGATTGAGCGATCAGCTTGTTTATACGATACAGGGGAAAAAAGCAAAACGGTTTTTGTTTCCGGGCTTCCTTAAGGAAATTTCACTTCAGTATCACATAGAGCATCTGCCAAGGGGGGAACATTTTTTTACGTCCATTCGGATAAGTACCGGGGACCCGCTAGGCTTGATTGAGAAAGAAAGACATGTATTGGAAGAGAGCCGAATGATTGTCTATCCGGCTTATGAGGACATTATCTATAAGCCTTTGGCACATCATTATGACCAGGGGATGACTGCCTCGAAAGAGCGGGTTCAAAGGGATACATCAATGGCAATTGGAATAAGGGAGTATCAGCCAGGAGACAGGTTTTCTTGGATTAACTGGAAAGCAACTGCTAAGCGAAATGATATAATGACAAAAGAGTTTGAACAAAAACAATCCCATGATGTTTATATTCTGATGGATTGTGCCCCTGACAGGCGGTTTGAAGCAGTAGTTTCTTTTACGGCTACGATTGTGAGAGCCGTTCTTCGCAAAGGTGCTCAGGTGGGCTTCCTGTCATCTGCTGCTGACCGGACTGTTTTTCCAATCCGGGGAGGAGAAGGCCAGCAGCTGCAGCTGTTTTACCATTTGGCAAAAATAAAAGATGATGCTTCTGTAACGGTAGACCGAGTTCTAGAGGCTGAGAACTTTCTTTTGCAGCAAAATGTCCAGCTGATGATTGTTACTTCGCAATTGTCAAAGGTGCTAATTGAAAAAGCGGGATTTATTGCTTCAAAGAAAGGCTCCGTTACGATTTTTTTAATAAAAGAAGATCAAGAACCGCCAATACATGAGGAGATTACCTTAAAGGCATTTGCCAATGCAAGAGGAGTAAGGGTAATCATGGTTCATAATGGGCACTTTTCAGAAGCGTTTTCGGGGGTGAGCAAAGGATGAGGACTCAGAAGGTTCAAAAAGATGCTGCCACCTTCCTTTTATATGCACTGGGTTTTTTACTGTTGTGGGAATGGCTGAGACCGCTTAAAGAGTTAACAGATACTTCAAATATAACGGTTTTTCTTATGTTTCTTGTGTTGTCTCTGATGCTGGCTTTTTTCGGGGTCAGCCCTTTATTAAGCGGTTTTATAAAGGGGCTTTACATTATCTATGAGCTGCATTACCTATATTATGACGGCTCTTTTTTTCTAACTTCATGGATTCCTCATTTTGCAGGGGAATTAGCACATAATTTTGGTTTGTTGGCTGAAAGAGAATGGCCAAGCATGACGAATCTATTCAGGAGCCTCCTTTTCTTTACTCTGCTTTGGCTAATGACCTATCTGATACAATACTGGCTCATTAACCGCAGAAAAATATTTATCTTCTTTTTCATGACACTGGTGTATATTGCGGTTCTGGATACCTTTTCGCCATATGTGGCGAATGGGGCAATTGTCAGGACAGTGATAACAGGCTTTGCTGTCATGGGGCTTTTGACCTTCAACCGTGTTCTGGACAAAGAAGGGATTAAGAAAGAGGCTTCATTATCCCGCAAATGGATGGTGCCGCTTGCTTTGCTTATCGCAGTAAGCGCAGGCTTGGGCTTCGCCGCACCTAAAGCAGAGCCGATTTGGCCGGACCCGGTGCCGTTTATTAAATCGTACGGACAAAACAGCGGCGGCGATGGACCTGGAATTAAAAAAATTGGATATGGAGAAGATGATTCGCGCCTTGGCGGCCCTTTTATCGGGGACAGCCAGGTGGTATTCCGGGCAGAAGTGGAGTCCCGCCATTATTGGAAGGTGGAAACGAAAGATACATACACAGGCAAAGGGTGGGTTACCTTACAGCCTGAAGAAGAGTATCTCCCATTCGGAATGGGTGAGGACATTCCCGTCTCTTCGTTTATTGACAATGGGGCAGTAGAGACAGTAGAAGAGAAAAGCTCTGTATTAACATTTATGAATTATCCACATGTCGTTTATCCACTGGGAGTGCGAAGTATAAATGCTCCGCCGTTTATTACCTTTGAACTTGAAGCGGCAACAGAAAAAATACGTACTTTGGATGGCGGCCGTCCGGTATCATTGGATCAATATGAGTTGGGCTTTGAAAAACCGAAATACAGTGTAACGGCAATGAAGGAAGCGGCCTCAAAAGCCGGAACGCTTCCTGAGGAATTAATGTCACGTTATACCCAGCTTCCTGAAGAGCTGCCTGAAAGGGTGAGGGAGCTGGCATTAGAAATTACACAGGATCAAACGGACTGGTTTGAAAAGGCCAGGGAGCTTGAACGATACTTCCGCAGATCAGAGTATAACTATAGTCAGACAAATGTGGCTGTACCTGGTGAAAATGAAGATTACGTGGATCAATTTTTATTTGACACAAAACAGGGCTATTGCGATAATTTCTCCTCCTCCATGGTCGTGATGGCCAGAGCTGTTGGGATGCCGGCAAGATGGGTCAAGGGTTATACGGAAGGAGACTTCAAACAGTCGGCCGGATCTGGACTTCGTTTGTTTGAAGTAACAAACAATAACGCCCATTCCTGGGTAGAGATTTATTTCCCTGAGATCGGCTGGGTTCCATTTGAGCCAACCCAAGGATTCAACAATAATGTTCAATTCAACTTTGATACTGCAGCCCAAAATGCGAACCGGCAAGAGGCGGAGGAGCCAAAGGAGTCCGAGACGCCTGTGAAGCCTGAAAAAACGGAAGAGAAAGACTTGGAAAAACCCTCATTCTCCATCCAGGAGCTGTGGGAGTCAATGAAGACGTTTGCTGGGAAGTATTGGATTGCTTTTATGATCTCAATTTTAGCTGTGGCAGCGATGGCTGCAGTGTTCTACCTGAAGCGCGGCAGATGGCTTCCATACTACTTTATCTGGAGATTTAAACAAACCAAGGAGGATGAACATTTCCCTAAGGCTTATTTAATTCTATTAAAGGAATTGGACCGATATGGATTAATAAGAAAAAACGGTCAAACATTGAGAGAGTATGCTAAATATGTGGACAGTTTTTTTACCACTAAGGATATGAGCCGCCTGACAGCCCGGTATGAACAACTTGTCTATAGGGGAATCCTGAAAGAGGGAAGCTGGAGTGAGAACAAAGAATTGTGGGAAAATTTAATCAAAAAGACAATAGCTTGACCGCAAAATAAGCATGTTGTTACAATAGGCAAATAAGACAGCGGCATATCGTTCGGATTTTGCTGTTTAACAACTAAATGACGCAACCTTCATATATCCTCGATAATATGGTTCGAAAGTCTCTACCGGATCGCCTTAAATGATCTGACTATGAAGGCAGAATATGTTTTTTGCTATAGGTAAAAACCGGAATTCTGCCTTCACTTTTTTTGTGGAGCTGGAGTTTCGGTTTTTTTATTTTCTTAGCTTCGGTGCCTTGTGCTTTTTGATTAATGTGATGGATTGCTATGATTTTATATTTTTTCTAGATATTTTATTTGCAGAAGAGAAGACTAAAAAACAATATGACAAATTTAATGAGGTGAACAGCGTGACGGGGAAAACAGAACTTCAAAATCAAGAGATGATCGTAGTGCTGGACTTTGGAAGCCAGTACAATCAGTTAATCACACGCAGAATCCGCGAGTTGGGTGTTTACAGTGAGCTGCATCCGCATACAATTACAGCTGCAGAAATTAAAGAAATGAATCCAAAGGGCATTATTTTCTCTGGAGGTCCTAACAGTGTCTATGGGGAAAATGCTTTCCGCTGTGATGAGGAAATTTTTGAATTAGGCTTGCCGATTTTTGGGATTTGCTATGGCATGCAGCTGATGACTATGCATTTCGATGGAAAAGTGGAGCCTGCCAAGCATCGTGAATACGGAAAAGCTGTTCTTAAAGTTGAAAACCAGTCGAAGTTATTTGCAGACCTTCCTAGAGAACAGACTGTTTGGATGAGTCATGGCGACCTTGTGGTGGCAGCACCGGCTGGCTTTACTGTAGACGGAACAAACCCTTCTTGCCCGATTGCTGCAATGAGCAATGAAGAGCGCGGCTTATACGCTGTTCAATTTCACCCTGAAGTGCGCCATTCGGTGCATGGCAATGATATGCTAAAGAATTTTGTCTTTGGTGTATGTGGCTGTACAGGCGACTGGTCCATGGAAAACTTTATCGAAATTGAAATGGAAAAAATCCGGCAGGAAGTAGGCGGAAAAAAAGTTCTTTGCGCATTGAGCGGCGGTGTGGATTCCTCGGTTGTGGCTGTTCTAATCCATAAGGCAATTGGAGATCAGCTGACATGTATCTTTGTGGACCATGGCTTGCTTAGAAAAGATGAAGCAGAAGGCGTTATGAAGACCTTTGCGGATGGGTTTAATATGAATGTTATTAAAGTGGACGCACAGGAGCGTTTCCTGAGCAAACTTAAAGGAATAAGCGACCCTGAACAAAAACGTAAAATTATCGGCAATGAGTTTATCTATGTATTCGATGATGAAGCTGCTAAGCTAGCAGGCATTGATTTCCTTGCTCAGGGTACACTTTATACGGATATTATCGAAAGTGGCACAGCTACAGCGCAAACGATAAAATCTCACCATAATGTCGGCGGTCTCCCTGAAGATATGCAGTTCAAGCTGATTGAACCGCTGAATACTTTGTTTAAAGATGAAGTGCGTGCGCTTGGATCGGAGCTGGGCATTCCGGATGAAATTGTTTGGAGGCAGCCTTTCCCTGGACCTGGCTTAGGCATTCGTGTACTTGGAGAAATCTCTGATGATAAGCTGGAAATCGTACGTGAATCTGACGCGATACTGCGCGAAGAAATCAAAAAGGCTGGATTGGACCGTGACATTTGGCAGTATTTCACTGTCTTGCCTGATATCCGCAGTGTCGGTGTTATGGGCGATGCACGCACATATGATTACACGATTGGAATACGTGCAGTTACATCCATTGACGGCATGACATCCGACTGGGCCCGGATCCCTTGGGATGTTCTTGAAGTAATTTCTACCCGAATTGTCAATGAGGTATCTCATGTAAACAGAGTAGTGTATGATATTACAAGCAAGCCGCCAGCAACAATTGAATGGGAATAAAATACGAACATTAATAAAAAACGGACATTTAAATGTTCGTTTTTTATGTTGACTAGGACTTTTTGAGGTGTTATGATTAAGAAGAATTAAATATGTCGTTTTACGTCGTATAATCTTGGGGATATGGCCCAAAAGTTTCTACCGAGCTACCGTAAATAGCTTGACTACGAGGTAAGTGCAGTTAGGGATCTATTTCACGCAATTATTTTTCCTTATTGTTCCCTATTGCTGCGCGAGCCCTGTTGTCAATGCTCCGGTACTCAGTACCGGAGTTTTTTATAGCAAAATTCATATATCTGTATTTCGAGAACGGTCTAGCGCAAACAGCCTACCCCCTCGAGGTCACAAGCTTGGCTTGTTTCGGCTCCTAGGGACTCTGGGTCATAAGCCGTTTCCTTATAGAAGGAAGAACACCTTCTATAAGGAACTGTCTTATGCCTGAGGCCCGCAGGACAAGGAAGGCTTCGTCAGCAAAGTCATCGCACCACCGAAAGCAGCAGCTTTTGGAAGGATGCGGGTCGTGCAGGCCTTGCCATAGGACGTAGAGCTCTTTCCTTGAATGGGCATTCGCCTCCACATTTCGAGAAATCCTCCCAAAAAGGCATAGGATGCCTTTCCGGAAGGCTCGTCTTGTGCTTGTCGGGGTGGGTAAGGCGCTTCCGCTTTTTTGAATACAGACAACCAATAGGGGGAAGAGATAATGAAGAAGTACTTCCAATTTGAAGAACTTGGAACAAACTATCGCCGTGAATTTATTGGCGGTCTTACAACGTTTTTAGCGATGGCATATATTTTAGTAGTTAATCCGATTACCTTATCGTTAATGGATATACCTGATCTGCCGGATGCTATGAGAATGGATTATGGAGCAGTATTCGTAGCTACTGCAGTCGCTGCGGCAATTGGATCGTTATTGATGGGGGTATTGGCCAAGTACCCGATCGCTTTAGCGCCGGGAATGGGTTTGAATGCATTCTTTGCCTATACCGTTGTATTAACAATGGGTATTCCTTGGCAGCATGCTTTAGGCGGAGTTTTAATCTCGGGTGTTATTTTTATCTTATTAACGCTTACAGGCTTACGAGAAAAAATTATCAATTCCATTCCAGCAGAATTGAAGTATGCAGTAAGTGCAGGTATTGGATTATTTATTACATTTGTCGGTGCTCAAAGTGCGGGACTTATTGTAAATAATGATGCAGTCCTTGTGGGATTAGGCGATTTTACCGATGGGAATGTATTACTTGCTATTTTCGGTATTGCAGTAACAGTGGTCTTAATGACAAAAGGAATTAACGGTGGAATTTTTATCGGTATGGTGATTACAACCATCGTAGGGATGATTGTGGGTTTGATTGACGTTCCTGGAAAGGTTGTCGATTCTATTCCAAGTGTGGCTCCTACCTTTGGAGCAGCTTTCGAGGCTTACGGAGATCCATCCTTTTTTTCTGCCAGCATGTTAGTTGTTGTTCTAACATTTTTATTCGTTGACTTTTTTGATACAGCAGGAACTTTAGTTGGAGTAGCCAATCAGGCAGGCTTGATGAAAGATAACAAATTGCCGCGGGCTGGAAAAGCATTATTTGCGGACTCTGCTGCCACGGTTGTGGGTGCAGTGTTTGGAACTTCAACCACAACATCATTTATTGAATCGTCATCAGGGGTTGCGGCAGGTGCGAGAACTGGCTTTGCTTCTGTTGTAACTGCAGGATTATTCTTATTATCACTTTTCTTTTTCCCGCTATTGGAAGTTATCACTTCAGCTGTAACAGCTCCGGCATTAATTATAGTGGGAGTCCTGATGGTAGCATCATTAGGAAAGATTGATTGGAATAAATTCGAAATTGCCGTGCCGGCATTCTTAACAATTATTGTTATGCCGCTGTCCTACAGCATTGCAACTGGAATTGCCGTAGGGTTCATTTTCTATCCTATTACAATGATGGTAAAGGGACGCACGAAAGAAATTCATCCGGTTATGTACGTCCTGTTTGTGATCTTCATCCTGTATTTTATTTTCTTAAAATAATAAGCTGACTTGGGATCCGCACTAAAATGCGGGTCTTTTTTTTATCGCAGTCTAACGGGCAGTAGGTCTCCATGACTCAGAGGAATTAAAAGGAGATCAGGCCCTTAAAGGCCAGATTAATTTAACTAACAATTAGTGGAGAACACACCCAACTGATTGAAGTTTCACTTTATTTGCAATTTATTTACCCCAATCCGTTGACTTCCTTGACAGGCTTTAATAACATGAGAGTACATTTGTTTAATGGGCGGGGAGAATAGAATGGGAGAGTATAAGGTAGTAAAGGTACTTAATAATAATGTCCTTATTGGCAGCCATGATTCTTTCGGAGAAGTAGTACTTATTGGGAAAGGTTTAGGTTTTAACCGGAAGTCTGGCCAGCATATTGATGCGGCTCTGGTTGAAAAACTTTTTGTGCTTAAGAACGAAAAGGAGCAGGAAAATTATATTAAATTAATGCCTTTTGTTGATAATGAATTGCTCGAAGCAATCATCTCTTCTATCGAATTGATTAAACAAAAGTCCAACTCCGTTCTTAATGAACACATTCATGTTGCTTTGACGGATCATTTGATGTTTGCGGTAAACCGCTTGAAGAAAGGAATGGAGATGAAAAATCCGTTCCTTATTGAAACAAAAGCCTTGTACCCATTTGAATATGAAATTGCCCAAGAAGTTGTAAGCGTTATCGGAGAACGAACTGGCATCCATTTGCCTGAAGGAGAGATTGGTTTTATTGCCCTTCATGTTCATAGCGCCGTGATGAATCGCAGCTTATCTGAGATCAACCAGCATTCTCAGCTTGTGACCCATCTTATTAACATGATTGAAGAACAGCTTGATATAAAGATTGATAAAGATAGCATAGATTACATGAGGCTTGTCCGCCATATCCGCTTTACGATTGAACGTGTAAACAAAGGTGAAGTGGTCGAAGAACCGGAAAAAATAACTTTCCTCTTGAAAGAAGAATACCCGGTGTGCTACAATCTCTCATGGAAGATCATTAAGGTAATGCAGCAAACATTAAAAAAGCCAGTCTATAATGCGGAAGCGGTTTATTTGACCATGCATCTGCAGAGACTTCAAAAGAAAATAAATTAGTCATTATTTCATCTTTACGTGTTACTGATTCGATCAGGCATGAGTGAAGAAAGGTAATGGAATCTAGGTGAATAGGGTAAGATAACCCTTGTATACACCAAAGTTCTTTACCTTTTTCCTCATGCCTTTTTTATTTGTTTTTAATGCTTGCGAAAGAAATGAAAACGCTTAATGAGTAAAAAAATTAGGAGGTTAATTTATGTTTAAAAAAGTATTCGGCGTCCTGCAAAAGGTAGGGAAAGCTTTAATGCTTCCTGTCGCACTATTACCTGCAGCCGGTATCCTGCTTGCATTGGGTGCAGCGCTGCAAAACCCGGCTTTGCTTGAATTGGCACCGTTCCTGGATAACAGTGGAGTGGAAGTCGTCGCCCAGGTAATGCAAAAAGCAGGGGACATCGTATTCGCGAACTTACCAGTACTATTCGCAGTTGGTGTAGCCGTTGGTTTGGCTGGCGGTGAAGGGGTAGCAGCACTTGCTGCCATCATCGGATATTTAATTATGAATGTTACAATGGGTACTGCAGCCGGCATTACTGCGGAGGATGTAAATGGACTTAACTATGCTAACATCTTAGGAATCCCAACTCTGCAGACGGGTGTATTCGGCGGGATCATTGTTGGTATCATCGCTGCAGCTTTATATAACAGGTTTTATGAAATCGAATTGCCTTCCTACTTAGGTTTCTTTGCAGGAAAGCGTTTCGTTCCTATTATTACTGCTGCAACATCAGTAGTCCTTGGATTGCTTATGCTTGTGATTTGGCCTCCGATTCAGGAAGGACTAAATGCTTTCTCTCAAAACATGGTACATGCAAACTTAACTCTATCAGCATTTATTTTTGGGTTAATTGAACGTTCATTGATTCCTTTCGGATTGCATCATATCTTCTATTCGCCATTCTGGTATGAGTTTGGCCAATATGTAACAAGTGCCGGTGAAACTGTTCGCGGTGACCAGCGTATTTTCATGGCCCAGATCAGTGACAACGTTCAAGAGTTGACAGCTGGTACCTTCATGACTGGTAAATTCCCGTTCATGATGTTTGGTCTTCCGGCTGCAGCGCTAGCAATTTATCATGAAGCAAGACCTGAAAAGAAAGTTCTAGTCGGCGGGTTAATGGGTTCTGCAGCTTTAACCTCATTCTTAACTGGTATTACAGAACCTCTTGAGTTCTCATTCTTATTCGTAGCACCTGTACTTTTTGCAGTGCACGCAGTGTTTGCAGGTCTTTCTTTCATGACCATGCATTTATTGGATGTTAAAATTGGTATGACATTCTCAGGTGGATTGATCGACTATATTCTGTTTGGTTTAATCAACCCACAGACAAATGCATGGATTGTTATTCCGGTTGGTCTTGTCTTTGCGGTTATTTATTATTTCGGCTTCAGATTTGCCATCCGCAAATTTAACCTAAAAACTCCGGGCCGTGAAGATGTAGAAGATGAAGAAGAGGTTGCTTCCGGCAAAGGCGGAGACCTTCCGTATGAAGTACTTGAAGCGATGGGCGGACAAGAAAACATTGCTCACCTTGACGCATGCATCACTCGGCTTCGTGTATCTGTAAATGAGATTAATAATGTAGATAAAGATCGTTTGAAGAAATTGGGTGCTTCCGGTGTATTGGAAATCGGTAACAACATCCAGGCTATCTTTGGACCGAGATCCGAGACAATCAAAGGCCAGATGAAAGATATTATGACTGGTAAAAGACCGCGTGCAGTCGAAAAGGCTCCAGAAGGCGGAGTTGAACAGCAAATCGAAGAAGTTAATCCTGAAGCGCTTCGAACTGAGCACAAGGAAGATCTTTTTGTTGCGCCGATCAAAGGTGAGATCAAACCAATTACAGATGTTCCTGATGCGGTATTCTCAGGAAAAATGATGGGTGATGGGTTCGCGATTGTGCCTTCTGAAGGAACAGTTGTATCACCTGTGAACGGAAAAATCGTTAATATGTTCCCGACAAAACATGCAATTGGTATTCTTTCGGATTCCGGCCGTGAGATCCTTATCCATGTAGGTATTGATACCGTGAACCTAAAAGGTCAAGGGTTTGAAACATTGGTAGCTGAAAATGACCGTGTAGAAGCGGGGCAGCCGTTATTAAAAGTGGATCTTGATTACATTGAGAAAAATGCTACTTCTAAAATCACGCCAATCGTATTTACTAATCTTGAGCAAGGTGAAGCGGTAAAGATTAATAAACCAGGCATAGTAGATTTGAAAGACAAAGATATTATTACGATCTCTAAATAGCAGCAAATATATATATATAGAAGAAACCAGTCTGAAACTTGGCTGGTTTCTTTTTTGATGTGGGGTGATCTGTTAATGGCTATTATATCCAATGTTTTTTTAAATAATTTGTTGACATTACGGGTATTTAAATGTTAATATATTAACACAGTCGCTTGAGACGTTAACAGCTGCTTTAAAAAACTCAAAAAAAGTTGTTGACGACGCGATCAGAAAATGATATATTAATAAAGTTGCTGCTTCTGAGCAACAGATTGATCTTTGAAAACTGAACGAACAAAAACGTCAACGTTAATTCTTTAGTCTTTTTTGAAAAGACAAATCGAGCTTAATCAACTC
>NZ_BRVM01000036.1 GCF_026011715.1 Cytobacillus sp. NCCP-133 | reverse complement strand
ATGTTTGATCTCTAGGAGATTATCGCATATAAAAAAGCGACAAACCATGTGGGCGTAGTTTGACGCTTACTTAGAATTTACCAAAAGGTTAAACTACTATTGTCGATCCAAAGAATTTATTAAAAAAAAGAATATACAAGCATGTATATTCGCACAAGCAGCAGACAAGCAGATTTATATAATATAGTAAGAAGGTGAGGTGTTCCTATGTGTCTTTGTAAGAAAGTTAATCAATATTATTTAGGAAATGACCCAAATCGCGGAAAAGCTGTGAAGTTAACTCCTACTAAATATCAACCGCCAGTAAAAGCTCGCTTAAAAAAAACAATTTATAATACGGGAAAAAAATATGTTAATGGAAAGCTGCAGATGTAATTTGCATAGTTTAATATGATGGTAAATGGCAGAAAAGGAATTAAATCTTTTTTGTGTTAATTACTTCATTTAATCACATATTTAAGGTGGTGAGTGTTATGTGTTTTTGTCATGAGTTTAATAAAAAGATTGCCCCAAAAGGACTGTACCAAGGCAGAGTCTTACCAGCTGCAAAAGGAAATCATTCACTTTTAAAATCTCCAAAGGTATATAAGTTGCCTTCATTACACACAAAAAAAATTAAGAAAAATAATTGATGAAAACAGTTTTTTCCTGTAATTGATTCTTTAACAACAGTTTTTGACAATAACTTAAAATTGGGAGGTGTAAAATGGATTTAATTGATAACAAGGATGATAGACCTGTAATTTGTGATTTCAAACAAGATAAGAGGATTTATAAAATAATGCAGGCACCATCAATTAAAGGAAATCTTAGGAGATTAAATAAAGCCAGTGCTGCAAAATCAATTAGATCTGATATAATGACCCCCATAAAAAGTAGACCTACTTTAAAAATAAGCTGTATCTTAACGAGTTATAATCGGCCAATAAAAGTGCAGCAAGCCATAGCTAGTGTTCAAAAACAAACATATCCTCATTGGGAATTGATTATAGTTGATGATAATTCAAACGCACAAACACAAAATTTACTAAAAGAAATTGCGGAAAAAGACCCTAGAATTAAGTTAATTCAGTCAGGAGTTGCTCAAGAAGTCCGGTCAAAAACAACCAGATACGCAACCTGCATAAACTTAGCGCTTCCGGTTGTGTCCGGTGAATTAGTAACCTATTTAACGGATGATGATATATATTATAAAACAAGATTTGAAAAGATGGCAGAAGTTTTCCACAAAAACCCTCATATACATGTTGTTTATGGCAAACAAAAGGTTGTTGTTTTTACTAATAATAGAATCACCAGAACATTTATTCGGCCATTATATGGGGTGACAAGGTTTCCAATGGGAAAGGTAGATCATAATTCATTTATGCACCGAAAGTCCTGCTTAAATATTGTGAAAAATTGGGACGACCACCCTTCTTTATGGAAAGCAGGAGATGCAGCTTTTTTTAGAAAATTAGTAAAGCACTGGGATTTCCATCCTTTAAATGTTTTAACTGATGAGCACCGGATTCATGAAAAAGGTGTTCAGAAGAAACTTCAAAGAGGTGCGAAGCCTTGGAATAGTGCAGATGCTGAGTAAACCGGTTACCATTTTCTTATTAAATTATGTTTGAATAATACTCAGCATCTTTTCAATTCTTTTTTCAAACGTATGATCCTTCAGTACCCGCTTAGCTGCATTGGCTGCTATTTTCTTCCGTTCATCTTTGAACTTCATATAATAATTGATTTTAAAAATGAGTTCATCTTCGTTATTGAATGAAACGATTTCATGATCTTCAACAAAATGTATAGGTAAATCCTCTTTGTATTCAATTAATTGAAATACACCGCAGGCAGCTACATCAAAAGTACGATTATTTATACTGGTGCCATGAAGTCCTATCCGATTTTTATTTTGCATTAAATTATGCGGTCTATGCGTATTTAAAACAATCTTGGCCCCATTATAGTATTGAGCCGCCGAGGATGGAGGAACCCAATCATCGTGGATTGTCAATCTTGGATTATTCCGAAATCGAAACAATTTGTTTCTCCAGTTCCCAATAACCTTAATATGATAGGGTGTATTATGCAATAATAGCTGGACATATTTAATCCGATCAGGATATGGATAACCCAGCAGACAAATATCGCTTTTGAATTTTGGAGGAACTTCAATTGGTTTAAATATTGATGGTGCTGCAGCAAGGGGCAAATGGAAGGTTTGCTTGTGACCTTTTCCGATATAGTAATTTTTAGCTGCCGAGTCTATAGTAAAAAGATAATCATAAAGTGGAACAAGCACTTCAGTCCGATCCATATAGTATGGATCTTCTGTGAACCATACTGCAGTTTTCACACCTTTTGTTTTTAGCCATTCAACGATTTTGGGAGAAGTCTTGAAGCCAAGAAGAACTAAAGCAGCCTCAGCTTTAAAATTATTGGTTAAAGATTGTACCCTTGCCAATCCACTGAGTGGATTAAATAGTTTTACATTATGTTTTTTATTAAGTTCTTGCACTATCCAATCTTCGAAGAATTTGTATATACCTGTGTACCCTGAAGTAACGAATAAAATATTCATTATAAACCACCTAAAAATTAACTGATATACTGTTCAGGGCACTGAACCCATTTTTGATTTCATCACAATAAAAAAATCCTTCAACAATAGCAAATGTTTCTTCTGCATGTGAAGAAATTCTTAACTCATAGGCAAAGTTCAGATTCATCCCGGTTTCAATCTGCCTCGAATTATTCGGCTTTAGCCAATGCTCTCCGGATTCCAGCGCTTTTTCCTTCCAGTCGTCATCAATATAAACCCATGCCTCTGAATTGGAACCATCAATCATTAAGGCAGTATGTGATACAGAACCGATTTTTCCGCCAAGACGAACATTTTTGGGGGGCTTTATTCGAATACAGATAATTGGATTGGATAGTGTTTCTATACCCGTATTTCTGATTATCAAGTTTCCAATTACAGTTATATTCTCATCTTCTTCTGATTTGTCCGGCAGCATAAGTGCATAACTGAACCAGGCGATCCCTTCTGCCTTTAAAGGATCTTTCTTTTTCCAAAACAAATAATCACCCCTTTACAAGATACATTGATATCTATACATTCTATGTCACAGAATAACTTTAAATGTTAAATGAAATATCCGATTCATATAACAGCGCATGCTTCAATAGAAATAGTAATTTAAACAAAAAAGAGGAGCGGGCACTCCTCTCTAGACAGTTTGCTTAAATTGTATATTAAGCTGGTGAAGGACCTGGGCCTGGGAACACAGTCGGACATTGTGGCGGGAATGCCAGCGGCGGACAAACAAATGGCATGTCAGGACGCGGCTGACAGAAGTCGGCTGTAATTTCCAGTTTAACTAATGCCTCCATTTGGACGTTTTGGCATAAGTTAATAGATACATCCAGCTGTTGGAATTCGAATTCACCAGGTGTTGTAGTAACTGCTCGGCAAATTAAGTTTGCATCACATTCAAAGTCTGTAATTTCGCATTGAAGGAAAGTTCCCGGAGGTGCACATAAGAAAAACTTCTCTGAAACAGCCCAAGGAATCGGTCCAGTTGTACAAGATAGCCCGTTTGGATTTGTTATACGGACAACAACAAATCCTTTCTTTAATACCTTGACCTTTTGCAGTGTAACAGTTGATCCATCTGGCAATTGAAACTGCCCGCTTGCACGGCCTTCCGGCTGTGGAATCTCTTGGCAAAGAATGGATCCAGGTGCCAGAGGGTCAACTGGTGTTCCAGTTTCATCTGTGGCAAAACATTCAACTGTAAAGTTTCCGCCTAAAACTGCACATGGATCATCACCAGGTGTGATACCGTCACAATCGAAAACTATTGTTCCTGCGGCCAAATCACTTGCATTAAATGCCAATAGCGGCACATCTACTTGGCGGGTGACCCAGTCGTATACTTTATTTACTTTAATACATAGGGTCTCCTGTCCGCCGTTAATTGACTTAAAATCCATTAACCGATCATCCTCTCACTTGTTAATAATAGGGTTAAACCTACTGTATGTTATGCTGCTTTTTCTGTGATGTGTATGGGCTGTTGCGTATATTCGGGTACATTTCCTAATCGCTGCTGCCCAGGCACAGAAAAATTATACAAATTAACCCTTAACTCACTGTTAATATATTCCGATTAGGTAGCATTGTGCTCAGAATTTCATAGCGATCAAGCCTAAATATTTGCATCTGTTTTGCACTGTGTGGACAAGCGGCCAAGCTTTTTGTTGGTAAATGAATAGAATGTAATACCATGCATTGAAAATGGGATATTTTTATCAAGGGGAGATTTAAATGAAAAGACAGGGGATGAAAGTCGTTTCGTACAAAGATATATGCAAAGTAAGGGACTTTAAAGATTTTAAAATGGGAATATTGCCAGAAAATACTCTATATATTGTAAAAAAAGCTGAAAAAACACAAGTAATACCTCCGGCAAATCCTTTTCCGGGAATACACCTGCCTAATGAATGTATAACGGAGGATTTTTATCTGGCATGTTTAAAAGATGCTATTTGCTTAAAAAACCAAACCATCTTATACAATAACCGAATATTGCCTGATAGCTTCAGACATTACGAATATAATGCTCCCACGAGAAACCTGCAGTTCAATGAAAGACTAAATCAGTTCACTCTAAAAGTAAACCATGTAAAACCAATCTATCTTAAAGGTAATTATATTTATTTAAGTGGAGAGATATCCAGGGGGTTTGGACACTTTTTGTTAGAGGTTGTATCAAGATTATGGATTACTAACTTTATGGATATTAGCAAGGTCAAATTTATTATGAATCCTGAGGACAAAGAAAGCTGGCAGCTGGAAATCCTGAAAGCAATAGGAATTAACAAAAAACAAATTGTATATTTGCATAATCCTGTCCGCTGCGAAAGGCTGTATATCCCGGTTCAGTCCTTTGCTTTAAGAAAATACACATCAACTTTTGCTCTCCAAACCTGGAAAAGAATAGGGGATTTCTATGACAGAGGATCTGGTTTTGAAAAAATCTATGTTTCCAGATCTAAATTAAGAAATAACAGAAGAAATTTAATAAATGAAAAAGCTGTTGAAAGGATTTTTTCGCAAAATGGATTTAAAATTATCCATCCACAGGAGATGAAAATGGCTGAACAGATAAACTTATTCCGTAATGCAAAGGTCATAGCAGGACCCTCTGGATCTGCCATGTATAACAGTGTATTCCGAAAAAAACAGGCTAGAATCATAGTACTGGCATCTCAAAAATTTTTTAAAATGAGCGATATCCTTATTAACAGTTCTGTTGGCGGTAAACTGGATTATTTTATAGGAAAAACTGCAGACAAAATGACTCCGGGGATAAAAGCAGATTGGAAAATAAACACAAATCAGCTGAACCAGTTTTTAAGAAATATATAATTTTATAGCCCTGGTAATGAAAAAGGACTTTTAAGCGAGGGATCTGATGAAAAAAATAATTATTTTTATTCATATACCCAAAACTGCTGGCACGTCAATGAGAAAAATAATTGAAAAACAGTACACTGTTCTGCAAAGCCGTTATTATTATAATGGTTATCAGGACGCTTTCAACAGGCTAAAGGGAACCCCTCAATCTAAGCTTAATACAGTTAAATGGATTCAAGGCCATTTTCAATTCGGACTGCACGAGGCCATATCGAACCCTGTTGAATATATAACGATGCTTCGGCATCCTGTAGACCGGGTGATTTCATTTTATTACTTTTTAAGGGAGAATCCTAGACATCCCTTAAATCATATAGCCAAGTCTTTGAATTTAACCGAATTTATTATGTCAGAGGATAAAATTATTCAAGACGGTATTTATAACTTGCAAACAACATTAATCTCTGGAGATGGAACACCTTCATTTGAAAAAGCCAAGAAAAATATTGATGAACACTTTATGATGGTGGGAATAACTGAGCGGTTCAACGAGTCAATATTTTTAATGAGAAAAAAGCTGGGATGGAAAGTTCCTTATTTATCCAGACAAAATGTGACTCGCTCACGGCCAAAATTGGCTCAGGTTTCAGAAAACGTCAAAAAGATTATTGAGCAGAAAAATGAATTTGATTTTCAATTGTATGAATATGGAAAGGCAATATTTAAAAAACATTTGGAAGAATTAGATCCAGCTGCACAGCAGGAACTTCGGAAAATGACTGGTCGGACAAAATAAAGATGTTGTTTTTATCACAGAATACAAAAAGGCTAACTCGAAACATCGATGCAATCGAAACTTTGAGTTAGCCTTTTACTATTGATCTAAAACAATTTACGTATTTTCACCTTTTGTAAGGCAGTTACTTGGTTTTAACTTTAGAGCTGTAAGTTAAAAATTATTAGCGTTTGATAGCCTTTTAAAAAAAGTTTTTCATTTTTTGATTATGGGAGATTTATATGGAATTCATTACACATTTTTGATTAAGGGGCATAACCTAAGAGGTATAAGGATAGGTATTCGCCTAAAGGAGAGGTTAAAAAATGTTAAGAAGGAGCCGCTTTGAGAGACTTACTTATATACAGATGCAGCAGAAATTAATACATCTTGAATCAGAACTTTCTTATTCTAGAGCTAACCATGAGGGGGTTGTCCAAAAATACAATGAACAAATAAAGCAGATGAAACAAGATAATGATTTGCTGAAACGGGATGTGCAAAATTTAAAAAAGGAAAATGAAACACTTTTGAAAAATGACTATAACCCAAAATTACTTGCTAAACTTGATCTTGAAAAATCTGCTAAATATATAAAAGAGAAAACTATTCTTGAAGAGGAGATCAATAACTTAAAAAGTCAGTTATCAGACCTTCTCCAGGAAAAAGAAAACAATCAACAGCTTATCCAGCGTTTAGAACATTTGCAGGAAGAGCTGAATAACACAAAAAAAGCTTTAAGTGCAGCTGAAAGGGAAAAGAAACAAATTCATGATGACCTGCAAACATTAAATGGAAGTTATAATAAACTGCAGATTTTGCTTGATGAACAGGAAAAAAAAGCAAAGAAAGCAAAAGAAAGGGAAAACTTACTCGTTTCCCAGCTGTCTAAAATAGCTGAAGAAAAAAATCATTTACTATATATTAATGAAACAGCTGAGAAGGAAAAGCAAAATTTAGAGGCGGAACTGGCTGATAAGACTTCAGAACTGAACAAATTGATGGAGGAAAAAAATCAATTACTCACTCAAACCCAATCAAACCAAAAGAAAAGACATACTTTAGAGACCGAACTGGATGAAAAGACTTCAGAACTGAACAAATTGATGGAGGAAAAAAATCAATTACTTACGCAAACCCAATCATACCGAAAGAAAAGACAGACATTGGAGGCTGAACTGGATGAAAAGACTTCAGACCTCCAAAAATTACTGCTTGAAAAGAATGAAAATGAGAAAAAAACTGAGAGTCTACAAAATGAATTGCAGCAAATTCAGAAACAGATGAATGAATCTGAGAAAAAAGTAGAGCTGCTTACAGATAAAGAAAATGAATTTGAAACAGAAAATCAAAAATTGTGTGATGAATTAACGGAGGCCCATAAAACATTAAGCCAATTGAAAGAGGAAGTTAATTCTCTTGCGGTTAAGTTAAGGGTGAAAACTGAGGAAGCTCAAACAAAAGTCAACGAAAATAAAAAAATGGGCCAAGAAATCCAGGATTTATTACAAAACAAGGAACAATTAAGCAAGAAAAACGTATCTTATCTACAAAAGATAAACCAATTGGAGTCTGAAAAAATTATTGCAGGCGAGTCAGTTAGTCATCTTCAGGCAGAAATTGAAGGTTTAAAGACAAAACTGTTACAAGAAGAAAAAGAAAAAATGGATGTGTGTAATCGTCTCGAAAACCGCGAAATGGAATTATCCAAACTAATTGAGGAGAATGCCAAATTTGAAGAAGAAAAGGTCGGATTCCTTGAAAAACTTGCAAAGCTTGAAGAGGAAAATGCTGCATTCAATGAAAATTTTTCAATCCTTTCTTCTCATCGAAAATCAGACGAAAAACGCATGGATTTAATAACTTCAAATTTAAACCAGGTATTTACAGAAATGAAACAACTAGTTCGGATGACATCCTCGTTAAAACACCAATTGGAGTCAAAAAATATAGAACTTAAACAAATTAAAAAGGAGAAGGATATGCTTATGGAGGAGTTAGTACAGATTAAAGAAGATTATGAAAAATCCGAGGCTAGAAAGGATGAGTTGGAAAATCAGATTGAAATAATGAGAACTGAGCTGCATAAGGCTCAAAATTCTTTGTCCCGGCTCGAACAATTTGAATCTGAGAAACTCAGACTAAAAGAGGATCTTGAAACTAAAATAGCAGAATTTAATTCACTAACAGATCATTATAAACGTGAAAAGGATTCTTACCTTCAGGTTCTGGATCATGTTCAGGATCAGGTAAATGTATACAAGGAAAAATCAGACGAATTTGATGCGGAGAAAGGCTCTTGGTCTAAACAAATAGATGAGTTAAAAGCGGAGCTGAAAAGAACGAAAGCAACAGTTGTAAAGATGGAAGAGCTTGAAAAAAATAATGCTAAACTGGCTTTAGATTTACAGGCAAAAGAAATTGAAATTTATAAGGCTAAAAAAGATAGCGAACGTGCTTTGCAGCAGCAGTTGGATCAATTCAAAGCTGATATGAAACTTTATCAAGATAAGATTTCACAATACGAAAAAGATCGGGAAATTTGGGAAAAACAAATGAAGCAAATGAAAACACAGTTTGCAGCTTTGGAATCTAACCTCGAGGAAAAGGAAAACTTTATTAAGCAGTATATAAAGCAGCCACTTTCTCCATATACAGCTGGACTTCACAATAATTCTCAGCAAGCTTCTCCCACGGAGGAACAGCCAGTACAAAACCAATCTCAAGCTAGTCAGTTTCAGGCTCCGCAACAAAGTTCACAATCCGGGAGCTTTTTTCAGAGAATGCTTTCACAGCAGCAAGGGAGCGGTCAACCCTCACAAAGTTTCCAGGGGCAATACCAGCAGCAAACACCCAGACAAACACAGGCAGCAGCAATGGACTTTTTCACGTTACGCAGCAAAACGACACAGCCGAGCGCCGCAGGTAACAGCTATGGGAGTCAATGGAAAGAAGAGTAAGGAAATAAATTTTACCGGACAGGATTTTATCATTAAGAGAACAATATATGAGGAAATAATTACCTATTGTAAAGAAATCCTGCCATATGAAGCATGCGGGTTACTTTCCAAATTGGAGGGTCAGTCAAACACCCTATGGAAAATAAAAAATGAATCGAAAAGATTTAACCGATTTACCATGTCCTCCGAATCTATTAAAACAGCAGTAAAAGAAATGGAACAAATAGGGGAAGTGCTTTCCGGAATCTTTCATTCACACCCCAACTCACCAGCGCACCCATCAATTCATGACATCAGGAATAATTCCTATCCGGAATTGCCTTATTTAATCGTATCCTTTCATAAAGGAAGAACAGAAGTCAGATGTTTTAAAATGATAGATAAGAAGATCTTTCGAATTAATATTAAAATAATAGATTAGTTTCCGGAAACCGGCGTATATATAGGTGCGCCGGTTTTTTTAATAGAGTTTCATGAGGAACCGCTTAATAAATAATTGGGTATTTGCCCGAACACTTATCTTTAAAAGTCTCATAGTATATATTGTGGTGGATTTATTTGTGCTAGGAGGAATTCATATTGAAAAAGAGTAGTCGAAAAGGAAATCCACAAATAGAACAGCAAAATAAAATTTATATTGGCAATTCAATAAAGGGAGTGGGCTATAAGAAAAAGAAAAATGGGGGAGGTTGTGGCTGCAGCAGCAATATTAAAAAATTACAGACTCGAAAACCTTAACCTGTTTTTAAGAAAATAAATTATCCTATGAGTTTGAATGTATAGATTAATAAGCTATCTAAATGAAAAAGGGAGCAGCTAAAAAGCTCCCTTTTTCATTTACACCTTTGCTTAAGAAAACTGATTCATATAGGAAAGGAATCAGAGTTCAATATCCAATTCATCCTTATAACAGCAAAACTTAAATTTTTTCCCCTTTCCGCAAGGGCAAGGATCATACAATTTATCCTTCATCTTTTCTTTTAATGCCTTCTTCAGCTGTGAAATATCCACAAAGGGTTTTAATTTGATTACGGACTGAATTCCATAATTCTGGCAAATCTTTGTCACTTTAGCTGCTTGAAGTTCAGTAACTACAGAACAATAAATAAGTTTTTCTTTTCGAAGGTTTGTGTTGGACATATAAAAATCGCCTCCCATTGCAAAAGTTATTTTATAATACTCATTTGAACTGAATTCGGTACAAAAAGATCGAAAGTCCTTGTAAAACTCGGAGAATTTTTTCTGACTTTTCATTTTTGGAATAATGTCCAAAAAAATCTTAAATGCCGTTACATCTGTCCATGCCATACTTGTCTTTTCTACATATACAAATAGTAAGTCAAAGCACTTATTCTGCTTTTGATTTAAAAAAATTCAAGGAGTGAAATGCATGAAAAAAAACACAGGATGTAGTAACGGATCCTGCGACATTTCCAAAGCGAGAACTATAGATTGTTTTACCAGATCATTTTCTCCAGTTGCAGATATTCAAAAAGTACCGGTTTTTGATGTACCAGTCGTATTAGCCGAGGTAGAGCTGCAGGCAGATGTTGAAGCTGATATTAAGCTCCCAACACCTGCAAGGGAAATTAAATGGATTCGGAAAAATGTTTCGTTGAAGCAGTGCAAAGCAATTCCATCTATTCAGAATCCTGGTTTTGTAAAATTATTTATTACTGGTGTTGTCCATAAAAACATTCAATATGTAGAAGAATGTACCGGTTACGTTATGGATTACAGTACTGATATCCCTTTTAGCTGTAATCAGCAAGTCCAGGTTTTTAATAAAGCTTTTGAATTTTTAAGCAATAAGTCATCAGTAGATGAGAGAAGGTTTCTTGATCATACTGGCCACGGTGCAGACAGCACTCTGGGAGGTTCAAGAACGTTTGAATTTTATAATGAACCAATTGAGTGTAAACTGCTATTCTCTGAAGTTAATGAATTGGATCTATTTAAGGACTTTAACCGGTTTGGCCAGTTCGAAAAAATAACTGAGAAGATGGAAATTACCTTAATATTTAAATTACTTCAAACGCAGCAATTTAATCCTAAATTATCCCCGCCACCGAAAAAGGGACCTTGCCCACTGCCTTGGCCATCCCAAAAAAGTCCAGAAAAAACTTCCCGGGAAAGGTTTGTAGAAAAAATTCAAGGAATGTACCGGATAAGATAATGAAAAGGGGGAGAGGCTTTTTATTGGGACTCCCCTTTTCACCTGCAGCCACATGTGTTCAATTCAATGGTTAAGGTTACAAGTCTTGTAATCCTAACCCAATAAAAAGGTTATTGCAGAGTACAGAATGATAAGGAGGGACTATGTGATTCAGCCATTATTTTTCGAGCCTGTTTTTCAAGAAAGGATCTGGGGAGGAACAGCTCTGAAAGATAAATTTGGTTATCACATTCCGTCAGTACGTACAGGTGAATGCTGGGCTATTTCAGCTCATCCTCATGGACAGTCAGTCGTAAAAAGCGGTCCTTTAAAAGGGAAAAAAATTGGAGAACTTTGGAGTGAAAACAGTGAGATATTCGGAAATGATCCTTCCTCATTTTTTCCTCTTTTAGTGAAAATACTCGATGCGAACACAGATTTATCTGTACAGGTTCATCCACCTGATCAATATGCTATATCTCAAGAACACACCAAAATGGGGAAAGATGAATGCTGGTATGTTTTAGATTGTAAAAAGAATGCAGAAATCGTTTTAGGGCACAATGCAAAAACAAAAGAAGAACTAAGCAAGGGGATTGATAAAGGAAAGTGGGATTCTTTGTTAAGAAGAATCCCTATAAATAAAGGGGATTTTATATATGTCCCGAGCGGAACGATCCACGCATTATGCGAGGGAACACTTGTGCTGGAAATACAGCAGAACTCTGATACAACTTATAGAATATACGATTATGATCGGACTGATGAAGAAGGAACTAAAAGGGAGCTGCATTTAAAAAAAGCTATTGAGGTTACGAGTGTACCCTATAAACGATTTGAATTTGAACCAATGGTTGAAAGGCAGGGTGGAAACAAGTTTATTAAGTTGATCACATCTAATCACTTTACCATTTATAAATGGGAAATCACTGAAAAAGCTGAAATGGAGAAAAACTACTTGTATTATTTAGTCAGTGTAATAAATGGAAAAGGAGTTCTAAAAGTAGGCAAAGAAAATTATGAACTTAATAAAGGGGACCATTTAATTTTGCCCAGCTCCTTAAAAACATTTGTTTTAGAAGGTCAATTTGAAGCAATTGTTTGCCACCCATAGTAGTTAAGCCCTCATGAAACATGGGGGTCTTTCTGATTTTAAAAAGATACCTATTAGCCTTTTTTAAACGAGTTTTAAAAATGATATAAATGCCACAAGATACTTGTCCACTCCTTTACGCCATTGCTCGCATATACAATAGTATGTCAAAGAAACAAGCAATATAGAAGGCTACTGCTGATGCTTGCATGTTTTTTGACTAAAAATATTCAAGGAGTGAATTGTATGAAGAAGAACCATTCTTATGGTAATGGCTGTGGAAAAGGCCATGAAAAATGCCCTCCAGCACCGGCTTGTGACACAGCAAAGTCTAATACTCATTTTTGTGAAGTAGGAGCTGCAACAAACCAGGGGGATACTGAGCAAACGATAATTTTGGGAGATGTTCCAATCCAGGCATTAACAGAATCAGATATTTATCTTCCAGATTTTGCAACTGATATTAAACACATCAGAAAAAATGTTTTTTTAACTCAATGTAAGGCAGTACCTGTTATCCCAACAGGCTTCCCTGGTGTAGCTCCAACTGCAGTTAAGTTATTTGTTGAAGGTTATATTCACAAAAACATTCAATATGTTGAGGGCTGTGAAGGCGTTGTTAAAGACTACAGCGTCAATGCTCCATTCAAGTGTTTTTCTTTGGTAAACAACCTTCCGCCTATTGATTGGCAATTTAGTACAAAAAGCAACCAGGTTAATGAAATAAGAGAGCTTGCAAAAGACGGAATGGGCTCAGACCGCTGCAGTTTTGGCTCTTTTACGTTTGAATTCTTCAATCAAGCAATTAAGTGTAAATTGCTTAGCGCAACAGTAACACAAATGGACCTATTAAGCGATTTCGATAAATACGGAAGATTTGATAAGGTTACAGAAAAAGCCGAAGTGAATCTTTTGGTAAGATTAACTCAGCGTCAATTGGTTGATGGTCCTACTCCTTAATGGCTTGGGTACGAAGAGAGTAGGAGAGTTTAAAAAGCAAATGAAGAGAGGGTATCTTTAAAAGATACCCTCTCTTCATATTTCCACATACTGTTCCTGCAAAAAATCAATACTTAGAATAACACTGCCCTGAATTTCCAGACTTTCGTCCGTTCCAATCTCATCATGCCAGATAATATGCATGCTTTGCAGCTTGCAGAAGATTTCTTCCGTAAAATGCTGAAAAAATTCGTTATGAAAATCAAGCTGGCTTTCTGTTTGGAACATGTATTCTCGTTTCCCATTTTGCTCAGGTATAATGGGAAGACAAAGCCATTCAAGATCAATCGTTTTCTCAAAACATACTGGTACCTTTAACACCTGCATTGCTCCATTATTTGTGAGAGCGATATCAGTTATAAGTTCTCCCTTTATAAAAACAGCATTAGAGGGGAGTAGTGTACGACATTGCAATCCTTTAACAGACCATTCCAATGGTTTTAGCGATTTGGCCGGAACATGCACTGGCAAGCGATTAAAAAGATCAATTTCCACATCAGATTTCGCCACTAAAACAGGGACCTTAATAATGCGATCTTTTTTGAAATGCTCCGAGCAGAATTGATGACGAGGAAAACTTTTATATTCCTCTTCGATCCTCTTTTTTGCAGCCTTGCACATATTTGCTGATTCTTCACGTATACAAAAGGAAGATTCTTCAAAGTTTTCATTGGTGGCAGCCTTTTTGTCTGATAATTCTAATTCTGAGGATTTCTTTTCATTAATGTGTGAGTTCTTCCAGCTATCCTTTTCACTGCTTTCAGCAGAATATTCTAAGCTAGGTTCTGGATTTCCACTAGAGTGTGGGTTCTCCAGCATTTCATAAAATTTCTCTAACAAGGAGGAACCCTTCTGGTATCCTGCGTTTTCTTGATCAGCACCTGACACATGGTTTGGAGCCCCGGCAGCTCCAGAGCAAGATTCTTTTAATATTGATAAAACCTCATTTTTTTTTAGGGAAGCACCTTCTGTCAATGAGGTCATATCCTTCTTGCCAACGAGTTCTTGGAGCAGGCAATAGGCTTTTTCCAAAGAGATTGAAAATTCGTCTTCGAAGGAAGAAGATTCTCCCAAGCCTTTTTCGTCAATGATCGGTTGATCTCTTCTGAAAAACACTTGTTCATTCATTGATGATGAAGATTCCTCATAAAACAATTCATTTCTGATAAAATCTTTTTTTTCGGGTAGTGAAGAAGATTCAATCCCACTATAAAAAGATTCTGCAAGTAAAGAAAATACTTCATCCTGTTGTGAGGAAAAGATGTCTGATTCGGAAGAAGATGATTCTTCAAGCATACTTAAAAATTCATTCTCTAAAGATAGATATTTATTTATTACTGGATAATGATTAATATCAGAAGAAGATCCCTCTTGTCTTAACCCATCATCTTGGCTTTCTATCATTGAAATCTCTTTCTCCGATAAAAATTCAAAATCATCTGCAGGTAGAGGAATACTGATTTTTTTATTTTCGCTATGATGCTTAAAGGGCTCACTAAAGAAAGAAGATTCATCTGACTTATCCAATTGGTCAGAATTTGTTTCAATTGGGGCATCGAGTAAAGATGAGAATTTTTCAAAAAGGTCCCGATGTTCAATATGTTTTAAATTATCGGGACTTTCACTCAATGGTTCACTTTGCTCTTCAAAATCAGATACTTTACGCTCTTTTTTCAATATCCTATTACATTGGGCCGATTGAAAATCTTCTTCCTCCACCAATACAGCAGGTTCACTCATTCCAAAATTTTCTTGGTCAGTTGTTTTGCCTGTTTTATTATAAATACTGTTTGAAAATGTGCTTGGTAAAGAAGGGGTCCAGCTGAGCATAGGCGCAAAAGGCGTTAACATTGCCTTTATTTTTTGAGGTATATTTCCTTTCTTTCCTTTGTCATATTGCCCCTTTACTTTCTCTAGTTTAGGCTGGTTACTCATAGGATTCTTTTCAATTTTCCTTGCAGGCTGTTCCTTTGAACCGACAATTTGTCTGTCTTCAACTTTTGGAGGAGTCAAAATAAAGGGGACTGACACTGTTTCAGAAGAAATATAAGGCTTTTCAACCTTTTCCGGCTTCCCGAATAGATGTGTATCCAGCAATCTTTCCCCATTACTATTTGCTGCTTGCTCTTTCTCCGGAAAAAAGAACTCCTGCTTTTGCGATGACGGCTCTTCATCAGCTAGATGGCTATAATAAATTCTATTATAAGTATTACGCATATTGTTCATAGTGCCAGGAAGGTGCATTCGATAAGCATCCTCTCCTATCCCTCCTTACTATTCAAATTCTTTATCTTTTAATATTTAATCACAATGATGAAAGCAATCATCATCATTTGTTGCAGAAGAAACTCGGATTTGCTGTTTTTGCAGCACTTTAAGGGTCAAATCCAAAACCATTTTTTCTTCTACCTTTGTGAAAAACCCTTCTCCTAATGGTGAGCAGTTAGGGAGAGGGGAACGGTCGATGGCTTCATCCCATTCAATGATTCTGCTGGATATTAACTCACAGTATGGGAGTTCGTTATAATGCTGTAAACTTTCCTGATGGAATTGAGAAAGGTCTTTGGACTGCAGTTCATCTTTTTCAGAATGTCCACAAGACATCGGTTTAGACATAAGAAAATCAAATTCCATTCTGTTGTTCATTTCCGGCATGACTGGCAGAGCTAAGAATTTTTTAATTTCCGCAGCACATTGAAAAGGGATGTCAACCGTATACGAATGCAGATCAGATGCCACGCTGTTTTTTGTATGCATTTCAATATCTGGGGACGGGCTTGCATACTGTATGTTTTTTCGAACATAGCCTTTAATGAATAATTTGTTGGTAGGCAATAGAAGCCTGCATTGTGTTAATTTGACTGTTTTCTTAATATCTTTAATTTCCAGCACAGGCTCTGGAAAGGTGATTAAAGCATCTATATTAATCTGCAGGGTCAGTTCAGCCAATACAACAGGTACCTTCGTAATAATCTTTCCTATGCTGACGTGAGGATGGGTTTCATGCTGACTTTCACATTCACAGTGATGGGTGACAGCTTTGCATTCATTCAAATGAATATCTTTGTTTGTTTCTGACATTTTGGGGCCTCCTGAAGTCAAGATATAGCATTGTATGCGTGATGAATGACTATGTATGGGCATTTGCCCTGCTATAATAAAGGATCCTATTTAACCAAAAAAAATTTGTTTATTGTAAAGGTACGGGCACAACGGGACTCTTATCCCGCATAAGATTCAAAAGGAGGAGTGAGGGATAATGGGAACAAAAAATTTTCTTGCCGTTGATATAGGTAACAGCTGGTATAAAGCCTTGGCTTCTGATAACGGAATGGTATCCGATTACCAGCTTCCAAACGCGATTGCGCTTTTTGACAGAGAGTTTTATGAGAAACCATATGACGATGAGGATATTATATTTGAGGAAAACCTGATTGTTGAAGTGAAAAGCCATGCTGTTAAAGATAGAAGAGAA
The DNA here is from genome assembly GCF_026011715.1 of Cytobacillus sp. NCCP-133. Lineage (GTDB taxonomy): Bacteria > Bacillota > Bacilli > Bacillales > Cytobacillaceae > Cytobacillus. Next base: position 1,044 of record NZ_BRVM01000036.1, on the reverse strand, counting down.
ATATTTTACGTTGGCAAAGGCGCTGCCAAGCAGAAGGATGTTAGCCTAACCTCTTTTAATAATCAAAAAGTGGAAGAAGACCGTACGTACCTATTACTGTTTGGATTGGCAGCTTACCATGCATCTCTTCAGAAAACTGATGAACTGGAAATCGATTATTCAATTGACCAATTAGCTGTATCTTTGCCGACTACACAATATAAGGAGCGTAAATCGTGGCTAAAAGAACGATTAATTGGCACCCATACAGTCATCTTCCATAAGGTGCCCGGATTAGCCGAACCTAAAGAACTGGAAGTCAAGCTCCATATCCAGGATGTTATTGTCGGGGCAGAAGGAGCATGTGCCTATCTCGGATTAACCCGCGACCAGGAAACCCTTGGAATAAAAAATGAAGAGCTGGTTAAAGAGTCTCAAAAAGGGATTATCATTGGCGATCTGGGCGGAGACTCTGTGGACTTTGTAGGAATTAAGAACAATAAACCGGTTGCCTCCATAGAGGGCGCACCTTTTGGAATTAATCAGTTTCTTGACCATATCATTCAAAAAGTAAGCAAAAATGAGCTGTATCGTTTTGATTCCCGGGCAGAGCTAGAGGAAAAGCTGGCTGCGGGGCAGTCGGAATGGTATGTTGAGCCATTTGCAGGTGTTAAGAAGGATATAAGCAAGTATATTATCCCGCAGCTAAAATCAATGGCTATAAAATACCTGGAACATTTTGACCGAATCCGCAGCAGTTCGAGAGAGATTAAAGGGGCTGTACGGTATATAGCCGTAGGCGGAGCGGCCAAGTTGGCACAAAAGCAAATTTTGGAAGATGCAGTTAAATGGTCCGAAAGAGGGCGTCCAATTGAGTTAATGTTTCCCGAAGATATGGAAAAACTGAATGTTCTAGGATTAATGATTCTGGCAAAAATGAATCAAATTAAAAAAGAAAAAGGAAATAACCATATCGTTTCCGTTAAAGGTTAGGTGTTTTTGACACCCTTAAATTTCCGAAAGTTGACGGTATTGCCTGTCCAGAATTAGTCGATTATAATGTCC
>NZ_BRVM01000035.1 GCF_026011715.1 Cytobacillus sp. NCCP-133 | reverse complement strand
CATGCGCTTGAAATTGCAAACAATACAGAATACGGATTAACTGGTGCTGTTATCACGAAGAACCGTGAGCACATCCAAAAAGCGCGCGAAGATTTCCATGTTGGAAACCTATACTTCAACCGCGGCTGTACAGGAGCCATTGTTGGATACCAGCCATTCGGCGGCTTCAATATGTCAGGAACTGACTCAAAAGCGGGCGGTCCTGACTACATTCTGCTTCATATGCAGGCAAAAACTACTTCTGAAATGTACTAAGACTTAAAAGGAATGTACAGGGTATCTATATCCTGTGCATGCTAAAACCGTAATTAGTTTAAAGACGGACAGCATAACGTTACAATAAAAAGGACTATTCTGAAAAAGGAGGAATTTTAATTGACTGAAGCGACTAAATCAAAATCACTCATCGAACAAACTGAAAAATATGGTGCCAAAAACTATCATCCGCTACCAATCGTTATTTCTAAGGCGGAGGGTGTGTGGGTTGAAGACCCTGAAGGCAATAAATATATGGATATGCTAAGTGCCTATTCTGCTGTTAACCAGGGACACCGCCATCCGAAGATTATCCAGGCGCTGAAGGATCAGGCGGATCGTGTAACATTAACTTCGCGCGCTTTCCATAATGATCAGCTGGGCCCTTGGTATGAAATGATCTGTGAACTGACAAATAAAGATATGGCCCTTCCGATGAACACGGGTGCGGAAGCAGTTGAAACGGCAATCAAAGCTGCACGACGCTGGGCTTATGATGTGAAAGGTGTTGCAGATAACCAAGCGGAAATCATTGCTTGTGTCGGAAACTTCCATGGCCGTACAATGACAGCGGTTTCTCTTTCTTCTGAAGAGGAATACAAGCGCGGTTTTGGTCCGATGCTTCCAGGAATCAAGTTAATTCCTTACGGCGATTTGGATGCTCTTAAAGAAGCGATCACTGAAAACACAGCTGCGTTCCTCATTGAGCCGATCCAAGGAGAAGCTGGAATCGTTATTCCTCCAGAAGGCTTTTTAAAGCAAGCGTATGAGACTTGTAAGGAAAACAATGTACTGTTTATTGCAGATGAAATCCAGGCTGGACTTGCGCGTTCAGGTAAAATGTTTGCTTGTGAATGGGAAGATGTAGATCCTGACATGTATATCCTTGGAAAGGCGCTTGGAGGCGGAGTGTTTCCGATCTCATGTGTGGTAGCGAACAAGGATGTTCTTGGGGTATTTAATCCTGGTTCACATGGTTCAACATTTGGCGGAAACCCAATGGCGTGTGCTGTTTCTGTTGCTTCCATTAATGTCCTTGTTGAAGAAAAGCTGGCTGAGCGTTCTCTAAAGCTTGGTGAGTATTTCATGGGCAAATTAAAAGAAATAAATAATCCTGTCATCAAAGAAGTGCGCGGCCGCGGATTGTTTATCGGTGTGGAACTGACAGAGCCAGCACGCAAATATTGTGAAGCATTAAAAGAAGAAGGCCTGCTGTGCAAAGAAACGCATGACACAGTGATCCGTTTTGCCCCTCCATTAGTGATTTCAGAAGAAGAACTGGATTGGGCTATTGAGAGAATCAAAAAAGTATTAAGCTAATTTCAGGATCCATAGCAAACATCCCTGCCACCGAATAGAGTTGCAGGGAATCACATATGATCATATTGCTGTATTTTCCTAACTATTAATTCAAGAGGTGCCATTATGGGAGCTGCAGGGGTAGCTGGTAAGCAAGCTGAACAAAAATTGGAAGAATCTTTAAATTTATTTACTTCAACTCAAGTGGTAATCAAAGAGGCCTTAAACAAGCTCGGTTATTCGGATGAAATGTATGAGCTGCTTAAAGAGCCGCTAAGAATGCTGACGGTGAGGATTCCGGTAAGGATGGATGATGGTTCCATCAAGATTTTCACAGGATATCGTTCACAGCATAATGATGCGGTAGGTCCGACCAAAGGCGGTGTCCGTTTCCATCCGGAAGTGAACGAAGATGAAGTGAAAGCTTTATCCATGTGGATGAGTTTGAAGTGCGGCATTGTCGATCTGCCTTATGGCGGAGGAAAAGGCGGTATTATCTGTGATCCGCGCACAATGTCAATGGGGGAGCTGGAGCGGTTAAGCCGGGGTTATGTCCGGGCCATCAGTCAAATTGTTGGGCCGACGAAAGACATCCCGGCTCCGGATGTTTACACGAATTCACAAATCATGGCTTGGATGATGGATGAATACAGCCGCCTTCGCGAATACGATTCTCCTGGCTTCATCACCGGTAAACCGCTGGTTCTCGGCGGATCCCAGGGAAGGGAAAAAGCGACTGCACAGGGTGTGGTAATCTGCATCGAGGAAGCTGCGAAAAAACGCGGAATATCGATAGAAGGTGCCCGTGTAGTGGTTCAAGGATTCGGAAATGCAGGAAGCTTCCTGGCAAAATTCATGCATGATGCAGGCGCTAAAGTGGTTGCGATTTCTGATGCCTATGGTGCTTTATACGAACCAGATGGCCTTGATATTGATTATCTTCTGGATCGGCGGGACAGCTTTGGAACGGTCACCACCTTTTTTGATAACACTTTGACCAACGAAGAATTGCTTGAACTGGAATGCGATATACTAGTTCCTGCAGCTGTTTCCAATCAGATAACCGCTGCTAATGCCCATAATATCAAGGCTCCAATCGTTGTGGAAGCTGCAAACGGTCCAACGACTCTTGATGCTACAAAAATTTTAGCAGACCGCGGCATTCTGCTGGTTCCTGATGTATTGGCCAGCTCTGGCGGCGTAACGGTCTCCTATTTTGAATGGGTGCAAAACAACCAGGGTTATTACTGGACAGAAGAAGAGGTTACAGAAAAGCTTAGAAAAGTACTAGTTCAAGCATTTGAACATGTGTACGAGACTTCACAGCAGAGAAAAGTCAACATGCGTCTGGCTGCATACATGGTTGGCGCCCGGAAAATGTCCGAAGCATCTCGCTTTAGAGGCTGGGTTTAATCACGAAAAGCGAAAGCGCCTTGCCCGCGAAGTAACGCTGACTAAGAACGCCACGTCCTCCCAAAAGCTTTCGCTATCAGTCGTGCGATGTATCGCTGCCGCAGCTTTCTTGTCCTGTGGCAACGTTCGCATGACCCTCATCCTGGGAGGGAGGCACGGCTTATGATCTCGAGGGGGTAAGCCTAACGCTTATAGTCATGCGATGATTAAGCTGACGAAGCGTTCCTTGTAGAGCTAGACAGTTATCGATATTCAACGATATTCATTCTAGTTTAATAAAAAAATCCTTGCACAGATGTGCAAGGATTTTTTGCTCTGTTTTTTAGCGGGTCTGTTTGGCCTCAGGCTCTCTTTCCAGTTCTTCATTTGGTTTGAATAATAAACCTAAATTGATTAAACCGGCGATGCCTACGAGGCCATATATAATTCTTGAAAGAGCTGAATTCTGTCCGCCAAAAATAGCTGCCACAAGATCAAATTGGAAGAATCCGATTAAACCCCAATTAATTGCTCCAATAATTGTAAGAACCAGTGCAATACGCTGAATGCCACTCATGATGTTTCCTCCTTGTAGTATAGGTTCATGATTATCATGTCACACCGTGGAAGAAAATATTCGTCGGTTCCAATCCGAATTGGAAATCATGTAAGGAGGCCGCTTTTTAAATTGATCGGCATGAGTATTTTTCAAATATCGTACTTTTTGCAATGGCTATTAAATTGAAAGATAATAATATTGAAAAGGAGATGAGCAGATGCAAAATTTTACTTTTTATAATCCGACGAAATTAATTTTTGGAAAAGGCCAGCTTGATCAATTAAAGAATGAAGTTCCTCTATATGGAAAAAAGATTCTTGTTGTTTACGGCGGGGGCAGCATAAAGCGCAACGGTTTATACGATGAAGTAATGGCACAGTTAAATGAAATCGGAGCGGAAGTTTTTGAACTCTCAGGAGTTGAACCAAATCCTAGGATTTCTACTGTTCGCAAGGGCGTGGAAATTTGCAAAAAAGAAGGCATCGACTTCCTTCTCGCAGTAGGCGGAGGCAGTGTAATCGACTGTACGAAGGCAATCGCTGCTGGTGCCAAATATGATGGAGATGCATGGGATTTAGTCATCAAGAAAGCTTTTGCTTCGGAAGCTCTTCCTTTTGGAACGGTTCTGACTCTCGCGGCAACTGGTTCTGAGATGAATGCGGGATCTGTCATTACAAACTGGGAAACAAATGAGAAGCATGGCTGGGGAAGTCCGGTAACATTCCCGAAATTCTCTATCCTTGATCCCGTTAATACCTTTACGGTTCCAAGAGACCAAACGGTATATGGCATTGTAGATATGATGTCCCATGTTCTTGAGCATTACTTCCACCTTGAAGAAAACACGGATTTCCAGGATCGCATGTGTGAATCCTTGCTGATCACGATTATGGAAACAGCACCTAAGCTGCTTGAGGATCTTGAAAGCTACGAGCATCGTGCAGTGATTCTATACAGCGGAACGATGGCACTGAATGGCATCCTGAATATGGGCTATCGCGGTGACTGGGCTACGCATAATATTGAGCATGCCGTATCGGCTGTTTACGATATTCCTCATGGCGGAGGTCTTGCCATTCTGTTCCCGAACTGGATGAAGCATAATCTCCATGTGAAGCCTGAGCGATTCAAACAGCTTGCTGTACGTGTATTTAACGTGGATCCGGCGGATAAAACAGACGAAGAGGCAGCGCTTGAAGGCATTGGGAAGCTTCGCGAATTTTGGAACAGCATTGGCGCTCCATCCAGGCTTGCCGATTACGATATTGATAACAGCAAGCTTGAATTGATGGCAGATAAAGCGACCGTTAACGGCGAGTTCGGTAATTTCACCAAGCTGAACCATGAAGATGTAATGGCAATCTATAAGGCTTCTTTATAAATTTTGACAGGACTCTGCAAAAAAAGCAGGGTCCTTTTTTTACATTTTTCGGGAGAAAAAAACAAACTTCATTCCTGCGTAAAAAATATGTCAAAATTGGACACGCTTACAATATGGGATGTTTCTTGATTATGCTTAAGGCTTTCGTTAAAGTGGTATAAGGGATAACAGCAATGGTTATTTAGATCCTATCATGCTGTTTTAAATTAAAAAAATGGAGGATATTCATGACACACGTTCGTTTTGACTATGCAAAAGCACTTCCTTTTTTTGGTGAACATGAAATTACATACTTGCAGGATGCAGTTAAGGTTGCGCATCACTCATTACATGAGCAAACAGGTGCAGGAAGCGACTTTTTAGGCTGGATTGACCTGCCTGCAGACTATGACAAAGAAGAATTTTCCCGCATCCAAAAAGCTGCTGAGAAAATTAAGAGTGATTCCGATGTTCTGATTGTAATCGGAATTGGCGGTTCATACCTCGGAGCGCGTGCGGCAATCGAAATGCTGCAGCACAGCTTCTATAATGCACTTCCGAAAGAAAAGCGCGGAACTCCACAGGTTCTTTTTGCCGGCAACAATATCAGCTCTGCGTACATGAAGGATTTAATGGATCTTCTTAACGGAAAAGATTGGTCCATAAATGTCATTTCCAAATCAGGAACAACGACTGAACCTGCGCTTGCTTTCCGTATTTTCCGCAAAATGCTTGAAGAAAAATACGGTGCAGAAGAAGCGCGCAAACGTATTTATGCAACGACAGACAAAGCACGAGGCGCACTGAAAACTCTTGCCACTGAAGAAGGTTATGAATCATTCATCATTCCGGATGATGTAGGCGGCCGTTATTCTGTTTTAACAGCTGTCGGATTGCTTCCGATTGCGGTGAGCGGTGCAAATATTGAAGACATGATGAACGGTGCTGCACAGGCGCGAAAAGATTTCAGCAAGTCTGAGCTTCAGGATAACGCTGCTTATCAGTACGCTGCAGTCCGCAATGTTCTATATAACAAAGGAAAAACAATCGAAATGCTGATTAACTATGAGCCAGGTTTACAATACTTTGCTGAGTGGTGGAAGCAGCTCTTTGGCGAAAGTGAAGGAAAAGATCAAAAAGGAATATTCCCTTCTTCTGCAAACTTCTCTACTGACCTTCATTCACTGGGACAGTATGTGCAGGAAGGACGCCGTGACCTGTTTGAAACGGTTATTAAAGTGGAAGAATCCCGCCATGAGCTTTCGATTGAGGAAGCAGAAAATGATCTTGATGGCCTTAACTATCTTGCTGGCAAATCAGTAGACTTTGTTAATAATAAAGCCTTTGAAGGAACCATGCTTGCCCATACAGATGGCGGAGTGCCAAACCTGATTGTATCTATTCCAAAAATGGATGCCTACACATTCGGCTATCTTGTCTACTTCTTTGAAAAAGCTTGCGCAATGAGCGGCTACCTATTAGGTGTGAATCCGTTTGACCAGCCTGGGGTAGAAGCGTACAAAGTGAACATGTTTGCACTATTAGGCAAGCCTGGATTCGAAGAGAAAAAAGCTGAGCTTGAAAAAAGATTAAAGTAATTAATATTGAGGAGAAGCGTCTGCCTGGGGGTGGGCGCTTTTTTAATGGGATGTGATCAGTGATAAAAACTAGTATATGAGCGAAAAATGAGATATATGAGCGAAAAAACAGAAAATATGAGCGAAAAATGAGATTTATGAGCGAAAAACAGAAAATATGAGCGAAGAGTGAGATTTATGAGCGAAAAACAGAAAATATGAGCGAAGAGTGAGATTTATGAGCGAAAAAGAGAAAATATGAGCGAAAAATTAGATTTATGAGCGAAAAACAGAAAATATGAGCGAAGAGTGAGATTTATGAGCGAAAAACAGAAAATATGAACGAAAAATGAGATTTATGAGTGAAAAACAGAAAATATGAACGAAAAATGAGATTTATGAGCGAAAAACAAAAACAGATACCTCAAAATAGTATTCATGATATCCCTTTCTTTGGAGAAACTAAGCAAAAACATGGAAAGGGGATGGATGCAGTGATCGAGATATCTTCAAAAGTGGAAGGGAAGCATTTTGATTTGTATAAGCTTGAGCAGGAGCTAAAGCCGATTGGCTATTCGATTGGCGGGAATTGGGATTATGACCATGGGTCTTTGGATTATAAAATTGATGATGAGGTAGGTTATCAATACTTGCGGGTTCCATTCAAGGCGATTAATGGGCAGCTTGATGATCCAAGCTGTACGGTGGAAATGGGCAGGCCGTTCTTGCTTTCTCATAAATATCAGCGCGGCCTGGATGACCACGCTTATACAGGTAATTTTACCGCTTCTTTTGACCAGTTTTCTGAACCTGTCGATAAGGATGCAAGCTTTCCGAAAAAATACGTCGACCTGGGAAAGGCACTGGTTCAGGAATTGGAGTCTGTATTAATAAGGGACTAGCCTAAAATGACTATCAGCTGGTCCTGCTGAAGGATCTTAAAAGGCTGGGGAGGATTAACCAATGTTTCTTCCCCTCTTTTTACACCCAACAAAAGGATGCCTTCTTGCATTAATTCTGCACTGAGTTCAGCAAAAGTCTTATTTACCACTTCATCTGAAGCAGGCTGGAAGGTTAATTTTCTCTTATCAAGCTGTCCAAGCAAATCCAGGAACGAGGTCACCAATTCCTGTGAGGAAACGCTATTAATCATGACGAAGCTTGTAAGGACATTCGTTTGAACAATTTCATCCGCTCCGGCTCTTTTGGCGTTTGCGGCCTGTTCGGAGGTCAGGATTTCGACAATACATTGAAGGTCACGATTTAGCCCTTTTATAGCCAGGAGCGTTAAAATGGAATTCATATCCGCATGAAGTTCATCTTTATTCTGATCGGCTGTAATAATCACCTTTTGAGCATCAAAGATATTTGCTTTTATTAAAACATCATCGCGATTTGACCGGCCCTGAATGAAGTGCACATTATTAAAAGGGACTGGATTGGTTCTAAGTGTGTCGTCGATTAAGGTAATGGTACGATTCATGCCATCTTTTCCAAGTGTATTGATAATTTCTCTTGAACGCTCATTCCAGCCAATTACAATAATATGATTCCTGCCTTTGTATTCGACTTTGCCTTCAAGAAAGTCATTTTGCCGTGTAACGGCCGCAGTAGCCAGCGAAATAAAATAAGTGGATAAAAAGCCTGCACCGGTTAAGATTAAGGCTATTCCAACAATACGGCCAAACACAGTTTCAGGGACAAAATCACCAAATCCAACAGTAGAAGCTGTAACAACAGCCCACCAAATGCCATCAAAAAAAGTTGGAAAGGTCTTGGGCTCTATGATATGTATTAATCCTCCATAAAAAACGATAACAGCAAGAGCGATAAGTAAAATTCTTATGACAAGCGGCATTCGAATAAAATTATAATATAGCTGATGAGGCACCATTCTACACTCCCAAATAAGAAATAGGTAAGCGGCAAGCTGTACAACCTGCCGCTGATGTCTAATATAAAAAAAGCCATGGCAATATACTCAATTAAGAATATGATCTATTGCACGGCTCAGTAGTTGAATGTCCTTAGATATTTCATTTTTCACGTCATCGATCTCGCACCTTTCATATTCATCCATGAGAAGGGAGAGTTCTCTTTTAAGTATGACAGCCTCCTGTTCAAAATCCATGATGACTCCCTCCTTTAGGGATATAGAGGACTAACGAATTCGATAGCGGATTCGTTCTTATGTTACAATTATGTTACCCTTTTTCCAGGCTATTTAAACGGTAAGGCACAGAATTATTCGGACAAAATTTATTTAGAACGAACATAGTTTACCCTCTTATTATTTACCTAAATATCTATCTAAGTAGTTGGAAAACTTTATACCGGATAAATATATCTCTGAAGAGCGATTGAAAATGTGAGTATAGCGATTTTGAAGGACAACGAATTGGAAAATTCAAATCTTAATCCGGAAAAACATACGCTTAAGAAAATTTGGTTTTGTTCAAGTTATGGCTTTTTTAATGCAAAGGGTAAGAGGGCTTCCCGTGAGGAAAAAGCGTTATATTTGACTAATTGGCTGCTGCTGCTATATAATTTAAATAACGAAATAGACCGAATTTATTCCTAAAAGGGGAGTAGCTGTTAAGTACTGCCGTCAATACGAGATGAATATCTCCGGCTTTACTGGCAACCAGACGTTGCTTGCGAGACCTTTACCATTTATTTGGTAAGGTCTCTTTTTGTCCAAAAAGACGCTGAGACCAGATAATGGTCCAGCGTCTTTCATTTTAGGAAGAGAAATCCGATTTAATAGGGAGGCTTCTCAGATGAAATCTTATAAAGAGCTTGCAAAAAGTGTTAAATTCTCCAGGACTCGAAATTGGACTAAGCTTCTTGAGAAGGATAATGATTTAGAATTTATTGGTGCGGGAAGAAGTGCATTTGCATTCAGAATAAAAGAAACAACTTTCGTATTAAAGGTATTTTTCCCGGAGTTTAAACGAATTGCACAAGAAGAGGCTGATATCTATAAAACTCTTCCTAACCATCCCTATTTCCCCTCTTTATATGATAAAGGGGAAAACTATATTGTCATTGATTATGTTGAAGGCTTTACTTTATTCGATTGTCTTGCAAAAGGCATTGCTATTAAAGAAGATAAAATTAACCAAATTGATGAAGCATTAAAGCTGGCAAGGGAAAGCGGCCTGAACCCATCGGATATACATTTGCGAAATATCATACTTACTTATGATGGGCATATAAAAATTATTGATGTTGCCCGATTTAAACAAACGAAGAAATGCACACAATGGGATGATTTGAAGCTTGCCTTTAATAAATTATACAAGAAAAAATATTTCCCTAAGAAAATCCCTGTTTTCATTATGAATATGATTGCTGCTCTATATAAAAGGAAAATTATTCGTTTGGGTTCCTAAACAGTTCATTTGATATCGGCTTTTTCTTTTGAAATAATATAAGAATAGAAACGCAGAAGGGGCGTGCATGATATGAAGATTCTAATTGTTGGAGCCAATGGTCAGATTGGGAAACAGCTGGCTAAGCTTATTAATGATAGCAGCGAACACACGGTACGGGCGATGATCAGAAAAGCGGAACAGGCCGAGTATTTTGAGAAAATGGGTGCAGAAACGGTATTGGCAAGTCTTGAAGGAACGGTGGATGAATTGGCAGAAGCAGCAAAAGGCTGTGATGCGATTGTGTTTACAGCCGGATCTGGAGGACATACAGGTTATGACAAGACTCTGTTGATTGACCTTGATGGAGCGGTTAAAACAATAGAGGCTGCCCAAAAAGCAGGCATTGATAGATTTGTCATGGTTAGCGCTATCCAGGCAAATAATCGGGAAAAATGGAGTGACGCCATTAAGCCTTATTTTGTTGCCAAGCACTATGCGGACAGATTATTGGAAAGCAGCGGATTAAATTATACAATCGTTCGTCCCGGGGGTCTGACTGATGATCCGGGAACTGGAAAAATTCAAGCTGCAGATAATCTAGAGCGTGGATTTATCCCGCGTGCGGATGTGGCTAAAACTGTTTACGCCGTTTTAGATAAAGCAAATGCTTATAAACGTTCGTTTGATCTTATATCAGGCGAAGAAGATGTTGAAGCAGCCATAAAAAATATATAGAATCATGTTCCCGGTGTGATAAGAGACACCGGGATTTTTATTGCCTTCAATTGGTAAATCGCAGTATAAATTACACCCATTCGAACAGATTAAATATAAAACGGGGACTCGGAAAAATTCCTAATTCCGGCAGGATTCGGGGGAATCTAAATGGACTAGGTTAAAGTGCCATGGTGACCTAAAATGGTGTTTTTATTTCGTTTTAACTTAACTTCTAAGGGGAATAGGAGGATGTAACGAAATTTTACATAAGAGCATTTACTTTCACATTTTCCTCATATAAATGTTGTTAAATTGTCACGGTAATGAGCAGAGAAATGTGGAATAATGTGATGTAGTGAGCATTCATACAGGAGTGAGCAGAATGTATAAAAAACAGGAACGATTCCTAATGTGGCTTGCCTTTGCCGTAGCTTTAATCATGGGCCTTTCTTTTATTGGGCGAATTTTTGCGGGTTAAGGAAAGGGGGATGTTAAATGGGAAATGAGGAATCAGTCTTTTTTAGCCGTGTTTTAACGGAACTGACATTATCCTTCCATATTATTTATGCAACCGTTGGTGTGGGAATACCGCTCATGATAATGATTGCTCAATGGGTAGGAATCAAAAAACAGGATGAACATTATATATTGCTCGCGAGAAGATGGACACGCGGCTTTGTCATCACAGTAGCAGTTGGGGTTGTAACCGGAACGGCGATCGGTCTCCAGCTCTCATTGCTATGGCCGAATTTTATGGAGCTTGCAGGCAATGTCATTGCGCTGCCGTTGTTTATGGAAACTTTTGCATTTTTCTTTGAAGCCATTTTTTTGGGGATTTATTTATATACTTGGGACCGTTTTGAAAATCAGAAGAAGCATATGCTTTTATTAATTCCGGTAGCGATTGGGGCATCGTTTTCAGCCATTTTTATAACGATTGTGAATGCTTTTATGAATGCGCCTCAAGGATTTGATATTGTCAACGGGCAGCTTGTAAACATTAACCCGGTATTGGCAATGTTCACGCCGGCCATGCCCACTAAAGTGGCGCATGTGCTGTCGACTGCCTATATGACATCTGCTTTTGTATTGGCATCCATTGGTGCTTATCGCCTGCTGAAAGGGTCAAACCATGTTTATCATAAAAAAGCTTTATTCCTCACGATGAAAATCGGACTGATTTTCTCTATAGCAACTGCAGTAATAGGCGATTTTTCAGGGAAATATCTGGCAGAATACCAGCCGGAAAAGCTGGCTGCTGCAGAGTGGCATTTTGAAACGGAGAAAGGGGCTCCATTAATGCTTTATGGCTTGCTGGATGACGGGGAAGTGAAGTATGCGATTAAAATTCCGTTTGCACTCAGTATCCTTGCTCATAGCAATCCGAATGCGGAAGTAATTGGACTGGATCAATTTCCGGAAAATGAAATTCCGCCGCTTTATATCCATTACTTGTTCGATCTTATGGTCACAATCGGCATGTGGATGACTGCCCTTTCATTAATCTATGTGGTTGGAACCTGGTTAAAAATGCGATTTGTTGCGTCCAAATGGTACCGCTGGCTCATTGTACTTGGAGGGCCTTTATCCATCATCGCTATCGAAGCTGGCTGGTGGTTTGCAGAAGTTGGGAGGCAGCCGTGGATTCTCAGAGGGATCATGCGAACCGATGAGGCAGCAACGATAAGCGGCCAGGTGGATCTCATGCTGCTTCTCTTTGCTGGGCTCTATCTTGTGCTGGCGGTCGGAAGCATCATTGTCCTTACCCGTATGTTCCGCAAAAACCCGGTTGAACAAGAGCTGTCAGACCGTGAACTGGAGAAGGAAGGTGACCTGCGGTGATATTAGAGATAATTGGAATTTCCGTCCTATGGCTCTTCCTGTTTGGGTACGTCATCGTAGCCTCGATCGATTTTGGTGCAGGCTTCTTTAACGCATACAGTTTATTCCGCGGGAAACAGCATGTTTTAACCCGAATCATCCAGCGCTATTTGTCACCGGTTTGGGAAGTGACCAATGTATTCCTCGTTTTCTTCTTTGTAGGAATTGTGGGGTTTTTTCCGAAAACGGCTTATTATTATGGGACCGTCCTGTTAGTGCCGGCAAGCATTGCGGTAATATTGCTCGCTATTCGCGGTTCCTACTATGCCTTTACAACCTATGGAGGCCTTAAGCAAAAAAAGTGGACTTATTTGTACGGACTGTCAGGCCTGTTTATTCCAGCTTCACTGTCCATTGTGCTGACCATCTCTGAGGGTGGATTTGTGGCAGAATCAGCGCCTGGGCTGGAGCTGAATTACTGGTCGTTATTCACGAGCCCGCTGACATGGAGCATTGTCGTGCTAAGTATTGCAGCCGTTCTTTATATTTCCGCCGTTTTTTTAACCTGGTATGCCCATAAAGCACAGGACGAACCAGCTACGGAGCTGCTGCGGAAATATGCGCTCATCTGGTCGCTGCCAGCCATCATTACAGCAACAGGCATAATCGTCGAGCTTCGCGGGCATAATCCAGAGCACTTCAGCCGATTAATGGATCTATGGTGGCTGTTCGGGATCTCGTTCATCCTGTTTGCCGGGACCGTTTATCTGATATGGAAGCGAAAAGCATACGGGTTCGCATTCGGATTATTAACAGGACAATTTCTGGTTGCATTCTTTGCTTACGGAGTCTCACATTATCCGTTTCTCCTATATCCATATCTGACTATATACGACAGCTTCACAAACGAAGCCATGGCAGCTGCACTTATCATCGCGTTTATTGCAGGGCTGGGACTGCTTCTTCCATCACTTTACTTGCTGCTGAGGCTATTCTTATTCAACAAAGATTATGTTCAGGGGAAACGGGATGACCATGCAAAGGAGGAATAAATAGTGGCTGAATTTGTTATGTTTTATGCTCCATTTATTTTGATTATTGGATCAATCGCCGCGGCCTTTTGGCTGGCGGGGAAGGACGAGGGCATAGAGGAGTAAGTGAAAGGGCGGCCTTTAAGATGCCGGAGCTTGCCGTTCGCTATTCTCGGCGTATATTAAGAGATGCGGAAACATGGACCGGTTGAAAAGTTCCAGGTCGATCCGGTGTCATTCCTAAGTCATTTTCGCATGTGTTAATCGTAAACGAGCAGCGTTATGCAACTGTCGGGAATTGGCCGTTCAAACTGTTTCAAGCATAGACATTTTCGCACTGCACTTTATGCAGACGTTGAAGCCGGGGCAAGCACCTCAACCAGCAAAACCTGCGGAAGGTGGCATCCGAATAGTAGTGCAATAAAAAAAAGGCGCCTAGCTTACTGCTCGACGTCTTCTAATTCCATTATTTCAGTTATGTCGTTAATATTTAGTGCTTCAGCAATTTTCTGCAAATGGTCCTTTTTAATTGATCTCGGATGATCGATAAATAGCTCGTTAATAGCTTCCGGTCTTACACCTATCATCTCTGCGATTTGTTTCTGAGTCAAATTGCCATTCTTCTTTAATACCTCATCAAGCTTAAATTTTACTCTCTTCATTTCTATCACGCTCCTCATTAGATGTCTCTATTATAAAACACACAGAAACATTTCGCAATTACATACTTTTTAGGATTAAGTCAAGCTTTTGTTGGAGCTTTTCTATTGATAAGAATGGCTCTCTTCTTTTTCAGTGATTTTCTAATAATTCGTAAGCGTTTTCCTCATTTCTTAGATTAATAATTTATTCTTTACTCTATTTTTTAAAAACCTTGGAGTGTCTTTGTTATCTCTGAATTAAATACGACTTCCCTCGCGTTCAAATCTAATTCGTTAATTGTTAAAGATAACACTTCCGAAACCCTCGCCATCGTATCAATCATTACAAGCAAGGCGATATAATCTCTAAACGATGAATACTGGCGCTGATCTGGCGAATCGAGTAAAGCTTTTAATTCTTCAGGCGTCAGTACGTTAATAAGTTTCGGATTGTTTGACCGCCTCATCCAATTCGAATAGATTTTCGTTAACCAGGCCATCCGCTTTTAATACTCGTAAGGTTGTCCGCGAAGTTTTAATAATACCGTTGGTTTATCGCGGTGACACGCTTTCAGTCTTTGCGTTATCCGGCTTATACTTGTGACTTTCAAATCTGACGCAATTCTCAAGTGAATACGAAACAAATTCGCGGCAAGGATCTACATCTATATAGCGGATATCTTTCTTAATGCCAGTGCCTTCGAGATACTGCAAGAAAAGATTATGTGCGTGGCGATACCGATAATGGGTGCCTTCCGCTAATCCTACTGCAGCCTTCGCGTTATAAGCCTTTTCGAATAACGTTTCCAGCGCGTATATTGCTTTATATGATTCTTTAATTGTGCGGTCGGTCTTAACGACTTTACCGCGTTTTTTTTTCTGAATGCGACAAAATAAAAACGCCTCCAATTCAGATGATTTTACATCGAAAAGGAAGGCGTTACGCTGACGCAAATAGCACCGTTACACTGTCCGGTATTTAGCGTCTGTAAACCGTGATAAATAACGTTATGGAGAATAGGGGGCTCGAACCCCTGACCTCAACGCTGCCAGCGTTGCGCTCTCCCAGCTGAGCTAATCCCCCAGGTGAATGGTACAAAAAAATTATAACCACTTCGTGGGGTTCTTGCAAGAGGAATTTTAAAAAAAAAATTCATTTTATCGCAGTCTAGCGGGCAGTAAGACTCCATCTTCAAGAATTTAAAGGAATGGAAGGTGAATAAAGCGGGAGTCCCACTGCCTGTAAGTGCCGAAAGAAGAACAAAGATAAGGAACGCCACGTCCTGTGGCAGCGTCTTTGAGACCCGATTCTTGTGGGCCTCAACTAACAATCAGCGGGGATAAAGTGCCCCCGCTGATTGAAGTTTCACTTTATTGCATGCTGTCAATCTCCATGCATTGAACACCTTTTATGCTTGATACGCTGTAATATACATCAGTCGTTCTTCTTTTATAATCAACAGCAACAATTAGCTGTATAAGATGCAGCTGTTCTTCCTCCAGGTCCTTGATCCGGATATGTTTGATGGAGATATCGAGTTCTTTAATAGCGGGGATGATGTCTGCGATATTTTCTTTCTCTTTCACTTTTAGCTGCAAGGTGATTTCCTTTTCCCTCAGTTGACGAGGACCAATTAACCCCATAATAAATGGAATCACTTCCACAGAGATGATCAATAATGCCACCCCTGCCATTGCTTCTAAATAGAACCCGGCTCCGACAGCAATCCCAATTCCGGCTGCTCCCCAGATTAAGGCAGCAGTAGTAAGTCCTGAGATGCTGTCATTTCCTCTTCTTAAAATGACGCCCGCACCCAGGAAGCCAATGCCTGAGACGATTTGGGCAGCCAAACGAAGTGGGTCCATTGTAATGTTTATTTTGTCATTCCCGTTAAACATGTAGGCTGATTCGATGGATACAATGGTCAGCAAACAGCTGACAATCGAGATAACCAGACTGGTTTTAAGTCCAACTGGCTTTCTTTTTAATTCCCTCTCCAGGCCGATCACCAAGCCTAAAACAGCTGAGATTCCTAATTTCATTAATATTTCGATTTCTAGACTGGTCATAATATCTCCCGCTTTTTTAAAATATTATATATCCAATTCCGCTTTATTTAAATCATTAGACTTAAAATGATAAAAACATAGTAATAATTCTATCGTCCATTGTAAAATAGTTTATACCCTGAATTTAAGGAAACAGAAACAAGGAGTAATGAAAATGTCCGATACAAAAGTAAATCCCTATGTCGCTCTTGCTATTGGTGTTATAACCGTCTCTACATCTGCGATCCTAGTTAAGGTATCCAGTGCTCCATCAGGTGTCATTGCCTTTTACCGGCTCTTTTTTTCTGTTCTTTTCATGTTGCCATTATTTCTTATAAAATATGTTCCGGAACTTCGTCTTATTACAAGGCGGGATTGGTTTTGCTCGGTGATCGCCGGCGTGTTTTTGGCATTCCATTTTATTCTTTGGTTTGAATCGCTAAATTACACATCAGTTGCAAGTTCCACTGTCCTTGTCACACTTCAGCCCCTATTTGCCTTTGCAGGTACGTATTTCTTTTTTAAAGAAAAGTTTACCTGGAAAGCCATTTTGAGCGGACTATTAGCAATAGGCGGGAGTGTGATCATTAGCTGGGGTGATTTTAAAATCAGCGGTTCTGCTTTGTTCGGGGATATTCTGGCCCTTATTGCCTGTGCCTTGGTAACAGCGTACTTAATGTTTGGCCAAACGGTAAGAAAGCGGATGTCTTTAATCACTTACACCTTTGTTGTTTACAGCATAAGCACTGTTACTTTGTTATTTTATGTACTTATCGTACAAGAGCCGCTGCTGCCATATGAAACTAATGATTGGGTCTATTTTATTTTGCTGGCGTTAATTCCAACTTTGCTTGGACACACACTATTTAATTGGAGCTTAAAGTGGCTAAGCACTTCTACTATTTCCATGGCGATTCTTTTTGAGCCAGTAGGTGCGGCTATTCTGGCTTATTATCTCCTGCAGGAAACTGTTGTTTGGACTCAGGTACTTGGTGGAGCTATCGTAATGGGGGGGATTTCTCTCTTTTTGTTGGATGAGAGAAGAATCCATTTGAGGAAATTAAAGAAAAAAACAACGATTTCCGGTTAAGGGGGAGATTTATTGTGATTATTAGAACTGCGACGATTAAGGATGCGAGAGCCATTGCCGAAGTGCATGTGAAAAGCTAGCAGGAAGCCTATGAAGGAATTTTGGATCAGCACTTTTTGGATAACCTTAAAGTGGAAAGCCGAGAAAAGCTTTGGCAGAAAAACTTAAGTTCCAAGAACGAGGCTGAGCCTGTCTTTACTGCAGCAACCGAAGCAGGTGATATTATTGGGTTTGCTTCCTTCGGGCCTGAACGCTCAAAAAGGTTTGGTGCTGACGGAGAATTATATGCCATTTACCTATTTGAACAATACCATGGCAATCAGATTGGAACCGAGCTGTTTCTGGCGGGGGTTAAGGAACTTTCCAAAGCGGGTTTCAGTTCTGTTCTTGTTTGGGTTCTGGCAGAAAATAAAAATAGGGATTTTTATGAAAAGTTTCAACCCGTGAAAGCTGCTGAAAAGGAAATAAATATTGCAGGTACAAACTGTCTGGAAATTGCTTATGTGTGGAAAAATCTAAACAAACTAATTGAAAGTCTTGAAGGTAAGTATAAGTAAGGAAAAGACGGTGGTTAATAGAGCTTTTGAGAAATTTCCTTAAAGCAGAGAACGGTTATGAACTGCATTCTGACTACAGGAGACAGGGCATCATGACAGGAATTTCCAAAGAGGTTGTTTGTTATGGATTTAAACAGATGGGGCTAAATTGGATTGAAACCTTTTATGACCCTGATAATCCTGCATCGGGATGAGTTCTTGAGAAAATCGGGTTGAATATGAGGATCTCTTAAAGAAGAGGTTCTTTGAAAAAGGAAAATTTGTTGATGCAGCAATTACTGCAATTTAAATAAAGAGATCTCCCATTAACTTTTGGGAGATTTCTTTTATTATATAAATACATAAGTTAATCCCGAGAAAATAAATGCGGATGTAACTGAAAGTATGAAGGTTCCTCCATAGACAGCTTCTTCCGAATTCGCTATTTTAATGCCTTCTGCATACGCATATGCAAACAAAAATACTGCCATAATGACCGATAGATATAATGCTACGTTTACCAGCGTAACCACACCTTCCGTATTAATAGTAGAGTTGATAGATTTTATGAAGGATGAATGAAAACTATTACTTATTTCTTTTAATAGTTCTGTTAAAACACCCTGGACGAAATCAACGGGCTAAATTCATTAGCAAAAACAACAATCTATGAGAAAAGAGCCAAAAGAAAAAAAGAAATTCATTGTGGAAAAAGTGCACAAAGTTATCCACATCCGGTGTGTAACTTTGTTGACAACTTGTATTAAAAGGTATCGGATAGTGGATAAGTGTGTGGGTATGTTGGTTCAGAAATCGTGGAAAAGTGATTTTAAAATAATAAAACCTAGAAAAGGATGAGAATTGAGAGTGTATAAATAGGTGAAAAGCATTTGAATGATCGTAACGGAAGATGTATTTGGCTGTATAACAAATACATATAGAAAAAATGATTTTTTTACTATATGTATATGCCCGTAATAATAGATAAAAAATTATATTGCAAACATTTAATAGGCGTGGTATATTAATTCTTGTCCTCAGCGAGGCAAGTTAAACAACATAACAAAATTTAAAAAAATGATTGACTTGAAAATGAAAGACATGTTATATTAATAAAGTCGCTTCTCAGCGGCGAGATAAAATGTAACAAAAAAAGAAATTGATCTTTGAAAACTGAACGAACAAAAACGTCAACGTTAATTCTTTAGTCTTTTTTGAAAAGACAAACCGAGCTTAATCAACTCTTATATGGAGAGTTTGATCC
>NZ_BRVM01000034.1 GCF_026011715.1 Cytobacillus sp. NCCP-133 | reverse complement strand
AAAATCCTCCTTAGCAAAAATTATTTATCCTAATTCTCGCCAAGGAGGATTGCTTTCATACTTATTTACACAACATTTTCCGCACTGTTAATTGATTATTAGTAAAAGCAGACTATAGTACCTCCTTTTCCTGCGTAGGTACCCATTGTAGCGCCCATATAATTTACTATTATTTCTCTAGGTTTATATCGTTTCTCTATTTCAGTCTTCAAATATTCAACATCTTGGAAATTACCAGTATGGGTAATCCCTATAACTGTTTCAGAAAAGTCGGCTTTCCGTTCTCCAATAATATCTATAGCTCTTTTAAAAAACCTTTTGTTTCCGCGTATTTTTTCAAGGACCTCTATTTTCCCTTCAATTCCTTCTAATATAACTTTTATATTTAGGACTTTAGCGATAGAACCTTGAAATCTGCTTAATCTTCCACCTTTCACAACATTTTCTATCGTATCTAATAGTATTAAAATATTCATTTTATCTCTGATCTTTTCAAGCTCCTGAATAATATCTTCAAAGGTCCAGCCCTTTTCTTCCAGTTCCACAGCTTTTAATATTTGCAGACCATGTCCTAAAGAACCGCCTAACGTATCAAATATTGTTACATTAGTATTCGATAGCTCTTTTCCAAGACAGGCTGATTGATAAGTACCACTAAGCCCCGAGGAAATAGTAAAGCAAAGCATTTCATCTTCATCATTTTTGGCCAATTCAGTAAATAATTCAGCAAAATCAGCAGGTGAAGGCTGAGAAGTTTTTGGAAGTTCATTACTTGCAAACATCTTTTGGTAGAATTCATGAGGTGCTAAGCTTATTCCCTCTAGATATTCTGTTCCTCCTATTTGGACTGATAAAGGTACAACATGAATATTATATTTTTCTAATAAGTCTTTTGGTAAGTCAGCAGAACTATCAGTAATTATTTGAACCACACTTTTTCCCCCTATTCTATATATTGTAAATCTTTTATTTGTCATAACCTATTTGTATTATAATCCACTTCTGCATTATACCAATACTAATATAAGATTAGGGATCTGACAGAGTTTTAAAAGTTTCCATTATCTTTTTACCTAAAAGAAGGTTTATATCCACTTTTAAAAAGAGTAAACAAAGAGGCTTCTCAATAGTTGAATTAACTATTGAGAAGCCTCAATTATATTACATTATACTGGCATTTCACGGTTTGAGGGCGTTATTACATCATGCCGCCCTAAGGTGAGAGTGTGTAATATCTTTAACTTAGTGTGCAAGAGTGCGGTATATTAAGGTTTTGCTAAATTTTATCTGTCACATCTTTAACGTAGATTTTTCTTTTTTTACTGGATTGCGTTAGCAAAATATTAGCATTTTATAAGTGTTTTTTCTGTGAAAAGGGCGGGAATTAGAATTAAGATCCTGACGTAACTATAGTGCGTAGAATTTGGATTTTGGAGATATTTCCTTAAATGAGGCAATACAAAAGATAACTATTGAATTTTCTAATTTTTCAATAGCTCGAAGTATATCCAATTTAGAAAGTGGCTAGGATAGTAATTTTGAATATTCAATGAATGGCTGTTTTCCATTCAATATATGATAGATGATTTTCAACGTTTTATGCGCAATAGCGTTAGTGCTTTCTTCTTTCCTCGTCGAGCTGCCAGTGACCAATACTTACTTGCCAACCATGTGTTTTTTGTCCTTGAGATTGCCCATGCCACTTCACATAATGTTGATTTTATGTGTGGATTCCCTTTGGTTGTTCGGGTGCTTTTTTTTTACCGGCACTTTCGTGATTTCCAGGTGCTAACCCTGCCCATGATGCTAGGTGTTGTGCTGTAGGAAATTGACTCATTTCAATGCCAATTTAGGCAATAATACTCGCGACAGTGTTTTCTTTTACCCCAGGAATGGTTAACAATAAATCGACATGCTCCTTATAAGGAATCAATAACTCTCGGATTTGTTTTTCAAGCTGTTCTAATTGTTCCTCTAGGAAAATGATGTGATTCCAAGATTGGCGGATTAAAAACATTTGGTGCGTATTAAGTGTTCCAAATAGAGAATCTGAAATCTGTTGGGCTTTCGGCATCATTTTTAGATGAATAGTTTCTTGCACATCTTTTGGATCTACATAACCTTGATCAACGAGTTTAGAAAGAAGTTTTCGTCCTGAGACTCCAAAAACATCAGAAATAACAGAGCCTAATTTAATATTTGAGCACTATAACGTCTTTTGGATCCGGTTTTTCTCAGCAGTTATATTTCCAATCCATTTCTTACGTAATCTTGTTAAATCCCGGAGTTCTAGAATGTCTGTTGGGGGTACAAAGCTTTTTTCAATTAATCCATGTTGAAGCAACTTCGCAATCCATTCTGCATCAGCAACGTCCGTTTTTCGCCCAGGTACATTCTTAATTCGTTGTGCATTGGCTAAAGTAATATCAAAGTAGTCTTCAATGATATTAAAAATAGGCTTCCAATAGATACCTGTACTCTCCAGTGCAACGTGAGTTACGTTACATTGTTCAAGCCATTTAAGTAATTCATACAAATCTTTTGTCATTGTCGGAAAGGATCGGGTCTCAGTAACGGAACTTCCATCTACTTCTTCTCGAATGACACAAGCAACAATCTCTTTCTGATGAACATCTAAACCAGCACAATTTTTTAATAGTACGTCCATATAACACCATCCCTAATTGAATTAACAAACAGTGGAAAAGATTGTACTTCGGCATTTTTCTATACGTGATCCAAGCAAAGCTTGGTCAACAAGGCGGTGTGCAACAATCTATTCCTTACAGTTTTTATGACAGGGTTTACCCACCATTAAAAACCACGTACTTGCCTGTTTGTTGTAATATCAGTTATGGTCAGATTGCAAAAAATTAACCCCCATTTTCATTAGGGGATGTGAGTAAAAAAATCATGTTCGTTTTTATTTACTAAGGCAATCGAGTTCTAGAGTCTAGTTTTTGTTTATAAATTTTTCACGAGTTAATTTTGGAACAAATAACGATAAAAAGAAAGATCGGGATAAACTAAATACGACAAACGCTAACCATAATCCATGATTTTGATATTGAGGTACAAACAACCAAAGCACAATGAAAAAGACCATCAATGATAAAGCAATGGAGTCCCGGATAGATTTTGCTTCAGTAGCACCAGAAAAAATTCCTTCTAGTTGCAAACCCCAGAAACCGAAAATTGGAAACACAAGCATCCATACTAGGAAGTTCTCTGACATAGTTTTTACTTCGGTAATTGTCGTAAATGAGGCGACTATATTGTCTCCGAAAATTAGTATGCTTAAACTCAAAAGAATGGCCGACCCCAATCCCCACTGAGCGGAAAGTGTAAACGCACGCTTATAAAGAAATTGATTTGCTCCACCTATAGATCTACCGACCAAGATACTAGAAGCATTCGCGAAACCACCAAATAAATAAGCTATAATATAGTGAATTTGTAAAAGAATTGCATTGGCCGCTAACGTCACTTCGCCCATATTTGCTCCTATAGAAGTAAAAGTTACGGTCATTGTAAGCAAACATACAGTCCTAAGGAATAAATCCCGGTTCATTTTCATCATCTTTCGAACCGGTTTTGTCTCTAGCAACATCGATAACTTTATACCTGCTAGTCTCTCCTTGTTCGTCAAAAACAGGAGCCATGCCCCTAACACAACAGCACTAACCTCAGCTATAAGAGTTGCATAAGCAACGCCCTTAACTCCCAAGCCTAATCCTAAAACAAACACAAGGTCTAATATAATATTTAAAGCATTCATCCATATTTGAGTAGCTAAGGCTAAGCGAACCTTTCCCATTCCAATAAGCCAACCAATAATAACATAGCTTAGTAGAATAAAAGGGGATCCCCAAATTCGAATAGAAAAATAGGTGGCAGCAAAGGATGATACCGCTTCACTTCCTCCAATTATTGATAAGGCAATGGTTAAAACGGGTTTCTGTAAAATAATAAAAAACAAGCCAAACAAAATAGCCAAAATCATTGGCCTTAGAAAGGATAGAGTCATTTCAGTTTGATTATTTGCTCCTTGTGCCTGAGCAGTAAATCCACTTGTACTCACGCGGAGGAATCCAAGTAGCCAGTACATCGTATTAAAGATAACAGCCCCAACAGCCACTCCACCAATTGATGCCGGGTCAGGAATTCTTCCTATCACTGCTGTATCTACAGCTCCTAAAATAGGTGTCGAAATTCCTGAAATAATGAGTGGAATAGCCAACACTAAATATTCCTTATGGCTATAGGATGGAGCGTTATTTAAGACCATTGAATCTGTTGCCAATTTCATAAATTCCTCCTACTTTAATCATTGAAGCTACATTGTCTAATCCCTTTCATTATGTAGAAAAAGACAGGTTTCCCTGTCCCTACTAATATATCTTACCTTTTTCTTTCATCTTTAAGATGTTCTTCACCTAGTGAAATTTGTTTTTTAACCAAGGTTTGCCTTTGTAAGGTACGAAAGCGTGGGTGTTCCGCCAGGATGGAGTCTCTTAATCGTTTAACGACAGGGTGTTTCGAGGAAAAAAATTGGTCTTTTGAATCGTAAAGCTCAATCAATTCCCCTTTTTCAAGTACTCCGATTTGATCAGAAATTGAAAAGGCTGCTTTGATATCGTGTGTAATAAATAGATAGGATAAACCATAGTCATCCTTTAGTTCGCTTAATAATTCTAAAATTAAGCTTTGTGTAACCATGTCTAAACTACTAACTGATTCATCAAGGACAATTAACTTCGGTTTTAGAGCAATTGCTCTAGCAATATTTATCCTTTGTAATTGTCCACCACTAAATTGATGCGGGTATTTGTTTAAATCTTTTTTATTTAAGCCTACTCTTTCTAATAGTTCAATAACCTTTTTTCTTTGCTCTCCTACAGTTAGCTTTTCATAATTCTCTAATGGTTCGCTTATAATACGTTCAGCTGTCATTCGGGGGTTAACTGCTGAAAATGAGTCCTGAAAAACAACTTGGAGATTACGACGTATTTGTTGTTTGGTAGCTTTATTCGCATGGAATATGTCATGTCCTTGAAACAAAACCTGACCTTGCTGTGGGCGTTGAATTCCTAAAACTACTTTCCCTAAGGTACTTTTACCTGCTCCACTTGTACCAATTAATCCCAAACACGATCCTTCTTCTATAGTAAAGGAAATCTCATTGAGAATCTTATTTGTTTGATCATTCCCTTTAAAAAGCTTTTTAGAATTATAGCTAAAGCTTACTTGTTTTGCCTGTAATAAGCTCAATGGTTTCCCCCCTTGGGATCATTTGATTTGCTAGTTACAACATATAGGTGTAGGGTTGTTTCTGAGAATATAAGGTCGGTCTTGTCCTTAATAGCTTCTTCGTGTACTCATGTTGCGGAGCATCAAATAAATCTAACACATTTGCAGACTCTACTATTCTCCCATTTTGCATCACGATTACATCATCAGCTAGCTCTGAAATTACCCCAAGATCATGAGAAATAAGTAAAATAGATGTACCATACTCAGAACGAACCTTATCTAATAGACGAAGGACTAATAATTGGCTATGAAGATCAAGTGCTGTAGAGGGTTCATCTGCAATAATAACGGAGGGTTGTAAGCATGCAGCCATGGAAATCATCACTCGTTGAAGCATACCCCCACTTAATTGAAAAGGATAGTTTTTTAACAATTTATCGGGATTCGGCAAATCTACACTTTCCATCACTTCAATCGCAAGCTCTTTTGCTTGCTTTTTATTTAAAAAGGTATGAGATTTGATTGTTTCAATAAACTGATGGCCAATCGTAAAAACGGGAGTAAATGCATTCATCGGATTTTGCATAATGAAAGCAATATCCTTCCCTCGAATTTTCCGTATTTCTCTGTTCTCTAAACCATTCAATTCCTTACCATGCAGTGTAATGCTTCCTCTGATATCCATATTCTTTTTATCATGCAGCTGTACAATCGACATACTTGTAACGGTTTTACCACTACCGCTTTCCCCCACAAGACCTAGAATTTTACCTTTATTCATTTCAAAATTAATATTCTGAACTAGTGTGGAAAAACCTTCTTGGGTTCTTACTTGTACATGTAAGCCTCTGACACTTAGAATATTTTGATCTTTCGTCTCCATTATTTATCATCCTTTTTATTAGCGGCGTTTAACCTCAAACCGTTCTGATAGCGCTTCTCCTAATAAATTAAAGGAAACAACAACTAACATAATCATTAAACCCGGATAAATCATTAATGCTGGATTCGTTCTGATATATGACTTCCCTTCATGAATCATCGCTCCCCACTCAGGTGTAGGGGGTTGCACACCAAGGCCTAAGAAGGACATGGATGATAAATTCATAATTGCCCAACCCATTTCTAATGTACCCATTACCGCTAATGAAGGAAGAACATTAGGAATAATATGTTTCTTCATAATAGTCCAAGTAGACGAACCACTGATTTTAGCTGCAGTAATATAGTTCTGTTCTTTTAAGCTTAGAACCATTCCTCGTATGACCCTTGCGTAATAAACCCACTGCACGACAATTAATCCTAAAACAACTTGTTTAAGCCCCGCTCCCCAAATACCAACAAAACCAAGAACAAACAAAAGACTTGGGATCGCCATAAGACCATCACCGAGTCTCATTAACAATTGATCAACCCAACCACCTATATACCCAGCAATGATTCCAATGATCAAACCAATACTTAAAGCTGAAACAAAAATCAGCATAGCAAATCCTAGCGAAATTCGTGCCCCATATAGGATACGTGAAAGTGTACATCGGCCTAAATGATCTGTTCCAAACGGGTAAATTAAAGAAGGCTTCTGTAGTTTATGAGCTAAATTTACAACGACTGGGTCGTTAGGTGCCAACCACGGAGCAAATAATGCCATTAAAAATAATACACACAGGATAGAGGAACATATGACAATCACTTTTTGACTTTTTAATATACTACGAATCCTTGCTGTCATTGAAGCTGCCTTCCTTTTCTGGAAATACGTGGGTCAATATACATTTGGATAAGATCAACAATTAAATTGCTTATAAGGAATATTCCTGCTGCTAATAGCACATAGCCTTGAATAACAGGAACATCACGATTAAAAATAGCCTCAATAAAATACCGTCCAAATCCTGGCCACGAAAAGACTGCCTCGACAATAATAGCTCCAGTCATTAAGTTTCCTAAATTCATTCCAAGCCCAGTAATCATAGGAGAAATAGCAATTCTTAATACATGCTTTCCCATTATGATCCTTTCATGGATTCCTCTCGTCCTCGCAAAAAGAACATAAGGCTCTTGTAAATTTTCAAGAACACTTGCACGTAACAGGCGAGTATATAAAGCGATTAAAGGAAAAGCCAAAGTAACTGAAGGTAAGATTAAATGCTTCCAAGTTCCCGTACCTTCTACTGGAAAAAGGTCTAGTTTAACAGAAAAGAAAAAAATAAATAGATAGCCAAGCCAAAAGGAAGGGATGGATGCCCCTATAAATGAGAGGAATCGACTAAAATTGTCGATTACACTGTTCTTCCTTATACCAGCTAAAAACCCAATAGGGACACTTACTAGAATTGCAATCAATAGACTGCCTATAGTTAACTGAATAGTTGCTGGCATTCTTGCGGTTATCTCTTCCCATACAGGTTTATTCGTAACATAAGATATGCCAAAGTCCAATTGGCATATCTTAATAAGGGCATTTACATATTGGATTAAGAGAGGTTGATCTAAGCCCAACTCATGTCTTTTTTGTTCCAACATCTCATCTGTTGCTTGGATATGTGCTGCAGTAAAGTATGCTTCAGCTGGATCCACTGGTGATGAGTGAATCATACCAAATATTAGCAAAGTAGCCAAAAGAAAAATTGGAATGATGGTGATTATTCTTTTAAAGACATAACTACCCATGAATACCTCTCCTGTCAATTACTCGTTTACACTAATTCCTGTAAATGGGTGTTCATCTCTGTTAGCAGGGAATGTGAATTCAGAAATATCCTTTTGATAGACTGCTATTTGCCTTAGATATGAAATCGGAACGATAGCACCTTGCTCTTGCAATGAACTTAAAATAGCTGTATAAAGTTGTTGGCGCTCATTTTCATCCGTTGTTTGAAGAACTTGAGCAATCTGATTAAATAACTCTTCTTTATTCGGATAAGCCGAAATGGTTTCAATAAATCCAAATCCTTCTGTAATAACACCATTGACAAAAGAATGTGGGTCGTACGGCGCACCAAAATTACTATAGAAATTCATATCGAAATCATTTGCTTTAAATCTCTCAACTTGAGTTGGAAGCTCGACTCCGACAATATTCAATTTAACACCTAATCCTGCCCACTCAGACTGTAATGTTTCAGCCATCATCTTTTGGACGGATTCTGCCGAGTTAAACATTAACTCAACCTCAAGTGGCTGCCCATCTTTTTCACGAGTCGTTTTACCTTCTGGCAACACCCATCCTGCTTCATCCAATAATTGTTTCGCTTTTTCGACATCATAATCAACTGTGTTTGCAGCAATTTCCGAAGTATACGGAAAGCTTGTAGGTAAGATAAAATCTGCCTTCTCTTCTAAACCAGATGTTACGCCTTTAACTAATGCTTCTTTATTGAACCCGTAATGTAATGCTTGACGAACGCGCTCATCTGAAAGTTGTTCCTTATTCGTGTTCATTAATAGCTGTCTCGTTGCGACTGGTTCTGAAATGCTAGTTTCATAATTATTAGTGGATGCTAATTGGTTAAAAGAATCTATACTGATGACTCCCTCACCATATACAAGATCTACATCCCCTTTTTCAAATGCTAGTACACGTGTTTCAGCGTCAGGAATGACTTTAACATGGATTTTCTCAACACTTGGGATTTCTCCCCAATAGTTTTCATTACGTTTGAATATAGCAAACTCATCAACTTTATATTCTTCTAACACCCAAGGACCAGTACCTACAGGTTTAGCTATACCTTTTGAGGTATCTCCGTTTTCAGGAAATCCTGCTTCACCTAGGAATCGTACAGGACGAACAACAGCTAATTCTTGAATAGTCGGGTAATAAGGCTCTGTTAGAGTAAGTTTGAAAGTATACTCATCCATAACCTCTGTTTGAGCGATTTTTGGAATAAATCCTAACCAACTATGAAAATCTAAATTACCTAATATCGCATCAAAATTTTTTTTAACTACTTCAGCATTAAAATCTGTACCATCAGAAAATTTCACACCTTGACGTAAATTAAATACATATTCCTTTCCATCTTCAGATATTTCCCAAGTTTCAGCTAAATGTCCTTTAAGTTCTCCACCTGCTTGGTAACTAACTAATGGTTCATATATCATAGATTGAGCAAATAGCTGATTTGGGTTGTATAAATGCGGATTCATTTCACCTACATCTCTCGGCCAAGCAAAAGTAATTGTATTGCTACTTTCACTGGTAGCATTCTCACTTGAATTGTCTACTGATTCACTTGAACAACCAAGTACAGCCATAGATAAAATAAGAACCAATACACACATATGTAACATTCGTTTTTTAAGTATTAGGTTTGTCATAAGACTCGTTCCTCCTAGTTGATAATGAAAACTATTATCAATAGTAGAGTATGAGAGTTTGAATGTCAATATGATTTTGCACTTCTTAACAGATTATGCAAATATAGTGATGCAAATATTTTATTCAAATGTGGCTCTATCATTTTATGGTTTGAGCTTCTTAATTTTACCAGGTTGTTTGCCGCTTCTTAAGAAAGAAATCGTTATTTATTAATTATCCCCATTGGTAACAAACATAATGAAAAGAGACTTCTCAAAAGTTTAAACAACTACTGAGAAGCCTCTTTTAATTTACATTATGTTAGCATTTTGTTAGCAAATCACTCAAAAATCCTTGTACTTCAAGGTTTCGAGGGGCTTATTACATCATGCCGCCCATTCCACCCATGCCGCCCATGTCAGGCATTGCAGGGCCAGCATTTTCTTCTGGCTTGTCAGCCACAACTGCTTCAGTTGTTAGGAACATAGCCGCAACAGATCCAGCATTTTGAAGAGCTGAACGAGTTACTTTCGTTGGGTCAACGATACCAGCTTCGATCATGTTTACCCACTCGCCAGTAGCAGCGTTAAAGCCTGTTCCAACTCCTTCGCGCTTTAAGCGGTCAACAATAACAGAACCTTCAAGACCTGCATTGTGTGCAATTGTACGTACAGGCTCTTCCATCGCACGTAATACGATGTTGATTCCTGTAGCTTCATCGCCTTCAGCTTGAATAGCAGCAACTTTGTTGTATACGTTTAGAAGGGCAACGCCACCACCGGAAACGATACCTTCTTCTACAGCAGCACGTGTAGAGTTAAGAGCGTCTTCAATGCGAAGCTTGCGTTCTTTCAATTCAGTTTCAGTAGCAGCTCCAACTTTAACCACTGCCACACCGCCAGCCAGCTTAGCTAGACGCTCTTGTAATTTCTCGCGGTCAAATTCAGAAGTAGTTTCTTCCATTTGAGTGCGGATTTGGTTCACACGTCCTCCGATTTGCGCAGTGTCTCCAGCACCTTCAATGATCGTTGTGTTTTCTTTTGTAACAACCACTTTAGAAGCGCGTCCTAAAGCGTCAATAGTAGTGGACTTAAGGTCACGTCCAAGCTCTTCAGTGATTACTTCACCGCCAGTTAGGATGGCAATATCTTCTAACATAGCTTTGCGGCGGTCACCGAAGCCAGGAGCTTTAACAGCAACGGCATTGAACGTTCCGCGAAGCTTGTTAACTACTAATGTAGCAAGCGCTTCACCTTCAACGTCTTCTGCTACAAGCAATAATGGCTTGCCTTGCTGCACAACTTGTTCAAGAACAGGAAGGATTTCCTGGATATTTGTAATCTTCTTGTCAGTGATTAAGATATAAGGGCTTTCAAGAACCGCTTCCATCTTATCAGAATCTGTAACCATGTATGGAGAAGCATATCCACGGTCGAACTGCATACCTTCTACCACATCAAGTTCAGTAGTGAAGCCTTTAGATTCTTCAATTGTAATAACGCCGTCGTTTCCAACTCGCTCCATAGCTTCAGCAATTATTTGGCCAACTTCATTGTCAGCTGCAGAAATCGCCGCAACCTGTGCGATCGATTCTTTGTTTTCAATAGGCTTTGAAATAGCTTTTAACTCTTCAACAGCAGTCACCACTGCCTTTTCGATCCCTTTGCGGATACCCATTGGGTTAGCCCCGGCAGTTACGTTCTTAAGTCCTTCAAGGATCATTGCCTGTGCAAGAACAGTTGCAGTTGTAGTACCATCACCGGCAACATCATTTGTTTTGCTTGCTACTTCGGCAACAAGCTTTGCACCCATATTTTCAAAAGCATCTTCAAGTTCGATTTCTTTTGCAATCGTTACACCATCATTAGTGATTAATGGAGAACCGAATTTTTTCTCAAGAACCACGTTGCGTCCTTTTGGTCCAAGAGTAACTTTTACCGCATTTGCAAGGGAATCCACACCGCGAAGCATTGCGCGGCGAGCTTCTTCACTAAATTTAATCTCTTTAGCCATTGATAAAAACCTCCTCAAAAATTTTAACTTTATCTTTTAGTAATCTTCGTCTGATCAGCGATTAGCCAATTATAGCAAGAATGTCATTTTCGCGTAAAATTAAGTATTCTTTGCCTTCGTACTTTACTTCAGTACCGGCATATTTTGAGAAAATAATGCGATCGCCGTCAGCAACCTCAAGATCAACACGCTCACCATTTTCAAGAACGCGGCCAGTTCCAACAGCTACAACTTTACCTTCTTGAGGCTTTTCTTTAGCAGTATCCGGCAGTACGATGCCGCTTGCAGTTTTTTCTTCAGTTTCAACAAGCTCGATAATAATTCGATCACCTAGTGGCTTTAACAAGTGAAACAACCTCCTCAAATAATATGTAAATATTTTTATTTATTAGCACTCTCTCCAATTGAGTGCTAACACAATTATTATATTAATGAATCTCCATTCTATTTGCAAGGGTGAAGCTTAATTTTTTTTAAAAAATTGCACCTGCAATAACCGGCTATTTTTCGGCAAATACATTTTTTACCTATGCTTCATTCTCAGTATCTTTAGTCACTAAATAACTTTCATACATCTGAGATTTGAAACCTCCTCCTCATTAAGAGTAAAATGGCTGTAGTAGATACTTTTCAACCATACACGTTAAGGAGTAAACATTTTGAAGAAAGAATACTGGATTATTTTAATAGTCTATATTGCCATGCAGCTATCAAGTTTGTTTGGGGTTCCGCTCGTATTGTTTATAGGAGGCGCATTTGGACAGAATCCTGAGAATATGCAAATCTTAGCTGTGGCCTACTGGCTCGTGTTCAGTTTTACGATTACGCTCATCATAACGCTTCTGCTGCTGCGAAAAGAAATGAAGAGAGGCTTGGAGAGGGATGCTTCCTCTGCAGCAAGCTCAGTGGGCTGGGCCATTGGCGGCATATTTTTGGCGTTAATCGCTCAAGCTACAGCTGCAAGCATCGAAAACATGATTGGCATTGAAATGGGATCGGAAAACACACAGCAAATTATCCGTATCATCGAAGCATCACCAATCGTCATCCTGATTAGTTCCGTTGTTGGGCCTATCCTTGAGGAAATCGTCTTCCGGAAGGTTATCTTCGGTTCTCTTCATAAACGATTCAATTTCTTCGTTTCCGCCTTGATCAGTTCTGTCATTTTTGCTCTTGCACACTTTGAACCAGAACATATTCTTTTATATTCAGCCATGGGCTTTACCTTCGCGTTTCTCTATGTAAAAACAAAACGGATTATCGTCCCGATTTTTGCCCATGTATCTATGAATACGCTCGTTGCACTCATCCAGCTTAATCAGGAGAACCTGGAAAAATGGATGAAAGAGATGGAAAATATTCAAAGCTTTATCAGCTTAATCGCAGCCTAACCGATAGTAGGCAAACATGATATTATGACATGGGTTTAAATACGGCACATGTTGAGAACTGTCGTAAAGGCCTGATAGTTCAAGCACTCAGCGAAGAAAATCGCTTTACTGAAGGTAAGTTTCACTATATTGGAGGATTTTAATGAGAAGTACACCATTGTTATCGGGCATCGTTTACATCCTACTTGGATGCCTTTTTACCTTTATCGCCATTCAAAATATACAGCGTGAAGAAACTTGGGGATTTTTCACTTATTTCCTGATTATTATTGCTACATTCGATATCGGCACAGGCCTGCGAATGATTGGTCTCCACATAAGGTTAAAAAAAGCAAACAAAAAATGAGCCTGCAACAAGGCTCATTTTTTTATGATTGTTTATTTTCTAATTCTTGCAGTTTCTCTGCTTCCAATACTTTCTTATAAGAAATGCGAGAGATAAAAATGCTGACTTCATATAAAAGCAGCAGCGGAAAAGTCACCATTAAATGGGATAAAAGGTCAGGCGGTGTTATGAAAGCTGCAATGACCACTAACACAAAGTAGGCATACTTTCGTATCTTCACCAGATATGCAGGCGAAACAATTCCCAGCCTTGTTAAAAACATCACCACAACTGGCAGCTGGAACAGCACTCCAAATGGAATAGTGAGCTGAAAAAGGAATTGAAAGTATTCATTTATCCCAATTACCTGGTTAATATCCAGGCGGTTGGCGATGGAAGTCATGAACTCGACCACAAGTGGAAACAGAATAAAATAGGCAAATGCAATACCGCCAACAAATAAAAGAACGGAAACAGGGATATAGCTAAGTGTTACTTTCCGCTCTTTTTCTAATAATCCCGGGCTGATAAATGCCCATAGCTGAAATAAAATCACTGGTAATGTAATAATAAAAGCAATCAGAAAAGCAAACTGCATATAGACTTTGATTGGATCTGTTAATCGGAAAGCATTCATCGTCAATTCCTTCGCTTCATCCGCTTTCTGTAAAAAAACAATCAGCGGTTCCGCAAGAAAGAAGCTACCTATGACAGCAATAACGAAAACGCTGACCGAAATGACGATTCTTTTTCTTAGTTCGCCAATATGTTCATAAACCGTCATATCATTATGACTCATAATTATTCATCCTATCTTACTTAGCATCTTTTTTATCGTCATCGTCCGCTAAGCCTTTTGCTGCGTTTTTAAATTCACGTAACGTATTCCCCGCTGCTCTTCCTAATTCCGGAAGTTTCTTTGGGCCGAAAATGACTAATGCAATCAAAATAATAAGTATGAGGCTTCCAGGTCCTAAATTCATCATTGCCGCACACCTCCCACTACCTATAATAGCGAATCTTAGACTTTCTTCAACTGTTTTCTATTGGAATGAAGAATGTTACTTTTCAACCGGGTAATTTTTAATAAAATATACAAGAGATTGCAATTCAACAGCCAAGTCAATATGGTGGATCCGAATGGAGGATGGCACCGACAGCCTCGCAGGCGTAAAATTCAAGATGCCTTTAATATTAGCTTTCATCAACCGATCTGTAATACCCTGGGCAGGAGGAGCAGGCACGGTTAGAATAGCAACTTGAATATCATTTTCTTCAATAACCTTTTCCAATTCTTCCATATAAAAAACAGGAACATCCCCTATTTTTGTACCCACCTTATTTTCATCTACATCAAATGCAACTTCTATCTTTGTATTATTATTTTTAAGAAAATTATAATTTAGAAAAGCTGTGCCTAAATTACCTACTCCAACTAAGGCTACTTTTGTGAGCTCATCCTGATCAAGCGTTTTTCGGAAAAAGGTCAGCAGATAATTCACATTGTACCCATAACCCTTTTTGCCTAAGGCGCCAAAGTAAGAAAAGTCCCGGCGGATTGTTGCGGAATCAACCTTTACCGATTCACTCAATTCAGCTGAAGAAACTCGCTGTTTCCCTGAAGAGTGGAGGTTTTTTAAAAAACGATAATATAGAGGCAGCCTTTTAGCAGTTGCCTGCGGTATTTTCATTGGTTCATTGGCCATTCGTTCATCTCCGTCCTGTGCTGTATTAATCTCTTTTAAAATCTCCGTTTTTTCCGCCTGTTTTTTCAACTAAGAAAGTGGGACCAATTATCATCCCTTTGTCTACTGCTTTACACATATCATATACGGTTAATGCACAAACAGAAGCAGCTGTTAACGCTTCCATTTCCACACCTGTATTTCCTTTCGTCTTTACCGATGCAGTAATGAGAAGAACATATTCTTCTTCTCCTATATTCCATGAAAAAGAAAGATCTACGCCAGTCAGCGGCAGCGGATGGCACATCGGAATAATGTCCCAGGTCTTCTTGCTGGCCATAATTCCGGCAACTTGTGCAACTGCAAGCACATCCCCTTTTTTTATGGAATTTGACGTAATTTTCTCATATATTTCTCTATTAACAGTTATGCTTGACTGGGCAGCAGCTGTACGCGCTGTTTCAGGCTTATCGCTTACATCCACCATTTTAGCTCTTCCTTCTTGATTAAAATGGGTTAAATCCGCCATAAAAACACACCTCTCTCCAAAATCATACACTATTTTTTCACATCTTTGTACGAGCTTTGTACGTTTCTTCACATATTTTCTTTGTGTACGCTAAAATTCTCTCCCTATCTCATACAGGACAGAATATCTGGTTCTATGACGCTTAAAAAAGGGAATCCTTTATGATGCTAATTAATATCTAAAGCTTTACTGATGTAAATCTCACTTTATTGCCGAAGATATATGAATGAGTTACACTTACTCTATACTATAGAGGTGAAAAATAATGATTCTTTTACAAGTAAACCAGCTATCGAAAAATTTTGCTGCTGATCCTATTTTAACGAATATAAAGCTTGAAGTACAAACCCGGGACAGGATTGCCCTAGTTGGACGAAATGGAGCAGGAAAATCCACCCTTTTAAAAATAATTGCCGGCCAAATGACTTATGACTCCGGTGATATCATAAAACCAAAAGAAGTAACGATTGGGTATCTGGCACAAAATACAGGACTTGAATCCGATCTCTCCATTTGGGATGAAATGCTAACTGTGTTTGAACATTTACAAAAAAAGGAAAAACAACTTCACAGGCTGGAAGATCAAATGTCAGATCCTGACGCAATGAATAATCCGGAAGCCTATGAGCGAATTTTAAAAGAGTACGACAAACTGCAGGTAGAATTCAAAGAAAATGGCGGCTATCAGTATGAAGCGGATATCCGCTCGATTCTTCATGGACTAAACTTTAGGCATTTCAGTTATGATACAAAGATTTCGTCGCTTAGCGGCGGCCAGCGGACAAGGCTCGCTCTCGGAAAATTGCTGCTCACAAAGCCTGATATCCTCATCTTGGACGAGCCCACAAACCATTTGGATATTGAAACATTATCATGGCTGGAACAATACTTACAGAGCTATGATGGAGCTATTCTAATTGTTTCCCATGACCGCTATTTCCTGGATAAGGTTGTCTCGCAGGTTTATGAGATTTCAAGGCACCAAATCCGAAAATATCTTGGAAACTATAGCTCCTATTTAGACCAAAAAGCTGCCAACTTTGAAAGGGATATGAAACAGTTCGAGAAACAGCAGGAGGAAATTGCTAAGCTTCAGGATTTTATCCAGCGTAACCTTGCCCGTGCCTCTACAACTAAACGGGCCCAAAGCCGCAGAAAGCAGCTTGCAAAGATGGAAGTGATGGATAAGCCGCTTGGTGACGAAAAATCAGCTTCATTCGGCTTTGAGATTAACAGACAATCCGGCAATGAGGTCTTAAATATAAACTCGCTAGCTGCTGGATATGAGGAGAAGATTACTGACAATATTTCCTTCCGCCTTGTTCGAGGAGACAGCATTGCACTTGTTGGTCCAAATGGAATTGGGAAATCTACTTTGCTAAAAACAATGGTAAAAAAGATTCCTGCTCTTTCCGGAGAGATACTTTACGGTTCCAATGTATCAATCGGATACTATGATCAGGAACAGGCTGAGCTTACCAGCAAAAAACGTGTTCTAAATGAATTGTGGGATGAATATCCGCTGAAGCCGGAAAAAGAGATTCGTACCATTCTTGGAAATTTTCTTTTTTCCGGAGATGATGTTCTTAAGACTGTTTCTACCCTTAGCGGCGGTGAAAAAGCCCGTCTGGCGCTGGCCAAGCTAATGTTGCAAAAAGCAAACTTCTTAATCCTGGATGAACCTACAAATCATTTAGACCTGGATAGCAAAGAAATCTTGGAAAATGCATTGATCGATTATCCAGGGACGATTCTGTTCGTTTCCCATGACCGATATTTTA
This sequence comes from Cytobacillus sp. NCCP-133, assembly GCF_026011715.1. Classification (GTDB taxonomy): domain Bacteria; phylum Bacillota; class Bacilli; order Bacillales; family Cytobacillaceae; genus Cytobacillus. Next base: position 3,922 of record NZ_BRVM01000034.1, on the reverse strand, counting down.
TCAACAGGATAGCCACAAAGGTGATTGAGCTTTCCAGCAATGGAGCAACTGAATACCTTGGCGATTATGACTACTTTATTGAAAAGAAACAAGAGCAAGAAGAGCTGCAGGCCTTCAATCAGCATGAACATGCACAGTCAGAACTGCCTGCAAAGCAGGAGAAACATAATTATCATCTAGATAAAGAAGCAAAAAAGCTCGAAAGGCAAAGAAAAAGAAGGATGGAAGAAATCGAAAAGCTTATAGAAAAACTTGAAATGCAGACTAAAGAATTTGACCAGCTTCTCTGTGATCCCGAAGTTTATCAGGACCACGAAAAGGTATTAGAAATAACGAAAAAAAATGACGAAGTTAAATTAAAACTTGAAGACTTAATGGAAGAATGGACGAATTTAGCAGATGAATAATATTTAAAAACTCATAACTTTTTGGCTGGCAGGATAGTTACTGCCAGTCCTTTTTATTATCCACAAAAATAACCACAAACAATAGCTGGTAATGTCCGGTCTCCACATGGTTTTCCACATTATCCACAAAAATACGGTGATTTATCCACATTATCAACATAAAATTCAGAATATATTAATCTTATCCACAAAAAAACTCCCCGGAACATCCAGGGATTCTTTCCTATGTTACTTATAATTGTGGATAGTAATATCCAGGCCTGGATTTCCATTCAAATCCAAACCTGACTGATGACCTTTTTCAAATAAAATACTGCCTGCTGCTCCTATCATAGCAGCATTATCTGTACAGAGAGACAGTGGAGGAATAGTTAATTTTATTTCAGGATTCTGTGCAAACTTATCCTCCAATGCGGACCGTAACCCTTTATTAGCGGCAACTCCTCCTGCCAGCAGAAGCTGCTTTACCTTGTATTCCTCTACGGCTCTTTCTGTTTTTGTCACAAGAACATCTATTACACTTTGCTGAAAGCTTGCTGCGAGATCTTCAGGTACAATCTTTTTCCCCCGCTGTTCAGCATTGTGGACTGTGTTTATAACTGCTGATTTTAACCCGCTGAAACTAAAGTCATATGATCCCTCTTCCAGCCAGGCTCTCGGTAATTTGATCGAAGGTTTTCCTTCATGAGCAAGCCTATCTATATGAGGTCCCCCAGGATAAGGAAGGTCCAATATCCTTGCTACCTTATCATACGCCTCCCCTGCAGCATCATCCCTTGTTTCGCCAATTACTTCAAAATGGCCATGTTCCTTCATATATACAAGTTCAGTATGGCCCCCTGACACCACAAGCGAGAGCAAAGGAAATTGCATTTCCTCAACCAATCGATTCGCATAAATATGTCCTGCAATATGATGTACGCCTACAAGAGGGATCCCATGAGCAAAGGCAATTGCTTTTGCGGCATTTACACCAATCAGCAGCGCTCCTACAAGACCGGGGCCTTCAGTTACAGCTATAGCAGAAAGGCCAGAATAGGTGATTCCTGCCTGTTTTAATGCTTCTTCCAATACAATTGTGATTTGTTCGACATGGTGGCGGGATGCAATTTCCGGGACTACCCCCCCAAATCTCTTATGGCTCTCGATTTGCGAGGCCACAATATTTGCTGCAATTTCCCGCCCATTTTTAATAATGGCAACTGCTGTTTCATCGCAGCTTGTCTCGATTCCCATAATCCATTGGTCTTGTTTAATCATAAATTCACCCACATTACTAAAGCATCCTCTTGATTATCAGTATAATAGTTTTTTCGAATAGCTCCATCTCGGAAGCCTAGTTTTCGATATAAGCCCTGTGCCATGAAATTCGATATCCTGACTTCAAGAGTCATGGTTTTGGCTCCCATTTCAACAGCTACCTCCATTACCTTCCGCATTAAAGCTTCTCCCAGCTTCTTGCCGCGGTAATCGGGCAAAAGTGCGACGTTAGTGATATGAGCTTCATCCACCACAATCCAGACTCCGCAGTAGCCTATCACTCGATCCCCTTCCTCTATTACTACATACACCGCAAACTGATTTTGTGTTAATTCGTTATAAAAGGCTTCCCTGCTCCAAGGAGTAGCAAACGATATATGTTCGATTTTCAGAACTTCATCTATATCCTGCTCATTCATAAAACGGAAAATTAAGGATTTATTCATACTTTCGCTTCCTTATCACTATAGCTTTTTTTCTTTTTTCACTTCAAGCCAATTTGCCTCTGCTTCTGCAAGACGAATATAGTTTGGAACAAAAGAGTGGATTTCTTCACCCTCACGGTCTCTGCCTAATAATGCTAGTTCAGCTGGCCTTGGATTATGTTCAGTGAGTGCGGCAAATATAGCTTGATTTTTGAGTGTTTCTTCTAATACAGCCCTATGTATGGGCAGGTCATTTCCTATGAAGAGTACCTTCTCGTTTTGTTCAGAAAGCTTTGCAGCCCAATCCTTTGAAAGAAGGAGCTGGTCTTTTAAAAGAGAAACCAGGCTGCCTTCTTTATATTGATACAGCCCCGTGTAGATTTGCCCTCTTCTGGCATCAAATAAAGGAGCGATTACACCATTAAAATATCTTCCTGCACTTGCAGCAAAAATCTCCAAACTTGATATTCCCACTAGCGGCTTATTTAATGTCCATGCAAGCGTTTTAGCGATCGTGACACCGATCCGAACACCCGTATAAGAACCTGGCCCTTTGGCAACTACAATTTTATCCAAGTCGGCAGGTTTGACATCACAATCATTCATTAACATATCAATGGCTGGCATTACCCGGATTGAATGATTTTTCTTTACATTTGTAATGTACTCGCCTATAACCTTTTCTTCATCCAGGAGAGCCACTCCCAAAGGATAATTGGATGTATCAATGGATAGAACCTTCATGACAAAAACTCCTTACATAATACCTCATATCTTTTTCCTTTCGGCTCTAAAACAAGCTTTCTTGAACCGTTTTCCCCCAAATATAAATAAATGGTTAATAACTCATCAGGAAGCTGATCATCAATTAGATGAGCCCATTCTACAACTGTGACCCCATTGCCTTCAAAATATTCATCAAATCCCAGATCTTCAAATGAATCTTCCATCCTATATACATCCATATGGTAGAGCGGGAGCCTTCCCTGATATTCTTTGATTATTGTAAAAGTGGGGCTATTTACATTTCTCGTTATGCCAAGCCCCTGTGCCAGTCCCTTTGTGAATGTTGTTTTGCCTGCACCTAAATCCCCTTCCAGTGCAAGAACATCTCCCGGCTGAAGTATGCTGCCCAACCGTTTAGAAAAATTCATTGTATCCTCTGGCTGATTTGAGATAAACTCAAACTGACTCATATTATTTCATCACCTTTAATGGTTTAATCTGCATATGAAAAAAAATCCTTAGGATAAATCCTAAGGAGAATAATCTATTTGTAGTGTACATCATTTTAATTCATTGGGCAAAGCCTGCTGGACTCTCATAAATTTTGAGCATAAAAAAAGACGAAACCTTGTTTCGCTTTTAGAAAATGAATATTAAAATGGCGGTCCGGACGGGACTCGAACCCGCGACCTCCTGCGTGACAGGCAGGCATTCTAACCAACTGAACTACCGGACCAGATTGCGGGGGCAGGATTTGAACCTGCGACCTTCGGGTTATGAGCCCGACGAGCTACCGGACTGCTCCACCCCGCGATAATAGTATTTATGTGATTTTCTGTATGCTCACATCTGGCATTTCATCTCGCAGCTTATTCAATGAAGTACCGCCCCGATTTCAGAAAGTTTACTCAAGCAGCAGCTCAATCGGTGCGCTGAAGAGTTTTCTCTGAAGCTAATTCGGACGTGCTCCACCCCGCGATAATAGTATTTATGTGATTTTCTGTATGCTCACATACGCATAAAGACTATTGCTTTGTCTTCGCCTGGCAGCGTCCTACTCTCACAAGGGGACAGCCCCTAACTACCATCGGCGCTGAGAAGCTT
>NZ_BRVM01000033.1 GCF_026011715.1 Cytobacillus sp. NCCP-133 | reverse complement strand
CCCCGTATCATACCAAGAGGGCTCTTTTTTGTTCAAGTCCCCGAAAATCCTTCTAACAGGAATGCTCCTTTTTTATTTAGTTACACTTTTTAAAGCGTTTTGATATTGCTTGGCAAGTGAATTCCATGTCAGCTCTTGTTCTGCATAATCAAATGCATTGTTTATAAGGTTTAAATTAAGATTTGAATTTTTAATCAAATGGGGGATCTTTATGGCAAATTCATCTAAACTACATATTATTGCGTGGGTGCCATTAGTGATTTCATAACCTCTCGCACCAAAGTGGGTTGAAACAACTGGAATTTTCCTCCCAAAATATTCAGCAAGCTTAACATTTGAACCAGAACCGGTGATGATTGGGTTTATAGCAACATCTGCTACCCTGAAAAGGGCGTCTTTAAAAGTTTCATTCAATGTATTAAAAAGTAAAACATTCTGAGGAGGCGGTTTCCTTACTGAGTTACAAACCGATCCTATAATTAAAAAGTAATAATTTTTCAATTTTAAAGCTAAATCCTGCTGTATAAATTGCAGGGCCTTAACATTTGGAAAATGATTACTGCCGATAAAAATTATAACTGGAGCTCCATTAAAGAGACCTTTTATACTTGAAAAGTCTTCATCATAATAGTTAGTATCTTTTAATTTTATGCCATTCTTTATCGTAACAAATTTCTGTGGATTTTTATTGAATAACTTGATGAACCGGTCTTTATCTTCATCTGACACAGTTATCACCAATTTACTTTTTTTTAAAGCAATATTCTCTATGTTTCGGACCTGGCCAATTAAAAAGTTGTATCTTGGATGGCCCTTTAACATTTCCTCCTTAAGCTTTGCCTCTACATTTAAGCTTTCATATATCAAAGGTTTACCTTCCATATCTTGAATTAAAGGGAACATATACGGATGTGCGGTAATTATGAAGTCTGAATTTCTATATAATAATTGGCTTATTTTCATTAATAAATTATTTTTTATACACATATATGAATTTACAATGTCACTTACACTTATATGAAACAGTTTTTTTACCTTCATATTTTCTTGAACATGCTCATCTGTTTTGGGTATACCTATTTCAATAAAATGGTCGGTAATTCGTTTTTTTTCAATTACCTTTGAAGTTGTCAAACAAAGCATAATGATATTGTAGTGTTTTGAAAGTTCAGAATAAAGTTGCTTTAGTCTGACTTCCCCACCTGACAAGGCAGTAGACACCTTAAAATCATTTAGTACGAGTATATTTTCTCTTTTTTTACTTTTTGAGATTTTATCAATTTCCTCCTTAAATTTTAAAATAATTTCTTTCCATGAAAAGTTTTGATCAATGTGTTTTTTTCCGTTCAAAGCGATGCTCTTTAATCTTTCACGATCTTTTACTGCTTGGTTAAGGATTGCTGCAAAATTATTCTTATCTGCTTCTATATAGTGTTCATCAGGAGTTATCCTGAGTCCTCTAACTCCTTTGGAGGTTGAAATTAAAGGTAAACCTGCCGAAAGGAATTCAACCGTTTTTAAATTAGTGCCCCCGCCAGAAAACATAGGATTTATAGCAATATCTGCATTGGCAAGGAGTTCCCTTTTTTTAGTGTTTTCTATTTTTCCTAACAGTTTTACATTCTTTCTGCTTACGCCTTTAAATTGATTACAGCAATCCCCTGCAATAACAAAATTTATGTCCCTGCAATTCTCTGCAAGGTTATTTATAATAAAGTTAACAGCTTTATAGTTTGGCGGATGCTTGCTCCCAATAAAAAAAGCTGTTGGACTTTGGTTGTAATTTTCTCTTAAATTATTTTTCAATTCTTCTGGTATAATCCCATTTGGAGCAAGTTTAATCTTATCTTCATTTATCCCATAAGACTTAACAAAGCTTTTCCTGTCTTCATCTGAGACGGCAAATACCAAATCAGCCATCAATACCATCTCTTTTTCAACTTCAAAAAAATACTCAATATATTTTTCTGCTTCAATTCCATCCCACATTTGTTTTGCCAATTCTGCTTCGTGATTATAGCTATTATATATTCTTGGTTTCCCATCGAATCCAAAAAAGATGTCATACCCTAATGTAAATGGTGAATCGTGAATAATAATATCGCTTTGTTCGTACAGATTAAGAAAAACTTCATGGTATTTATTTGGATAATTTGAGGCTAAAGTCGCTACTAAAGCGGAATATTCAATCCCAACTTTTCCTTGTAGTTCTTTATTAATGCAACCGTGAATATTTTTATCATTTGGGATCAAATATTCCCTAAGGCTTTTAGAATGTTCAATAATTCTTACCGAAGGATGGGGGTGAGATGAAGATATTAGAGTAACATTATAGTGCTTGCTTAGTTCGTTATAAAAGTGAAAATACCTGAGCTCACCTCCGGTAGTTGGAGGGTTTTTGGCAGGGAAAAAATTAAGTACAAGAATCTTTTTCATATGCTGAATTCCCCTTTACTTTACTAATAGAAAAATCGGAAATAAAATATTAACTATATTTCTTGGAGTTTCTTTTTAAGTCTTCTTCCACCATCATTTCAATTAAGGTTTTAAAACTTACTTTAGGTTCCCAATCCAACTGTCTTTTCGCTTTTTGAGGGTTCCCAATTAATAAGTCAACTTCAGCTGGACGAAAAAATTTTGGATCCCCAATAACATAATTCTCCCATTTCAGGCCGACATAGTTAAATGCCGTTTGAACCCATTCCTTTACAGTGTGTGTTTCACCAGTCGCAATAACATAATCATCAGGATTTTGTTGCTGCAGCATTTTCCACATAGCTTCAACATAATCTCCTGCAAAACCCCAATCCCGTTTTGAATCCAAATTCCCTAAACGGAGTTCATTTTGAAGTCCCAGCTTGATTTTTGCCACAGCATCAGTTACTTTACGAGTCACGAATTCGATCCCTCTTCTAGGTGACTCATGATTAAACAAAATCCCCGAGCACGCAAAAAGATTAAAACTTTCCCTATAATTTACGGTAATCCAATGACCATAAACTTTAGCCACTCCATATGGACTGCGGGGGTAAAATGGGGTCTTTTCAGTTTGTGGGGTTTCTACTACTTTGCCAAACATTTCACTGCTAGAAGCTTGGTAAAAACGGACATTTAAATTGGATAAACGAATTGCTTCCAACATATTTGTTACCCCAAGCCCTGTTACCTCTCCTGTGTATATCGGCTGCTTCCAAGAGTCGCCAACATACGATTGGGCCGCTAAATTGTAGACCTCATCCGCCTTTGCTACCTTAACTGCTTCGGTTAAGGAAGTTAAATCGCGAAGGTCCCCTGATAAAAAATCAATTTCATCTTTTATATGTTTTATATTTTCATAATTTTCTGTTGCTGTTCTTCTTTTAAGTCCATAAACTTTGTAACCTTTACTTAAAAGTAAATCGGCTAGATAAGAACCGTCCTGTCCCGTAATACCTGTAATCAATGCTTTTTTCATTTTATTCTCCTTTCAACAAAAAGAGTGTTACTGCTCAAAAGGCCCGAAATGAATTTCTGATTAACCAGCTTATTTTTAGTATATGAATGAAAAGGACAAGAGTTACGATATCCAGCGACTTAATTTCTCAAGAAGCGCTGGAATATGCATATATTGTTTAGAATCATCGTCACTTTTTTGATGGTAACAATCCTATCTGATTTAAACGCAGCCTGTACTTTTCACCAATTGCTTCATAAGATAATTTAGTTCCAATTGTCTTTTTACCGAGTAAACCTATCTTTTCAGCGAATTTTTTGTCGTAAACCAACTTTTCCATCATTTGAGAAGCCTGAACCATGCTAGGTTCAGCCCATAGCTGATTTGCTGTATAAGGACCATAATTTCTACCTACTCTTTTTAAAGTGAAATCGACTAAACATGAATTGTTTTTATCCATAAATTCAAGGTTTCCAGACCAATTTGTTGCAATAACCGGCTTGCCTAAATACATGGCTTCAGCCAAGGGCAGGCCAAATCCCTCGGATCTATGCAGGGAAACATAGCAGTCAGATAAATTTGGTAAACCATTAACCTCTAGCCGATTTAATACTTTATCGATGAATATTATGTTTTTATTGCCATCGGATTTTTGTTTAAGTGCCTTAACCTCTTTAATGGAATGTGAACCATTATTAATTTTAATCGCAAGTGCAACAGAATTGTTATTATGAGAAAAAGCTTTCTTAAATGCTTCCACTACTGCTATTGGATTTTTCCTTGCTAAGGTACTCCGCATATCGAACATTGAAAAGAATAAAAACCGGCTTTCTGGAAGTTCAAAATCCTTTCTAGTAATATTTAAAGGAACTTCTAAGGATATAGAATGGGGGATGGTAATAACCGGCTTCCGGGCTATCTTTGGAATGGATTTAGCTGTAAAACTGGAGGGGACCCAAACTTCATTGATTAATTGAAAGCTTTTTAACCAAGAACTTGGGAGTTTTTCCAGTTCCCAATGCCAGTAGCCAATATTATATCGATTCAAAAACCACTTTCTGGGTAAGTTATTTTTCTTAAAATGGTAATATAGCTGGTCAGCATTTATAAAAAATATATTCGTATTATAAATAGGTTCTTGCACTTCCTTGTGTTTCCAGGATAAGTCATTTTGTCTGGCTGGACAATGCGGAAAATTCATTATACAAAAAGGAATACGTGCAGATTGCAGTGCTTTTGCAGCTGAACGGCATGCCTCTCCTAATCCAAACTCAGCTCTTGAATATCCGATTAAATTAACACCTGGCTTCACTCCTTCTATTCCCCTTTCCTTCTACCTGAATTTCGTATTCCAATCAAATCCTATTCTTGGATCATTCCACTCAATCCTTTTTTCATCGGGGGTTTCAACATTATAAGATTGGGTTGTAAAATATATAATCACAGCAGGTTTTTCCCCCAGTACCCGGTATCCGTGTGCAATTCCTTTTGGTATTAAAAGCATCATTGGATTTTCTTCACCCATATAATAAACATCTGTTTCTCCATGTGTTGGAGAATCTTGTCTTAGATCAAAAAGTACAACCTGTGCATTGCCGGAAGGAAAAAACCATAAGTCATCCTGTTTTTCATGGTAATGAAAAGCTTTAATCACTCCAGGATAGCTCATGGACCAGGAAGCCTGACCAAATCTAGATAATATATCTTGCTCATCATCGCGGACGAGCTCAGCGAAAAAACCCCGATCATCGCAATGTTTTTTTAACTTTTTTATTCTGACACCGTCAATCATGATTTGGTCTCCTTTCGAATAAATTCATCCAGTGCTTCGTTCCAATTTCTAAGTGGCTTAATTCCTTCCTTAAGTAAAGCCTGATTATCCAATACTGAATAACATGGTCTTTTGGCATGAGCACCATATTCTTGACTTGTAACTGGGAATATTCTTTTTGGGTCATATCCTGCTTTTTCGAAAATTGCTTTTGCAAATGCATACCAAGTACAAGAACCTGAATTTGATACATGGTAAATGCCGCTTTTTTTATCAAGCAATTGGATAATCGTATCTGTCAGATCGTTCAAATATGTTGGAGACCCTGTTTGATCATTGACAACCTTAATTATCTTGTTTCTTTTGCCAAGATCTAACATGGTATTAACAAAATTCTTTCCATAATGACCGTACAGCCATGAAGTCCGGATGACAGTTGCGTCACTATATGTTAAAACTAATTTTTCACCCAGCCATTTACTCATGCCATATACTGATATTGGAATGGGATTGTCTTTTTCACAGTACGGAAATCGTTTTGTTCCATCAAAAACATAATCAGTGCTAATATAAAAAATTTTTGCATTTACTTTTTTTCCTGCTTGTGCAATATAGCCCGTACCGATGCTATTCACTTCATATGCTTTCTTCATTTCTGTTTCACATTTATCCACTGCCGTGAAAGCTGCAGCATGTATAATAATATGAGGCTTTATATTAGATATTACAAAATCTGCTTGTTCTTTATTCGTAATATCTAATTCTCCTTTACCGAGACTATAGACAGAATAGGATTCGCTAAATTTCTTATTGAGTTCTTTTCCTAATTGGCCTTCACCGCCTGTTATTAAAATATCCATTTTTCATCCTCTTTCTTGGATTCTTGTTTTGTGCCACTCGATTGTTTTCTTTAAGCCCTCCTCGAAAGAAATGGAGGGCCTCCAGCCTAACTCCTTTTCTATTTTCGCTGAATTAATTGCATATCGTTTGTCATGGCCTTTACGGTCTTTTATATGCTTAATTAGCTTGTTATCCTTATTTAAATGTCTGAGGATTAAATTAACAACCTCTAGGTTTGTTTTCTGTTCATTGCCACCAATATTATAAATTTCCCCTGCAATCCCTTTCTCTAATACCAGTTCAATTCCCTTGCAATGGTCTTCTACAAATAGCCAGTCGCGTATATTTAATCCATCACCGTATAATGGTATATCCTTATTATTAAGTGCATTTGAAATAACTTTCGGGATGAATTTTTCAGTATGCTGCATGGGTCCAAAATTATTACTGCATCGTGTAATAATAAGAGGGAGCTGGTACGTATGATAGAAAGACCTTATAAGCAAATCCGCGCTTGCTTTACTGGCTGAATAGGGATTATTTGGTGCAAGAGGATTTTCTTCTGTAAATGGTGAATCTGTTGGGGAAAGGGATCCATATACCTCGTCGGTTGAAATTTGAATCATCTTGCAAGCTTTCCCATTTAAAACAGCTTGCAGTAGATTAAATGTGCCTCCTATATTTGTATGAATAAATGGAGCAGCATCAGTAATACTCCTGTCAACATGTGTTTCAGCTGCAAAATTTATGATTGCTTCATATTCTATATCAAAAACTTTTGATAGCTCTTTAGCATTACCAATATCGCATTTTATAAAACGATATCTATTTGATTCCTTTAAAGGTTCGATATTGTTTTCATCAGCGGCATAAGTCAATAAATCTGCATTTGTAATCGAGTACTTTCCGTTTTTTAATATCTGAAATAAAAAGTTAGAGCCAATAAATCCTGCTCCACCTGTTATAAGGAGATGCTTAGTCATTTTTCCCCTCCCTTAAAAAATATTCGTAAACATACTTTTGTGCCATAAATAACGATTGATGTGTTCCTGCATCAATCCACCATCCATTTAAGACTTCATATTCAAGCTGATTTTGCTTAATATAAAGGTTGTTAACATCGGTGATTTCCAGTTCGTTTCGATAGGAAGGCTCAATACCTTTAATCATCTGGAAAACATTCTCATCATACATGTAAATACCAGTTACGCAATAAGAAGTTGGTGGCTGGCTTGGCTTTTCATGAATGGAAAGGATTTTCTTCCCCTCAGTATCCAAAAGCGGAACTCCATACCTTGATGGATTACTGACTTCTTTTAGCAGCACTCTAGCTCCAGATTTTTGCATTTCAAAACCTTTAATATAGGGTATTAAAGAATCATCAAAAAGATTATCCCCAAGGAGGACTGTGAATTTTTCATTATTTATAAAATCCCGTGCTGACAAAAGAGCATCTGCGATCCCTCCGCCTTCAGTTTTTTGGGTCTTAAAATACAGCTTTACTTTTAACTCCTCCCCCTTCCCCAATATCTCTTTAAAAAATTTAAGGTCTTTTTGGTTCGTAATTATAAGTATCTCTTTAATTCCGGAATCTCTTAATTTAAATATCGGCCAATAGATCATTGGATAGGGACCCACCGGCAATAAATGTTTATTTAAAATCCTGGTAAAAGGTGTTAGACGTGTTCCAGTTCCACCTGCCAGAATAATCCCTTTCATTAATTTGATAGCTCCTTTCAAAATATATTCTTATAGAAAAAATTATCAGGATTTCTGATTGTAATGTGTAAATAGAAATTAAGAGTAAAACTGGGGAAGTATTTTTTTGTCCATCGTTTTCTATAAATCACTTAAAATATCAATATCTAAAAACTTTTCAGCTAACGTATGACACCAAAATGAAAAAAGGAAAGAGGAATAAAAAATATTAAAGGTAGGCAGATAATTTTCTTGATAATAGAAATTTATAATTGGAGTTTATACTTTTTTGATAAAGATGCGTTACATTATATTCTATATATCAATTTAAGGTGAATATTTATGTGGACATCCAACAGTCATTCATAAGCCATTTTGATTTTTCTATTCTTTAAAGTGTTACTATATTATTTTGGAGTTCATAAAGAATGAAACCAACCATAAATGTCCGGAAAATAAGGCGGATGTAATGTACATGAAGTAGTTACGTTACATAATTATAAGGGTGATTACCAATTTCGAATTTGTCAGGAGAGATCTTTATGAATATGGATGCAATAGTATTATGCATCATTCTTTCCTTCATGTTTGTCGCCCTTATTAGTGAATGGCTAATACCTGAATTTACGGTTTTCCTTGCATTATCCTCTTTAATTTTTTTTGATATTGCTACTCCGGCAGAAGCTTTAAAAGGATTTGCTAACCCGGGAGTTCATACAGTTGCTTTCCTTTTTATTGTTGGCGCAGCTGTTTCTAAGACCGGCATTCTGCACGATTTTGTTCATAAAACATTAAGCCAAAATACATCTATTCAGTATGTATTAATTCGTTTAATGCTTCCTACGAGTACAATATCCGCGTTTATGAATAACACCCCAATCGTCACGATGCTGATTCCTACTCTTCAAAATTGGGCCATAAATAATAATATCAAGCCTTCAAAGCTGCTCATCCCTTTATCCTATGCTGCCATTCTTGGAGGAACTATTACACTAATTGGGACATCAACAAATCTTATTATTCAAGGATTATTGGCAGAAAAAGGATTGAGTGGGTTCAAAATGTTTGACTTTTCCTATTTTGGCATTCCCCTTACTTTTGCTGGTATTTTATACTTTGTCATCGCAGGTCATCGTCTCTTGCCAGAAAGAGCTCATAATATAAAGTTATTCCAGGACGAACAGCATCATTTTATCTATAAATTTATTGTTGAAACCAATTCTGCCTTAATTGGAAAAAGTATAAAAGATGCAATGCTTCGCAACTTAAACCATTTGTTTTTAATTGAAATTATCCGTAGTGGCAAAGCCATTACTCCTGCACCAAATGATGAGATCATTCAGGAAGAGGATATTCTTGTTTTCTCAGGAAACCCGGATAGTGTATTGCAGGTCAGCCATATTCTTGGCTTAAAACTCTCTTTAGAGAATAAAGAAAACAATCATTCAAACCTTCCTGCAACTTTTCTAGAAGTTGGAATTTCCGGTAAATCTCCGTTAATAAATAAAAAAATAAAAGAAAGCCAGTTTCGCTCCAGGTATAATGCAGCGATAGTCGCCATTAAAAGAAATGGAAAATTTATAACTTCCGGTATAGGAAATTTGGTTTTAAAACAGGGAGATACACTTTTATTACTAGGAAAAAATGATTTTGTAAAAACATGGACAAATTCTGAAGATTTCTATTTCATATCCCCAGTAGATAATAATCACAAGAATATAAAACATGAAAAACTTGTGATCATATTGATTCTAATGGGAATTATTGTTACGTCAGTTTTTCAGCTAATGTCCATTTTCAGCCTTGCATTAATTTCTGCTCTAATCGTGGTCCTAACAAAAATCATAACTTTTAATGATGCTATCAAATCCATAAATTGGAATGTTATTATTATGATGGGAAGCGCTATTGGAATAGGAAATGCCATAGAAACAACTGGCTTAGCAAAATTTATAGCTTCATTTTTTACAGAGGTTCAGTCTTATACAGGTTTAATAGGTATTTTATTTTTATTTTATATCGTCACTTTAATCATGACTGAGTTCCTTAACAATCTTGCTACAGCGGCCATTATGTTTCCAATTGGCTATACATTATCTCTTCATTCCGGTTTAGATCCAAAAATACTTGCCATGCTTACCGCTGTATCCGCTTCATGCAGTTTTCTGACTCCAATAGGGTACCAAACCAATTTGCTTGTATATGGTCCGGGCGGCTATAAATTTACTGACTTTATGAAGGTAGGCCTTCCACTGAGCTTGATTTGTATGTTTCTTTCAATTTTTATTGCTTATTGGAAATGGCTTTAATAATTAATGAATAAAGGAGGAAAGTTGAATTGAAAAATGAGGGTGGAAATGAACATGTAGTTTGGCATGATTCAATTATAAATAAGGAAGACAGACAAAAACAATTCGGCCATAAAAGTATTATGGTTTGGTTTACCGGCCTATCAGGTTCCGGGAAGTCAACAATTGCTAATGCCTTGCAGTATGAATTATTTAAACAGAATATCACTGTTTATCTTTTGGATGGTGATAATCTTCGTCATGGGATCAATAAAAACCTTTCCTTTTCAGAGGCGGACAGAAAAGAAAATATCAGGAGAACTGCCGAAGTAAGCAAACTTTTCGTAGATGCTGGGGTGGTTATTCTGGCTGCACTAATATCGCCTTTTGAAGAAGACCGTTTAAATGCCAGATCATTATTTCAGCCAGGTGAATTCATTGAAGTGTACGTAAAGTGCTCACTCCAGGAATGTGAAAAGAGAGATCCAAAGGGCCTTTATAAAAAAGCCAGAAGTGGAGTCATTAAGCAATTTACAGGTATTGATCAACCCTACGAAGAACCAAGAAATCCGGAAATTATTATAGATACAAATAGGCTAACAATAAATGAATCTGTCAAAGCAATTATAAAATATTTAAACACATACCTGTGCTTCAATCTAAATGAATAGGAGTGATAAAAGATGGCGCTAAGCATCCCTCATGGAGGTAAATTAATTAATCAAGTGAATTTAAACTATGACCACTCAAATATCCATGCTGAAATTGAAATAGATGGAATGGCTTTATCTGATCTTGAATTAATTTCGAATGGCGCTTTTAGTCCTCTGAGAGGATTTATGGGACAGAAAGACTACAAATCTGTTTTAGATACGATAAGATTAGCAAATGGAACAATATGGAGCATTCCAATTACTCTTCCTATATCTCAAAAAGCGGCAGGAAAACTTCCGGTTGGGGAAAGGGTTAAACTAACACATAAAAACGAAATATACGGGGTTATGGAACTTCGGGAGGTTTATAAACCTAATAAAATGGAAGAAGCGATTAAAGTCTATCAAACAGACGATAAAAATCATCCGGGTGTCAAAAAGCTTTTTAACCGTCCTGAGATTTATGCAGCTGGCCCAGTTACATTAACTAAGATTCCACCCAAAAACCCTGAATTTACCATTTACTCTAAAACTCCTTTGGAAACAAGAAAAGAATTTAAAGAGAATAATTGGAAAACGGTAGTTGGTTTTCAAACAAGGAACCCGGTACACAGAGCACATGAATATATCCAAAAGACAGCCCTTGAAATAGTAGATGGCCTGTTTTTGAATCCATTGGTCGGGGAGACAAAATCGGATGACATTCCAGCGCACATTAGGCTTAAAAGTTACGAAGTGCTTCTAAAAAGCTATTATCCATATAATCGAGTATTCTTGGCTGTATTTCCCGCTGCAATGAGATATGCCGGACCCAAAGAAGCTGTATTCCATGCACTAGTCCGAAAAAATTATGGCTGCACACATTTTATTGTGGGAAGAGACCATGCCGGTGTCGGAGATTATTACGGAACTTATGATGCACAAAAAATCTTCGATCAATTTAATCACGATGAAATAGGCATCGAAATTCTTCCTTTTGAACATAGCTTCTATTGTATGAAATGCGAGAATATGGCATCCAGTAAAACTTGTCCGCACAGCAAAGAAAATCACCTTCACTTATCAGGTACAAAAGTTAGGGAAATGCTGCGGAATGGAATCACTCCCCCTCCCCAATTCAGCCGTTCCGAAGTCATTGAGGTTCTAATTAATGGATTAAAAGGTTCTAAATAAAATTTTAAATCTAGTGAGTGTTACTATCAGTCATATATTATATTTAAAAACTTCTGATAAAAAAATTACCCGAATAAGGGGCCATTTATAAAAGGTCATTATTCGGGTTTTGCTTTATACCGATTATCATTTATTATATTTGCTATTAGAGCAAAAACATCCAATTAAAGCTAAAAATGTTCCACAAGGAAATTTGCAGGAACAATGCCCCGATTAAAGAAGCTTATCGTTAAACAAATTCAGTTAACTATGTCTATAATAAAATGACCCCGGTTCGATACGGAGTCATTTGCAGGCACCCGTGCCTATATGGGTGTATTTTAGACCATGACGGCTGTAAGTGAATATTTTTATTTAAGGTCGTATCCGAAATCCCCAATCGAATGTTCTTCATTATGAAAATCAGATCCTCCAGTAATTAATTTACGGTATTTTACAGCTGTTTTTTTATAACGAGCCGTATCATTTTTCCCATGTTTTCGGTGCCATACTTCTATTCCATCGAATGGCAGCTCCATTAACTCTGCTATGATTTTATCATCATGAATAAGCTTAGGATGGGCTAGTACGGCTTGCCCCCCTGCATTTTGAATTAACTTTATTCCTTCTAAAGGGTTAAGTTTCATTTTCTCTTCGCTGCAAGGCTTGCCATCTCCCAGATACAAATCAAATACTTCTTGAGTATCTTTTGCATAACCCCTATCAACCACAGCTTTTGCAATATGCGGTCGGGCAATGACTTCTCCCTTGCTGTATTTTCTGACATCCGAAGAAGTAATGGTCATTCCAAGATCGCAGAACTTTTTAATAATAATTTCTGAACGATTTTGTCTATGTTCTCTTAGTCTCTCCAAAACCTTTGATAACTCTGATGTTTCATTGATGCTATAGCCTAAAATATCAATTGTTTTTCCTTTATACTTTGTACTTAATTCAATACCGGGAATAACGATTATTCCAAATATTTTACCAGCCTGCTTCGCCTCAGTTATACCTTTAATGGTGTCATGGTCTGTTATAGCAATCGTTTTAATTCCTTTCTCGGCAGCCTTTTTAACCACTTCACTTGGAGAATATATCCCATCTGAAGCTGTTGTGTGCAAATGCAGATCAAAGTTCCCTTCTTCAATGACCTTCTTAATATCCAAATTCTTCTCTCCTTAAAAAAAGTATAATAGTATATATATTTCTTTAAATATTGTTTGGTTGTTTACTTTTCATTAGTATCTTCTATCTCTTTTAAAATTGTTTTTATATTTTGTTCCAGGGACTTATGGCAAACTAAAAGCCCATCTTTTGTAGAGGCGATAATTAAATCTTCTACTCCAATGACGATTGTTTTTTTATCCTCTGATTTTATTATACAATTTTCAGTTGATAAGACATGAATATTCCCCTGCAGGATATTAATTTCGTCATCTTTTTTTAACAGCCTCTCTAAAGCTGTCCAATTCCCGACATCATCCCAGTGAATACTTGCAGGTATCGTGAAGATCGTTTCGGCCTTTTCGATTATCGCATAATCGACAGAAACTTTTGGAAGATTGGCATATTCAAAGACAGATCCATTTAGATATCTGGTTATGGTTTCATAGATTTGAGGCTGATGTTGTTTCATGTAATAAGCAATAGTTGAGGGCTTCCAAATAAATATCCCACTGTTCCAGTAAACACTTTCCGCTTTTAACAATTCCTCTGCCTTTTGTTTACAAGGCTTTTCAATAAATTTTTTAACTTTTAATACCTGACTCATATAATCCCTATTCTGCTCGGCTTGGATATACCCATATCCAGTTTCAGGACGGTCAGGTTTTATTCCTAAAGTTACAATGGATAAGTCTGATTCAGCAGTGGTCTCAGCTAATTTAAAGAGTTCGAAAATTGAATCATCATCAGGAAAATAATGGTCTGAGGGTACTGCGGCAAACACTTCATCATCATTCTCTTTCAAAAACGTTAAGGCAGTTAAGGTAACACAGGGAGCCGTATCTCTTTGTAACGGCTCTAGGATTAACTGCTTGTGGGGAACTGCCAATTGTTCTTTTACTAGAGTGGCATATTCCTCAGATGTCACGATATAGATTTTCTCTTCTGGCAGCCACTTTCTAAAGCGGTTATAGGTTTGCTGAAGCATTGTTTTTTTATTAATCAGAGAAAGAAATTGTTTGGGTTTTTCATTTACACTTAAAGGCCAAAATCTTGTTCCCGTACCACCTGCCATTATTACGACTTTCAATATAAACACCTCATCACTTTGATTAAAAAGCTATTTTATACTATGTGTTTATAATGAATGCCGCATGGTGATATGCCTTGTTTTATATAATATGGGTGTTTTTTTCTGGATCATCAAAGGTATGCCATACCACCCAAAAGGATTAACTTTTTTTGTTTTTTTATTAAAGTAATTTCACTCTGATTTTCTCAATCTTATTCATAACCTCATTTTCAAGGCCTTCCAAGAACTTGCCACTTTGTTTTTCCGATAGGCTTTTTACAGAAAAATATAATTTAATCATCGGTTCTGTTCCAGAGGGCCTAAGGCTAAACCATGAATCATTTTGCAAATAAAATTTTAGAACATTTGATTTAGGGAGATGTATATTTTCTTCTTGCCCAGATAGAACATCCAAGCGCTTTGCGTTGTGGTAATCTTCCATTATAGTAATTTTTGCACCTGCAATGTTTTTGGGAGGATTTTCTCTGAATGATTTAAGAATACCTGAAATTTGCTCAGCTCCCTCTTTTCCCTTTAAGGTTATGGATTTCAAGGATTCCAGGTAAAATCCATACTTCTTATATAGTCCATGCAAACCATCAAACAAAGTTTTTCCTTTTGATTTATAATAAGCCGCTACTTCAGCAGTAAACACGGCTGCTTGTATGGCATCCTTGTCACGGACAAAATCACTGATTAAATAACCACAGCTTTCTTCGTATCCAAATTGAAATTTATATTGTTTAGTGGATTCAAATTCCTTAATCTTTTCTCCTATATATTTAAATCCTGTCAGAGTATCAATCGTTCTAATACCAAAATCGTCGGCAATGGCTTTTCCAATTTCAGAGGTCACAATGGTTTTTATAACTGCACTGTTGTTAGGAAGTTTGCCTTTTTCCTTTTTTTCAATCAATAAATAATGAAGCATTAACGCACCAATCTGATTTCCGGTTAAAATATCATAATCTCCATTTTTATTTTTGGCAGCAACACCAAGCCTATCCGCATCGGGGTCAGTAGCCATCAATATATCCGCGTCTACCTGTTTGCCATATTGAATGGCCATTTCGAAAGCTTCATGTTCCTCCGGGTTGGGTGATTTTACGGTACTGAATTCTGGATCTGGATTCTCCTGTTCTTTAACAATCGTTATGTTTTCAAATCCATATTCTTTCAGCCCATTAATTAGAACCTTTTGTGCTGTTCCGTGCAATGGAGTGAAAACAATTTTAAGTTTCTTGCCGAAATTTTTTACCATCTCACAATTTAGCTGAATGGTTTTTAATTTTTCAAGATAAGCTGTATCAATGTCTGGACCGATATATATTAATAGACCACGTTCCAGCAAACTTTTTTCATCCATTACACTTATCACAAGCTCATCTTCAATCTTATTAATAAAACTTGTAATTTCTTCCGCTACAGCTGGAGGGATCTGTCCCCCGTCCTCACCGTATACTTTAAAGCCATTATATTGCGGAGGGTTATGGCTTGCTGTGATCACGACCCCAGCAGATGCTTTCAAATATCGTACTGCGAAAGATAACTCGGATGAGGGCCTTAAATCATTAAAGAGATATACCTTAATTCCCTGCAATCCAACTGTTCTTGCTACTTCAACGGCAAACTCCTTTGATTTATACCGGCAATCATAAGCAATGACGATGCCTCGTTCGTTTGCGTTAGCACCTTTTTGGGAAATAAATTCGCCGAGACCCTTTGCAGCCTTACGTACTGTATAAATATTCATCCGATTTGGACCAGGTCCTAATTCCCCCCGGATTCCTCCTGTTCCAAATTCTAAATCTTTATAAAAGCTGTCTTCCAAAGTCTGCAGATCATGAAGCTTATCAACTAATATATTCTTTAATTCTTGATCTAAGCCTTCAAATGCAAGCCATTTTTCAACTTGTGAATTCCATGACACTATGCCATTCTCTCCCTTCTCTGTAAAGTCACTGATAGTATATGAAGAAAGTTAAAAAATGGCCGTCCCATTGCCTAAAGAAAATGAGGGGAAAGTATTTTGTGTCAGGTTATTTACTTTTGACAACTCACACTCCAGTTAAATGCAAAAACATCCTTCTCAATCTGTGGAGTCCCCTTCCCTTCCTCACACAATTCCACTGCTTTACCGATGCTTCTGTGATTAATAATTGAAAGGATCACCAAGGCTGCAATCAAAATAAATAGGTATTTCCTCATGTTTTTCCTCCGGCCTAATTTATTTTCATATTGTTGACAAAATCTCTGTTATAATGTAACTATAAGGCAAATTTTGCAAATTTTCTAACCCTTATTTAAATTTACGGACGGACGAGGCGATTTTTTTGCTCCTATTTTTCAAGATAGCAGTTTGGATGATTGTCGCTTGTCTCGGGTTATATGTTTTTTCTGTTTGGAAATGGGAAAAGAAAGTTAAGGAACGAATGTTTGCAATCCGGAAAACCTGGTATATCATTTATGTACTCGGCGCAGTGATTTATTGGACGAAGGAGCCAACTTCGATTTTTACAGATTGGCTGAATTACCTGATTGTCGCGGTGATTTTTGCACTGGTTGACGCATTTGTTTTCCTTGGTTCTTACTTGAAAAGAGTTGGCAATAATGAGCTGGCAACGGATACGAGAGAATTGCTTGAAGAAAATAACGACCTTTTAACCTCGCATATGAATAAGCTGAAATCCTTTCAGTACCTATTGAAAAATGAACCAATCGACATTTATTATGGAGATAAGGAAGCCTATATTGCCGGCATCGAAAAGCTTTTGGCCGATTATGCGGAAAAAGTGGATATGAGAGCAGTTTTATGCAAATATACAACTCAAGAAGAGAAGGATTATTTGCTGGAACACTACGCTGATAAAGCATTAATTCACAGGCGCCTGGACCGCAAGGAAGTATATTATGACGCTGATGAGAAATTGGCTTTGATTCCTTTTTCCATACTTGAAGACTATTATGTAATAAAATTAACCTCCGATGAGTTTGTCACCGAATTCGACTACTTGCTATTCACTTCACTGATTTCAATATACGATCTAATGCTCCCAGCTGAACAGGAGGACGAAGACCATGAAGGAACCAGCGGATAATAATAACGACACAGCCCCTTTACGTACAAAAAGCTCTATGAAAGTAATCAGAAAAAAATCACGAATCAGCCTGCCTTGTTTTGAAGTCAGCCCGCATACTGAACGGATCATAAATGAGAATAAAAGATTGATATGCGTTTATACAAAACATAAGGCATGAGCATATTATATGGCGTGGAAGGATTTTCTTCCGCGCCTTTATTCATGTTCATTTTTCAGGGACATATAATAAAGAAACCAATCCAATTCGCGAGGGCTGATCCCAATGAAAAAACTGACGAAGAAAGTGAAAAATATAGACTTCCCTTCTTTCTCCCTCTCCCCTTACACAAAAAATTTATCCAAGAAAACAGAAGCCGCTATCCAGGATTTGAACAAAGGAAAAAACCTGCCAAAAAATAATGCGTAAAGAAAAACCGCCTTTTGGCAAGACGGCTTTATTTTATAAAAAGCTTCACTTTCTTTAGGGCATTTTTGGTAGTCGGATAACGGAACGGCAAATCAAATTTGGTTGTCTGTTTCAGGATGCTTTTTTCATGTGAGAATACATCAAAGCTGCCCTTGCCGTGGTAAGCGCCAATCCCGCTCTCCCCTACGCCGCAGAATGGCAGGTAAGGTGAACTGAGATGATAGACCGTATCATTGATGCACCCGCCGCCGAAAGAAATGTGACCGAGAATCTGATTTTGCACGTTCTCGCTTTCTGAAAAAATATACAGCGCCAGCGGCTTCGGATGTCTGTTAATCTCTGCAATCATGGTGGACAAGTCCTCATACTCCAGGACTGGGAGGATTGGTCCGATGTAATATTCTTTAAAACAGCTGGTTCAATAATATGCGAGCTTGCGTCGTACCAGCCTCCGTGAACGGTGGTGCCGCTGCTTAGGTTTTTGAATTAAATCTGCGTAATTTTTCATGTAAAGCCTCCAGACAGGGACAAGTATTAAGAATATAGTATCACCTTGTGTGGGGGAAATATATAAAGAGGTATGCTTAAAGGCTTAGTGACAGGGTAGCTGCTCTAGTCCGCAGGATTTTTTCCAATAATAGTAAGTGGGCGTTTTTTGATATTTTATAGTATGTTCTTGAAGCTCGCTATATCCAAAATTATACTGAATATTGTATAAATTTAGCGAGATGAGGGAGAAAATTGAAAAGAAATTGGAATGAAGAAGAACTATTAGAGCACTTTATGTTATTGCCAAACGAACGTCATTTAGTATTGAGCAAGAAGTCAAACGCAAATCGTTTAGGATTTGCGGTCCTTCTTAAATATTTTCAACAGGAAGCTCGTTTTCCAAATAAGAAACAAGATGTACCCGAAGATATTGTACAGCATCTAGCGAATCAAATAGATGCGTCTATTGAAGATTTTTTCGAGCATTATGGTTGGGGTGGAAAAGAAAGAAGTTATACAGATCATCGGAAAGCAATACGAAATCTTTTTGGATTTCGAGAACTTACTGCAAAGGATAATGACCTTTTGGTAAAATGGCTTGAAGAACAAGTTCAGTCTACACATGATATTGACGATTTAAAAAATCATGCGTATAACCTATTTCGTAAATGGAAGGTTGAACCTCCTTCAACAGGAAGTTTAAAGAGAATGATTCATTCTGCCATTGATACTTTTGAAAGAAATTTATATCAATCAACTTTTCAGCAGTTATCTCCAAAGACTTGTTCTCGATTAGATGCCTTATTGAATACTCATTTAGATGAGGAATCGGAAGTAGAAGAAACATTTCATGAGAAAATAGAATCTGACATTTCCACCTTTCGACATCTTTTATCTTCACCTCGTAAACCCAGTGTAAGTACCATGGAAACGGAATTGAAAAAATTGTTAGCAATCCGGCATCTAGAAATCCCTCCAAGAATATTTCATCAATTAATACCGAAATTAGAAAAGAAATATCGGCTTCGCGCAGCTACGGAAACGGTAACAGAATTACGTGCGCATCCTGATCCCATTCGCTATACCCTGCTAGCCATCTTATTTTCGTATCAACATGGGAAAGTAATAGATTCTCTAGCAGATTTATTGGATGAAATTACGCTTAAGATAAAGAATCGTGCTAAAAATACAACCCGAAAAGAAGCAGTAGAAGAATTAGAAAGAGTAAAAGGGAAAAATAAACATATTGTAAATTTATTGAAGGCGACCGTAGATCATCCAGAAGGAGTCATTCAAGAAACGCTGTTTCCTATTGTCAACGCTTCCACAATCCGAGATATTATAAAAGAGATGACAAAAAATAATCGGGAATATAACGAAAGAATCTATACCAAGATGCATACCTCTTTTCGGGGATACTATCGACAGGCTTTTACTGAAATACTCATGAATCTTACCTTTCGGTCTAACAATCAATCTCATCAACCGGTGATTAAAGCCCTTCAACTCATTCGAGAATACAAAGAAAGTGGCCAACGTTATTTTGCTGCTGGAGATGAAGTTCCAATTGATGGTGTCATTCAGCCTAAATGGAAAGAAATAATTATCGAAACAGATAGTCAAGGTATAGAAAGAGTGAATCGGATCAATTATGAAATTGCAGTGATTCAGTCGCTTCGCACCCAACTTCGATGCAAAGAAATTTGGATTGAAGGTGCTGACCGATATCGTAACCCAGATGAAGATCTTCCTCAAGATTTTGAAGAGCGCAAGGAAGAATACTTTGAAGCATTAAAAGCTCCACTAGATGTGGATCCTTTTATTGAAGATATTAAACAGTTGATGAAAGACAAACTTCATATGCTTCATCAAGGATTAGAGGATAAAAGGAATGAAAAAGTGGCTATTTCTGCAAAAAATAATAAAGGGTGGATTCGAGTTACTCCACTTGACAAGCAACCAGAACCTCCTCATGTGCAAAGGATTAAACAGGAGATTAAGAATCGTTGGACTGACATTAATCTGTTAGATTTACTAAAAGAAACAGATTTTCATACAGGGTTTACCAAACATTTTAAGACTGCAGCTAATCGAGAGATATTAGATCAGGAAACCACTCAGCGCCGTTTGCTTCTTAGTTTATTTGGATTAGGAACAAATACTGGTTTAAAAGCAGTATCTGCTGGAAATCTCCTCGATAATTATCGGGAACTACGTTACATTCGTCAAAAATTCATACATAAAGACCATTTACGAAAGGCTAATGCGGAAGTGACCAATCATATTATTCACCACCGACTAAAAGAAGTATGGGGAGAAGCTACCACTGCCTGTGCTTCCGATTCGAAACATATGAGCTCTTGGGATCAAAACCTACTGACAGAATGGCATCCTCGCTATAAAAAATACGGAATCATGATCTATTGGCATACGGATCGAAAGTCCGCCTGTATCTATTCTCAGGTTAAGTCTTGTCTTTCTTCCGAAGTAGCTGCGATGATGGAAGGAGTGCTTCGTCACTGTACAGATATGGAAGTTGATCGAAACTATGTCGACACACATGGGCAAAGCGTGGTTGCTTTTGCTTTTAGTCATTTGCTTAGTTTTAAACTAATGCCTCGCTTCAAAAATATCGGAGTCAAAGACGGTATCGGCAAGCGTGATAAATCTCATCAAGGAATGCCAGGCTATTCTTGGAAGGCATGCTGCGTATTCGATTATAAAAAAGTATTTAAATTCTTTGATGGAAATATTCCTTCATGACAACCCCTGACACGTATGTTATTCAGGAGGGGGATACTTTCTGGGGGATTGCTAATAACGTTGATGGGATCACGGTTAACGATTTAATTGTGGCCAATCCGGGCGTAGATCCTAAAAAGTTAAAGGTTGGGCAAAAAAAAAGTACTTACACACCTAAGCCGGATGAACCGAAAAAAACACAAGAGGCTTATAGGTATCCATTGCCTAATGGAGTTCTGAGAAAAGGTAACAAAGGTGAAAATGTCAAGAAGCTTCAGCGTGCATTGAATGCTGTTTACTTCAAATGTGGAGCTGCTGACGGTATTTTCGGAGCAAAAACCCAAGATGCTATATGCCGGTTCCAAATGGTCTATCTACCATATGAAGTATATGGGGTATATGGTCCTAATACAAGGAAAAAGCTGCAGGCTGTTTTGAAATCAAAAGGATACTAATAGTGTTTTTGACACCCTTAAATTTCCGAAAGTTGACGGTATTGCCTGTCCAGAATTAGTCGATTATAATGTCCGTATATAATTCTAAACATTTCGACATTTACTCTGGAGAAAGGAAAAGACGTCCCCCATAATGTATAACTGCGCCAACAGTTAT
>NZ_BRVM01000032.1 GCF_026011715.1 Cytobacillus sp. NCCP-133 | reverse complement strand
TCTCTCCCTTACCATTGGGCTTCGCCCTTCACACGCTTGAAGAGGGAGACTTCTTTCGGAAGTACGTTAAAAATGCAAATAGAACAGGGGATTATGAAAAAAGAGCCATTCCATGCGGCATTCCCTAAATCTATTTATAAGAAGAGCGGTACCAATTGAGTACCACTCTCCTCAGCTAATCTACTTTCCTGATGTTTTCAAACGGATAAAACACAAACTTGCTGACCCCTATCATTCGCTCTTTTGGGATATATCCCAGTCCATTGCGGCTGTCAAGGCTTTTCAGCCGGTTATCTCCCATTACAAAATAGTGATGTTCCGGAACTTTTAACGGTCCAAAGTCACCTGTCAGGTTGTTGACAAAATCTTCAGCCGCTTCCTTATTTTCCGAGAGGTAGGATTCATCCCAAATAGTTCCGTTAATAAAGAGCTGGTCATCCCTCATCTCAATCTCATCACCAGGAAACCCAATCAGTCTTTTCACATAATTTTTCTCGTCCCCTTTGATGATGACAATATCGCCCCGATCCAGATCTTCATATTTATTCACGAAGATCTTTTCCTGGTCATGAAGGGTCGGGTCCATCGAAGCGCCTTCCACATAGTAAGGTGAAAAAAGGAACACTCTAATCACCATCACGATGCAGAATCCAAATATAAGAGACTTTAGCCAGCTTTTGACATCCATCCTTTTCAATTTCCATCCCCCAGGCTAAAAGCTTTTGCACCCATATAACGGTCTTTGATTAAATTACGGTGATGAAGCTCATGCCCGGCCATGATATAAGCGATGGCCCTCACGGTTACTTCTGTTCCATTCGCGTTTCCATGCCGCATTAAGTCCTCTTCCCCAAGGCTTTTTAAAAGAGCGGTTGTACCTTGCCGGACAATGGATAGCTGCTCTAAAAGTTCCTGGATGGAGAAACGATTAAAGCTGCCCTTTTTCACATACTCATTATCATCGTACCCTGGCAGCATAGCTGTTTCTCCTCTGCTGATGCATAGAAGGCGATAGGCCATGATGCGCTCGGTATCCGTAATATGGCCGATTACTTCTTTAATGGTCCATTTTTCAGGTGCATACCGGAAGCGGGCCTGTTCATCATTCAAATCTTTTACCAGATTAATAGTGTCTTTTATTTGCCCATGAAGGATTTCCAGTAAATCTCCATCCGGCACTAAGTTTACATAGTTTTGGTAATAAAGTGCATATTCGTTGGCTTCTGGTTTCTTTAGCATTCTTTCCACCCTTTCGCTTTTCTCCATAGCATAACGTTTGGCTCGATTCTAAGCTTATTTTTTTGATTATTGTCTCTATTTTAACATAAATTTCCTCATTAAATCACAAAAAACGAGCGTTCATCTCACTCGTTATGTCTGAAAAAGTTCTCCCATGCCCGCGATTCCTGCCTGTGAAGGGAATGACCATTAAAGGATTAGAATAAAATGCTGCTGATCAAGTGATCTCACTAAAAACACGATGAAGGCCAGCTTCATCGTGTTTTTTATTAGCTTGGTATGAGGCTGGCTGATTTGATTGCACTTGAGAGTGTGGACTTAATGCTTACGTGATCAAATGAAAGACCGAGCTGGACAGCGGTCTGGGCGATTTCAGGCCTTAACCCGGAGATGGTGGTTTTTACTCCGATGAGGCTTAATGCTTCAATCAATTGGAATAACTGATGGGCCACCATCGTGTCAATCATGACAACGCCGGAGAGGTCCATGAACAGCTGGTTGACTCCCAGTTTATTGCACTGCTGAAGTGTATTCTCAAGCATGCTCTTGGCACGGGCCGTATCAATATCCCCGACGAGCGGCAGAAGCGCGATGTCCTTGGTTAGAGAAATGACTGGTGAGCTTAGCTCCCGAATTAAATCCTGCTGGGCCTCAAGCCTTTTTTGGGAATGGTTGTTATATTCCTCTGTGAACCAAGTGACCACTTCACTGATCGCTTTCACGACAATCCTGCGCCATCTTGTAATTTGGCTGCATTCATATTTGTTCTTATTTCTTTCAGTGAATTCGTCAATTAAATCCAGGTACTGGTCCTGTGTTCTGAAAAATTGGTACAGAATCATTGGTAAAGGTGTGCGTAAATGATCTTCATCCTGTGCCACTTTTACGATCCATTTCTCAAAATCATCAAAGAATGTTTCTTCATCCTTATTAAAAACCTCGCAAAATTGTTTATGAAATTCATAGTTTTGTTTTTTGACACTTTCAATAACTGCGGGTTCGTCCGATGCATAGATTCCGCCACTCTGGCTTTTATCCAAATTTGCATACCATTCTTCCGTCAAATCCCACGTTTTTCCCAGCAAAAACTGATACAATTCATTGTTGCGGTGCATACCTGACTCCCCTTACCGTCTATATTATTTTACTCATATTTTAACTGAAGAGCATACGAGTGTCGATTTTAAACCTTTACATCAGCTGTTTTTTACCGCAAATTGCCCAGCAGCTTGCTGAGCAGCTGGTTTAGGCAGCAGGATGCTAATGGCAGAAGCGCCGGCAAGCAGAATGATGGATGCGATAAAGGAGCTGTCATAGCTTCCTGTCAGATCGTATAAAACACCCGGGACGAAGGATCCCAGTGCAGATCCAAGCTGATGGCTTAAATAGATCCAGCCGATCACTGCCCCAACGGACAAATGTTTAAAATACCCGGTTGCGAGTTTCATCGTTGGTGCAACGGTAGCAAAATTAACCACTCCAAAGCTGTTGCACTCTCCCAAGGCATCATAAAAGTCCCAAATGACAGCCGTACCCCCTGCGCGGCCAAGAGCGCGAAGAACGTCAAAACTAAAATAACCCACGCATAATGAACTTTAACAAGCTGCACAATGAAACCTTCTTTCTAGTAACAGTCACCTAAACCAGTTGTGCGAACGGGTTTAGGTGACTCGTATTTTTTAAGAGTAATCATATCATAAAACTTTTATAACATTCGGAATTCTGCTTATAAAAAAAAGAGTACCTATCCACTCCGTTTCATTGGTATAGGTACTAGAAGTTTATTTTTCCCAATTTAGGATTTTATCGGCCTAGATGAGCCATGTAATATCCAAAATCGAACGTTTATGGGACGAAACAGGCAGTTTATCGGCCACACTGATAATCGGAGGCCGAGACGATTAGGCTGTCTAACTGAACTTTACAATTTCTGTATAAATACGACTTTCAGATAGTCCCCCTCTTTGAATTCTTTGATGGTGCGGAAGTCTTCCGGGAGAGTGAATTCTTCAAGAATTCTGTAGCCGTCCCCTGTATGGCTGAACGCTTTTTTAATAAAGTCCTTGAACTTTTTCATGTTGAATGTGCTGCAGTTTGATGAGGCGACGATAATGCCGTTTTTCTCCGTAATTTGAATGGCTTGTTCCAGAAGCTCCGGGTAATCTTTTCTGGCGCTGAACGTATGTTTTTTGGAACGAGCAAAGCTTGGCGGATCCAAAATGACCATATCAAATTTCAGCTGTTTGCGGACAGCATACTTAAAATAGTTAAACACATCTTCAACAATGATATCCTGGGCCTCATAGTCGATTCCATTGACACTGAACATTTCAATGGTTTTGCTTTTGCTGCGGTTGGCCAGGTCGACACTGGTTGTTTTGGATGCTCCGCCAAGAGCTGCAGCAACTGAAAAAGCGCCTGTGTAGGAGAAGGTATTTAAGACTGTATTCCCTTTTGCATATTTGTCACGTATCGTTTTGCGCACATGCCTTTGATCAAGGAACACGCCGACCATGGCGCCTTCGTTCAGGTAGATTGGATAGTTGATTCCGTTCTCTTTTACCATAAGCGGAAAGGCTGCCCGTTCTCCAGCTACAAAGTCATCATCCTCCATATAGGTGCCTTTCACGGCAAAGCGCTTTTTCTCATAAAGGCCTTTCACATCGGCTGTCTTCATGAGGGCTTCTACAACCGTTTTCTTAAATGTGTAAACCCCTTCACTGTACCAGCTGATGACATAATAGCCATCATAATAATCAATGGTGAGGCCGCCGATTCCATCGCCTTCCCCATTGAAAACCCGGAAAGCGGTTGTTTCCGGATCGCTGAAAAGTGCTGCACGCCTTTCGAAGGCTGTTTTAATCTTCTTTGCAAAAAACGTTTTGTCGAGTGTTTCCTGCTGATTGCGTGTCAGGATCCAGCCTCTCCCTTTGTTTTGCTTGCCATAGTAGCCTTTTCCGATAAAACGGTTATTCTCATCTGTCAGTTCAATGATGGCACCCTCTTCGATTCCCTTCGGAAGCTTTTTTACAGACGCCTCTGTCACAAGCGGATAGCCTTCTTGAAAATTCTTCTTATATTTAGACGATGCCGTCAGCTTTATCGCTTTACTCATATTTTCACCCAATCGTTTTGTTAGTGTAGCTATTATTGTAACATTAAAAGCACCAGGCACCTATACCAGCTGGCCAAGTGGTATAGGTGCCTGTCACCAGCAAAGCCCCATTTTCCGCCGTCTTTCGCCATTTGCTTTTTCAATCAAACGTTTGATTGAAAAGACTGGCAGGCTATATTTCGCCTTACTTTTTCCCGGGAAATGATTGAAAAGGCTGTCGAGAGACTTGAGCCTCTATTCGACAGAAACACCCGATTGCTGCAGGCTTGGTTTCTCTATAAATGGCAGGTAATACTTCTTAAAACGGCCCGCATTCACTATTCCAAAATAAAAACCCCAGGCTCAATAGGGCCCAGAGTTTGGTTACCATTTAGCAAAAACTCCACTGCGGGACAGCTGCTTCTTGTTCTTTCAGCATGGTTCCATTCTTGGCAAAGTCTGTGTGCCAGGAGAGCGCTTTTTCAAGGACATGCGGAGTCTGGCCGCCTCTCGTGAGGGCTTCCATGTAGTATTCGCGAAGCTGGTCACGGTACAGCGGGTGCGCACAGTTTTCAATAATGAGTTCTACGCGCTGTCTTGGAGCGAGGCCGCGCAAGTCCGCATAGCCCTGTTCCGTCACAATGACATCGACGTCATGCTCTGTATGGTCAACGTGAGATACAAACGGCACAATGCTGGAGATTTTGCCGTCTTTGGCGACTGATTTTGTGACGAAAATGGCCAAACGGGCATTTCTCGCAAAGTCGCCGGAGCCGCCAATGCCGTTCATCATTTTTGTTCCAAGCACATGGGTAGAGTTGACGTTCCCATAGATATCAAGCTCAAGCGCCGTGTTGATGGAAATCAAGCCGAGGCGGCGGATGATTTCAGGATGGTTGGAGATTTCCTGCGGGCGCATGATTAAGCGGTCCCTGTACCGGTCAAAATTCGAGAAGACCTCTTTCATTTTCTCATCTGACAATGTAATCGAACAGCAGGAAGCAAAATCGACCTTCCCGGCATCCATCAAATCAAAAACCGCGTCCTGCAGCACTTCTGAGTAAACTTCCAGATTCTCAAACTCCGAATCCAGCATTCCATGAAGTACGGCATTGGCCACTGAACCAATTCCGGATTGCAGCGGTGCCAGGCTGTTTGTCAGCCTGCCAGCTTCTATTTCTGTGCGAAGGAATTGGATTAGATGCTGGGCCATAATAACCGTTTCATCATCAGGAGGGACGATCGTCGAAGGGGAGTCCTGCTGATCCGTAAATACAATTCCTTTCACTTTATCCAAGTCCACTTTAATACCAGGTGTACCAATCCGGTCGTCTGCTCTGGTCAGCGGAATTGGATCCCGTTCCCCCTGTTTGCCCGGATCATATAAATCATGCAGGCCTTCCAGCTCTGTAGATTGCGCCAAATTGATTTCGATAATAATCGATTTCGCATTTTCTGCAAAAGACAGCGAGTTTCCGATTGAAGTAGAAGGGATAATCATTCCATCTTCCGTTATTGATACCGCTTCCAAAATAGCAAAATCAACAGGGTCCATGACATTCGCGCGCACAAGCTCTGCTGTGTGGGATAAATGCTGATCCACAAATAAAAAATCCCCCTGGTTAATCCCTTTTCTCATTGTCGAATCCGCCTGGAACGGAAGTCTTTTCCCCAAAATGCCCGCCTCGGCAAAAAGCTTATCCACATCCGACCCCAGCGAAGCTCCTGTATATACATTGACCTTAAAGCGTTCTTTTTTCGCACGGTCAACAAGTGCAAATGGTACCGCTTTCACATCACCCGCACGTGTAAAGCCGCTCAATCCCAAAGTCATTCCGTCCTGAATCCAGGAAGCAGCTTCCTCTTGTGTGACAACCCGGCCGTGCAAACGCGTATCTCTAATTCGTTCCAACCTTTTCTCCATGATGCTCATCCCCTCTATCATGATATATACCATCATTTTACCCGCGAAAAAGGGGGAACCAGGATTTTTGGAATATCTTACGAAAAATTCCGATAAAACAGCAAATTCATAGACTGAAACAGAACGAATTTTCTAAAAACCGAGCAATTTTCGAAAATAGCTGGAATACGACTGGCTGACAGGCACGCGGTCACCATTTTTCATGGCCAGCAAAAACGTTGAATGCGTATCAGGAAAAATCTCCTTTATATGATTAACATTCACAATGAATGAGCGGTGGCAGCGGATGAAACTATCCTTCGGAAGCGAATATTCAAAGTCCTGAAGGGAGTATTTATGTGTGCCAGATTTATCTCCTGTATGTACATAAGTCTTCTTATCCTTTGCTTCGAGATAAACCACCTCTGAAAAAGGAATCGGAATCCATCCATCATTTGTTTTCATCGTGACAACCGACTTGCCGTCTGTCAGGGCCGGAAAAATGGCCGTCACACAGCCTTCTGGCTTTCCTTCATGCAAAAACGGCACCGCCATGCCATGGTACGGGACGCCAAACACATCCCGGTCGATGAACTCAGACACCCGCTGCTGTGACCTTAATGCTTTATGGGCGATGGTCCCTTCTTTCACAATGTCCCCCGACCGGATTTTCAAATCAATCCGTTTGCTCGGCCGGTAGTAAATATATTCATTCGCATTGGAAACGGCAATGGAAATCTCATCGGAAAACAGCTCTCCAATAACGTCAAGCAGCGAAATAACTGTAATGCTTTCCACGTTTTTTCAGCACCTTTCATGATGATTGCACCTCTTATTTTACAAGTTTTTGCAGAAGGTTTCTATGAATCCGTTTTTCTAAAAAATCTTATCATTCCCGGCAAGCTTCCAGCATAGAATAAAGGATTAAAAAACCCTTATAGAAAGGCTGCTTTGGTTAAGTTGTTGATTTTAGCCAGTAATTACATTTCTTATTTGAGTTGATTGTAGCGGAGGGCACTTGATCCTCGAAAATGCTGACGCATTTCCTTCGTGCGGGTTCATACGAGGAAGCTTATTCAATGTCCTGCGGGAAGAGAGGGAGCGGGAGACCCCGCAGGCGTAAAACGCCGAGGAGGCTCCTGTTCCTCCCTGCGGAAAGCAAGTGTCTGGAGCGGAAATCAACGGGCAAGCTTTATAGATCAAAAACAACAATCTTTGCGAAAAGAGCGTATAAAAGAAAGGTTAGGGATAAAGGAGGAGGCTGGCATGCTGATTCGCCATCAAATGGTGGAGAAAAAAGAGGTCCGATACTGTGATGAAACCTTTAATTTGAAGAAGGCGCTGCAGTTCTTAAATGAATCGGGTTACCGCTGTGTCCCGATTTTGGATCAAACCCATACAAAATTTGTCGGGAATATTTATAAAGTTGATATTTTAGAATATAAAGAGGAGCATTCTTTAAATGACCCCATTACGGTTCTGGCAACGGATCAGAACACAGCAATCAATGAAAACGATTCATTTATGAAAGCTTTTTTTACACTGAAAAGATATCCTTATCTGCCTATTGTGAATGAAAATGAACAGTTTGCGGGATTGCTGACGCATGCATCTGTTCTGGAGCTGCTGGAGGAAGCGTGGGGGCTAAACCGCGGCAGCTACACACTGACCGTGGGGAGCTATGGAACAAAGGGAACCCTGAAAAAGATGACCACCATCATCAGCAAGCACAGTGATATTCAGGGTGTCATTTCGCTTGATTCCTCCAATTTCCATGTCAGCCTCATCCGGCGGGTGCTTTTCACATTGCCGAAGGATACAACAGAGGAGACCTTGGATAAAATTAAGAAAGAAATGGACATAAATGGCTTCCGGGTCATTGGGGTCGAGTGTCATAATGGGGATTGCTGATAAAGAAGGAAAAGCCGTTCCGTAATGGAGCAGCTTTTTCTTACCGGTTATTCCGGTGAAAGAATTCCTGATATCCATAAATAATCCAGGCATATGCAGCATTTCATATCAAAATCCCCTTTCTTCCATATTATTCTGCAGGGGATTTGGAGATAGTAACAAATGATGCTTTTTGAACCTGCTGCAGATCTTCATGCCTAAACAGCTGAATCCAGCCTAAATAACCCTTCCATTCTCTTCACTATTTCCTTCCCAATCTCAATGGATGCGGTTGCTGCAGGAGATGGAGCATTTAATACATGAATGGAGCGTTTGCTCGGCACAATGAAAAAGTCATCGACAAGGGAACCGTCATCCTTCAATGCCTGAGCTCTTACGCCGGCAGGTCCGGGTATGATATCGTCTTTTTGGATATCAGGCATGAGCTTCTGGACATTTTTCATAAACAGCTCTTTTGATGCAGAGCGGATCATCTCATCCACTCCCTCTTTCATATATTTGCGTGCGAGCTTCCAGAAGCCTTTATATGCGATAACCTCCATAAGATCAGACACATTTAAATCTGTCTTTTTATAGCCCTCCCGCTTAAAGCTTAGGACCGCATTTGGGCCAACGTCGATCGATCCATTTATCATTCGAGTAAAATGAACGCCCAGGAATGGGAAGTTGGGATTTGGCACAGGGTAGATTAGATTTTTAACCAGGCTGCTTTTCTCTGGTTTGAGCAGATAATATTCACCCCGGAAAGGAACAATTTTTACATCTGTTTTTAATTTGGCAAGCTTGGCAATGCGGTCTGAATGCAGGCCGCCGCAATTAATGTAATATGCCCCTCTTACTTCTCCCTTGCTTGTCTGGACGATGACTTCCTGCGCCGTTTCATCAATGGCCAATACCTTATGGTTCAGCAGAATGTCTCCGCCTTTTTCCGTTATAATCTCCGCCATTTTCTCTGAAACCTGCTTATAGTTTACAATGCCGGCCATTGGGACATGAATGGCTTTTTTTCCATTCACATGCGGCTCGATTTCATGA
The DNA here is from genome assembly GCF_026011715.1 of Cytobacillus sp. NCCP-133. Lineage (GTDB taxonomy): Bacteria > Bacillota > Bacilli > Bacillales > Cytobacillaceae > Cytobacillus. The sequence goes on along the minus strand of NZ_BRVM01000032.1, from coordinate 13,235 downwards.
AGCTCACCATGGTCAATCATGCGGACGCCTAGGCCGTTTTCTAAACCGCGCTGATATAAGTTGTCTAAAAGAGGCAATTCGAAATCTTCGCTTGCGACAATGACTTTCCCGCAGATATCCACTTTAAGGCCATGCTTCCGGCAAAAATCCGTCATGGACTCGCTGCCTTTTTTTGCGAGCCTTGCTTTATAGCTTCCAGGCTTATAATAAATTCCAGAATGGATGACCCCGCTGTTATGGCCTGTTTGATGGGCTGCAACCTGGCCTTCTTTTTCCAGGATCGCTACTTTTGCTGACGGAAAGCGGTTCAGCAGCTCCATTCCTGTTGATAAGCCGACAATGCCTCCGCCAATGATGATGTAATCATACATGATTCTTCACCCTTTCTCTTTCCACTAGACTCTATTCTCCTAAACCTTTTGGTCCGTCTTGCATCCCTTGGTTAAATATAAATTTGCCGTTAAAATCTACAAACTTTACGAGGACAGCATTTCTTTATTTATGCTCAATTCCGCATGCTTCTGCCAATAGTTCAACAATATGGACAACACGCACTTTATCTTGGAGCCCTTCCCGTTTGACCCCAAGGCACATTTGCAGATGGCAGCCAGGGTTGGATGTGACGATGGTATCCGGCGAGACTGTTTGGACATTCTCCATTTTTGCATCAAGTATTTCCATGGATTCTTCATAGTGGACAAGATTATAAATTCCGGCCGAGCCGCAGCACATATCCCCTTTCGGAAGAGGGATATATGTCAATCCCGGTATGCTTTCGAGCAGCTGGACCGGGTCATTAGCAACCTTCTGCACATTTAAGAGATGGCAGGATGGCTGGTACGTTATAACACCTGCGAGTTCCCGGCTGAAATCGATTCCGAGTTTGTTCAATAGTACACTTACGTCTTTATTCTTTTGCACAAACACCTTGGCGCGTTCAGCCCATTCCGGGTCATTTGCGAGCAGATGATCATATTCAACAAGCATGGCGCCGCATCCGCCAATGCTGTTAACAACATAATCAAACTTGCCTTTCTCAAAAGCGGCGATATTTTCTTTCGCCAGCTTTTTCGATGTATTCGTATCCCCGCCATGGTTCTGTAGGGCTCCGCAGCAGGTTTGCTCTTTGATCACGGTGACTTCACAGCCTGCATGCTTCAGCAATTGGATGCTGAGATCATTGATTTTGGCAAAGAATACATCCATGATGCACCCGGTAAAAAAAGCAACACGCACTTTAGGCTCATGTTCAGGACTCTGTGTACTTTTCCTTAGTTGTTTATGCGGCAATTCAATTGCAGGAGTTATTTCCGCAAAAGCCTGAAGCTGCTCAGGAAGAATGCCAAGCATCTTACTTTTGCGGGCAAATGAGTCCAAGCCTGTTCTTTGGTAAGCCCGCAGTGAAGCTCTCATTGCGGCCAAAAGTTTTTTATTCGGCAACGCTTTTTGCAGTGCCATATTTTCAATGAATGGTGCAGGAGCAGCAGCAGCTTTTAGTTCCTTAAATGATTCGAGAATTTTTCCGTATTGCACATTAGTTGGGCAAGCCGTCTCACAGGCACGGCAGCCGAGGCAAAGTTCCATCGACTCGTTTATTTCATCGATGGTTATTTTACCTTCCGCTGCCATTTGCACGAGATTAATTCGCCCGCGGGGGGAATGCCTTTCTTTTCCCATTGTGGCGTAGGTGGGACAAGCCGGGAGACAATAGCCGCATTGGACACAATCAAACGTTTCACGATAAGCAAGCTGACTAGTCATGGACTAACACAAGCTTTTGCCCTTTTTTCTCAGGAAAAATCTTTCCCGGATTCATAATGTTATTGGGATCCCAAGCTTTTTTCATTCTTTTCATCATGTCCACCCCTGCTTCTCCAAGCTCCATCTCCATAAAGGGCGCCTTCATTGTTCCGATTCCATGCTCCCCCGAGAGCGTTCCCCCCAGTTCAATGGCTGCTGTAAAAATTTCCTCTACCGCTTTTTCCACACGCTTCATCTCTTCTTTATCCTGTTTATCGGTAATAATATTCGGATGCAGATTTCCATCGCCCGCATGACCGAAAACAACCAGATCAATTTCATATTTTGCTTTGATTTCCTGAAGCCTTCTGAACATTTCAGGAATCTTGCTTCTGGGAATCGTGGCATCCTCCGAAATCTTCGTCGGTTTTTTCCTGACAATGGCCGGAGAAACGAGCTTTCTTGCTTTCCAAAGCTTTTCAGCAGACTCCTCATCTCTGGCAATGATGGCTTCCCTTGCCCCCACTTCCAGGCAAACCTGTTTCACCTGCTCGCTTTCGTCCCTGATAGCGATCGGATGGCCATCAAGCTCGATCAGGATGATGGCATCCACATCCACCGGAAGCCCAATCGGCTGAAACTCCTCCACCGCCTGGATGGATGCCTGGTCCATGATTTCCATTTTGGAAGGCAGGATGCCAGATGTGAGAACCGCCGAGATGGCTTTTCCGGCATCGATAATGTCATCAAATATGACCATCATCGTCTGGGTGGCCTGCGGCCTTGGAATCAGCTGGAGAGTCGCCTCCGTTATAATCCCTAAAGTTCCTTCCGACCCAACAATCAGTTTTGTTAAGTCATAGCCTGTGACATTTTTGACCGTCCTTCCGCCAGTCCGGATGATTTCTCCTTCTGGTGTGACGATCTCAAGCCCGAGCACATAATCCTTTGTGACCCCGTATTTTAATCCGCGCGGACCACCGGCGTTTTCAGCCAGATTCCCTCCAATCGTTGAAACATGAGAGCTGCTGGGATCCGGCGGATACATAAGCCCATGCCTTCCCGCTTCACGGTCAATATCAGCTGTGATCACTCCTGGAGATACAATCGCAACCGTATCAGCCTGGTCGATCACCAAAGTCTGCGTCCATAGTGAAAAATCCAGAACCATTCCTCCATGGACTGGGAGCGGGCCTCCGCTCAGACTCGTTCCCCTGCCCCTCGGATAAACGGGAATGTTCAATTCATTCGCGAGCTTGACAATGCCTGCGACTTCCATTGTTGATATAGGCTGCAAAATGATTTCAGGAATATAAGCACCAAAAGATCCATCGTATGAATAAGAAACCAAATCTGCTTTTTCCAGGAGAATCCGCTTCTCTGATCCCATTATGCTTTTAAGCCGGCCTAAAGCCTGTTCCGTGATCACATCGGCACCTTCTTTCCTTCCTCTTCGTTCGCTTTTAGCTTCTTTCTGACATTTTCGAGATGAATCTGCATAGCCTCTGCAGCCGCTAAATCATCCCCCTCTTTGATGGCTGATAAAATACTCATATGTTCCTGAAAAACCTGCTTCCGCTTCTCCGGCAGTCCCACGTTTTTCTGCAGTGAAAAAGCGATCGCTTTTCGGTATAGAACATCTATGTTTTCCATTACTTGTATCATGAATCTGTTTTTGGTGGCACCTATCAGGTGTTTGTGAAAATTAACGTCAGCCTGGTCTCCTACTGCCTCTGGGTTCGTTAATGTAATCTCGAATTGCTCCAGTGCCTGCTTCATATTTTCCAAATCAGCTTCATTACGGCGCAAGGCAGCAATCGCTGCTGCCTGTGTCTCCATAACGATCCGCATTTCCAGAAGCTCAAAAACCTGCTCCACCGGGATTAATTCAATTGCTAAAGAACCAAGCATGTCCGCCATATTAACCTCTTTAACAAAGCTGCGGCCGCCTTGCCTGGATTCGATAATTCCGCTTGCAGAGAGAACACTCAATGCTTCTCGAACAGGCGCACGGCTGACGCCAAACAGTTTGGCGAGTTCGTTTTCGGAGGGCATTGGCTGATTTTGCGGAAATCTGCCTTCCTTTATCATTTCCTTAAGTTCATCCAGCACTTGAGCCGATATTTTTTTTCGTTCGATTTTCATTGATGTTCGCTCCTTATATGGTGATTTCTACTGAACTGCTTTTCTTTACTCGGACGATATGGAAAATAATTGCAAATACACATAGCCCAAGTCCGGCAATATCCGTCATCATGCCGGGTTTAATCAGCATGATGGCTCCTGCAAACATAAGGATTCTTTCAACAATAGTCAGCTTGGCATTTAAATAGTTTCCTAGTGCAGATGCCAAAGCATAGATTCCAAGTGTACTTGTGATTAAGACAAGTGCGACAGAGGCATATGATAAGGCCTCTCCCTCTGCAGCCTGAAGCAGCATGTTCGGGTTATAGGCAATCATGAATGGAATGATAAAGCCTGGCAGCGAGATTCTAAGTGCTTCCCACGAAGTTTTCATAGCATTGGCACCAGCCAGCCCGGCTGCCGTATAAGAAGCTAAAGCTACCGGCGGGGTAATATTGGACAATGCACCGAACCAGAACACAAAGAAGTGGGCAGCGACCGGATTAACGCCCGCTTCAATAAGGGCTGGGGCAGCTGTAACCGCAACGACGATATAAAGGGCTGTTGATGGGAGCCCCATACTAAGCACAATACAAGTAATCATGACGACGATTAAAATAAGCCACAGGTTTCCGCCTGTTAATTCAACTATATTGTAAGCCAGAGTAGAGCCAATGCCAGTCATGGTGACCACACAGATGATAATCCCGATCGCAGCACAGGCAATCCCTACCTGGATGGTCCCTTTTCCGCCTTCGATAAAGGCTTCAATTGTTTTTGAGAATGTAATTCTGGATGATTTATCTTTTGCCAGCCAGCTTGCTAAAATGACAGAGCCAATTCCGGCAAAACCGGCAAATAGAGCTGTTTTACCCATTAACAATGTGGCGATGACAACGATTATCGGAATAAGCAGAACGCCGCGCTCCTTCAGGATGTGCACAACATTCGGAATGTTTTCCTTGCTGATTCCTTTCAAGCCCTGCTTTTTCGCTTCAATATCAATGGCAAAAATCAGCGCAATATAATAGAGAAAACTTGGAATAATCGCTGCCAGGATAACCGTGGTATAGGAAATTCCGAGAAAACCGGCCATAATAAAGGCGGCAGCACCCATAATCGGCGGCATGATCATACCGCCAGTTGAAGCCGCTGCTTCAACTGCTCCTGCAAATTTAGGTTTTAAGCCAATAGACTTCATCAAAGGAATGGTGAAGGCACCCGTTGTCGCTACGTTGGCAACAGCACTTCCGCTCAGTGAGCCTGTTAAGGCACTTGAGATAACCGCTACCTGTGCCGGACCTCCCCGCTTTCTGCCTGCAATCGCCAGCGCCAGATCATTGAATAGCTGAGTGGCACCGCTGACAGACAGGAAAGCACCGAATAAGACGAACATAACAATAAAAGTTGAAGCCGTGGAAAGGGTTAGCCCCAGCACACCTTCTGTCGTCATATATAGGCGATATAATAGCCTTTCAAATGAAAAGCCGGCATGGCCGAAAATCCATGGAAAGTACGTTCCGAATAAAGCATAAACAATGGCTCCTCCGCAGAGAATGGGGATAAATATTCCCACTGCCCGTCGAGATGCTTCGAGTAAAACAATTATGGTAATAGCTCCAAAAATATAATCAATCATAATTGGCTGCGAGCCTCTGTCCACATGGATAGTGGTATAGTTTAATAGCAGATATCCCAGTCCAGCAATGGAAAGTGCAGCAAACAGATAATCTGGAACAGTAAATCGATGCTGATTGGAAAACTTTCCTGCTGGATAAAGGAAAAAAGTCATGACCAGCAGAAATCCAAGGAAAATCAGGTTTCTATAAATCTCTTGAATATTGGATAACCCGTTCGAATAGATGGCAAAAATTGAAAACATGACAGCGATCACAGCAGCTGCCTTTTTATATGGGCCATTCAGCAGGCGCATGCCGCCGCCTGCTTCTTTATCCAAATCAGTTGGTTTGTTTGCTTGTTCAGTAGATGGATTCGTCATATTGTGCCCTCCTTTATTTCGCTTCCGGCGGTATCAGGTTTTCCGGTATATCCAAACCGGCTTCTTTAAAATATTTATAAGCTCCCGCATGCAATGGAACGGATACGCCATCCAAGGCCGTTTCCAACGTCATTTCTTTGGCAGAGCTGTGCACTTCATACATTTCATCCAGGTTTTCATAAAGTGCCTTTGTCAAAATATAGATGGTTTCTTCATCTATTTCCTTTGTAGTAGATAATAGGTTTGGCTGGGCAATGGTGCTGATATCCTTATCTACCCGCGGATAGGTCCCCGCTGGTATGACATATCGGTACCAAGTGTCTGAAACAGCATTAATGCTTTCTAATTGCTCATCTGTCACTTCCAAAATGGATGCTTTTACATTACTTGCATACATATCTGTTACAGCTGAAATGGGAATGCCGGCTGGAAGTGATCCGCCATCAAGCCGCCCATCTCTCATCGCCGAAACGGTATCACTGTAGCCGAGATATTCTGGAGAAATATCTTTCTTTGTTAATCCCAGTCCTTCCATCATTACAACTGTCGATTGTTCTGTTCCGCTTGCCTGCGGGCCGACCGAGAAACCTGTTCCCTTTATATCCTCAATCGTTCCCGTTTCCATTTTGTCATTCATAAGCACGAAATGTTCCACGTTTGGCCAAAGCATCGAAATCGTGCGAAGATCCTCGTAGCGCTTCCCTTCGAAGGAGCCATTTCCGGCATACGCCTGGGATGAAATCAGCCCTTGCAGTATGGCCAGCTGGGCTTCCCCATCACGAAGGAGCTCAATGTTTTCAATGGAACCGGCAGATGACTGACCGCTCGCTTGAATTTTTTCACCTTTGAGATGACTGCTCCATACATTGGCCATTCCGACTCCGATTGGATAATATGTACCTCCTGTTGATGCAGTTGCCACAGAAATAAACTTTTTATCTTTGTTTTCAGCAGCGGTCCTTGCTCCAACAATCGCAATAAACACGAGTGTAAAAATGGTTATCATGATCTTCCACTTTTTTTGCATCCTTACCCTTCCTCCTCTATGTTGAATGTAAGCGCTTCTCTCTAACTTGTATTACAAGTATACAAGATTATCTGTGTAAAATTCAACGAAAATTCTAATTTTTTGTTTTATTATGTGAAATAAAACGGCTAAATTCATTGGTATTTCGAGCTTTTTCAACATAAAAACAGGAATTTCCACCTGGGATGATTTTAATAGATTAACAAAAGCACAAAAATGAAGGCCATTTTCCAAAATTTGAAAATGGCCTTCATTTTATAATAGCTTCCCCCTATAATACTCATCCACAAACTCACCATGTATCAGCAAGGAGTGTTTTTTGATGCCCTCGATTTGGAAACCGGCTTTTTGGTATAAAGCCACGCCCGCTTCATTTTTCCTCTTTCAAGCTATTTTTCTAGCAAACTGCCATCTTTATTCTTCCGGTTGTTTACGGCACCTGGCACTTTTACTGTTCTACCGCTCTACTGTCCGAGCGCAAACCGCTCCAACCACGAGTCCCCAGACGGGTGCACTAATGTGCAGGAAACTGATGCCGGACAGGGTGACGATGAAGGCGGCGAGTGCGCTTAATCGGTACCTGCTTTCGGAGAATCCCATTTGCAGGCTGGAGTGCAAGACTCCGATTAGGGCAAACCCAGCCAGCAGCGAGATAAATGCCTGGGGGAGCGATTGGATAAAGGGCACGATTTTCCATGCAAAAATCCCAAAGACAATCGTGATGGCGCCAGAAACGACAGCCCCCATATACCGTTTCTCTCTGGGCCCTGAATCCGGTCCCGCACAAATAGCACTCATCATGCCGGCGATATTGGCACACTGCCCGCCAAAAAAACTCGTGATGACGGAAAAAACACCGCTCGATGATACAATTTTGCGGATAGGCGGCTTAAAGTCCGAGCTTTCCAATGCTCCTATTCCTGGTGCTGCGTCATTGCTAAGAATCAGCATGGAGAGCGGCAGTGCAATCGTGACCAGCCCCATCCAGCTGAATTCCGGCATCTGCAAAGACGGCAGGAAATAGGCGATCTCATCGGCCGGCTTCAAGCCCTCTGTGAAAAATAGGACCAGAAAGGCCGCCGTAACTGCCGCCAATACCGGCGGGAATTTGCTTATATATCTTGTCACAAGCAAAAAACTGATTAAAGCTGCCCCTCCAACAAGAGGCATTGCCTGAATCGCCGGCACGATCTGAACGACATAGCCGGCAACCAGCCCGCCAAGCATGGATGCGATGACTTCTTTAGGCACCCAGGCAATGATTTTTGTGAATAGGCCGGTAATGCCAACCAGAAAAATCAGAAGGCCTGACATGACATAGCCTCCAATCAGTTCCGGATAGGTGTACTGGGCCGTCATAGTGGCTAAAAATGCCGCACCTGTGATGGAATGGCCGCCTGTAATCGGAATCCTATACAGCAGCGGCATAAGGATGCTGTAAGCCCCGCCAAAAAAATAGACGGCGAACATCCAGTTAATGGTCTGCTGGCCGGTAAATCCCCCGGCTGCCGCTGCCTGTAAAATGATGAGGGCAGGCCCTGTCATGACCAGCGTACTCGCTATAATTCCCGCCGATATATTTTCACCTGTCAAATCCCGGATCATCGGCTGCTTAAGTAATTTTCTCTTTTCACTATCTACATGATGTTTTTTTTCTGGCAAACCCATATCCCTGTCCCCGACTTTCATTTTTTTATTACTATCATGATTTTAAACATCCGTATTGTCAAACTATTTCGTATACTGAAGCAATTAATAAACAACAACAATTATTGAGACATAAAAAATGATTTATAGCGCTCCCGTTTAATAGCAATAGGTAAGACTTTGATGTTATCTCCATCTTTTCCCCTGCTCCACACCCAACGTGCGGCTTTCACCGCATTAGGCGTTCCATCTTATTCTTTTAGACTAATGCAACTAAATTACAAACCTTACGAAATTGGTGTAGCTTCTTCAATTGTTTTCCATCTAATTGAAGAATGTTCCTATATCGTTCAATCGTCTTTTCACTTGTAGCATGGATTAATCTATGGACATCTTTATGTACGATTACAAGATTATTAAACTCATCTGTACCTCCCAAATGTCGGGGTAGCTTATGATGACAGTGTACCTGATTAGATGTTAAAAATTCCCCTGTTACTGCACATATTCCTAATTGCATTGAGTACCTTGAAATTCTGTTATCTGCAATTTCTAGATTGTCCTTGCCGTAAGGTATTTTTAACATTTTGTTAATTTCTATGGCAACGTCGGCTCTAAGATTTTGATGAAGTTTAAGCCTTCCTTCATTTGTATAATTACATATATCTTGACTGAAGTTCAGGGCATTCTTTGTTTGAATATCTCCTAATGGAAATAAATATGCACCAGCAATTTTATATGTTCTGAAATTATTCTTATGAAGTCTCTTGTATGTTTCTGATGGCTTTATAGGTTTTCCATATTTGCCAATTGATTTTAGACGATTATACATGGTTTTCAAGAGACGATAGGCTATTTTCCCAAAATCTTTATTGATATGAGTCGCAACCTTGAAGTAATTTTTTATTCCGAGAATATAAGCGTTATAATCCATGACAGTATGCGGTGTTGGCTTATTTTGGATTTCGCGAATTAAATATCTAAGTTTTTCTAGTATATTTTTCATCTTATTATCCATAACGTGTGTATTGGCTACGTATTTATTACGCTTGGTTACTGCTTTAAGAGAAAAACCCAGAAAATCAGATTTCCTCTTTCTAAGATTAGTAATCGCTGATTTCTCGGTTGATATATCAAGGTTTAGCTGATTTTTCAAGTATTCCTTGGCAGCGTGAAATATTTTGATAGCTGATTGATGGGAATTTGTGAAAATCTTGAAATCATCTGCATATCTAACGATATACATTTGTTTGAGATTCGTTTTCCTTAACGCTCTTGTTTTACTATTAGTCGCGTAGGCATGTTTTGTTTTTAGGCATTCCCATTGGTTAGCTATCCACCAATCTAAGTCATTTAAAACAATGTTTGATAAAAGAGGAGACAGAATTCCTCCTTGCGAAGTTCCTTTAGTTGGAACACCAATGTCTTTGATTGGTGCTTTTAGCATTCTCGAAACAATCGTTAAAACTCTTTTGTCCCGTATGCCTATACTGTACATTTGTTTAATTAACTTTGAATGGCTCACGTTGTCAAAGAAACCTTGTATATCAATGTCTACTACATGATGCAACTTCACATTATTGACTAAGAACTGACATCTGGCCATTACATGATGAGTGGACCTATTTGGTCTAAAACCGTATGAATGGTGATAAAATTTGGCTTCACATATTGGCTCTAATACTTGTTTGAACAACTGTTGGATTAGTCTATCTCTCATAGTCGGAATACCTAATGGACGTTTCTTTCCATTGGGTTTGGGTATCTCAACCCTTCGGACCGTTTGAGGTTTATAATTCTGTAATACTTTTCGAATTTCCTCGATAAATTCATCAGCGTTCTCAATCTTGTATTGGTCAATCGTGATGCCATCCGTTCCAGCTGTTTTTGAACCGGTATTCGCTTTAATGTTCCGAAAGGCTAATAAGATGTTGTCTTTCGATATGATATGTTCATATAGCCTTAAACCATTTGTAGCATTGTTTTTACTTCGCTCATAAAGGTCATCAAATATGTCTTGCATATCGTAATATTCTGCATGTCGTAAAGCTGTACTCACCGATGGATTGTTTCTCCTTCCTTGCGGAAAATCCCATCATCTTACTCGACCCTGTGAGTTTCATTTAGTTATGTTAGTTTTCAAAGAGAAGACTTGGGACTATCCCTCCACGTTCGTTACACGCTTCAACGGTACTGTGTCCCTACTTTCGCAAGAATAAAGTCACTTCGATGAATAATTATCTTATAGACACCATCCCGATAGTAGTCGTTTAATAGTAGATGTTTCTTACTTACAACGTTCCGATTAACCTAGCTTTACATATATCCGTAGGTGCTCACTTTAAGCCTGCCAACCTTTATCCTCATTTGTTAGATATCCCGAAGTTCCTATACACTACTCGTACTTTCCGGTGTTTGACACTGCGTTCGCAGCATACGCCTTTCGAGCGTATTAAATTCTAGACCCGTACATTCGCAAGTTCGTCAGTCCAGTTGGACATTCTCACCATAGATATTTTGTAGCATCCCGACCTATCACAAACCATATTCTAGAAAAGCAACTTAGGTTCATTTCAGCCGACTTTACCTAGCTTCATACACATTCTGACTACTATCATTATGTGCATGTAGGAGGATCAGACAACTCGTTTCAGCGCAACATGACGGCTTTCATTCCGAATTTCAATTAATCAGTTGTAATTGCTTAATAGCAATTCTCCTATTTCGTGCTTTCGCACTTATAAGGAAACGTTTCGCGCAGCACATTGCTTCACGAACTAAATCGAATAAATTTCCCAAATAAGTTTACGGTTGGGTGATTGACTCTGGCCAACTCTTCCTCGATTCCATCTTAAGGGATTGAGGTTCGTTAAAGTACGGCAGTTTTTCAATCCTACCCTGTTCAAATAGAAAAAAGCGCTTATCCTGTATGGATAAACGCGCATCTTGTTAAATAAATCACCTATATTATTGTGATTTCTCCCAGCCAGGTCCAGTTATAAGATGTGAGTTTTGACTACATCGCTTGAATATAATCCCGTCTTTAAAAGTTTAACTTTTTTTGAAAAAATAGGATTACTGGGCTTTCTGCAAGAGAACCTTTTTGGCTTGTCCTTTTGCTTCTTTTCTTTCCCTGGACAATGATTTATAAAGCGATATGCTGATGATGCCCAATATGAGTGTAAAAGGAAGAGCGGAGACCAAGGAAGCGGTTTGCAGCCCTTTTAATCCACTGCTGGCAATTAACACAGCAGTAATTCCGGCCATTAATACCCCCCAGATCACTTTTACCATGTTGGATGGATTCAAATCCCCATCCGATGTCATCATGGCAAGAACGAAAACAGCTGAATCCGCCGAGGTTACAAGGAATATGACGATCAGGACTAGCATGATCACTGATAACAAGGTGTATAACGGAAACTCCTTTAATAGAACGAAAATGGCGGTTGTCACATCTTGCGAAACAGCTTCGGATATGGCAGTACCCTGGAACAAATCCATGTATAATCCCGTTCCTCCGAAAATCGCCATCCATACAAACCCAATAGCTGGAGGGACAACCATTACACCTATTATAAATTCCCTGATCGTTCTCCCTTTTGAAATCCGGGCTACAAAGGAACCAACGAAAGGAGACCAGGCAATCACCCATGCCCAATAAAACACTGTCCAATCCTGAACCCACGCCTCACCTGTATATGGGGTCAAATAGAAGCTCATTTCCATAAAATGCTGGATATAATCGCCGATGGCAAGGACAAAGCTTTCAAATATGAATACGGTGGGGCCCCTGAACAGGAAGAACACCATTAAAGCAAGGACCAAGATCATGTTTGTATTACTCAAAATCTTAATCCCTTTATCAATACCGGTTGTAGCTGAAACAAGATAAAGGGCAAGCATGATGCCAACAATGCCGATTTGTACCCAAGGGTTGTTTGGAACTGAGAAGACATAGTTCAAGCCGCCATTAATTTGCAGCACACCCATCCCCATCGAGGTGGCAATTCCCGTTACCGTAGCAATGACAGCCAGTATATTAACCGCTGACTTCAGCCTTTTTCTTTTTTCGGGGTGATTTGCGCTTAATACTTCGCCTACAAGAACCCTCCGTTTATGACGGTATTGATAATAAGCAAGAGCCAGTCCGACAATGGCAAAGACAGACCATTGATGAATGCCCCAGTTAAAAAAGGAATATCGCATGGCTACCCGGGCAGCTTCTGCTGATTGCGGCTCGACTCCAGGAAGCGGCGGAGAAGAAAAGTGAGTCAGCGGTTCTGCTACACCCCAGAAGACAATTCCTACCCCAAAACCCGCGCTGAACAGCATACTAATCCAGGCAAATAAAGAATATTCGGCTTTTTCTCCATCCGGCCCGAGTTTTATGCTTCCATATTTACTAAAAGCAAGGTATAAACAGAAGAAAACAAACACAGCAACACTGAGTAAATAAAGCCATCCAAATGATTTACTTGTAAAGCTAAAAACGATAGAGGCATTTTTAGCAAGACTATCAGGTGAAAAGGCTCCCCATATGGTAAAAAGTCCAACGATTATGGCCGAGATTTTAAAGACTGGATTGTTATATGAAGCGCGGTCCCGATTTTTCTTCAAAATAAAATCCTCCCTCTATAAATATTGATATATCAACGGTTTGACCCGTTGGTGGGATGTCAAAAAAATATTTTTCGA
>NZ_BRVM01000031.1 GCF_026011715.1 Cytobacillus sp. NCCP-133 | reverse complement strand
AACACGGAAGTTAAGCTTCTCAGCGCCGATGGTAGTTAGGGGCTGTCCCCTTGTGAGAGTAGGACGCTGCCGGGCGAATGAAAGAGCACCTGATAGGTGCTCTTTTTTGTGTGTTTGGATGATTTACCAAATCATAATATGTTATTCGGGATCACCTTATTAAGGGAATATATCTATATGTGCCAGAATGCGCCACTTATTCCGCCGTCTGTTTTAAAAGTCAAATCTGTTCAAAGATAAATTGTACCGAATGTGAGATAAACTTCAAATCATGTGAGATAAAAACCTTCAGAACTTTTCTCCTTCATATAGCCTCAACTATTTCAGGCGTAATTCAGCCGTTTCATCGCACTCAAAAAAAGAAAACCTATTCATAAAGAATCCAATTTGCGAAAAAAAGGTTATCAAAAGCCGAATTCTTTTGTACAATAGGGACTTAATGGGGAAAGGGCAGTCAGGTGCATCCTAATTCATCCATAAAGGAGGACTTACTTTGCTGGAAAACAGTTTTATTATGGTCGCTATTATTTTGATCATTAATATTGTATACGTATCCTTTTTTACAATTAGGATGATCTTAACACTGAAAGGGCAACGCTACCTTGCAGCTTTTTTAAGCACAATTGAAGTTGTTATTTATGTTATTGGTTTAGGGCTCGTATTAGATAACCTTAATGAGATACAGAATTTGATTGCTTATGCAGTAGGATATGGAATCGGAGTTATTGTTGGCATGAAAATTGAGGAGAAGCTGGCGCTTGGATATATTACAGTAAACGTCATTACAAAGGAATATGATAAGGATCTTCCTAAAGCTTTAAGAGATAAAGGGTATGGTGTGACAAACTGGGCTGCCAATGGGTTGGAAGGAGACCGGATGGCGCTGCAAATTTTGACGCCGAGAAAATATGAGCTAAAGCTTTATCAAACGATCAAAGAGCTGGATCCGAAGGCATTTATTATCGCTTATGAGCCAAAAACCATACATGGCGGCTTCTGGGTAAAAACAGTTAAGAAAGGAAAGTTATCTCAATGAACAAAGGCAAAAATAAGATGGTGTTTAAAGTCCAGGAAAATGAAACCATTGACGATTGCCTGGAACGGATCCAAAAAGCTGGTTATATGCCTGTGAGAAGGACTGAGAAGCCGATCTTTAAAGAAGTAAAAAATGGCGGTAAAGTAAACTATAAGCCGGCTGGAAGGCAAATCACATTTGAAGCTATGCTGGTGGAATAGTAAATCACGAACATTAATTGTGAGAATTTAATTATCGTTCGATTTTTGGGTTGACATACTATCAGAACAGTTGTTAATATGGTGGTAGTTAATAAAACGTGAATAAACCCTCGTATAATAATGGGAATAAGGCCCATGAGTTTCTACCTGGCAACCGTAAATTGCCGGACTATGAGGGAAAGCTAATATGCCCGGAATGCGGAAGGTTTGGTTCCTGCAGCTTGCAGGTGTCTTCCTTTTGGTTCTTTTTAGCCCGGACAGATTACTTTCTCTCAAAAAGAGAAGGAATCTGTCCGGGCTTTTTATATTACTGATTTGGAGGAGAAAGAATGAACGCACAAGCAGCAATCATTATGGGAAGCAAATCAGACTGGGAAACAATGAAGCACGCTTGCGGAATTCTGAAAGAACTTGAAATCCCTTTTGAAAAAAGGGTCGTCTCAGCCCATCGGACTCCGGATCTAATGTTTGAATATGCTGAACAGGCAAGAGACAGGGGCATCAAGGTTATCATTGCAGGCGCAGGAGGAGCGGCCCACCTCCCTGGGATGGTAGCGGCGAAAACAACACTTCCGGTAATTGGAGTGCCTGTACAATCAAAGGCTCTAAACGGGCTTGATTCATTATTGTCCATTGTTCAAATGCCTGGAGGGGTGCCAGTTGCAACTGTTGCGATTGGCAAGGCTGGAGCAACAAATGCCGGACTTCTTGCAGCTCAAATCCTTGGATCATTTGATAAGCAAATAGCTGAACGTCTTGAACATAGAAGAGAAAAAATAAAACAGGAAGTTTTAGAAAGCAGTGATGAACTTGTCTAATAAAACGATTTTGCCTGGACAAACGATTGGAATAATTGGCGGGGGCCAGCTTGGGAGAATGATGGCTTTGGCAGCAAAAGCCAAAGGTTTTAAAATCGCGGTACTTGATCCGACTGAAAACTCGCCTTGCGGACAGGTTGCCGATATCGAAATTACCGGGGAGTTTGACAGCTTGGACGCTATAAAAGAACTGGCAGAAGTCAGCGATGTTGTAACCTATGAATTTGAAAATATCAACGCTAAAGCGCTGGATTGGCTATGTGCGCATGCGTATGTTCCTCAAGGCAGCGAGGTTCTGGAAATTACTCAGGACAGGACGAAGGAGAAGGCAGGCATACAAAAGGCAGGCTGCAAGGTTGCACCATACGCGGTCATCACTACAGGAAAAGATATTTATGATAATATAGAAAAGCTTGGCTATCCAGCAGTATTAAAGACTTCCAGGGGCGGATATGACGGCAAAGGGCAGTTGGTCATAAAGAGTAAGCAGGATTTAAAGGATGCTGAAAGGCTTCTTGAAAAAGGCGTGTGTGTTCTTGAAAAATGGATTCCTTTTGAAAAAGAAATTTCGGTAATCATCTGTCGAAATATCTCAGGAGGAACAGCTGTTTTTCCAGTAGGGGAAAACATTCACAAAGAAAATATTCTTCATCAGACAATTGTACCGGCCATCATAACAGACACAGCAGAGGACAAGGCGATAAAAGCAGCGAACCAGCTGGCAGAAGCGCTAGGGCTTGTCGGTACGCTTGCTGTTGAAATGTTCTTGACAAAAGACGGGCAGATTTTCATAAATGAGCTTGCGCCGCGTCCGCATAATTCAGGGCATTATTCGATAGAGGCTTGTGAAACATCCCAGTTTGAACAGCATATTCGGGCTGTATGCAATTGGCCGCTTGGAAGTACAGAGCTATTAAAACCGGCTGTTATGGTAAACATACTAGGGGAGCACCAGGAGCCTCTGCTGAAAAAAATCCCTGAATTGATTGACTGGAAGATTCATTTATACGGAAAAAAGGATGCCAAATATAAACGCAAGATGGGCCATGTCACGCTTTTGCGGAATTCAGTGGAAGAAGCCCTTGAGGAAGCGGAAAAGAGCGGCATCTGGACCGATGTGAAGGAAAAGATCGGAGGATAAAACATGATTGAACGTTATACGAGACCTGAAATGGGAGCTATTTGGACAGAGGAAAACCGCTTTCAGGCTTGGCTTGAGGTAGAAATTCTTGCCTGTGAGGCTTGGGCGGAGTTAGGCGATATTCCTAAAGAAGATGTCCAAAAAATTCGCGAAAAAGCTTCTTTCAACATTGAACGCATTAAAGAAATCGAAGAAGAAACAAGACATGATGTTGTTGCTTTCACACGTGCAGTTTCCGAAACGCTGGGCGAAGAGCGCAAATGGGTTCATTACGGGCTTACTTCAACAGATGTGGTAGATACAGCGCTGTCTTATTTAATCAAACAGGCAAATGATATTCTGTTAAAAGATCTCGAGCGCTTTGTTGAAATCCTGAAAAATAAAGCCCAGGAGCATAAGCATACAGTTATGATGGGCCGTACACACGGGGTGCATGCTGAGCCTACTACATTCGGTTTAAAGCTGGCACTATGGTACGAAGAAATGAAGCGTAACCTGGATCGCTTTAAAGAGGCAGCAGCTGGTGTGGAATTTGGTAAAATCTCAGGTGCTGTTGGAACTTATGCAAACATCGATCCATTCGTTGAAAAATATGTGTGTGAAAAGCTGGGCATCCAGCCAGCACCAATTTCAACTCAAACACTTCAGCGTGACCGGCATGCACATTATATGGGTGCACTTGCGCTTGTGGCCACTTCAATCGAAAAGTTTGCAACGGAAATCCGTGGTCTTCAAAAGAGTGAAACCCGTGAAGTGGAAGAGTTTTTCGCGAAAGGCCAAAAGGGATCTTCAGCCATGCCGCACAAACGCAATCCGATCGGTTCAGAAAATATGACGGGAATGGCAAGAGTGATCCGCGGCTATATGATGACTGCTTATGAAAATGTGGCATTATGGCATGAGCGCGATATTTCCCACTCATCAGCTGAGAGAATCATTCTGCCTGATGCAACGATTGCGCTTAACTATATGCTGAACCGCTTTGGCAACATCGTTAAGAACTTAACAGTCTTCCCTGAAAATATGAAACGCAATATGGACCGTACTCTTGGGTTAATTTATTCTCAGCGTGTTCTTCTTGCTTTAATTGATAAAGGGATGACTCGTGAAGCAGCATATGACACGGTTCAGCCGCGTGCAATGGAAGCATGGGAAAAGCAAGTGCAATTCCGCAGCCTGATCGAGCAGGATGAAACCATTTCATCAAAGCTTTCTGAATCAGAACTTAATGACTGCTTTGACTATAACTACCACATCAAGCATGTGGATACCATTTTTGACCGTTTAGGTTTGTAAAAAAATAAGAGGTAAAGAGCAGTCTTTACCTCTTTCTTATCGGGAAAATTCCCAATTTTCTTATAAAGGGACATCTAGCAGCTGCGCCTAGGTCTCAAGGGGTCGCCCCCTGACCAAGACACTTGCGCTTTTCAAATAAGGGAGGCTCACCACTGTGGAAAAAGGAACATTGTTATACGAAGGCAAAGCCAAAAAGGTTTATCAAACAAACGATGAAAACATCGTGTGGATTGAATATAAAGATTCTGCAACAGCTTTTAATGGTGAGAAAAAGGCAAGCATTAGCGGCAAAGGCCGTCTGAATAACGAGATTACGAGTTTGCTGTTTTCAAAGCTTCAGGAGTTGGGAATTGAATCCCACTTTATTGAAAAACTTTCTGAGACAGAGCAGCTTGTGAAAAAGGTGGATATCATTCCGCTCGAAACAGTGGTCCGCAATCTTGCAGCGGGAAGTTTTTCTAAGAGATTGGGAGTTGAAGAAGGGAAAGAGTTGTCCAGGCCGATCGTTGAGTTCTACTTGAAAGACGATGAACTCGGCGATCCGCTTTTGACAGAGGATCATATTGAAGTGCTGCAGCTTGCTGACAAAGAGGAAGTATCCCTTTTAAAAGAAAAGGCGCTTCATGTAAATGCTATTTTAAGAGACTTTTTCAAAGAACTTGGCATTAATATGGTAGATTTTAAGCTTGAGTTTGGAAAAGATGAGTCCGGGCAAATTCTGCTGGCTGACGAGATTTCACCTGATACATGCAGGCTTTGGGATTGTGAAACAAATGAAAAGCTGGATAAAGATGTTTTCCGCAGAGACCTTGGGAACTTAACAGATGCCTATGAAAATATTTTAGCGAGACTGGGAGGCCAAACAGTATGTACAAAGTAAAAGTTTTCGTCACATTAAGAGAAAGTGTACTAGATCCTCAAGGCACAGTGGTTAAAAATTCACTGCATTCTATGAACTACAATGAAGTGTCTGATGTGCGCATCGGGAAATATATGGAGCTGACGGTTGAAAAGAGCGGGCGCCCTGTGGAAGAGGCAGTAAAGGAAATGTGCGAGCGCCTTTTGGCTAATGTTGTGATTGAAGATTACCGCTTTGAAATAGAGGAGGCTGTTGCCCAGTGAAGTTCGCAGTCATCGTATTTCCAGGATCAAATTGTGACATCGATATGTATCATGCAGTAAAGGATGAGCTTGGTGCAGAAGCTGAATATGTCTGGCATGACGCGGAGAACTTGGATGAGTATGACGGAATCCTTCTTCCCGGCGGTTTCTCTTATGGAGATTATCTCCGGTCGGGTGCCGTGGCACGCTTCAGCAATGTGATGAAAGAAGTGGTAAAAGCGGCAGAGGCAGGCAAACCAGTCCTGGGCGTTTGCAACGGGTTTCAAATTTTATTAGAAGCTGGCCTTTTGCCGGGGGCAATGCGAAGAAATGATAGCCTGAAGTTTATCTGCCGCACGGTTGAATTAAAGGTTGAAAACAATGAGACCATGTTCTCATCTGCATATGAAAAAAATGAAGTAATCAATATTCCAATCGCCCATGGCGAAGGAAATTATTATTGTGATGAATCTGCTTTAGCAAAATTGAAGGCGAATAATCAGATTGTCTTTACTTATAACGGAATAAATCCAAATGGCAGCCTGGAAGATATCGCAGGCATTATCAATGAAAAAGGAAATGTACTCGGCATGATGCCGCACCCTGAAAGAGCCGTTGATGAACTTTTAGGGGGAGCAGATGGCCTGAAACTTTTTCGATCAATCGTAAAACAATGGAGGGAAGCACATGTCGTTAAGCTTTAAGCCAAGTCCGGAACAGTTAAAGGCACAGAAGGAATACAAAGAAATGGGTTTGTCTGATGACGAATTTGCGATGATTGAAAAGATTATCGGGCGTTTGCCAAATTATACAGAAATCGGCTTGTTTTCAGTCATGTGGTCCGAGCATTGCAGCTATAAAAACTCAAAGCCCGTTTTAAGCAAGTTCCCAACAACAGGAGAGAAAGTACTTCAAGGACCAGGGGAAGGAGCTGGAATCGTTGATATCGGTGATGGGCAAGCAGTTGTTTTTAAAATTGAAAGCCACAATCACCCGTCTGCAATCGAGCCTTACCAGGGTGCAGCAACAGGTGTCGGCGGGATTATCCGCGATGTATTTTCAATGGGCGCAAGACCGGTCGCGCTCCTCAACTCTTTACGCTTTGGAGAATTGGATTCTCCTCGTGTACGGTACCTTTTTAAAGAAGTAGTCGCAGGCATTGCAGGTTACGGAAACTGCATTGGAATTCCTACAGTTGGAGGAGAAGTGCAGTTTGATGCTTCCTATGAAGGAAATCCGCTTGTAAACGCGATGTGTGTCGGGTTAATCGACCATAAAGATATCAAAAAAGGCCAGGCCCACGGAGTAGGCAACACAGTCATGTATGTTGGTGCTAAAACTGGCCGTGACGGTATCCATGGTGCTACTTTTGCATCTGAGGAATTAACAGACCAATCAGAAACAAAACGCCCAGCTGTCCAGGTTGGCGATCCATTCATGGAAAAGCTTCTGCTTGAAGCATGTCTGGAACTTGTTCAGTCTGACGCACTTGTCGGTATTCAGGATATGGGAGCTGCAGGCCTGACAAGCTCTTCTGCTGAAATGGCGAGCAAAGCTGGATCTGGAATTGAAATGAATCTTGACCTTGTACCTCAAAGGGAAACTGGCATGACTGCATACGAAATGATGCTTTCCGAGTCTCAGGAAAGAATGCTGATTGTCGTGAAAAAGGGACGCGAGCAAGAGATCGTTGATTTATTCTCTAAGTATGGTCTAGAAGCAGTTGCTGTCGGTAATGTAACCGATGATAAAATGCTTCGCCTAACTCATCAGGGAGAAGTGGTAGCAGAGCTGCCGGTAGATGCGCTTGCAGAAGATGCACCGGTTTATCATAAGTCATCAAGCGAGCCGGAATATTACCGTGAATTCCAGGCGATGGAAAATCAAATTCCTGCGGTTGAAGATTATAATGAGACATTGGTAAAGCTCCTCCAGCAGCCGACAATCGCCAGCAAGGAATGGGTTTATGACCAGTACGACTATATGGTCCGCACGAATACAGTAGTCGCACCTGGATCAGATGCTGCAGTCATACGCATCCGCGGTACACGCAAAGGGCTGGCGATGACAACAGACTGCAATTCCCGCTATATGTATCTGGATCCTGAAACAGGCGGCAGAATTGCTGTGGCTGAAGCAGCCAGAAATATTGTCTGCTCAGGCGGTGAACCTTTGGCGATTACAGATAATCTGAACTTTGGAAATCCGGAGAAGCCCGAAATCTTCTGGCAGATTGAAAAAGCGGCAGACGGAATTAGTGAAGCATGCCGCACATTGAATACACCAGTTATCGGCGGTAATGTCTCTTTATATAACGAAACAAACGGAACAGCTATTTATCCAACACCAGTAATCGGAATGGTCGGCCTGGTAGAAGATATTGACCATGTCACAACACAAGCATTTAAAGCAGCTGGAGACCTTATTTATCAGATAGGTGAAACAAAAGATGAATTTGGGGGCAGTGAGCTGCAGAAGATGACTTACGGAAAGATTTTCGGTAAAGCGCCTGAACTTGATTTGGAAAAAGAAGAAAAGGCACAGGCACAAATTTTAAAAGCCATCCGTTCAGGACTAGTGGCTTCTGCCCATGATGTGGCAGAGGGCGGTTTAGCAGTAGCAGCTGCGGAAAGCCTGATCGGTTCAAATGGACTTGGGGCGGATATAAAAGTATCCGGCAACGATACTTCTGCTTTATTTAGTGAATCCCAATCCCGTTTTTTGCTATCTGTTAAAAAGGAAAATCAGGAAGCGTTTGAACGTTTAGTAGATGCGAGACTAATCGGTGAAGTAATAGAAGCACCTGTACTATATATCTCCAATGAGGAGGGCTTATTGCTCGCGGAACAGATCGCAGTTCTGGAGCAGGCCTGGAAAGGAGCCATCCCATGCTCGCTGAAATCAGAGGGTTAAATGAAGAATGCGGAGTTTTTGGTGTGTGGGGACATCAGGATGCTTCCCAAATTACGTATTATGGCCTTCATAGCCTGCAGCACCGCGGC
This sequence comes from Cytobacillus sp. NCCP-133, assembly GCF_026011715.1. Taxonomy (GTDB): domain Bacteria; phylum Bacillota; class Bacilli; order Bacillales; family Cytobacillaceae; genus Cytobacillus. The sequence continues at coordinate 17,635 of NZ_BRVM01000031.1, read as the reverse complement.
CAAGAAGGTACGGGAATGGTTGTTACAGATGGTAAAAAGCTAAAAGGCATGAAGGGTGAAGGGCTTGTTGCAGAAATTTTTACAGCAGATGCGATGAAGGAGCTGGAAGGAAAAGCAGCGATTGGGCATGTTCGCTATGCGACTGCAGGCGGGGGCGGATATGAAAATGTCCAGCCTCTCCTATTTAACTCTCAGAGCGGAAGCCTCGCGCTTTGCCATAACGGAAATCTGGTAAATGCGACTGCATTAAAGCATCAGCTTGAAGGACAGGGCAGCATTTTTCAAACAAGCTCAGATACAGAGGTGTTGGCACACTTGATTAAGCGGGCTGGATTCTCGATCTTAAAGGATGGAGTTAAAAACGCACTTTCTATGATTAAGGGAGCTTACGCTTTTCTAATTATGACCGAAACAGAACTGATGGTTGCGCTTGATCCGAATGGCATGAGGCCGCTCTCGCTTGGTAAAATTGGTGATGCTTATGCGGTTGCTTCTGAAACATGTGCCTTTGACGTTGTAGGCGCCGAGTATATTCGCGACATTTTGCCCGGTGAACTACTGATTATTGATGATAATGGCTTCCGTTCCGAAATGTTCGCAATGGCATCCAATATCGCCATGTGCACGATGGAATATGTTTATTTCTCCCGCCCAGACAGCAATATTAACGGGATCAACGTTCATACAGCCAGGAAAAACCTTGGGAAGCAGCTTGCTTTTGAAGTGCCGATTGAAGGCGATGTTGTTACCGGTGTGCCGGATTCGAGCATCTCAGTTGCCATCGGCTATGCCGAAGCTTCAGGCATTCCCTACGAAATGGGCTTGATTAAGAACCGTTATGTTGGCCGGACGTTTATCCAGCCATCTCAGTCATTACGGGAGCAGGGTGTGAAAATGAAGCTGTCTCCTGTACGCGGAGTGGTAGAAGGCAAGAGAGTCATCATGGTGGACGATTCCATTGTTCGCGGAACAACAAGCAAAAGAATCGTAACGATGCTGAAAGAAGCGGGCGCAACGGAAGTGCATGTGCTGATCAGTTCACCACCTATTAAAAATCCATGCTTTTATGGAATCGATACATCTTCTAAGGAAGAACTGATTGCAGGAAATCACTCGGTTGAAGAGATAAGGGAAATTATTGGAGCAGATACGCTAACCTTTTTAAGTACAGAAGGCATGGTTAAAGCGATCGGCCGGAAAGACGGACAATGCCTAGCATGCTTTACAGGCGAGTATCCGACTGAGATTTATCCTAGCACTGTGCATCCTTATGAAAAGGTGTAATTGAACTTTGGCCGATAAATTGCTATGTTTGGCCGATAAGTTGAAGAATTGGCCGGTAAATCATGGTTTTTGGCCGTTAAAAGTACTATTTTGGCCGATAAGTTCAAGAATTGGCCTTTATTTTTCTAATATGGGGTGAAAAACAGATGGCAAATGCATATAAACAGGCCGGAGTGGACATTGAAGCTGGCTATGAAGCAGTTTCGCGCATGAAAAGGCATGTACAGAAGACAATTCGCCCAGGTGTTTTGGGCGGTCTGGGCGGCTTTGGAGGTATGTTCGATCTATCTGAACTCAATTTGAAGGAACCGGTTTTAGTATCAGGCACTGATGGAGTCGGCACAAAACTGATGCTCGCATTCATGATGGATAAGCATGACACGATTGGAATTGATGCGGTTGCAATGTGTGTGAATGATATTGTCGTCCAAGGAGCAGAGCCTCTTTATTTCTTGGATTATATTGCTTGCGGAAAAGCAGCACCCGAACGGATAGAAGCCATTGTTAAAGGTATTGCAGATGGCTGCGAACAGGCTGGATGCGCACTTATAGGCGGTGAAACGGCTGAAATGCCTGGCATGTACAGCGAGGATGAATATGACCTTGCTGGCTTTGCAGTCGGAGCCTGTGAAAAATCTCAGCTTGTTAACGGGGCAGATATTAAAAAAGGGGATGTGCTGATCGGCCTTGCATCAAGCGGCATCCATAGCAACGGCTATTCGCTTGTGCGGAAGCTATTTTTCGAAAAAGCAAATATGCCATTAACTGAAAACGTTGAAGAATTAGGCTGCACTTTGGGTGAAGAGCTGCTTCGTCCTACAAAAATCTATGTAAAGCCGCTTCTATCAGCTATGAAAAAATTCAAGCTGAAGGGCATGGCCCATATTACTGGCGGCGGATTTATCGAAAACATTCCCCGCATGCTACCTGCTGGCCTGGGTGCCAAGCTTGAAGAAAGCAATTGGGAAGTGCCGCCAGTATTTGCAATGATGGAGAAAATCGGCGGGCTGGAGCGTAAAGAAATGTATAACATTTTTAATATGGGAACAGGCATGGTCGTTGCATCTGAAAGAGAGAATGCTGATGAACTAATCGCCTATTTTAATAAGATTGGAGAAAAAGCCTATCTAATGGGGACAGTAACGGATCAGGAAGGAATCGAAATCGCTTAAGGAGGAAGTCATGAAAAAAATCGCTGTGTTTGCTTCCGGAAGCGGAACGAACTTTCAGGCCATTGCTGATGCCGCTAGTAAAGGGGATTTGCAGGCTGAGATCGTCTTATTTGTCTGTGATCGGCCAGGTGCCTATAGCATTGAACGTGCACAAAACGAACAAATTCCGCAGTTTGTTTTCATAGCTAAAGATTATGCTGGCAAGGCAGAGTACGAAAAAGTGATTTTGCAAAAGCTGAAGGAGAGCGGTGCCGAGTTTGTTATTCTTGCAGGCTATATGAGACTGATTGGCCCGACACTTTTAAAAGAATATGAAGGAAGAATTATTAATATTCACCCATCGCTTCTGCCTGCTTTTCCTGGAAAGGATGCGATCGGCCAAGCTTTGGCATCCCATGTGAAGGTCAGCGGAGTAACGGTTCACTTCGTGGATGAAGGTATGGATACAGGTCCGATTATTGCTCAGCAGTCAGTAGATATCGATGAAGGTGAAACAAGAGAAAGCCTTCAGAAGAAGATTCATGAGGTTGAGCACATGCTCTATCCGCAGGTTTTACAGAATCTGTTTTGTGCTAAAATGTAGAGAACTAAAGTGTTTTGAATATATAGAGATGAGCCATTTTAAAAGTTGAGTCAGGGGGAGCGAAAATGAAGAAACGTGCATTGATTAGTGTTTCTGATAAAGGTGGAGTAACGGAATTTGCTCAAGCATTAAGCGAGCTTGGATTCGAGATTGTTTCCACAGGCGGAACGAAAAAGGCATTGGAAGAGAGCGGTGTTCCGGTTATTAGCGTTAGCGATGTTACGGGCTTTCCGGAAATTTTAGAAGGGCGCGTTAAAACGCTGAACCCAATGATTCATGGCGGATTACTGGCTAAGCACGGAGAAGCAGACCATAAAAAGCAGCTAGGAGAGCATGGAATTCAGCCAATTCAGGTTGTGTGTGTGAACTTGTATCCATTCCAGCAAACCATCGCAAAACCGGATGTGACGGTAGAGGATGCCATTGAAAACATCGATATCGGAGGTCCGGCTATGCTGCGCGCTTCAGCAAAGAACCATAAATATGTGGCGGTTGTTGTGGATCCAGCTGATTATGAAACAGTTCTGTCCCAATTGAAAGAGAGCGGAGAAGTAAAAAGGGAAACACGCCGCAAGCTTGCGGCGAAGGTATTCCGCCATACTGCTGCCTATGATGCGATGATTGCAGAATATATGACAGACTTGGCCAACGAAGAGACACCTGAAAAATTAACGGTTACATATGAATTGAAGCAGACGTTAAGGTATGGGGAAAACCCTCATCAGCAGGCTGCTTTTTACCGCAAGCCGCTTGGCTCTGAATTTTCGATTGCCAATGCCGAGCAGCTTCATGGCAAAGAATTATCTTACAACAATATCAATGATGCTGATGCAGCTCTTCAAATTGTAAAAGAGTTCTCAGAGCCTGCAGCGGTTGCTGTTAAGCATATGAATCCTTGCGGAGTGGGAACTGGAGAAAATGTATTCGCTGCTTTTTCGAAAGCCTTCGCTGCCGATCCGGTCTCTATCTTCGGCGGCATCATTGCATTAAACAGGGAAGTGGATGCGGAAACAGCAAAAAAGCTATATGAAATCTTCCTTGAAATCATCATTGCGCCATCCTTCTCAGACGAAGCGCTTGAGATTTTAAAGGGCAAAAAGAATCTGCGCCTGTTAACGATTCCTTTTGAAGGCAAAAAGAAAACAGAAATGAGGCTATCCGCGATTGAAGGCGGTCTCCTTGCCCAGGAGTATGATCAATATACACTTGAAGAAGCTGAAATATCTGTAGCGACAAAAAGGGAGCCTACTGAAGAAGAGTGGAAGGCGCTTAAGCTTGGCTGGAAAGTAGTTAAACATGTGAAATCCAATGCAATTGTCGTCAATGATGCGAATATGACGCTTGGAGTCGGTGCAGGACAGATGAACCGCGTCGGTTCTGCCAAAATTGCCCTTGAGCAGGCAGGAGAAAAAGCGAATGGTGCAGTGTTGGCATCCGATGCCTTTTTCCCAATGAATGATACGGTTGAGGTGGCGGCTAAAGCTGGCATTACAGCGATCATTCAGCCAGGCGGATCCATCCGAGATGAGGATTCCATCAAAAAAGCGGATGAGTATGGCATTGCGATGGTTTTTACAGGCGTGCGCCATTTTAAACATTAAACGAAAAGCGGAAGCGCCTCGATCAGGAAGGAACGCAGACTAAGAACGCCACGTCCTGTGGCAGGTCTCTCATGACTCCCATCCTGGGAGCCTCAAGCATAATACGAGCTGTCGGAAAGGTTGCCCATTACCTTTTTGTGACAGGTTGGCTTATGATCTCGAGCCCCTAGGCGCTGGAGCTGGACAATAACGAGCAGACAGGAGTCTTTACCAGGATCCTGTCTAAATTAGCTGACATTTTAACGGAGGTGGGCATAGTGAAGGTACTAGTCATCGGAAGAGGCGGCCGTGAGCATGCGATATGCTGGAAAATGAATCAGAGTCCTTCGGTAGATCAGGTCTTTGCAGCCCCGGGAAATCCAGGGATGGAAGATGACGCAGAGCTGATCGCCATTGAGGAAAATGAACAGGAGAAGCTTGTCCGGTTTGCCTTAGATAATGAGATAGGTTTAACGGTGATCGGTCCCGAGGTGCCGCTTTTAGAAGGACTTGCTGACCGTTTTGAGGAAGCTGGATTGAAAGTGTTTGGGCCGAAAAAAGCTGCAGCTGAAATTGAGGGCAGCAAGTCCTTTGCAAAGGAACTCATGCGAAAGTATGATATCCCGACTGCAGAATATGCTGTTTTCAGAGAATATGAAGAAGCGAAAGCTTATATAGAAGAAAAAGGTGCTCCGATTGTCCTGAAAGCGGATGGCCTTGCTGCCGGCAAAGGCGTAATTGTAGCGATGACCATGGAAGAGGCCTTAGCTGGAATTCAGGAACTGCTCTTAAATCAAAAATTCGGCAAATCTTCTGCAACAGTTGTCATTGAAGAGTTTCTTGAAGGGGAAGAATTTTCTCTAATGGCTTTTGTGAATGGAGAAAATGTGGTGCCTCTTGAAATTGCACAGGACCATAAGCGTGCTTTTGACGGGGACAAGGGACCGAATACAGGCGGTATGGGTGCGTATTCACCAGTGCCCCATATCGGAGAAGAAACAGTTAATAACGCTATAGAAAAGGTATTGAAGCCAGCTGCAAATGCGATGTTGCAGGAAGGCCGCAGCTTCAGCGGAATTTTATATGCAGGTTTGATTAAAACAGAAACAGAACTTAAGGTAATTGAATTTAATGCCCGTTTCGGAGATCCTGAAACACAGGTTATCTTGCCGCGCATGAAGTCAGATTTAGCAGAAGCCATGCTTGCTGTCCTTGAGGGAGAAGAACCTGCAATCGAATGGGATGAACAAGCTATGGTAGGTGTTGTTGCTGCTTCTGTTGGCTATCCCGAAGCATATGAAAAAGGCGCTATTCTTAACGGTCTTCAGGAAATCAGCAAGGATACCGCTGTATTCCACGCCGGTACAGATAAAAACAGCTCAGGAGATTATATTACAAACGGCGGACGTGTCCTTCTTGCAGGTGCTAAATCGGCAACCTTGAAGGATGCCCAGGAAAAAGTTTACCGTGAGCTGGAAAAACTTCAGTGCGGCGCTGTTTTTTATCGAAAAGACATTGCGAATAAAGCTATCGTGCACGTCCTTTCTTAGTTCTGCGGATATACACAAAAAGAAGAGCAACGATACTCCCAATCAATGCTGTTAAAACAAATGACATATCCATTACGTATTCCCAAAACATGAATGTCAGCTCCTTTAAGTCTGAGTGGAATTTTAAGCCCCCCTAAAGGGGGCTTTTGGTAAACATAACAATTATCCCCAGCGCCTGCCCCTCGAGGTCACAAGCCGAGCCTCCTAAAAAGGCTAAGAAGGATTTTGCGGAGGCAGCACTTCCCCGACGGACTCGTCATTTTCACGATTGCCTCCCTGCCGTCTCATACCTTGCACCACATCTTGTCCCCTTTCAAAAAGAGCTGTTAATGGGCAAAAACGGACGATTCCTTCTGCCACTTTCATGCCGCCCAGCATGGCCATCATTATATAAGAGTCTCGCCAAGGCCTTTTAACAAGTTTGGACGTGCTCCAGGCTAAAATGGTAAAGCCAGCTGTTATGCGAATTAAGGCATTAACGATGCCGATATTTGGTTTAACATTCATTGTGCCACCTCTTTCACAAAATGTTTACAATTTATTACTGATTCTTTAATGCGTTAAACAGTGAAATATGTTACTATAGAAAACAGGAGAATGTAAGGGCTTTCTTTATTGTTATAAAGCCATTTTTCTATGTTAAGTTTATTCCCTGAATATAATGTTTTTTTTATATAAAGAGATAATAAAAAGGGGAGGGAGTAAGGTGCTGGAACAGCGTTACCGTTGGAAAAACAAGCACTTGCGTGAACATGTTTCCGTACTTGACGGAAAACTGTCACCGACGATATTACTTAAAAACGCACGTTATCTAAATCAGGCATTCCGGAAATGGATAACGGCTAATATATGGATTTACGATGATCGCATTGTCTATGTGGGCGAAAAACTGCCGGAAAAAATAGACCGGTGTGAAGTCGTTGACTGCACTGGGATAACGCTGGTTCCAGGGTATATTGAGCCGCATGCCCACCCATTTCAGTTATATAATCCCCATTCTTTTGCGAGCTATGCATCACAGTTCGGCACAACTACCTTGATTAATGACAATATGGTTTTGGCTTTGCAGCAGGATAAAAGGAAAGCGTTTTCTTTTTTGAAGGAAATGAGAAATATCCCTGCAACCATGTATTGGTGGTGCAGATTTGATGCTCAAACAGAAATACAGCATGAAGAAGCGACCTTTTCACATGGAAATGTGAAGTCTTGGCTTGAGCATGACGCTGTACTTCAGGGAGGGGAACTGACAGGATGGCCGAAGCTTTTAGACGGCGATGATATGATGCTCCACTGGATTCAGGAAACGAAACGGATGAGGAAGAAAATCGAAGGGCATTTTCCAGGTGCTTCTGAAAAGACACTTGCTAAGCTTATGCTTCTCGGAGCGGATTGTGATCATGAGTCAATGACCGGCAAGGATGTTTATAACCGCCTTTTACAGGGATATACCGTTTCCCTCAGATATTCCTCCATACGTCCGGACCTGCCGGTTTTATTGGATGAAATGCATAATTTGGGCATCAATCAATATGATCGGGTTATTTTCACGACCGATGGTTCCTTCTCCTCTTTTTATGAACAAGGAATTATCGACCATATGATCCGCATTGCGATTGAAAAAGGTGTGCCGGTGGCTGACGCCTATAATATGGCTACAATCAATGTGGCGAGACATTATGGGATTGATTATCTGCACGGCAATATTGCAACTGGCAGAGTAGCCAATATTAATTTCCTTTCCAGTGAAGAGGAGCCAACTCCTGTCTCCGTTCTGGCAAAAGGCGAGTGGGTAAAGCGAGACGGTGTAAATTTGAATGCGTATGAGCCAGTTTCGTGGGAGGAATTTGGCTTTGCACCAATGGATATTAATTGGGATTTGACTTCTGATGATATGCAGTTCTCCATGCCATTCGGTATAAACCTTGAGAATGCAGTGATTACCAAGCCTTATTCCATCACAATAGATGTTTCTTCGGAAGAACTGGGAAAAGACCATGATGAATGCTTGTTCATGCTCGTAGACCGGAAAGGCCGCTGGCGGATTAATACCGTTTTAAAAGGATTCGCGAAAAGCCTCGATGGTATGGCAAGTTCTTTTTCCAATACAGGCGATATTATTTTAATCGGAAAAAGCAAGACGGAAATACTGAACGCGTTTAACCGTCTCAAGGAAATAGGCGGGGGCATTGTTATTTCCGAAAAAGGAAAAATTGTTCAGGAGATGGAGCTGAAGCTAAAAGGGGTTATGTCAGATAAAAGGGTCGAGGAATTGATGGAGGAGGAGAAGCGGCTCGTACATTACCTGAGGGATAAAGGCTATAAGCATGAAGATCCCATGTATACTTTGCTCTTTTTTTCCTCAACACACCTGCCTTATATTCGAATTACCCAGCAGGGAATGTATGACGTTATGAATAAAACGGTACTCTTTCCAACGATAATGCGTTAAAATGTAAAAGAGATGCAATAATTGAGGATAAAAGAGCTGCTCAGAGGAGAGAACACAAAAGAACTTCATCGAAGCAAAAAGGGATATACAGGGGTGCATAAATGCTAAAAAGATGGATAGCTGTTTCAGCAGCCGCAATGCTTTTAGTTTCAGGATGCAGCAGCAAAGATAAAACAGAAGAGCCTGCTAAGCAGGAAACGGAGAAAGCTGAAGAAGCAACAAAAGGGGTAAGCGAGGAAAAAGCACTTTCATTCCAATATCCTCTTACTGGAGCTGAATCGGAATCGGAAGTGGAGGGCAGGGCTGTAGCGGTGATGATCAACAATCACCCCAATGCCCGGCCGCAATCAGGCCTTGATCAAGCTGATATCGTCTATGAATTGCTGGCAGAAGGGGATGTGACCCGTTTTCTTGCCATTTTCCAAAGCGAACAGCCTGAAGAAATAGGGCCTGTCAGAAGTTCCAGGGATTATTATATCGAGCTTTCAAAAGGCTACAACAGTCTGTACATTGCCCATGGCTACAGCCCGGAAGCCAAAGCGCTGCTGGATCAAGGATATATTGATAACCTAAACGGAATGCAGTATGATGGCACTTTGTTTAAACGGGCTAGTTTCAGAAAAGCACCGCATAATTCCTATATTTCATTCGAGAATGTACTGAATGGTGCAGAACAGAACCATTATTCGATGGCGGATGCACCTGAACCGCTTTCCTTCCTGTCAAAGGAGGAGACAAAAGAAATCGATGGTGCGCCAGCCGTAGCTGTAATAATTTCTTATTTAGACAATGAGTTATTTAATGTTATTTACGAGTACGACGAGGATCTGGAAAAGTATAAAAGGTATTCGAATGGTGAACTAACAGCTGATTATCATTCTGGAAAGCCTGTTTTGCTGGATAATATTTTCATTGCAGAAGCAGATCATAAAGTAGTTGACAGTGCAGGCCGCCGTGATATTAACTTAACTTCTGGGGGAAAAGGCTACCTCCTGCAAAAAGGGAAAATGACAGATGTTGAGTGGGAGAATAAGGATGGCAGAATACTTCCTGTTCTTAACGGCAAACAAGCAGGCCTTGTACCCGGCAAGACATGGATTAACATTGTTCCATCAAGCCCGGGTCTGGAGCAAACGGTTTCCTTCCAATCTGAGCAATAATTAAAATATTATCTAATAAAGGGGTATGCATATATGCAAATTGACAAGTTAAGAGGAAAAGAACTCGACCAGCTATTTAAGTCGGTTTTATCTTTAAATGATTTGGAGGAGTGCTACCGCTTCTTCGACGATCTATGCACAGTAAACGAAATTCAATCATTAGCACAGCGCCTGGAAGTGGCCCGCATGCTTCGCGAAGGCAAAACATATCATAAAATTGAAACTGATACAGGTGCCAGCACCGCTACTATTTCCCGTGTGAAGCGCTGCCTTAACTATGGAAATGATGCGTATGAAATGGCGTTAGAGCGGATTAAAGAGGAAGAAGCTGAAAAAGCATAAATATTTTTTTCTTAAACCGATGGGGTGTTCCCGCGGTTTTTTTCTTTGTTCAAAATTTCCATCCCTTCCACAACGGTTCTGTAATTTATTGGCAGCTAAAGCACCTGGTTCATCAAGGATGCATCTTTAGGGGAGATAAAGCTAAAAGCAGCTCTAATGGATGGTTTCAGAGCATAGTGGGGTCTTCCAGTATTATTTTTTATTCTCTCTCCTAAATGATATAATGATGAAATGGAATTGATAGAATGGAGGCAATTTTGCATGTATGATGTTCGCGAATGGAGCCATGTGTTTAAGCTCGATCCGGATAAATATATATCAGATGAAGATCTGGAAAAGGTTTGTGAATCGGGGACGGATGCGATTATTGTGGGAGGGACTGACGGGGTGACACTTGAAAAAGTGCTGGATTTAATGGCGCGAATCCGCAGGTATACAGTGCCCTGTGTCCTGGAGGTTTCCACAATAGATTCCATTACGCCTGGCTTTGATCTTTACTTTATACCGACAGTTCTAAACAGCCAGGATGTGAAGTGGATTACCGGCCTTCATCATGAAGCTGTAAAGGAATACGGAGATATTATGAATTGGGAAGAGATTATTGTTCAGGGATATTGCATACTGAATAAGGATTGCAAGGCAGCCCAAGTCACCAATTCCCGGACGGAATTGTCCTTGGATGAGGTAAAAGGGTTTGCGATGATGGCAGAAAAGATGTTCCGCCTGCCAATCTTTTATTTGGAATACAGCGGCAAGTACGGTGATGCTGCTGTTGTTTCCGAAGTGAAAGAGACACTCGAAGAGACCGTATTATTTTACGGAGGCGGGATTGAAAGCCAAGAGCAGGCAATGGAAATGGCCAAGCATGCAGACGTAATTGTGGTCGGGAATATTATTTATGAAGATTTGCAGGCAGCGCTTATGACTGTTAAAGCAGCCTGTCCTTGATAGAAGGAGAAGGGCAAACGAGAACCACTGTCCGGAGTTGGACAGTACTAAAGTTAAAGTTGATACAGTTTTCCAAACAGGATAAAATGGTAAATAAGAACATATGTTTTTATGGTGGTGAAGAGAAGAAATGCAATTTTTAACGGAAAAATTACTGAATGGATTAAATCTGCAGCAGCAAAATGCGGTAAAAGCAACGGACGGACCTCTCTTGATAATGGCAGGAGCGGGAAGCGGAAAGACAAGAGTGCTTACTCATAGGATTGCTTACTTAATGGTGGAAAAGGGTGTTAATCCATACAATATTCTGGCAATTACATTTACAAACAAGGCGGCCCGCGAAATGCGTGACCGTATTCAAAACATGATGGGCGGAGCAGCAAATGAAATTTGGATTTCCACATTCCACTCCATGTGTGTACGAATTTTAAGAAGAGATATCGATCGGATAGGCTACAACCGTAATTTTACGATTTTGGATTCAACTGATCAGCAATCGGTTATTAAATCTATTCTTAAGGATAAAAATCTGGATCCAAAGAAGTTTGAACCGCGTGCCATCCTGGGATCCATCAGCTCGGCTAAGAATGAATTGATCACCCCTGAAGAGTATGCGAAAACCGCAGGGGATTACATCCAGCAGGTTGCCAGTGATGTTTACACAGAATACCAGAAGAGATTACGCCGCAACCAGGCACTTGATTTTGATGATCTAATCATGATCACCATCCAGCTGTTTCAGCGTGTGCCTGAAGTGCTTGAATATTATCAGCGTAAATTCCAATACATTCACGTGGATGAGTACCAGGATACGAACAGGGCGCAATATATGCTCGTAAAGCTTTTAGCCAGCCGTTTTCGGAACCTTTGCGTAGTCGGGGACTCTGACCAGTCCATTTATAAATGGAGAGGTGCAGATATAGCTAACATCTTATCTTTTGAAAATGATTACCCAACTGCACAGACGATTCTTCTGGAGCAAAATTATCGTTCCACGAAGAGAATTCTTTTGGCTGCAAATGAAGTAATCAGCAAAAATCTAAACAGAAAGCCAAAAAATCTTTGGACGGAAAATGCAGAGGGCAATAAAATTTTTTATTATCGGGCTGACAGCGAGCAGGGAGAGGCTCAATTTGTTGCGGGCAAAATAAAGGAATCCGTGAACAGCGGCAAGCGCAGCTTATCGGACATTGCCATTTTATACCGAACCAATGCACAATCGCGTGTAATGGAAGAAGTGCTGCTTAAGTCAAATATTGAATATTCTATTGTCGGCGGCATTAAGTTCTATGATCGCAAAGAGATTAAAGACCTACTGGCATATCTGCGTTTGATCGCAAATCCGGATGATGATATCAGCCTTCAGCGTGTGATCAATGTGCCTAAGCGCGGAATCGGATCAGGTTCGGTTGATAAAATCGCCAACTTTGCTCAAGCATATGAAATTAGCATGTTTGAAGCGCTCGAATCGATTGAACTGATTGGATTAAGCCCCAAGATAACAAAGGGAGCCATTGAGTTCAGGGATTTGGTGAAAAATTATACACAAATGCAGGAATATTTATCTGTCACAGAACTTGTAGAGGGGCTTTTGGAGAAATCAGGTTATCGAGATATGCTGATTGCCGAGAAATCAATTGAGGCACAAAGCCGTCTGGAAAATATCGATGAATTCCTGTCTGTTACAAAAAACTTTGAAGAAGCAAGCGAAGATAAATCGCTAATCGCATTCTTAACAGATTTGGCTCTTGTTGCTGATATTGATAAATTGGATGATGATGGTGAAAAGGCTGAATCTGTCGTCCTTATGACCCTTCATTCAGCGAAAGGGCTTGAGTTTCCTGTTGTGTTTTTGATGGGTCTTGAGGAAGGTGTATTCCCGCACAGCCGTTCCCTGATGGAAGAGGGAGAGATGGAAGAAGAACGAAGGCTTGCTTATGTAGGAATTACCCGCGCGGAGGAAGAACTATTCATTACGAATGCCCAAATGCGCACCCTGTTTGGACGGACGAATATGAATCCTCCATCCCGCTTTATTAAAGAAATACCTGCTGACTTGATTGATGGACTGGAGCCGGTAAAGAAACCTTCGCCATTCGAATCATCGCCCTTTGGATCGCCGGGTATGTCAAGACAGGCCCAGCCTCAAAGAAAAGCGGTCATGCGTCCGTCTGCATCAAGCACAGGCGGAGATGAGATTGATTGGAAAGTGGGCGATAAAGCCCAGCATGGAAAATGGGGAACCGGTACGGTAGTCAGCGTGAAAGGCTCAGGGGAAGGGACAGAGCTTGATATTGCGTTCCCTAAACCCGTAGGCATTAAACGCCTGCTTGCCAAGTTTGCGCCGATTACAAAGGCGTAAAAAAACTGCTTTCATTCTAAAGCTGTTTTCATAAACTTTGTTGTTTTTTACTGCAGGTTAGTCTTATGAGTTGACTGTAGCGGAGAGCACTTGACTCCTCGAAAAATGCATTCGCATTTTTCTTCGTGCGGTGTTTATTCAAGGATGCTTTTCCAAAGTCCTGCGGGAGGAGAGGGAGTGAGAGATTCCACAGGCGAAGCCGAGGTGGCTCTCATTCCTCCCCGCGGGTTCGCTGCGTGCCCGCAGTAGAAATTAACGGACTTCATTTACAAGCTTAAACAACAATCTATAAGAAAACAGCCTATTCAAAAAATAACAAACTCAGACCTGGCTGCTGTGTCTGCTTGGTCTGAAATTATTGGAAAGGGTTGGATATATGGACCTTCAAACAGCAGAAAAAAAGGTTAAAGATCTGCACAACCTTTTGAACCAATATAATTATGAGTACCATGTACTTGATCAGCCATCTGTCCCGGATGCGGAGTATGATAAGCTGTTGAGAGAGCTGATTGAAATTGAAGACCAATTTCCTGATTTGAAGACAGGGGATTCCCCTACACAAAGGGTAGGAGGAGAAATCCTCGATATGTTTGAAAAAGTGGAGCATCAGTCCCAGATGCTTAGTTTGGGAAATGCATTCAACGAGCAGGATTTAAGAGATTTTGACCGCCGTGTCCGCCAGGGTTCAGGAGAGGCGGTTACGTATGTGTGCGAATTGAAAATAGATGGACTTGCTGTCTCCCTTCGCTATGAGGACGGGCTTTTTGAATTAGGAGCAACAAGGGGAGACGGTACAATCGGAGAAAATATTACCGCAAACCTGAAGACCATTCGATCCATTCCCCTTCGCCTGAAGGATGAAGTGACCATGGAAGTGCGCGGTGAAGCCTTTATGCCAAGGCGATCCTTTGAAGCCTTAAATAAAGCGAAGGAAGAAAATGGCGAGGAGCCGTTTGCGAATCCGCGGAATGCAGCCGCAGGTTCTTTAAGGCAGCTCGACCCTCGGCTTGCTGCAAAACGGAATCTTGATCTCTTCGTTTACGGAATTGCGGACACAGGCAATACCGGAATTGTAACCCACAGTGAAGGCCTTGATTATTTGGACAGCCTTGGTTTCAAGACTAATAAAGAGCGCAAAAAGTGTGAGAATATCGATGAAGTCCTTGAATATGTTCAAAGGTGGACAGATAAGCGCCCAAACCTGTCTTATGATATTGATGGCATTGTCATCAAAGTGGATTCATTGGAGCAGCAGGAGCAGCTTGGAACTACTGCGAAAAGTCCGCGCTGGGCGATTGCCTATAAGTTTCGTGCGGAAGAGGTAGTAACAACTTTAAGGGATATTGAACTGAGCGTTGGAAGAACAGGGGTAGTAACCCCGACTGCCATCCTAGATCCTGTCCGGGTAGCCGGAACGACGGTACAGAGGGCTTCCCTGCATAATGAGGATTTAATTCGTGAAAAGGATATTAAAATTGGAGACCAGGTTGTTGTCAAGAAAGCAGGGGATATTATCCCTGAGGTAGTGAATGTGCTTGCAGACAGAAGAACAGGCGGGGAACAGGATTTTTATATGCCGACACACTGCCCTGAGTGTGAGAGCGAGCTAGTCCGCCTGGATGGAGAAGTAGCATTACGCTGCATCAACCCAAAGTGTCCTGCGCAAATCCGTGAAGGTCTGATCCACTTTGTTTCCCGGAATGCGATGAATATTGATGGACTTGGCGAGAAGGTCATCAGCCAGCTATTCGCAGAAAACCTGATTAAAGATGTGGCAGATTTATATAAATTAACGTATGAACAGCTTATCCAGCTGGAACGCATGGGGGAAAAATCAGTTAATAATCTATTGCATGCTATTGAAAATTCCAAGCAGAACTCTCTGGAAAAACTATTGTTTGGCCTTGGAATCAGGCATGTCGGGGCAAAAGCGGCCAAGACGCTTGCTCAGGAATTTGGCCAAATGGAAAAGCTTGAAAAAGCTAGCCGCGAAGATTTAACGGCAATTAATGAAATTGGCGACAAAATGGCTGATTCCATTGTGACCTTCTTTGGGCAGGAAGAAGCTCATGAGCTCCTTGGTGAGCTGAGAGCGGCAGGAGTCAATATGGATTATAAAGGTCCGAAGCCTGTTTCCGCTGAAAATTCGGATAGCTTTTTTGCAGGAAAGACCGTCGTGCTCACTGGAAAACTGGAAATCATGAGCAGAAATGAAGCGAAGGAAAAAATTGAAGCGCTAGGCGGAAAAGTATCCGGAAGCGTCAGCAAAAAAACGGATGCTGTAATCGCAGGGGAAGAGGCAGGTTCCAAGCTGGCCAAGGCCCAGGAGCTGGGAGTAGAGGTTTGGAACGAGGAGAGACTGATTGAAGAATTAAATAAGTAAGAAGGTGGAAGCGCCGTGAAAAAAATCATAATGCTTGCTTTATCTGTTTCTTTACTGCTTGCAGGCTGTGCGCCTAATTTTAATAAGCAGGAGGAAGTCGTTCAGGAAGACAAGAGCGAAAAAGATAAGGCAATCATTCCGAATTATAAAATCTCAGATAAATATTATCGTACGTTGCTGCCATTTGAACCTAGTGAATCAAGGGGCCTAGTGGTCAATAATATCAGCACTAAATATGATATTAATGAATTTGAAACAGGTCTTATGCGGGTTGCCCAAAATACATTTGACCCGGATAAGTACTTATTCCAGGAAGGCCAATACCTGAAAAGGGATACGGTGCAGGCATGGCTGAACCGCAAGTTCACAGAAGCACAGCTCAAGGAGCGCAAATTAAAGGCAGAAGAGAATATTGGCTTGAATCCAATGATTGTAGATGGCGGAGATATAGATAAAAATAATGAGAAAAGCCCTATCTATCTAGCCCATATTTTGGAACATAATTACCTTGTGAAAAATGATGAGGGGAAGGTTGGACTTGGAGGGATCGTGATTGGCCTTGCCATGAATTCTGTTCACTATTACCAGAAAGAGCAATATGGCGCTACTTATGAAACGAAGATTGACCACGATGTCCTTGAAAGAGAGGGAAAAAAGCTGGCAGAAGAAGTGCTGCAGAGAATAAGGCAAATCAAAGAATTAAAAAATGTGCCGGTTACCATTGCCTTGTTTGAACAGGAAGCGCGGACTTCAGTTGTTCCAGGCAGTTTTTTTGGGTATGCCAATGCACCCAAAGGAAGCAGCAAGCTTGGCGGCTGGGAAAAGACCAACGAAAAATACGTCCTTTTCCCATCGAATGATGCTGAAAAAAATCACCGCGATGATTTGACAGCATTCCTTAATTTCAAACAAGACGTAGAAACCTATTTCCCGAATTTTAATGGAGTCATCGGGAAAGCTTTCTATGCCCAGGATCAATTGCAGGAAGTAAATATTGATATCCCTATTCAATTCTATGGAAAAGCAGAAGGGATTGGCTTTTCTCAATATGTAACCGGGCTTGTGGTCAAACACTTTCCTGAATATATATCCGTTCAGGTAAACATTTCATCCGTAAACGGGCCAGAAGCACTGGTCGTCCGCAAAGCAGATCAAAGCGAACCATTTGTTCATATTTATCAATGATACTTGACGAAAACCCAGGTATGATTCAGTTCCTGGGTTTTTTATTGGGTAGAAAGGCAATTTTTAAGGAAGTTAATGGAACCGTAATTTTTATGGAAATTTTTAAAGGTAAAATATTTAAGCGCATAAAATAACAAAACAGGATCAGAGGATAGGATATAACAGCTTATACCAGTTATTCGCCAAAATGGCAAAAAGCCCTTTCCCTGCTTAATAAATACTGCCAATTTTATATTTGAATGTTAATATATAACATCTGCGGAGAAAGTTTGAAGGGAATGATAATTTCATGTTAATATAATGGATGGATGAAAACGTTTTAAGAGAATAGCAGAACCTGTTTGAAGTAAAAGGACAGTGCTGTTAGGATCCGGCGTTTGTATATTTGTACACAGGAGGCGGTAAAAATGGTACAACCTTATAAGCATGAACCATTCACGAATTTTAAAGCAGAAGAAAATCGTGAAGAGTATTTAAAGGGATTAAAGACAGTAGAAAGCTATTTGGGCCAGGACTATGATTTATTAATTGGCGGAGAGCGCATTTCTACTGAAGATAAAATCGTATCAATCAATCCTTCTAATAAAGAAGAAGTGGTTGGCCGTGTTTCAAAGGCAAACCGCGAGCTTGCGGAAAA
>NZ_BRVM01000030.1 GCF_026011715.1 Cytobacillus sp. NCCP-133 | reverse complement strand
GAATAAACAACGTATTCGAGTAGCTAAAATTCAAGAAAAAAACTGCCAATCAAAGGAAAAACTTTCTTCATCATAAATCAAAGAAGTTAGTGTCTACCTTCGATGCTGTTGTGATTGAAGATTTAGACATGAAAGGAATGTCACAAGCACTTAATTTCGGTAAAAGCGTAGCTGATAATGGGTGGGGAATGTTCACTTCTTTCTTACAGTACAAACTAAGTGAACGAGGGAAACAACTTATCAAAATAGATACCAAAACTTGTTCGAGTTGCGGAAATACCCAACCAATGCCTATGGAAATTAGGACATACGCTTGTTCATGTGGGCTAAATATCGATAGAGATTATAATTCAGCACTCAATATCAAAAAAGAAGGCATTCGCTTATTAGCAAGTGCCTACTAAAAATATAAACTCTTGGAACAAGAGGGTTAGCTTGGTCAATTTCGTTAGCTACCAAAAGTGGCGATTACCCAAGAAGCCCCCACTTCAAGCAACCCGCAAGGGTGGGATGGTGGGAGTAGTTCACTAGAATAACAATCAAGTGAAAAAAGAAAGGACGTATACAATGACAAAAATCGGCCTGATCAGGCATGGCGTTACACCGTGGAATAAAGAGGGCAGGGCACAGGGAAGCTCGGACATTCCCCTGCATGAAGAAGGCTTGGCAGAAGCCGTGCTGCTGGCAGAAAGGCTGAGTTTGGAAAAATGGGATGTGATCTACACTAGTAATCTATTAAGGGCGCGGCAAACAGCGGAAGCCATTAAAGAGAAAATCAGCCATATCCCGGTACATCTGGACCCAAGAATCAGGGAAGTCGGCGGCGGGTTAATTGAAGGCACCACAGAAGCAGAGCGGCTTGAAAAATGGGGAAGCGGCTGGCGTGAAATGGATCTTGGATTCGAACCGCATGAAAGCGTGATCGGGAGAGGCATGGAATTCATGAAGGAAATTTCGGCCAAGCACCAGGGGGAGAATGTACTGGTTATTAGCCATGGCTCATTTATCCGGCATCTCCTAAAAGAAATCGTTCCAAACACAGATCTGACCAATCCACCGAAAAATACTTCCCTTACAACGCTTTTTATGAAAGAAAGCCAGTGGGGCTGCGAACTGTATAACTGCACGAACCATTTAGTAAAGGAACAGATCCAATAATCATGAAATAGCTCCATGCAGCAGAGGCAGCACAAGAATTGATCGCGCAGCATTAGATTCTCGCCCGGAAAATAAATGAAAGCCTCCCAAACTTGGGAGGCTCAGCTGTTTTGTTTAAGCTTCATTCTTTCTCAAATCCGCCTTATAGGAGGGAAAGGAAAAGGTGAATACCGTTCCTTTATTCAATTCGCTCTTTACTTTCACACTGCCTTCCATGGCCCTCACGATACTGAATACAACCATCATTCCAAGGCCCGTCCCTTTTGGCCCTTTTGTGGAATAATAGGGTTCGCCAAGGCGCTGCAGCTGTTCCTCTGTCATTCCGATGCCGGTGTCTTTTATTTCAATGGTTATGTGGCTGCTGCTATATTGGGTTTCTATGTATAATTGTCCTCCGCGCGGCATCGCTTCAATCGCATTTTTTATCACATTTAAAAAGCATTGGTGGAATTTCTGGCGATCCCCTTTAATGGAACCCAGCAGGGCGAAATCCGAATTAAACTCTACTGAATTCTGATTGGCGGTAGGTTTTAATATGTTCATTACTTGCATAAGTTCTTTCTTTACATTGATTTCTTCTATTATGTCTAAAGCAGGCTTCGAAAAGGTCAAGTAGTTCTGGATGACTTGCTCGGCAGATTCAAGCTCTGCCTTCACGATGGTCAGGTATTCCTGCCGCTTGCGTGGAGGGAGTTTTTGCTCCTGCAATAATTGCACAAAGCCGATGGCCGCTGTTAAAGGGTTGCGAATTTCATGGGATATCGCTGCCCCCATTTGCTCAACTGCCTCCAGCTTTTCAGTCCGGACCAGATTTTCACGGATATCGAGATTGCGTTTGGCAAACTCAATGACATACGAAATCATGCCCACTCCCAACGGAGGGATGATCAGGTAGGCAAACCAGGCGTCAAACCGATTTTGCGGCGGTATGGCTATTTCCATTGTGATTACAGTCAGCACACTTATAATCATACTTGAAATAACAGCTACATGAATTCGCTTTCGTGGAGGCTGCTTCCAAAACCACGGATACAGCTTCCAGAGAATGATTCCTAACGGCAGATATAACAAAATAGTTGTATAAAAACCAGGTTCAATCCCATAAAAGCCTCTCATAATGATAACGGCTGCTACCAATTCCAGGCCGATTCCGGCATATAATCCGCCGATAATCACTAAAATCATTCTCAAATCGTAGGTAAAATGAGGATCCGGCTCATAGGAAAACTGAAAGCAAATCCACAGCATGATGATTGACCAAAAAAGAGAGTAGCCTTTTGAAAACCGGAATTTAGAGCTTTTTTCCGCCCATACGAGCACAAAAAATAAGATGATGACTAAGAGTGATAAATTAAAGAAAAAATGCTTTGTAATTTCCACCGTTTCACCTGCCTGCCAAAAGATGTTATATGAAAATTCTATATTGTTTTACTATTATTGACAATAACTGATTTGCAATTTTAGCATAATTTTTTGAAAATTGTCAGAAAAAACAAAAATATATGGCAGAAAATGAATTATTTTGAAATAAAGAAGGGAAGAAAAGAGAAAGATTTGTAAAAAACAGCTAAATTGCAGTGAAAAAACGAGTGACTATCACATTTTAATTAAATGGGATGACTTAGAAAACGTTCATTGTCCTGAGGTATCTCAATAATTAGATGCCACTTCGTTATGTATGACGCAGTCTATGTAGCAGGCGGGAAAGAAAGCGCGAAGGCACTAAAGTTGGTGCCGCAAGCGAAGGAGTTTGTCCGTGAAGCATTCCAGCATTTTAAAACCATCGCAATTGGCAGCGAAGGAGCGGAATTGCTGCCTGCAGAGGCCAGAAATGCTCTTGGGCAATCGCAGACCTTCGCAGAAATGGGAATCGCTGCAAGCAGAAGCGATGGAGATATCCCATCCTTCAGCGAAAGCATTATCAAAGCAATTGCCAAGTATCGCCAATAGGAACGGGTAATGTAAGGTACTAAATGAGACCAGCTGCTCTTTTCGGAGCTGCTGGTTATTTGATATGCGGCAAACCTTGATAGAATAGGAAGTGACCGATAAACTGGAAATCTGATCGATAAAATAGAAAAAGTGACCGATAAATGAAAATTTTGACCGATATACCTCCTGAAGTGGCCGATAAATAATTGTTGCTGCGGCTGCTTGAGCTGTTGGCCGGTAAATCATCTCCTTCGGCCGGTATTTCAGTGAAAATGGCCGGTAAAAATACAATTTTGGCTGGTATTTTTTCAATATTGGCCGGAAAAGACTCCACTCCATTCAAATCGAACTTCAGGCCAATCCTCCCAAAAAAGCTTTATAATAAAATTCTTCCTTCAGCAGGGATTTCCTACTAAAAATAAGAATTTCTAAGTGTCTGTCTGCCAAAACAAAGCACAAAAAGACAGGATGCCCATTTTCAAACTTGCTAGGACGTAAATCAAGGGAGTGATCAGGAATGTCTTGGATCGTATCACTGTAAAAGGCCATTGATTATATAGAAGAGCACTTGCTGGATGAGGACCTCTCCATCCAGAAGGCTGCTGAAAAAGTGAATTCTTCTTGGAATCATCTCCGCTGGTTTATCTGTCAAGCGCAAACAGCCTATCCCACGAGGTTACAAGTTTGTCCAGCTGCGGCTCCTAGGGACTCGGGGTCATAAGCCGATTCCTTTCAGAAGGAAATACGCCTTCTTACAGAAATCGTCTTATGCCTGAGGCCCGCAGGACAAGGAAGGCTTCGTCAGCAAATCTTTTGGCACGAAGAAAAAAGCCGTAGCTTTTTTTGAGGATAAGCATCGCACGACCGAAAGCGGCAGCTTTTGGGCGAATGCGGGTCATGCAGACGTTGCCACAGGACGTGGCGCATTTAGTCTGCGTTCCTTGAATGGGCAGTCGCCTTTACATTTCAGCCGGCCTCTCAAAAAGGCAAAAGGACACCTTTTCGAGAGACTCGTCTTGTGCTTGTCGGGGGTGGTCAAGGCACCCTGCCCTTTTCTAACTATGCCTTCCTTTTCGGGATTTTTCCAATCCCGAGCTCCTGCGCTTCTTTCTGCAGCGCTTTGATCAAACTGAAGGTCATTAAAGCCATGATAATGGAAAACGGAAGAGCAGCTGCAATCATGGTGTTCTGAAGTGCCTGCAGACCGCCTGAGTAAAGAAGGACGAGTGAAATGGCAGATAGCATGATTCCCCAGATAAACTTTATTTTGTTCCCTGGATGATGTGAGCCATTTGTTGTCATCATCCCCAGTACATAGGTGCCTGAATCAGCTGAAGTAATGAAGAAGGTGCAAATCAGAATGATCGCAATAATGGATAGTACCGTTCCGAACGGGAAATTAGAGAACATTCCAAACAGCGCTTCCTCCGTAGCCAGTTCCGAAATCTTCTCAACCCCATGATGCTCCTGCATAATCGCTGACCCGCCAAAAGTGGAAAACCATAGGAAGCCAATCAATGAGGGCACCAGCAGCACGCCGAAAACAAATTCGCGGATGGTTCTTCCTTTTGATACGCGCGCAATAAAGATGCCGACAAAAGGTGCCCAGGCAATCCACCATGCCCAGTAAAAAATGGTCCAGCCATTAATCCATGCCCGTACATCTTCATCTAAAGGCGCAATCCGAAAGCTCATGCTTGGCAGGTTTTGCAGATAGGTCCCAATTGTATTCGTAAATAGATTCAGAATGAATAATGACGGTCCCAGAAAGAAAGTCAGCAGGAAAAGGAGGATAGCCAAAATCATATTGGCATTGCTGAGAATTTTAATCCCTTTTCCGAGACCAGTCCAAGCCGAAATCATAAATAAGATTGTTACAATCAGGACGATTAATACCTGTACCGGAAAACTGACGGGAATGCCAAAAAGGTACGAGAGGCCGCCGTTAATTTGCATGGCCCCGAACCCCAAAGTCGTTGCAACCCCAATGACCGTCGCAACAACAGCGATGACATCAACCACTTTTCCTGCAGTTCCTTCCGTCCGATCCCCAAGAATCGGCCTAAGCGTAGCACTGATTAAACCTGGTTCGTCATGCCTGAAATTAAAATAAGCGAGAACAAGAGCCACAATGCCATAAATGGCCCAGGCATGAACGCCCCAATGAAAGTACGTGTATCGCATCGCTTCACGAATGGCCGGATCGGTGCCTACTTCACTTCCGGTAGGCGAGGCCACTGCATAATGGTATATGGGTTCAGCAGCTCCCCAGAAAACGAGACCAATCCCCATCCCAGCGCTGAACAGCATGGCAAACCAGGTAGGCCGTGTAAATTCAGGTTTGTCATCCTGCTTGCCAAGCTTAATTTTCCCCAATGGGCTGATTAAAAAATATAAGCAAACAAGGACAATGAACGACACAAGTATTAAATAATACCACCCGAATTTATCGGTAATAAAGGCCTGGACATTTGCTGTTACTCCCTCCAATGCATCCGGCACAAAAACACCAAATAACACAAGCAATAATAGAATAGCCACTGATATGTAAAAAACCACCAAGTTTTTCTTCACATTTCAATCCCCTTTCTACATAGTCCGCTTCTTTTAGCATTCAATACATCGGGAGGAATTATGCGAATGAAATAAGAAATAAGAAGGAAATTTTAATCGATTGCAGAATCTCCATATTGACCTGAAGGAGAAGGAGGTTTAAGAAATTGTTATCACTATTCCGCTATAACTGGCAAGTTCGTGATGAATGGTTTGAATGGTGCCGCCGGCTTTCCCCTAAAGAGCTTAAAGCTAAACGAACTGGGGGAACAGGCAGCATTTTACAAACGCATTTTCATATTGTGGATGTAGAATACAGCTGGGTTTGTGTAATTGAAGGCAAAATTATTAAAAAGTTCGTTAAATAGGACATATATCACCGAATTTTAATTGCGGATCTCATAAAATTGGTTATGAAACTGAACAGGGGATGGGGGATGCCTTGTTTCGCAATCAAACTTTATGGGAGGGGTATGGATGTACCAGCAAATTGCCCTTTATGCGACTGTTTTTTTTGTGTTTCTGCTTGCGCTCGCTTTTGCATTTGTCTACGGGGAGTCGAAGCGCAGCGGAGATTATGGATCCATTCAGAAGAAAGGATATCGGATCAGGAAGTTTTATTTTCTTGGCTTAATTGCCGTTATGGGATTTGCCAGTGTCATGACGCTTGGCAGATTGCCATATGATCGTAATCAGGCGGAAGCCACCGGCATGAATGAAATCAAAATAGTAAAAGTAACGGGAATCCAATATGCTTGGGAGATGAGTGAGGACCGCTTCAGGGTGGAGGACCAGGTCCAATTTGAAGTGACGGCAGATGATGTTACGCATGGATTTGGACTTTATAATGAAAAAATGGAGCTAGTCGCTCAAACCCAGGCCATGCCTGAATATACCAACACAGTCTATTACAAGTTTGAAGAGCCAGGGACTTATCAGATTCTCTGTCTTGAATACTGCTCAGCCGGCCACCATGTGATGGTGAAAGAAATTGTGGTTGAACCGGAAGGGGGGAGCCTCTGATGAACGAGAATATTCACCCTTTGGCTAAAAGGACCGTTGTATGGTATTTGGCGGCAACCGCGCTCGTGTTAATTCTGATGATGATTTTTGGTGTCATGATGCTGTTGAATCAGGGGGAAATGATCAGCCTAACGCCGCAGTGGTTTTATAAAATTATGACAGCACACGGAACAGGAATGGTAGGCATAGCCGCTTTGGGCGGTACTGCTATTCTATGGTATTTCCTGTCCAAATACGTTAAATTGAATCCTGCGATGCTGATTGTGAACTTTGTGCTCTTTTTAATAGGTGTCGCAATGGTTCTGATCGCGATATTTGTCTTTGATTTTTCAGATGGATGGACATTCTTATATCCTCTTCCAGCCCAGTCGGCTAAATTGGCTGGAGCAGCAGGGGCAATGTTCTTCCTATCAGGAATGCTGGTATTAGGCATCGGCTTTTTAATTATGTATATGTATCTGGCAGCCAGGCTGACAAAAGGATATGGCGGGCTTGGGAAGGCGCTCGGATGGGATATAATCTTTAGAGGGAAAAAAGGGAAAGGGCCGCCCGCGGCTGTAGTGGCAACAGCCATGGTCATCATCACCAACTCAACCGCTCTATTGGCAGGTGCAACGGTGCTTGCAGCTTCCATCTTAAACATCGTCAATCCAGCCATAACGATGGATCCCATGCTTGCCAAGCATCTTACGTATGCATTCGGCCATATTTTTGCCAACTGTACGATTTATATGGCGGTTATAGCGGTTTATGAGGTCCTCTCAGAATATACAAAACGTCCTTGGAAAGCCAATAAAGTATTCTTAATCGCATGGAATTGCTCCACTCTTTTCACCTTAATGATTTATACACATCATCTGCTAATGGACTTTGCTGTGCCAAAATGGATGCTCATAATCGGGCAAGTATTTTCCTATGCAAACGGCCTCCCTGTTATGGTTGTGACCGCGTATGGGGCATTGATGATCGTATACCGGTCACGAATGAAATGGGACTTCGCCTCAAGCCTCTTTTTCCTTTCCATGTTCGGCTGGGTGGCTGGCGCCATTCCGGCTATCATTGATGCGACGATTGTTGTCAACCATGTGATGCATAATACGAAATGGGTTCCCGGCCATTTTCATACGTATATGGGAATGGGCGTTATGGCGATGATTTTCGGCTTCATGTATTACTTCAACACGACCGAAGGCAATCAGCAGCACAGGGGAATCGATACATTCAGCATCGCTCTATACTTCGCCTTTTTTACAGGGCTCGTCGGTTCCTTTCTATATGCAGGGGGAATCAGTGCGCCGCGGAGATGGGCGGAGCATTTGCCTCAGTGGGTGCTGTCCGATCAGGCAGGAGCAGTCAGCGGGATCTTTATCGTGCTGGCGACGACGATCTTTACGGTGAGGTTTTTCGCAGGCTTACGAAGTGTCGGTTCAAATATTCCTTATAATAAAAATTCAGCTGCTAGCTGACGATCGGCGCCTGGAGAACTTTCTCCGGCGCTCTTTCATAGTATTTAAAACAATAAAATTGAACGGTGTTAAAGTTCTTTGGGAAGGTGGTCTGCAACTAGCTCCAGCGCCTAGCCCCTCGGGTCATAAGCCAAATCACTCCAGAAATCAGGATTTTCTGCGTGAATCGTCTTATGCCTGTCAGGGCTGATCAAGGCGCTTCCGTCTTTGGTCTTTCTCAGCCATCCTATGCTATATTAAAAGTTGTAATATTCCAAAAATTAGCAGGTGACCTAACGATTTAACTGGAAACATCAGCCCTATAAAATAGAGCTGGACCACTGTAGGCCCGGCTCTAACTTTAGTTTCGCATAATAATATAAATCAAGTAAATGATATAAGATGCTGCCAGGAAGCTGCCTTCATATTTACCTACTACATAGTGGGTTCTTGAGAAGGCCAGGAGCACAACCGTCAGCAGAATCATGATCGTAATATCTACAACAATCTTCGGATCAACGCCCAGCGGGGTGATCGCTGCTGCCGCACCAAGTACGAAAAGAATATTAAAAATATTACTTCCAACAATGTTCCCGAGTGCGATTTCACTTTGCTTTTTAAGTGCTGCTGTAATAGAGGTGACCAATTCAGGCAGGGAGGTACCAACTGCCACAATCGTCAAGCCAACAAGTGTTTCGCTCATTCCCAGCGAAACTGCAATCTCGGTACTGCTTCTGACCACCAAATCTCCGCCAAAAATGATCGCTGCCAGGCCGGCCAGCGTAAACAAGATTTGTTTCGTCCAAATGGAGCCGCTTGTTTTAACGTCCTCACCTTGCGGATTGCTGCGGTTTTTTCTCGCCACTTCAAATAAGTAATACATGAATAAGGCAAAAATCAAGAGCAGAATCAGACCATCGCCGCGTGTCACAATGTCTTCGCTAACAGATTCCAATACCCTGTCACTGATAAAAATCATCAAAGCTGTGCTCGCCAGCAAGGTAAAAGGAATCTCTTTTCGAATTGTCTCGCTTTCTACCTGCAGAGGATTGATTATCGCTGTAACCCCAACCACAAGCGTAATATTAAAAATATTGCTTCCAATCACATTTCCAAGTGCCACTTCCGCATTGTCATTAAGCGCCGCCAGAATACTAACCGTCGCTTCAGGTGAACTCGTACCAAACGCCACAATGGTCAAACCAATCAAAAGCGGAGAAATCTTCAGGAACACTGCGATTTTTGAAGCTCCCTCCACAAAATAGTTCGCACCGGCAATCAAGAGGGCAAATCCGATGATTAATAGGATATAAGACAAGTTTTATAAACACCTCCAATTTATTACTATGATTATCCTATTATGGATGGATTTAAACACCTGGGGCAAGTATAAGCCTTGTTACTTGTTATTTAAAAAAGAACTGGCTGCATAATAGTACCGTAAGATGCCTTATTGTAATGCCTTCCTATACTCCGTATGCCATTCCTGCGTTTTTTCGCTGTCCCAAAAACAGTATAATGATTGCAAGCTGAACAATCACAAGTCCCATCATGATAAAAACCTCCTTACAAGCTATTACAATACTTACGGGTGAAGCAGTGGTTTTGTTTCGTATTTTGGTATAATGGTTCTGGATGCTTTTGCATTGAAAACAATCGAAATTAATTTTCCTATAAATCAAAATAGAACAAAAGGAGGAAGTTTTATGAAAAGCAAAAATATTTTATTTTACATTTTGCTGACGCTATTGCTCACTTCCATCATCAGCATTGTCATGGGCTACCATAACTTCGGATTTGGTGTTGGGTTTCTATTTGCGTTCTTATCTTTAGCCACAGGCTATTTTTATTCCATGAAGAACCGTGAATATATGCATCAAAACTATCATGCCGATTATGTGGACCGCTTAAAGAATAATAAGAAAATATAAAAGAGTGGTTTTGCTGGAAATCAGCATTCCTCTATTATATGCTTAAAAAAAATAGAGGAGGCAGCCATGAGAAACCAGGAAAAAATGGGCTTGCTGCTGGATGTGGAGACCACGGGACTTGGGCCGAATTCCGATGAAATGATAGAATTGGCTTTGAAGCTATTTTCATATCGCACGGATACAGGGGAGATTGTTGATATTAAGGATAAAGCCTCTTTTCTAAGAGAACCCATCAGCTATTCTGCCAAAAACAATTACAGCCGGGCCTTCAAAGTTCATGGCATTCCTTACGAAGCCGTTAGCGGCAAGAGCTTCGATGATATAAAAATTAAAAAATTCTTCTATCATGCCGATTCAGCTTTTGCCCATAATGCATCATTTGACAGAAGCTTTTTATACCGGATGTATCCGGAAGATATTAACGAATTAAAGTGGTATTGCACTATGCGAAGTGTGCCATGGAAGGCGTACGGCTATACAGACAGCAAGCTGCTGACGCTTCTCCAATCCCACCAGATTGCACAAAGCCAGACGCACCGTGCTATGGACGATATTACATACCTGCTGGAACTGCTGAAGAAAACAAATCCGAACGGGGACTTTTATATGTGCGATGTCCTCGCCAAGGGCCCAATGAGAAAATATCAATCTGCTGCACAGGGAAAGCTTGGGTAAAAATTCAATCAAACGTTTGATTGAATGGCCTTCAGCCCTTGATAGATAACAAAAAGAGTGCCGCTTGTGGGCACTCTTTTTTGTTATTCGCTTTTCAGCAGCGGCAGCACAATCTTAACCGCTGTTCCTTTGCCAACTGTGCTTTCATATTCAATGGATCCTTCCATTTCACGGATAATTTTATTCGTCACCATACTGCCGAGACCTGTCCCTTTTGTCTTAGTCGTATAAAACGGCAATCCGATATTTCTTAATTGTTCGGATGTCATCCCGCGGCCATTATCTTCAATGCTTACTTCAACCGTGTTCTTGAAATAATCTGGTAGGGTGAGGATTCTGACGACGCCCTGTTCAGGAATGGACTCAATCGCATTTTTAATCACATTCATGACCGCTTGTTTCAGATGTTGCTCATCACCCTGCACATAAAAAGGTCCCTTATCATCATAATCAATGACGACATTGGAGTATGACGCAAACGGCCTCATAAGCACAACGCAATCTTGAATCACCTCATGCAAAGGCACATTCGATAGCTGAACCTGTTCAGGCTTCGAAACTTTAAGGTAATTCGTGATGATGCTGTTTGTCCTGTCCAGCTCCTCCAGAATGAGAGGAGAGAACTTTTTTAGGTTTTCATCTGAACTATCCTGGCTCAAAAATTGGATAAATCCCCTGACTGTTGATAAGGGATTGCGGATTTCATGGGCAATGGAGGCTGCCAGCTGGCCGATCATTGTCAATTTATCCATATACATCATTTCATTGATCTGCTTATTGATCCTGAATAAATTCTCAATCACAAAAATCAGGGCAATAAATGTGATATAAAAAGCGGCAAAATAAACCATATAAAAGAAAGTATCTAAAAAAATCACAGCAGAAGCCAGAATTGAAATATAAAGGTAAAAATACAAAAAAGCAATCAGCGTTCCCGTAATGATCTTGTGCCTGGAATTCAGAAAAATTCTTCTGAACGCAAAGGCAATCAAAAAAGATAGAATGGAAACCAAAATGCCAATAAGAATAAACTGTCCGCCAATCAAATAGCGGGTGATTACAACACTTAAAAGCACAATCGAACCCGGCAGCCATCCTGCATAGAGAGTGACGATCATAATGGCAACCATTCGCAGGTCAAAATGTGTTTCACCCAAGGTTTCGATCGGATAAAACATGCATAAAAGCGCGCCGAATGATCCCAGAAACCCATAAATTAATTTTTGTTTTAATGTAAGAGGCTGCTTTGTTTGAAAAGGAAAAAACAAATTCCCGTTAAATGTAAAAGAAAATAGAATCGTTATATTTACCAATAAAGGCTTGATCAGTGTAACCAAGGTATCCCTCCAAGCAATAAAATCTAGATGGCAAGGGATTGAACATCAGGAATTTTCCTGCCTATCATAGAATCTCTTTTACCCGGCCGACCTGTCCATCTTCGAGCCTTACTTTGATTCCATGAGGATGTGAAGGGGAATTCGTTAATATATCTGTAACTGTACCTTCAGTCAGCTTGCCTGTCCGCTGATCTTTCTTAAGAACAATCTTTACTTTACGTCCTGGGGCGATATCAGCCCGTTTTTGACCATTCATTATACACCCGTCCGTTTCCGCTGGTTATTCGTCTTTTTCGTCTGCTGGCTTTTCAATGCTTTAGCTGATTTAACAGGAACATTCGTAAAATTCCGGCCTGAGTGACTTTGTTTTTTGCTCTCAAGCTGCTGTTTCATCGCTTCCTTGAGGCTAATCTTTTTTCTTGCGTTTTCTTCTATATGAGTCATGGGCTAATCTCCTTTAATTACATATGCATCTATTATAAATCATTAACCCTATAAAAGATATTCTGCTGAAAAAAGGATCTTCCATCTTTAAATTTTGGAAAAATAATACTTTTTAACCACGAAACATTCCAGCAAACTATACTTTCTGCCTATTTAGAAAATACTGAATATTATTTACTATTTAGATTATAGAAATAGATTTAGAAATAGATTATAGGGAGGGAATCATATGTTAAAAGTGTTATCCACATCCGCGTTATCCCTGGCTTTAGCAGGAAGCGCCGTCTTTGCGGGAGCAGAACCGGCAGATTCACAGCCAAAGCAGGAGAGCAAATATCAAATTAGTTTGGCAGACCATGTTGGGGCTGCGCCTGAACTTGCCGAGAAGGCGAAGGAACTGGGTATAGATCTATCAAAAATTGATCCGGCTGAAAAAGCAGCTAAGGCAGGTGCAAAATTCCAGCAGCCTGGTGATAACCACGTAGCTTATAAAGAAGCAACAGGCGATATCCCGGTTCTGGTTCTTTTGGCAAAATATAAAGACGGGGATGAGCCGGTTGGCGATATGCCAGGACAGGTTCCAGCTCACTACTATGAAGATTTAATCTTTGGTACTGAATACAATCCGTATGAACTTCCGCAATTTGCTAAATTTGCTGAGTATAACGGGGTAAAAGCACCAACAGACCGTACAATGCAAAACGCTTACAAAGAATCCAGCTACGGAAAGACAAATCTTGTCCGTAAAGAAAACACTGAATTTGTATGGGTAGAGATGCCAAAAGGGGCTTCATACTATCTAGATCAAGAAGGTACATACGCTGAGAATGGAAAATATGTTCTTGGAAACGTTAACGGTGACGCCCACACAGGTGAGTTTATTCGTGACTTACTATTAGCAGCAGACGACCAGGTAGATTTCTCCCAGTATGCTGTAGAAGGAGAAGTTCCGAACATTTTCGTTATCCATGAAGGAACAGGAGCAGAATTCAGCCGTGATCCAGCACAGTTCTGGTCTCATAAGTGGAGCCTCTTAAGTGCTTTATATTATGGCAAATACTATGAAACTGGCAAACCAGCAGACGTACATGCAGGTATGAGTCAAGCTGAATGGATTAATAAGACTGTTGCTGAAGATATGACTTACGATGGCGTAGTTGTAAACAACTACAACATCCAGCCAGGTATCGGCGGTAACGTTGCCGGATTTGATGCTGCTACCAACTCTTACAAAGAGGAAGCAAAAACTGGACCATTCCCAGCTCAAACAGGGGTTTATGCTCATGAATTTGGACATGCACTAGGATTGCCTGATTTCTATGATACAGTGTATACATCTGAAGGTGTTGGAAACTACTCCATGATGGCCGGCGGATCCTGGATGCGCTATCCGGACGCAGCAGCTTATGGCGGAAACTCGCCAACTCACTTTGATCCCTTCTCTAAGATCTTCTTGGGTTGGGTAAACCCAATTGAAGTAAAACCTGAAGATGGCGTGCAGGAATTAACACTGCCTGCAATCAGCGAAGCAAAAGCAGACAATGGCATCGTAAAAATGGAAGTGCCCGGCTCTAACGGCACAGAATACTTCTTATTCGAAAACGTCCAGCAGGAGGGATTCAACAAAGGCCTGGTCCGTCAGGGCGAAGATTCACATGGACTGGTAGCATGGCATGTGGATGAAAACATCATCAATCTTTACCAAACAGCCGGCTTCCGTCCGAACAATGTAGAAAATTGGATGAATAAGCGCTTCCAGTATAATCAGTCTGAAACAGCAAGTGACGGCACTGAAGTGACACATTACGGATTATCAGTCCTTCAGGCAGACGGCAAGTATGACCTGGAGAAAAATCTTAACCGCGGGGACGCTGGCGACTTCTTTAAAACAGGAAGCAAGATTACGCCAGTTTCCGAAAATGTTCACACGGGATCTTACTATTTCTGGAAGGGCTACAGTGCAACACCAGCTGACTCCGGAATCCATGTAACAGACATTACAGAGAATGAAGATGGATCTATTACAGCAAAGTTCTACTACAATACGAATAGCAGCACGAAATAATAGAACAAGAATCCGGGCGGGGAAACCCTGCTCGGATTTATTCTTGTAAAAAAACACCTGCCATCTTGACAGGTGCCTCCAACTCACAAACTATTTTTCTCATAAACCTTCAAGTTCGCATAAACCGCAGCGATTACAGGAGCTTCCAAACCCAGGTCTTTAGACTTCTCTAATAAATATCCAAAGAAATGATCCGCTTCAATAGCCTGCAGTTTTTCCATATCGCGCTGCAGGGAAGATTTCATCTCATAGCCAATTTCGTTTATTTTCTGCACATGTGCTTCCTCAATGCCATCTGCAAGCGGAGCGCCGATGCCCTTCATAACTGCAGATGCTTCTTCTAGAACGCTTTTTACTGTTGCTAATCCGAATTCCTGCTCCCTGATAGGCCCAATTGGAGAGCGGAAGAGAGATGTAACACCAGAGAGTGTTGAAATAAACAAATACTTATGCCACATCTCCTGCTCAATATTTTCCGAAAGGCGGAAATTTGCTTTTGTACCGGAAAACGCTTCTTGGAGCTTACGAATCGGCTCTGTTTTTTCACCAGAACGTTCGCCGAATACGAAGTCATGAATTGGGCTTGTTTGTACGACTTTGCCGTTCCCATCAAGGGTCGTTTCAATATAGCAAAGACCGCCCAGTACTTTTTCTTCGCCAAAAGCGGCTGTCAGTGCATCCATGTGGGCAATTCCATTTAAAAGGGGAAGAATCACGGTCTTTTCATTTACATATGTACGGATATCTTCAATCGCTCCCTGAAGATGATAAGCTTTTGTGGAAAGCAGGATCACATCAAAATCCGCTGCTTTTTCCCCGGCTGTAATCGCTTTAGGGCTTGCGAACTTCATATCTCCGTGTATGCTCTCGACCACCAGCCCATTTTGTTCCAGCTGCTGCTTTCTTGTTTCTCTGACCAAAAAGGTAACATCCTCGCCTTTTTCCAAAAGCCTTCCGCCAAAATAGCCGCCAATGCCGCCAGCTCCTACCGTTAAAATTCTCATATTCTTTCCCTCCTTGTTTTCTGTTAATTCCATTATAAAGTATAAAGGAAAAAGTGCACGCTTTGGGACGTGCACTTTTTTTAGCTAAAAAAGATAGGCTATCAACAATTCTAATTTCTCCTGTTGTAATCATGGCAATGATGATCTTCGCAACCAGGGGAATCTTTTCAGTGCCTCTATTATCGTCTTACTGCCCGCAAAGGCCCGATTGGTTCAACTAACAATCAGTGGGGATAAAGCACCCCACTGGTTGAAGTTCCCCTTTATTTCCCTTTTCCTCTTGTTCCTTAACGGTTTCCCGATAGTTAGGACTGCAGCAGCCCATTAGGCTGCACCCTTCCAGTTGGTAACGTCATCGTCAAGAGGGAAGCTGTTTGCGCGGGCATTTTTCGCTGCTTTAAAGAATAAGGCTACAAGTACTGCTGATCCGATTGCCGCGCCAATCCAAGAAACGTTCATAGGAAGGCCGAAACCAATTTTTGCATTTAGGATATACGTGATGACCATGACCAGCATAAACGTTCCCGGCACAAGGGCAATCCAGTAATTTTTCTTGGCAATGTAAAGGTACATCGCTGCAACGAAAAGAGCAATAACCGCTGTTGCCTGGTTCGCCCAGCTGAAATATCTCCATAATAGGTTAAAGTCGATTTGTGTAAGAACCATGGATACTGCAAATAGTGGAACAGCAATCCATAAACGGCTGGACATTTTCTTTTGGGCAATGTGTAGATATTCGGCAATAATCATACGCGCACTGCGGAAAGCAGTATCTCCGGATGTGATGGGAAGAACAACTACACCAAGAACGGCAAGTGTACCGCCGACTGCGCCTAGCATCATAGTGGAAACTTCGCTTACAACTGCTCCAGGGCCGCCAGCCGCCAATAATTCATTTAATCCAGCAGGGCCGTTAAATAGGCTCATAGCTGCAGCTGCCCAAATCATAGCGATAACACCTTCAGCTATCATCATGCCGTAGAAAATTTTGCGTCCTTGTTTTTCTTTTTGCGTTGTACGAGAAATAATCGGTGTTTGTGTTGCATGGAATCCTGATAGTGCTCCACATGTAATCGTAAAGAAGATTAATGGGAAAATAGGAGCATTGTCAGGGTGGAAATTGCTTAATGACAGCTCAGGGATTGGTGCTCCTTTAACAAGTAATCCAATACCTACTCCAACCGCACTGATCACAAGCAGGGCTCCGAAATATGGATAAAGACGGCCGATGATCTTATCAACAGGCAATAATGTGGCCAAAATATAATAAACAAAGATCGCAGAGAGGATAATTCCAAGCGCAATCTTTCCGTCCATTAAAACATGAAGCAGGCTTGCTGGAGTTGAAACGAACACGGTACCAACTAAAAGCAGAAGCAGAATCGCGAAAGCGTTAACAACATGCTTCATCACTTTGCCCAGGAACTTGCTTGCAAGTTCAGGCAAGTGAGCACCACGGTTGCGGATTGAAATCATTCCTGTTAAGTAGTCATGAACAGCACCAGCAAAAATACATCCGATAACGATCCAGATAAATGCTACAGGCCCGTAAAGCGCTCCCAAAATGGGGCCGAAAATAGGACCCGTACCCGCGATATTCAATAGCTGAATAAGCGAGTTCTTCTTCGTGCTCATTGGCAGATAGTCAACCCCGTCCTGATGCGTATAGGCAGGAGTCGATCTCTCTTCCTGAACACCGAATACTCTTTCTACAAATTTTCCGTACGTAAAGTATCCGACAATTAAAAGAGCAATACCGGCTAGAAATGTAATCAACGTAAATCCCCCTTTAATAAAAATACTGAATGAATGCGTTTACATTGATTATAAGAGAGAATAAGAAATTTTGAACATTTTGTGTCCAAGATGTAAAAAAGGAAGATTGAAATGCAGAAAAGAAGGATTAAGATGCAAAAAAGGGAATTCGAGCTTTGGCAATATTCATCACTTTCAAGTAATTAGAACAGTTATCCACTGGGATATCCACATATTCTGTGATTAGCATAGGAATCTTTAATTTTCCACAGCTGGAAATCAAAAAGGCTGAAGGTTATCCACACATAATTTGGCTGTAATGAAAGGGGAGCGGGAACGACGGAAAAGATAGGGAAAAAGACGCAAATAGTTTTCTGAACGACGCAAAACTAACACACAACGACGCATAAGGATCCCGACAACGCAGAATCCCCGCCACTCAAAACTCCTCCAACAAGACGCAAGCCCATACCGCAATCCACAACCCATCCCCAACCCCCGCCCAATCAAAAAAAGCACTGCTCCCGATGCTTTTTACAGCTCCAATCTCACCCTTAATGCCTTCACATAATTCCGGCTCACAGACAGCATTTCCTCCCGGCCTTCCATTTCGAGCTGGTATGCGCCATTGAACCAGGGTGTCAATCGCGTTACATAATCCAGATTGGCCAGATAGCTCTTATGAATTCTGAAAAAGGAGAAAGGGAGGAGCCTGCTCTCTAAATCCTTAAGCGGAGTCTTTGTTTCGTATTCTCTGCTTTTAGTGATAATCCGTGAGACCTTTTCATCTCTGTATATATACAGGATGTCCTTTGGTTCCAGGTAAAGAATTTCCCCGTCTTCTTCGACAGCGAGCTTTCCGGGCGGTTTGCTTTTTTCGGCTTCTTTTTCCGGGCCAATCAGCTTTTCAATTCGTCTGATCGTTTGCTCCAGCTGTTCTTCGTCATAAGGCTTAAGCAAATAATCGATTGCCTCATATCGAAAAGCTTCTGCCGCAAACTGCGGATAGGCAGTGGCAAAAATAATAAGAGGCACTTTCTTCAGTTCCTTCAGTGATTTGGCGGCTTCCATTCCATTCATTTTCGGCATTTCCACATCAAGAAAGAGCACATCCGGCTGAAGCTGGATCGCCTTCATAACTGCGGCCTCACCGGAATCCGCTTCCCCCACGACCTGAATCGAAGGGAACTCTCCCAGTAAGTGTCTTAATTCATCCCTGCTGTATCGTTCATCATCAGCTATGACTGTTCGTATCACTCTGTCCATCTGCAACTTCCTCCGTTTGTGGAATGGAAAAATGAATCTCTGTGCCAACGCCTTGGGTGCTGTTTATTTTTAATGAAGCTTCCTCGCCAAACATCATCGTCAGCCTCCGGTTTACATTATAAAGCGCCAGACCCGATCCCGTTTCTGATTGCAAGGTTTCTTTGCCGATTTGCCCGGCTCTTTCTTTGCTCATGCCCTGGCCATTATCTTCCACCTTTACCATCGTGGCGGCATTCTGTTTCTGTATCGTAATCTTAATGAGACAGTCCTGATCCTTATCTTTAATCCCATGCTTCACTGCATTTTCCACAATCGGCTGCAGCGTGAGAGGGGGGATTTTTTCAAAAAGGGCTGTTTCGTCAATATCATAGATGACCTCCAGTCTGTCGACGAAACGTGTTTCCTCAATCGACAGGTATGCCTTGACATGCCTCAATTCCTGTTCGAGTGTCGTCACGCTGACCGTTGTTGCAGTCAGGTTTTGCCGCAAAAAATGGGACAGAGACACAAGCAGTTTTCTTGCTTTGGCTGGCTCAATTCGGACAAGGGAGACAATCGTATTCAATGAATTAAATAAAAAGTGGGGCGATATCTGTGCCTGCAAAGCCTTAATTTCAGCCTCTTTTGCCAGCTGATAAGCTTTGTCAGCCTCTGCGATTTCAAGCTGATTGCTAAGCAGTATACTTAACCCGGATATCAGTTCCATTACAAGATTATTAATTTCTTTTTCCGAGCTAAAATAAAACTTCAGCGTTCCGATCGTTTCCTCCCTGAGCTTTAAAGGAGCAATTACAGCCGCACCAAGCGGGCAGCTTTCTTCCCGGCAGTGGATGGTCCGGTCATTCGCAATCACCAGCTCCCCCTGCTGAATCACATCCCGCGTAATTTGTGTCTGAATTGGACTGCCGGAACGATGATGGTCGTCCCCAAGCCCGACATGTGCAAGGATTTCTGTATGATTGGTGATCGCTACAGCTTTCGCCTGCAGTTCTTTATGTAAAATCCCACAGACCGCCAAGGCGGAATCATGTCGGATCCCTTTGCGGAGATGGACAAGTGTCTGGTCGGCAATCCGCAGTGTTTTTTGGGCGTGAAACGCGCCTGCTTTTTCCTCTTCGTTAATCACATTTTTAATGATAAGGAGGAACAGCGCGCTGCCCAGTCCATTCGCTGCAATCATCGGAATTCCGATCATCTCGACGAGCGCTTCCGCTTTTTCGAAGGGCCTCGAGATGCCGAGTATGATCAGCATTTGCACAGCCTCTGCAGCTGCACCTATAAAAAAAGCGGATGAAAGCTTTACATGCTCATTCTTTTTATGGAAAAAAGCAGCAAGCACACCGGCCACAATCGCAGCCAGCCCGCACGCAATAGCTGTAAACCCGCCAAGCGTGAAACGGTGTAGGCCAGCAATGATTCCCGCGCCAATTCCCACTTTGTAGCCTCCTAGCAGCCCAGCAAGCACAACCCCAATTACCCTTGAGTTCGCAATCGCTTCATCAGAGGCAAGCTCAGCTGCCCAGCGGTTAAACTGGAGCGTATCTGTATTAAAGGCAAGTCCGCTATATGTGCCAATAATCCCAAAAAATCCGAAAAAGAGGATGGCTTTGTACTGCTGATTCAGCTTTAATCTCTCGCCATAGATCATTTCCCTGAAAAAGCGGAACCTTGTCAAAATCAGCGCGATCGTGACGATGATTCCAAGCCGTTCCAGCATCGTTACCAGCAATTCCAGCATTCGGCAGGGCTCCTTTAGTTAAGTTCATTATCCTTTATTTTAATAGATGAAAGACAGAATTAAAAATAGCTAATTTCATTTTTTGAAAGGCTTTTAAATTGTAAATGTTGAATGATATCCCATTACATTGAAAAATCCGGAGGAATGAAATCAACCGGCAAGGTTTTCGGAACTGCTAAAACCAATCCGGAAAATAAAGAGGATACTCATCGCACTGAGTATCCTTCTTCCAATCAGCCTTTAGGGAAAAAGACTTCTTTATCAAGAACGACTTCTTTCGGAGGGTTTTCCATCGGCATAAAATAAGGGAAAAGGGCAAAGTTAATTTGATCTAGGTGATCCGGCAGAGCCGGAGAAACGAGAAACGACATTTGGGTATTTCCGCCTCCCCCGCGGGAACCGTGCCTTTTAACATGGTAATCAACTGGCCCGTCAACTGCAAGCATTAAGCGGGGGATCAAATGGCCAATGTTCTCATCTTGATTTTTATAGCTGATTTCAAGGGTAACTACACTGCAATGATCGTGCTGCATGGCATGTGTCAGCATATAGTCGAAATCATCAACGGTGGACTTTCTCATGATCGGCAGCACATTCCGGATCTCACCCGGCTCATCCGGAATAAACGGGTAGCTGCGGTCATCCAGACTATTAAAAAACCAGCCAATTTCTGGTACATCCATATCGTATTTCTTTGCCCACTCTTCCATCAGTTCCATCGGCGGGAAGAACCGCTTACCCTTTGTTTTCGCTTTTCTTTCCTGAATCAGCTCCAGCAGCTTTTCATCGATGGCTTTAAATGTTTCATTATATTCATTTTTCACTCTTCCAAACTCAGCCCAGCCCATATGAATAACCTCCCAGAATCCTTATTTCCTTCAAGTCTACCTGAGACTGGATAATAAAACCAATTAAAAGGAGCCGAAAGCCATGGGTTATACCATCAATCAAATCACACCTGGTAAACTAATAGAACACAAGCATAAATTAAAAGAATATCTTCAATCCGAGTTTATGTTCAATGCCTATATTAAAAAGGGGGCTTCTTAAATGGAAACAGAACTTCTCAATATTTTTGATGAAGGCCGGAAACAAATTGGTGTAGCTTCACGCGAAGAAGTACATAAAAAGGGATACTGGCATGAAACCTTCCATTGCTGGTTCATCCAAAGGGATAATGATAAGAACTATATCTATTTTCAGAACCGCAGCAAGGACAAGAAAGACTATCCGGATCTGCTGGATATTACAGCTGCCGGCCATCTGTTAAGCCATGAATCGGTTATGGATGGAATCAGGGAAGTGGAAGAAGAGCTCGGCATTAGCGTTGCGTTCGAGGAATTGGTTCCACTCGGTGTCATTGATTACAGCGCGGAGAAGAAGAATTTTATAGACAAAGAGCTGGCACATGTTTTTCTGTACCGCTGTCATCATCTCTTAGATGAATTCTATCCGCAGCTTGAAGAGGTATCCGGTATTGTTAGAATCCCATTGGAGGACTTTTATGAACTATGGTTTAACGGAAAAGAATCCATTGAGTAGAAGGATTCGAAATTAG
Source organism: Cytobacillus sp. NCCP-133 (assembly GCF_026011715.1). GTDB lineage: Bacteria > Bacillota > Bacilli > Bacillales > Cytobacillaceae > Cytobacillus. The sequence goes on along the minus strand of NZ_BRVM01000030.1, from coordinate 6,128 downwards.
CAATGGAAAAAGAGTCCAAGCCTCTAGACTGGTAACCAAAGAAGATTTCGTTCCCCATGAGGATTATTATTACAGGCGTGTCCTGTACTCGATTCGTGAATTGGAGACGGAAAAATGCTAATCAAGACGGAAAAGGATATCGTGGACCTGGTAAGCGAGGACGAATGGATGGTGGCCATTCTTTATGCTGCGAAGTCGCTAAATCTGCCCGACTGGTGGGTCTGTACCGGTTTTGTCAGATCAAAGGTTTGGGATGCCCTGCATGGCTTCAGCAAAAGAACTCACTCGCCGGATGTGGATGTCATATACTTTGATAAAAGCGATCTTAGCGAAGATACAGAAAAAGAACTCGAATCCAAGCTGAATTCACTGATGCCGGAAGTGCCATGGTCTGTTAAGAATGAAGCTAGAATGCACATCATAAATGATATCCCTCCATATAAATCATCTAAAGATGCGATCTCAAAGTTTCCGGAAACCGCCACTGCCCTAGGGCTGACCCTAGGGGAACAGAATGAAATCATCCTAACCGCACCATGCGGAATTGAAGATTTGCTTGCTTTAAAAATAAAGCCGACTCCTTATTTTACAGAAAGTGAAAAGCTTGCTGAAATCTACAGACAGCGTATCGCTAAAAAGAGCTGGAAGTCTATCTGGCCAGGGGTAGAGGCGATTCAATCAAACGTTTGATTGAAAGGAGTAGGTATGTTTTTACCCGCAGATAATGCGAATGCTTATTAAGCGCGCTCTATTTAGACTATAATAGAGAAATAACAACTAATGAAAAGGCAGGATTTAAAATGATTGTAAAAAACGAAGAAGAATTAGCAAAACTGAAGGAAATCGGCAAAATTGTTGCAGAGATCCGCGATGCGATGATTGAAAAAACAAAACCTGGCGTTACAACCAAGGAGCTTGATGATTTTGCAGGCGAGCTTTTTGATAAGCATGGAGCCATCTCAGGCCCTAAGGGAGAATATGATTTTCCGGGCTTCACTTGCATTAGCGTCAATGAAGAAGTCGCGCATGGGATACCAGGAAGCCTTGTCATTAAAGATGGCGACCTTGTAAATATTGATGTTTCGGGATCAAAGGACGGCTATTTTGCAGACACTGGCCTATCTTTTGTAGTCGGCGAGGACGAAAAACTTCAGAAGCTTTGTGACACAGCCAAGGAAGCGTTTGAAGAAGGACTGAAAAAAATAAAGCCCGGCGGTAAGCTAAGCCTTATTGGAAAAACCGTTCAAAAAGTCGCAAGAAACAACGGTTACTCTGTCATCATGAATCTCACCGGACACGGAATCGGCCGCTCTCTTCATGAAAAGCCTGATCACATCCTAAACTATTTTGATCCATGGGATAAGCAGCTGTTAAGAGAAGGCATGGTTGTCGCATTCGAACCGTTTATCTCAAGCGGAGACGAAGAAGTAAGAGAAATGAGCGACGGCTGGACCTTCGTCACACCGAACAAAAGCCACGTCGCCCAATGCGAACACACCGTTATCGTCACAAAAGAAGGACCGATTATCTTAACAAGATAGAAGGAAGGAACAGGGGCATATGCATAGGCTGAATGTCCCTTTTGTTTGTATATGTTTTATTTCTGGAATGATATAATAAAGAAAACAGGAGGAGGTGAAAAAATGGAACGAGAAATACTTAAAGCTTTGGGTCAGATCAACGAAAAGCTGGACTTGCATGGATTGCTGCTGGAAGAGCAGGGACGAACACTAAAGAACCAAGGCGAAACGCTAAGAGAACATAGTGGGCTATTGAAGGAGCAGGGAGAAACTCTTAAGAAGCAAGGAGAAACATTGAAGGAACATGGGGAAACCATTAAACTTCAGGGTATTACACAGAAAGAACATACCGGCCTGCTTGGTGCTTTAATTTCTGGCCAAGAAGCATTAAAAGCTGAAATTAGTGAGTTCAGACTTCAAAATGCAAAGGAATTTGGTGAACTAAAGGATCGAATGGAAACCCAGGAAGTTAGTTTGGAAATTCTAGAAAAAGAAACATGGAATAACAAAAAAGAAATCCGCAGAATACAAAAGTCCATGGGGATGAAATAATTCTCAAGCAGCTTAAGTATCATTTAATCCCCATTTTTATCCCGCACATTGTATCCTCATTTTTGAAAAACTACTTGAACATTACTCCCCAATCCGCTAAAATGACCAAAATAATTTCAAATGTAAAGTAATGACAGGAATCAGTAGCTGCTTATCTCCCTGTTTTAGAAGCTAATGTATGGGGCAAATCAGGACAAAGATAAGAGTGAATTACCTTCTGGAACTTTCCTTGTGAACGGCAGTAGCAAGGAACGGCACGGACCGTAATTCCGCCTGAGTGAAGAGCAATCTTCAAAGCAAAAGCAGATGCCCGCACCGTAAACATCCAAGTCATATTGTTTTTCCAATAGCCCTATTCGAGATATGATAGAAATAGACGAAATTTTTAAAGAAAAGCAGGTGTATGTAGATGAGAGCCATCATTCATGAAGGAAAAACAGGCCGCGGCGGCTTGTCCTATGGAGAAATAACAAAGCCGGAGCCGGCTGCAGGCGAAGTCAGAGTCAAGTTAAAAACAGCGGGATTAAATCATCGAGATTTATTCGTCCTGAACCGCCACAAGCCAAAAGAGCCGGCACTCGTCATTGGTTCAGACGGAGCAGGCATCATTGATGCAGTTGGTGAAGGTGTCACGAATGTAAAAGCAGGCGATGAGGTCATCATCAACCCGGGGCTTGGCTGGAAAGAAAACAGCGATGCCCCGCCAGCTGGATTTGAAATCGTCGGTCTGCCATTCCACGGAACGTTTGCTGAATACATCGTAATCCCAGCTGAAAACGCAGCACCCAAGCCAGCCTATTTAACTTGGGAAGAAGCGGGTGTCCTTTCTCTTGCAGCACTGACGGCGTACCGAGCTCTTTTCACGAGAGGAAAGATTAAAGCAGGCATAAAGGTGTTTATCCCTGGAATCGGCGGGGGAGTTGCCACTTTCCTCATGCAATTTGCGAAAGCAGCAGGAGCAACCGTCTACGTGGCATCCCGATCACAGGAAAAATGCCAAAAGGCGCTCGAATTGGGTGCAGATAAAGCGCTCGACAGCAATGAGGACTGGAACGAAGCACTTGCCGGGGAAAAGGTTGATCTCGTCATCGAATCTGTCGGACCTGCAACATTCAATAAATCACTCGGAATTCTCCGAAACGGCGGAACCATCGTTACATTTGGCTCCTCTTCAGGCGACCAGCTCGAACTCAATCTCCGCAGCCTGTTTTATGCCCAGCAAAATCTGCTAGGCTCCACAATGGGAAGCGCGGAGGAATATCATGAGATGCTTCAATTTATTGAAAAGCATGAAATCAGGCCAGTCCTCGATCAAGCCCTGCCGCTTGAGCAATTTGAACAGGCTTTTAATAAAATCGAAAACGCCGAACAATGGGGAAAAATCGCCTTTAACATCAGCGAATAAAGTGATCTTCATAAGTGGGTGAATCACCCCCGATTATCTGCAATGAAAAAAGGTGAGAGGCTGCAAACAAGCAGTTTCTCACCCTTTTTCCTACATATGCAAAAACTTCACACAAACCGGATCCGGCACAGCCGCGTCTGATTGCAGCAGTGTCAGCTTCCCTGTCTCCTCATCCCTCTTATATAAAACAATATTGCTGGAATTTTGGTTAGTGGCCACCACAAATCTTTCAGAAGGATCCAGCACAAAGTCGCGCGGCCAGTTTCCTTCCGTTGAGATATGCTCAATAAATGCAAGCTCGCCGTTATCCTGATTGACAGAGAAAATGGCAATGCTGTCATGTCCGCGATTACCGGCGTATACGAATCGCCCGTCGGAAGAAATATGAATGGCGCTGCCCTGATTATTTTCCGTAAATCCTTCAGGAAGGGTTGAAATCGCCTGAAGCTGAGTGAAGCTGCCGTCATCTTGGTATTGCAGCAGCACAACCTCTGAACTAAACTCAGTCATGACATACGCGTATTTCCCATTTGGATGGAAAACCAGGTGTCTTGGACCGCTGCCTGGTTTTACAGATAATATGCTTTGTTCTTTTAAAACACCATCATGAACTTCATATGTAATGACCTGGTCAGTTCCCAGATCCACTGCAATCACATATCTTTCATCAGGAGTTAGCCCGGCATAGTGAGTGTGCGGCTTTTCCTGCCTGCTGTCCGGGCCAGATCCGCTGTGCTCCATCACAGAAACCGCAGGGCGAAGAGAGCCATCTTTCTCAGTCAAATAGGACTCCACGGTGCCTTTATGGTAGTTTGCGCTGAATACATTGCGTCCTTCAGAATCAACGCTCACATGGCATGGAGGAGATCCGGCTGATACCTGGCTGTTGATTTTTTCCAATGAACCGCTGCTGCTGTCCAAGCGATAGGCAGCCACACCGCCAGCTTCGCCTTCTTTTGCCACTGAGTAAAGATAATTATTATCTTTTTTGATCGTTAAATAGGTTGGATTATCCAATTTTGCCGCCACTTTTACGTCTGAAATTTTGCCTGCTTCCGTATCCAGAACGAAAGAGTAGATGCCTTCACTGTCCCCCTTTGTGTATGTACCAATAAATCCAATGTACTTGGCCATAAGAAGCCTCCTCTACTGTTTATTGCAGTCTAACGGGCAGTAAGACTCCCTCTTCAAGACTATAGAGAAATTGAAGGGAGTTAAGCGGGAGTCCAGCTCCCCGTAAGGCCCGATTGGTTCAACTAACAATCAGCTGGAAAATACCCCACTGATTGAAGGTTCACTTTATCTTCTGAAAAATACTCTACCATAATTTGCACAGCAATCAAAAGGAAGAGGAGTTTTTCCATCGAAAAAGAATATAAAAAGGAGAGAGATACGAGAGGAAGATTGCTATGCATGCACTCGCGTCTATATTGTCAGTCTGGTGGAAGTTTGACTGGTTTCCGATGGAGACCTTAACGAAAGCATGGTATTACGATAAAGGAGGGCTGAAGAAACAGCGGAATGTCTCCCTTATGAAGGAACATCGTGCCAAGAAGGGCATCACGGGAAATTGCTTTGCTGGCCATCTGGCTGCTCCATAAATTTAAACTGGCTGGTAAATAGTTTAGAATGAAAAATTATTTTTTTCTTCACCAGGCAGGACCCATCCCTTTTAAAGAAATCTCCCTATTTATTTCCCCAGCCTGTCATTTTAAAGAGATAGTAGGTTATAATCGAAGCATGACAGAAGAGAGGAGATATACATACAGATGGAGCCTATACAAAAAGTTTCAGCGTATCTTACTCAAAATGCGGAAGGGTTATCTGAAGAAATCGTTGCAGAAATTGTGAACAGATTCGGTTTTGAGATTCCCAAACAAGAATTTGACGCTGCTGTTTCGATGTATATTGAGTTTATAAAATTTCTGGGAGGAATGATTGCGAGCAACAGCGATCAAGTTCCTGATGAACTGGTCGAATGGAGTAAAGGAAACGGGGAAAAGGCGGCATCAATGGGCGGAAAGATCTCAGATATCGTCACCCGCTATCCGGACACCCGCATCGTCTTTACCGATAGATTAAAAACAATCGGCAAAGATCATGGGTTAACAGCTGATGAGACGATTACCATTGTGAAAAAAGTAAACCATATGCTTGATATTAGCATAAATGAAACTGTATTTGCCTTCGAACGCCAGACACAAAAACGATTAAGAGAAACGCAATTACAGGTAAATGAACTTTCCGCAACCATTGTGCCGATCCAGGACAAGATTGCGATATTGCCATTGATCGGGAACATCGACTATGACCGGGCACAAATCATTATTGAAAAAGCGGTCCCGAAGGTAAATCAATGGGGCATCGAAACCCTCATCATCGACTTTTCGGGCACGGTTAATATCGATATTCAAATTGCCAAACATATTTTTGATATCCGGAATATTCTCCTTCTGACAGGAGTGAATACAATTGCAACTGGCGTGCGCCCCGACTTGGCGAAAAGTGCAGTCAACTTGGGAATTGACCTTTCCTCGCTTGAGGTCTACTCAACCGTTCAGCAGGCAATTACGAGCATTAAATAAGAAACACACATGATTCAATTACTCACACCCCCGTATGAAAATATTCATCCGGGGTTTTTGTTTTTT
>NZ_BRVM01000029.1 GCF_026011715.1 Cytobacillus sp. NCCP-133 | reverse complement strand
GAGAGTTCTGCTTAAGGTCGGTCTTTTTTATCTTAATTGGACCCTTGACTTATTTGCCATTATACGCTGACCCCCGGCACTTTAGGGTTTTTTCTTCCTTCAAGATTTCTAGCACAATTTGAGATTTAAATTCTGATGTATAACTTTTTCGCTGTTTCATAAACCTACTTTAACATCTCCTCATTTCGTGTCTAGTTTCTTGGGTCCATAATAAACTGTCGTATTTATTATCTATCGTACATAAATCTCCGAGTGATTTTGGCTTAACAAGTCAGGAATTTACTGATGAGGATTGGGAAGCCATTATGGAGGATTATGATGGAGATGACTGATTATAAATGGGATAGAGTAATCATTGATGCTGACTTTGCGATCAAAATGAATAAAAGCACAGATGTTCATGCTATTCAAGACTATATACCTCTCTTTGTAGGTATGTTATCCATTCATGAACATGTTTACGAGAATGAGATCTTAGTTCCAAAAAGAACTAGGGATCAAGTGGATGTATTAATTAAACAGGGAGGAAGAGGACGAAAGGATCTGTTGGGTTATTTAGGGACTTATTGGAAGGATTCATCTGCCTGCTGCGGGTAAGGCAAGAAGTACTGTTCCGTGAGGGAGCGCAGGTGGTGAATCATCTGCTATGGCTAAGCCGTATCTGGTCTATTTGGGGTTCAATGATGAAAGAAATTGGATTTTCTCCTATTTCAATCGTGATATTTCTCAATTGTTCTGCCGTCTGCAGTTTATGGTTAAAAGCCGGCAATTTGGACGGAACGGTAAGGGTTTGTCCATTTCGAAATTCAATTTTTGTCTTTCGATTAAAGTCCCTTGTTCTGACGATATGATTAGGATTGAACCACGTGGTTTCATCATTTTTGGCTGATTTATCCGGAAACACACAAATTCGATGGATTGGATTCACCATCACTGGCGTCATATGGGTATCCCCGATGATCCACTTGGCAGTCGCCATTGCCCCTCGTAAATCAAAACCAATACATTTGATGCTGTCCTCCAATATCTTTAAAGGAGCCTTATCGACGAGGATCGTCTTTTTCAATTCTGTTACAATTGTACACAGCTTTCCATTCGGGTCGTATTCGCCCTTCATATACATAAAATGCTGATTGATAATGTAGTATTTTTCGGAAAACAATTTTTCTTCAGCTCCTTGATTTTCTTGTAGGATTCATTTCAATAATTCATAAAAAATCTGTGAGATCGTAACCAAAGAAGAATAGCAAGGACACATGAGGATTGTGCAAAGATGTTTTCGTTTGGGAGATATAAGTGTTTAAGAAGAATCTTTCAGATTGAGGAGTGTGTGATTCATTGATGATCGGAAAAGAGGGAATGGGATTTAATCAACGGCTTTCAAGTATTTTAAGGAAATTTTATATAAAAAAAGCATTTATTCTTCTTTATTCTCAAGTTCAAGAATCTCTCGAATATCATCAATATTTAGTGAATCCGCTATGCGTTCAATGTGGCCAAAATTCATACTCTGCCTTTTCTTATTGGTTAACTCAATTAAAGCGGCATGCCGAATATCTGCTATTCTGCCTAACTCTCTTAAGGAAATATCCCTTTTCTCAATTGTCTTTTTAAAACTTAGTACAACCTTTCTACCCATATCTCCACACCCCTTCATATTGATTATATAGAAAATCTATCACATCCAAGCTTTCCATGTGGTACGCATTTACGTACCATTAGGAAATTTTTATGATTTTAGTGCCGATTTTAGTGCCTGACCCCAAATGAGGTGATGTGTTCAAGTGTGAGATAAAAGTGTTTTTGATAATCCGAATCTTTCGATTGACTCCTGTAAGAACCGTTTCTGTGTTTTACCTTCACTAATACAATCTATTTTTAAGATTTTATTCATGTAAAGCAGGAATGAGACGATATAGTAAGGGAAGCTTTCCTTCGTGTCAAAAAAGAAAAAAAGGGGTCAGAAGATGAAGAAATTTAAACACAAGCTATTGCTGGTATTTTTAACGATTTTTGTGATACTGGCAGGTACGGTCAGCGCGTATAATATTATGGCTGCCATTAATAGCAACAGCATTCAGTTAAAGAATTTCAAAGAAAATTTGATTAAGGATTATGATACCAGTGTAAGAAATCAGGTGGAATCTGCTTATTCGCTTTTGCATTATGCTTATGGAAAGTTTCAGTCAGGTGAATTATCAGAAGCTGAAGCGAAATCACTTGGCGGAGAGCTGATCAAAGAGCTCAGGTATGGGAAATCCGGCTATTTTTGGATTGATGATACGAAAGGTCAGCTAATTGCGCATCCAATTACACCAGATGCAGAAGGGTCAAACCGGCTCGAAATCCAGGATCCTGATGGTACTTATTTAATCAAAAATATACTTGCAGCAGCTGAAAAAGATGGATTTTCGGAGTATATGTGGGAAAAGCCGGGAGCGGAGGAATTGGTTAAAAAGCGTGTTTACTCCAAGCTGTTTGAGCCCTGGGACTATGTCGTCAGTACCGGGAACTATTTAGATGAGATTGATTCTATCGTAGCTGAAACAGAGCAATATTATAAGCAGGAAATGATAAATACTGTTCGGAACCAGCTCATTATTATTGGCATTTTATTGCTGGCGGCTGGTCTTATCGCTTATCTATTCAGTCATCGGGTGTCGAAGCATATTGAAGCGATTTCAGCACATGTCAAAAGAATCGCTAATAATGATCTCTCAGCTGAAGACCTGACGATTCCAACAAAGGATGAAATCGGCCAATTAAGCACTGGTGTTAATGGCATGGCAGCTAATCTGAGAAAGGTCATTCAAGATGTAGTAAAAGCATCCGATGAAGTAAGCAGCCATAGCGAAGACCTGAATCAATCTTCAAATGAGGTGACAGAGGGAACGAGCCAGGTAGCTTCTACCATGCAGGAATTGTCATCGGGCTCTGAAACGCAGGCGAGTTCAGCTTCAGATTTATCTGAGGCCATGAATGAATTTGTTGAGTATATAAAGAAGGCCAATGAAAACAGCGGACAGGTTTCGAAGCTGTCAGAAGAAGTCTTGCATTTAACAGCAGAAGGAAACGAGGCAATGACGACCTCCATTCAGCAAATGAATGCGATTGATCAAATTGTTAAGAGAGCGGTTGAAAAAGTCCAGGGGCTTGACAAACAGTCACAGGAAATCGCAAAGCTCATTTCCGTTATTAAGGAAATTGCAGATCAAACAAACCTTTTAGCGTTAAATGCTGCGATCGAGGCTGCCAGGGCCGGAGAACACGGCAAAGGATTTTCAGTAGTAGCGGAAGAAGTGCGCAAACTGGCTGAGCAAGTCTCTCATTCTGTCTCAGATATAACATCAATCGTCACCGGGATAAAAGATGAATCCAATGAGGTTGTCACATCCCTCCAAAACGGATACCAGGAGGTCGAAAAAGGAACAGAACAAATGAGAGTGACAGAAAGCACCTTCCATCATATTAATGGAGCTGTTACCGATATGGTCAGCCGTCTGCAGGCAGTTACACAGCAGCTTTCGCAAATTACCGAAAACAGCACGAAGGTCAGCCAATCAATCGAAGACATTGCAGCCATTTCAGAGGAATCTGCTGCAGGCATTGAGCAGATTGCCGCATCCATCCAGCAAACAAACAGCTCCATGGAAGAAGTGGCAGGAAGCTCCAAGCGGCTGTCTGAACTTGCTGAAGGGCTTAATGATCTGGTGAAGGTGTTTAGAGTATAAGCTGGATGCCAGTCCCCCAGTCTGATATTAATAGACTTCCTTTATGCGTAAAGTATTATATGATAGATTTCAATCAAACGTTTGATTGAAAAATGGGGAATGATTGTGGTTCCGGTGTTTTCCTTAGTGGCGCGTTAAAGTACCGGGGGTCAGGTTCCGATTTTCTTTTCTCCCTCTAGGCCATATTCAGTGAATTTCAGCGAATAAACCAATCTTTCAGCATATTATGCTATATTTTTTTATGGTGTTTTAGAAAAGGATTCTATCATTATGAAAAATAGAAAAGGAGATTCGGAATATTGAAGAAATTAATATCTGCTGTAATGGCCATCATCATTGTTTTAGGGCTGATGCCGGCATCCAAAAGTGCAGCTGCCCCTCTTAATGTCCCATTTATGAAGCAATTTCCTGAATTGCCCAGAGGCTGTGAGGTAACGAGCTTGGCCATGCTGCTCCAGGATGCTGATGTGAATGTCGGGAAAATGACACTGGCCAAGGAAGTAACAAAGGTGCCTTATTTGAAGAACGGCTATAAAGGCAATCCTTATGATGGTTTTGTGGGGAATATGTACACATTCAGCTCACCAGGATTGGGTGTTTATCATGGTCCAATTGCTGATCTGGCTGAAACCTATTTGCCTAATCGAATAGTGGATTTAACAGGCAGCAAGATGAGTGAAGTGTATAAAATGATCGATCTGGGAGCCCCTGTTTGGGTTATTCATAATTCCCGCTTCAAAAGACTTCCTGAGAGCGAGTTTCAGACCTGGAATACAACAAGCGGGAAAATAAAGATTACATACAGAATGCATTCAGCAGTTGTGACAGGTTATGATTCAAAATACGTGTATGTCAATGATCCGCTGTATTCTTCTAAAAACAGACGTGTGGACCGGGCTAACTTTGAATCGGGCTGGGTGCAGATGGGCCGCCAAGCGATCAGCTATGTGCCGGAAAAGTACAAATTCTATTTTGATACAAGAAACCACTGGACGAAGCCATATGTTGAAAAGGCCCGTCAGCGAGGAATCATGACTGGCTATAATGATTACTTCTTCGGGCCTGAGAATTCATTAACACGCGGGCAGGCAGCTGTTATTCTGGATCGTATCCTCGATCCGGAGCAAAAGCAGGCAAAGATGGATTTATCTTATACGGATATCTCAAAGCACTTTGGGTATAAAAGTATTCTGCGCCTCTCAAATGCCGGCTATATGAGCGGTTACCCAGACGGCACCTTCAAGCCAAATGGGAAAATTACCAGAGCCCAGCTAGCTGCTATTCTAAACAAGATCTATCCAGCTCAGACGGAAGCAGCGGAAAAGAACTTCACAGATGTAAAGCCTGGCTTCTGGGCATATGATGCTATTCAAAACATCCAGGCTCAGGGCCTGATTAATGGCGACTCTGCCGGCAGCTATCGTCCAGACAGCCCGCTCAAGCGCGGCGAAATGGCTGTGATCCTCGATCGGCTTTCGAATCGATAAGACTTTCTTGCAGAAAGGGTTATTGTCTATCCATTTTGGTCATTTATATTACATTTAGATTAAAATGAAGAAAAACTGTAACCAAAAAAGAGTTTTACTGAAATCTACTTGTTATCTTAGGGTGTTAAGATGTTCCTATCAAGGGACATAAAGGAGATAACATGAAGAAACTAGTAATCTATTTAGTAACAGCTGCTTTTCTATCGTTTGGATTTTCCAATGTCACTTCTGCCGCTGGAAATACGTATACAGTGAAAAAAGGAGATACGCTTTGGGCCATCTCCAAAAAAAATAATGTGACCGTTAATCAAATTAAATCCTGGAATAAATTAAAATCAAATACAATCAAGCCAAATCAAGTGCTTAAAGTTGCGGCTTCTTCCCAAAAAACTTCAGCACCTAAACAGACAGCCGTAAAAGCTGAATCAGCTAATGCTTATAAAGAAATTACAGTAAGAGCGACTGCCTACACAGCCAGCTGCAAAGGCTGCAGCGGCATTACCTATACAGGAATCAACCTGAAGAAAAACCCGAACGCAAAGGTGATTTCAGTCGATCCAAACGTTATTCCGCTGGGATCAAAAGTATATGTACCTGGCTACGGTGAAGCGATCGCAGGTGACAAGGGCTCTGCCGTAAGAGGAAATAAAATTGATGTATTCATTCCAAACAAAAAGCGTGCTCTGCAATGGGGCAGCAAAACCGTAACGATTAAAGTATATAAATAATAGACTGAGAGAATCTCCCTGGCTGGAGATTCTCTTTTTAGTTTAATGGAAAATGGCTGATTTGATTGTGAACGATGCAAATAGGATGCGTAAATTTGCAAATAGAACAGGGGATTTTGCAAATAGAAGGGGTGAACTTGCAAATAGGCGGCGTGAACCTGCAAATAGACAACCCAAACTTGCAAATAGAGTTCTTCACTCTTCATTAAAAGCCGCAAATGGGGGCACGATCTGACTATCTATGATAAAAAGGCTCATTCACCTGCTTGGATTATATTCGATTTTAGTTAAAAAGCATTGTTGTTTAAGTTGTATAGGCTGATAAACCCAGGTTGGCCATATGAATATTTTCTTATTTTTCGCTATTAACACAATTTTTACAAATATCAGATTGTACACAAAATAGAAGAGTGATTAACTAGAATGGTAGTCTTTTGCAAACGTTTAAAATAAGGAAATAGGAGAGGGTTAGATGAATAGAGAGACGCGCATAGAGTTCGTTCGCTTTATCAGTGTCATTGCTTTGATTTTCAGTCTTTTCAGTCCTTTTGCCACGGCGAGTGCAGAAGAAGTGAAATCGGTATCAGAGGCCATTGCGACTAATAAGGGGGTTGCCACGGTCGAAGGTTATATGGTTGGAGTGACGAAAAGCACTTCAAGCTATAGCCATAGCGGTCCGTTTACAGTTGCAACCAATATTGCCATTGCAGACTCACCCGATGAAACAGATCCTAGTAAAATCCTGCCGGTACAGCTGCCAAGCGGAAATGTGAGAGCAGGATTAAACCTGGTGGACAACCCGGATAACCTGGGTGCGAAAGTTCAAATTACCGGTACACTGGAAACCTATTATTCAGTTCCAGGTCTAAAGAACTCTTCGTCTTATTCTTGGGTGGAAGAAACAGATCCAACACAGGTCTCAGCTGTCACTGCTTCCCCTGAAGCGGGTCCCGTTAAGCAGGGAACAGGTGTTAATTTATCCACAGACACAGAAGGAGCAGTCATTTATTACACGGTAGATGGATCAGAGCCAGCTGCTCAAAGTGATTCCTACACGGATCCGATTGTCATTAATGAAAAAACAACGATTAAAGCCTATGCTGTCAAAGAAGGCTTAACAGACAGCAGAGTATCTGAGTTTACTTATACGCCTGCATTAGGCGGACTTCGCATTCATGATATTCAAGGGGCAGGGCATTATTCAGACTATGCCAATCAATATGCTGCCGATGTAGAAGGCATCGTCACAAAAGCGGCAGATGCAAACAACTTCTACATGCAGGACCTGCAGCCTGACCAAGACCCTGCTACTTCAGAAGGAATTCTCGTTTATAAAAAAAACCACGGTGCACAAGCGGGCGATGTGGTTTCCGTTACTGGACAAATTAAAGAATGGGTGCTTGACGGGTATGCTGAAAAGCTGGAAACGGATTTGCCTGTTACTGAAATTAATGCTTCAGCAATCAATAAACTGACTTCAGGCCAGGAACTGCCAGCACCAGTCATGCTTAACCAGGAAAACCTTCCTGCTAAAGTGATCGATAATGATCGCTTTGAAGAATTTGATCCGGAGCAGGATGGAATCGATTTTTATGAAAGCCTGGAAGGTATGTTTGTTCAAGTGGACAATCCTAAAGTGGTTGCGCCGCAAAAATACGGCGAGCTTGTAGTGGTTCCGGGAGATGTGGAAACCAACACAGCGGCAGGCGGACTGCGCATCTCAGAACATGATTTTAATCCTGAGAGAATTACTTTGGATATTAACGATAACGGCTTTGTTGCTAAAATGGGCGACAGCTTTCAGGGCAGCATCCAGGGTGTTGTCAGCTATGGCTTCAGCAACTATAAAGTAGTAAGTGATGCAGATTCATTGCCGGAATTTGTGGAAGGTCCGGCGGTTAGAGAAGAAACCAGCATGATACCTGAAGAAGATCAATTGACCATTGCTTCTTATAATGTTGAAAATTTCTCAACAAAAACGGATGCGGAAAAGGTGACCAGATTAGCAGAAGCAATCGTTGATCATATGAAGCAGCCGGATATCATTGGCCTGACAGAGGTCCAGGATAATGACGGGCCAACGGATAGCGGCACAACAGAAGCGGACCGGAGTGCAGCCTTGCTGATTGAAAAAATAAAAGAACTTGGCGGTCCAGCCTACACTTACACGGATATCGCTCCAGAAGATAAACAGGATGGCGGACAGCCTGGAGGAAACATTCGTGTCGGCTTCCTGTATAACACTGAACGGGTAACCTTATCGGAAGGCGAAAAAGGCTCTGCGACTGATGCTGTTGATTTTGAAAACGGCAAACTGACGCTAAACCCAGGACGCATTGATCCGACAAATGCAGCATTTGAAGATAGCCGCAAAGCCTTGGCGGCACAATTCGAATTCCAGGGCGAAAGCGTCATTGTCGTTGCGAACCATTTTAACTCGAAAGGCGGAGATCTTCCGTTATTCGGCAAAGTTCAGCCTCCTGTCTTAACCAGCGAAATTCAGCGCATGAAAATCACTAACGTTATTAACGGTTTTGTCAAAGAAGTCAAGGCAGAAGACCCTGATGCCAATCTCGTTCTTGTTGGTGACTTTAATGACTTTGAATTCTCCAATCCTTTAGAAGCCTTAAAGGGTGAGGAATTAACCAACATGATCGAAAAAGTACAGCCGGATGAACGCTATACGTATAACTACCAGGGAAATGCACAGGTGCTGGATCATATTTTAGTATCCAACAATCTGGCCAAGAACACAGAAGTCGATATTCTTCATATCAACTCAGGCTTCATGGAAGCGCATGGCCGGGCAAGTGACCATGACCCTGTGATGATTCAAACAAGCTTAAAGCCGGCAGCTGCACCGAAAGAGCCGAAATATGACCATGTTTTCAAACTCGTAAACCATCATGCCAAGAAATTCGTGGTTGGGCCACATAATGCACTCGTTGTGATGGATGAAACTTCTAGCCTCTCACAAGGGCTATGGCTGAAAAAATCAGCGGCTGTCAAAGGCGAAGGCCTTAAAAACACGAGAGTGGTCATCAGCTCAGCCAACAAAGGCGCAATCGTTGACCTTACAGGATCAGAGATGAAAGAAGTCATGATCGAAAGTGACAAAGTCGCAGAAATCCGCGGCGCTGAAAATGTACAGAAGTGGACACTTGGGAAAAAAGCGGATCCATCCCAGATTATTTTCAAAGATTCGGATGGCGAGGAAATAAAGTCTCCTTATGAGGGAGAGGAAGCAGCATAGCAGCTTAGGGACATGGATCATTCCCATGTCCCTTATTTTCTTCTAGTTGTTATTTAATGAAGTTTAAACGTGTTTAAGAGGGTTCAATGCAAAAGGAATCCTCCAAAAGGCAGACAGAGTTAAGAGAATAGTAAGCTTCAAGCTGGTGCCTATTTTCTGCAGGTGCCAGCTTATTTCATTTTAAATGGCAGCGTTCATGATTATAAAAATGAATATAATCCCGAATAGCTACGATAAGCTCCTTCTTTTTGTTTGTGGTTGTTCAACCCGGCTATATTCCTCTTCTTGTATTACTCTGACCCATATCATATAAACTCTTCTTCCTGCTGTTTCTCTTGTGTTACAATTTAAAAAAAGATCAATTCGGAGGGATAGAGATGGCGATTGGGCGGAATGAGCCTTGTCCGTGCGGGAGCGGCAGAAAGTATAAGCAATGCTGCTTGAAGAAGGAAAAAGTGGTTGAATTGGAGCATGTGAAACAGGAGCAGTTTTTTCAGATGAAGAAAAGGCTGAGTGAGCGGTTAGCGGAGGAAGTGCTTGGTTCTTTTTCTTTTCAGGAGCATCAGTCGCTCATGAAGGAGTTTAGGGAACGAACAGGTGTGCGCGATATAATGGATGGGTTTGCCCATCATTGGCTGATGTTCTTTCATCGGCATCCAGCCACTGGCGGATTAAGAGGGATCGAAGGGTATAACCGGAAGAGGGGGCGGCGGGATGAGCGGGCGCTGCAGAAGATGGCGCAGGTTTGGGAGTCGCTTGTGCCTCGTTTGATTCAGCATGTCGATTTTCATGAACGAGGGGTTGTTGTGGAAGATTTATTTACACATGAACGCTTTCATATGCCATATTGTGAAACATTGCCGGTGCCGCAGCCTTGGGGAGGGGCATTTTGCCTGTTGGAAGAACAGGATGGCGGCTATTATATGAATGGCGTCGCTGCCATCGTCGGACCGAGAAGGTTGAAGGAAGCAAAGGAGCTTCTTAAAAGCCATTTGGATGAAACCGGAGACTCGTATGAAAAAGCGGCGATCGACCTTTTTCCGGAAATGACGGGTGCCTTGCTTCAGGAGACAAACCGGCCAGACGAAGAGGAGAGTGAGCTGGTACAGTCGACACTCGCGTATTCTTTGAATGATGTTAATAAAGTGATGACAGCCATTCATCAAACTGGACGCTTGGAAATGGAGGAGTGGGATGGACATAGCGGCAGGGGAAGTCTTGTAGCCAATCGCTACCGCTATGAAGATAATCTCGCAAATGGACCGGTCTATTTAAATGAAATCGAAGGGATGATTGAACTAGAAGGGAATCAGCTGACATTTCAATCTCTCGATCAAGCAGCCACAGCTAAATTCCAGCAGCTCGTAATGAATATTCCGCAGGCTGATTTGATTAAAGAGGTGAAAGAAAGCCAGAAGGTGCCTGCGGGGATCCAAGCTAAATCCTTTAGTGTAGCATTGGAGGAAGAGGTTCCGCCAGTTTTCGCGCACTTTGCCCAGCAGGCGCTGCACACAATGGAACTTCATCTGCCGCTTCCGCAGTTTAATGGAAAAGCACCGGCAGAGATGCCGGCATTAAAGAGACAAGCAGAGCTGGAACAGTGGCTTCAGGAGCTGGAATATGCGAGTTATCAGAACACGAAAAACGAGACAAAGGAGAAATGGACAGCCGACTTTAACCAATTAAGGAAAGCGTTGAACAGACCGCTTTCTCCTTTTACTACACTTCGGGAACAGAGGGAGTCCGCTCTTTTCCTTTTGGATCATCCAATGGAGAATAAGGCTGCCTGGACAAAAGAAGAATTGGAGCTATGGGAGGATATGGGACTTCCTGTTCATGAAATTAAGAATGAAAATGCGCAGGATCTCCTGGCATTCTTCCAGGAAAAAGGTGCGGGGAAAGCCTCCAATACCTTCTATAAATACCGTCTCGGCGTGCAGGTCATTTCTCATTTTTTAGAGGAGGAGAAGATTGCAGGGACGACCGGCATCCTTCCGGAGCAATGGGAAGCGCTGATCGCCTATTATTATCTGGATTTTAATTTTGATGCGACGGCCCATCAGGCAAAAGGGTTTTTCACTGTGGCTAAAAGCTTTGCGGCTTGGCTTGACCGAAGACATGGGACAGCGTATGGGCCAATCGTAAAGCAGCTTGTGAAAGAGTTGGAGTCTCCTATATTACAGGCAATCGCGATACTTGAAGCTTATACCCCTTATCATGAAAGAAGGTATGAACACAGCCGCACTTTGGGGCAATTCCGCCGAATAGTTGAAAATGGGGAATTTCCAGGCTCTTTGGTAAAAGGGTATTTTCAGGTGAAATCTGTCACTGCTTCGTATGTAAACCTGGTAAAGATCGATGAACCGGGTCAGGTGTTTAAAACAGCCGTTCCAAAAGACATCCTTTCACGGATGCAGCCAGGGATGATTCTATTCGGAGCTTTGGCTCAAAAAACAAACTGGAAAATCTACAGCGCTGAAAGGGTGTATCCGAAACAGGCCGCTTTTGCGGTGGGACAAGGGGACAAGGAGACCATCCCAAGCCGTGATTGAACCTCGTACGGTACAGTTTTAAGATAGAGAAAAGTTAGGATGATATAGACAAATCGAATCTAGCCTTATGGCTAGGTTCGAACGCTAGTGTGCCTGACCCCGGATACGTACAGAAAAAATACGATATCCTTTTTGTGGGTCTGGTGCAAAAAAATCGTTTGCTTCTATCGGTTTTGTCGAAAATTGAAGAATCGTTAAGGTGGAATATGTAAGCGTTTTCATTTATAATAAAAACAGGTGGATGGCATGTGTGGCCATCATGGTATGTAGCGTAGGCGGGGCTTATACTATATTGTTTTTTTAAAATGCAGATAATTAGAGAGAATAAGAGAATAGTGAAGGATTAAAACATACTAAAGAGACCTTGTCAATCGGTTGAGAAGACAAGGTCTCTTTTTGTTGAAAAAAAGTGTAAATATTCTCTTCGTCCTAATAATTAAGATATTAATTTTAAAAAAACAACTGATTAACCTGATTATCTAAGCTAAAGGCTTAATTAATCGGGTTATTTTTTAGAATTACATATTTTTTTTATTTATATAAAAAGGAAAACGTGTGAAGATCATGTGAATTCGACTTAAATATTCGTATAGCAAAAACGTTTACAAGGTATTAACATGTGTTTTAAGAAAGCGTTTTCTCTATTGAGTATTATTAATAACAATCAACTTCTTTGCTATAAACAGAATCAGCGTCTAGAGAATCATCTCTTCGATCCGGGAGAAGCTTATATCCATACAAGCCAAAATAGATAATCCCAATAATGAGCATCGGTAAACCTACCTTTGCATATTCAAAGAACCCAAACTCCAGCCCCATATCCTGAAGTGCGGATTGAGCGATCATGTTACCTGGAGCACCAATTAAACTAAGATTCCCCCCCATTGCTGAAGCTAAAACTAGCGGTAAAAGAAGTTTAGACCTCGCAAATCCAGACTTTGCTGCTATACCTAATACAACTGGAATAAGAACCGCTGCTGTTCCTGTATTAGAAAGAAATCCAGACATTATACCTGTAATAACCATTACAGCAATAATCAACTGTCTTTCGGTTTTGGCAAACTTTGTAACAACTCCCCCTACTCTCTGTGCCATACCCGTATCAAAAAATGCAGCACCAACAATAAACATCGCCATAAAGAGCAGGACATTCCCGTTAACAAAACCAGCAAACGCTTCTGATGCATCGAGAACTCCAGTAAGAGTTAGGCCAACAGCCACAATCAACTCTAGCGCACCGAAATGGAAACGGAACATGGCATTCATCTTACTGGTACTTATAATTGCTGCAATGGTATTTGAAAAACAAATTGGAGTAGAGTTGTATATATCCGCATGGATTGGCGCTTTGGTTTTAGTCGCTGCAAGGGTTATTTCAGAGAAGAATGCAATGAAATCAATAGATATGAATACGATCCTTTTATTTGTAAGTTCACTAGCGCTAGCTCAAGCAATGGTGAAATCGGGGGCTGGAGACCTATTGGCAAATTCTATAGTAGGAGCTTTGGGTGAAAATCCCTCCCCATACGTTGTTTGTCATCATTGTGCTCTCTGCAGTAATGACAAATTTCATGTCCAATACAGCAACAACTGCATTATTGGTTCCAATAGGCCTTTCGATTGCAAGTGTTATGGGCGCTGATCCAAAGGCGGTTTTAATGGCAACAGTAATTGGGGGCTCATGCGCCTATGCAACACCGATTGGAATGCCAGCAAATACGATGGTATACAGTTTGGGAGGGTATAAATTTAGAGATTATGTAAAAGCAGGTGCCCCATTAATTGTCATTTCCATCATAGTATCGATGATTTTGCTGCCAATTTTATTCCCATTCTATCCATAATAAAAATAAAATTAAAAAGGAGAGGTAAATATGACGAAAGTACAGGACAAAGAAAAAATGACAGGAATAATGTCAAAGTTTGTATCACTTGTTAGCTATAAGCTTCCTAAAGATGTAGAATATAAATTAAAGGAACTAAAAGAAGAGGAAACAAATCCTCTTGCTAAAATTATTTATGAAACGATGGAAGAGAACCAGAAACTAGCTTATGAGTTAAAGAGATCATCATGTCAGGATACAGGAGTTCTTTAGTTTTTCGTAAAATGTGGAGAAAATTTCCCATTAATCGGACAGCTGGAGAGTATTTTAAGAAAAAGCGTCTATAAATCTACAAAAGAAACCCCTTTGCGCCACAACTCTGTAGAGACTTTTGATGAATACAATACAGGAGAGAACATCGGCAAGGGTACACCTAGTATCTTCTGGGAAATTGAAGAAGACAGTGATAAGGCGGAAATCTATACGTATATGGCAGGCGGCGGATGAACACTTCCAGGAATGACAACGGTTCTGATGCCAGGTGAAGGCTATGAAGGCGTAGTAAAGTTTGTGCTTGATCGAATGACCAGTTACGGGCTTAACGCATGTCCGCCACTCCTGGTAGGTGTAGGAATTGGCACATCGGTTGAAACAGCAGCGATGAATTCAAAAATGGCGCTGATGAGACCTGTTGGAAGCAAGAACCCAAAAGAAAAGGCTGCGAAGATGGAAAAACTCCTTGAGGATGGAATAAATGCCATTGGTCTTGGGCCACAGGGACTTAAGGAATCAAAATCTCTTATGGGTGTAAATGTGGTGAATACAGCAAGACATCCTTCTACGATTGGAGTGGCCATTAATACAGGATGCTGGTTTCATAGAAGAGGAAAAATAACCTTTGATGGAAATTTGAACTATGAAATTGGTACTCGCGAGGGGGTAACACTATGAGTAAAAAGGTCTTAACTACACCGATAAAAGATGAAGATTTAAAGGATATTCGCACCGGAGATATCATTTATTTGACTGGCGCATTAGTCACGTGCAGGGATGTCGCCCACAGAAGACTGATTGAAGAAAAAATTCCATTGCCGTGGATCTTAAGGGGAAAGCTATTTTCCACGCGGGTCCCATCGTGAGAGACTTAGGAAATGAAGAGTACGAGATTGTTTCGATCGGACCTACAACCAGTATGAGAATGGAAAAGTTCGAAAAGGAATTCATTGAAGAAACTGGTGTAAAAGTGATTGTTGGAAAAGGCGGAATGGGAAAAAACACCGAAGAAGGGTGTAGACTCACAAAGCGCTTCATGTCGTCTTTCCAGCGGGAAATGCTGTTTATGGGGCAAAGAAGGTCGAAGAAATTAAAGAAGTACATTGGAAAGACCTTGGAATGCCTGAATCCCTTTGGGTATGTGAAGTGAAGGAGTTCGGTCCGCTTATTGTTTCTATTGATGCAGAAGGGAATAACATCTTTGAAGAAAATAAGATAGAGTTCAATAAGAAGAAGGAAGAACCATACGAATTAATCAGCAAGCAGGTACGATTCATCAATTAGTTGAAGGAGTTCGTATAAATATGAAGACTTTACAAAAAACACAGAAGATCGTCCGCTATCAGAATCACGGTAAAGTATATTTTGGAATAGTTGAGGAAGATGAAATTGTTCAATTGTCCAGTAATTTTACTGAGATTGTAAACAATGAACTAAAATATGATGGTGTAACAGTTAAATATAGAGATGTAAAGATATTGGAACCAGTAGTACCCTCGAAAATCGTTAATTTTGGCTGGACTTATGCAGAACAT
Organism: Cytobacillus sp. NCCP-133; assembly: GCF_026011715.1. Taxonomy (GTDB): domain Bacteria; phylum Bacillota; class Bacilli; order Bacillales; family Cytobacillaceae; genus Cytobacillus. Next base: position 17,233 of record NZ_BRVM01000029.1, on the reverse strand, counting down.
GCAAAAGAGACTGGGGGACAGGCAAATCTGAGAGAGCCATTTCTTTTTTTAAAGCCTGCCTCTTCTATCATTCCAGATCAGGGGGAAATCATTCTTCCATCCAGTGATTTAACCAAACAGGTTGAAATGGAGGGGGAAGTTGCACTTGTTATAGGGAAACGCGGTAAAAATATAAAAGAGGAAGAGGCATTAGATTATGTCTTTGGCTGTACTGTTTTTAATGATATTACAGCGAGAGACCTTACTAAATCCGATCCCCAGTTTACAAGAGGTAAGGGTTTCGATACTTTTGGACCACTGGGCCCATGTATTGTAACAGGAATAGATCCAACAAACTTAAGAATCGTTACAACTTTAAATGGAAAAGTTGTACAAGAAGGCAATACGAATGAGATGTCGCTTTCCATTCCTTTTCTAATCAGCTGGATTTCTCAGGTTATGACCCTTGAACCAGGTGATATTCTTGCTACTGGTTCACCTTCAGGAAGCTGTCCCATGCAATCTGGAGATACTGTAGTTGTTGAGGTGGAACAAATCGGAAAACTTTGCAATTATGTAAAGTAGACCACTAATGTGCCTGACCCCAGATACAGTGAAGTGTTAAAGTGTGGAAAAGATAAACCTTGTTGACATTGGGCAGCAAGGTTTTTCGTAGTTCTGTTATTATTATAAATGCTAAGATTGTGAATATATTAAACAAGAAGGAGATTTTCTATGTATATCCCTAAGCATTTTACGATCAATGACGATGAAGCCTTCACTATCATCAAGGAGAATAGCTTTGCGACTCTATTTTCTCAGCACAATGGCCAGCCTTTCGCAACACATCTGCCGTTAATTTTGAACAAAGATCATACATACTTATATGGCCATTTTGCCCGCCCGAATCCCCAGTGGAAAGAGATCAGTGGTCAAACTGTTTTGGCTATTTTTCACGGTCCACATTGTTATATCTCACCATCCTGGTATGAGACCAATAAAGCCGTGCCAACCTGGAATTATACAGCCGTTCACATTTATGGTGAAGTTGAACTGATTGAGGATGAAGATAAGTTAATGGAATCCCTGCATGATATGGTATTGAAATATGAAGTTCCAGACAGTTCTTACAAATTGCAGGATGTTGACCCCGAGTATCTCGCTGGCATGAATAAAGGAATTCAAGGATTCAAAATAAAGATTAATCGTATTGAAGGGAAAGCGAAATTAAGCCAAAATCATTCCCGAGAGCGGCAGGAGCTTATTATTCATCAGCTGGAACAGATCCCCAATACCAATGAGCAGCAAATCTCGGAATTAATGAAAGAAAACCTGAAAAAATAATCGTTAATGACAATTGCTCCTTTAAGTCAGGTTATTTTAATTTATTGCTGATGAGCAGATTCTGCCTGCATATCAATCCCGTACTTCCTCACCCGCCTCATCAATAGCGATTGCGTAACACCCAGTTTTTGTGCAGCCTTCCGTGTTGATTTTTCCACTTTCAAAGCGTCTAAAATCATATTCCTTTCCATGTTCTTCAGCAGTTCCGGCATACTGCTGAAGTGATCAGCCTGATTTAAAAAGCCGCTCAATTGCTTGTTTTCCATCATTTTTTGCGGCAGGTCTTTTTCATCAATGGTTTGGTCAGAAAGAATGACCAGCCGTTCCACCAGATTTTCCAGTTCTCGAATATTTCCCGGCCAGTGGTAGGATTGGAAGATAGCCAGTACTTGCGAAGTCATTCGCTTATTCACGTTGTATTTCCGGTTGTAGGTGTCCAGAAAGCAGAAAGCAAGATCTTCAATGACTTCTTTTCGCTTTCTAAGCGGAGGAAGGTTGATGGAAAGGATATGCAGCCGGTAATACAGGTCAGAACGGAAAGTGCCTTCCTCTGTCATTTTTTCCAGGTTTCTGTTTGTGGCCGCAATGATCCGGACGTTCGCCTGTACATATTCCCTTGCGCCAATTGGCAAATAGGTTTTTGATTGCAGAAAGTGCAGCAGCTTCGCCTGGAGATGGGAAGGAAGCTCGCCGATTTCATCGAGAAATAAGGTACCGCCCTCTGCTGCCTGGATTAATCCCTGTTTGCCGGATGTGCTGGCCCCTGTGAAGGCTCCTTTTTTATAGCCGAAAAGCTCAGACTCCAGCAGCTGCTCCGGCATGGAGGCACAGTTGATTTGCATAAATGGCGCTTTATGGCGGTTGCTAAATAAATGGATTCTTTCCGCTGTCGCACTTTTTCCTGTGCCTGTTTCACCTGTAATCAGGGCCGTCGTATCGACATTGGCAATTTTTCCGATTAACTCCTCTGTTGATGGATGTAAGATCAGTTCTTTCTTTACGGGATCATCACTGATATGTAGGGGGATCTTTAGTTTTCGAAGCTCCTGGCTGTATTTCTCCAATAACTCCTCTGTTTCCCGAAGCCTGGAAGAGGTTTTGACAGCTTCGGTGATATCCCGGCAATGCGCGACAATGGCAATCACTTCTCCATATTCATCCTTCACCAAATGGCCGGTAGCGATGTATTTACGGCCGTCTTTCACTTCCTGGACAGTGCTGACATTGCTGTTGGCTTCAGATGCAAGTCTCGTAACAGAAGGCGAAAATACCTTTTCTCTCTCCAAATCTCTTACATTTCTTCCAATCAGTCTCTCCCTCGGCACCTGGGTCATAACCTCGCTGATGTGATTGACCCATAGGGTGACTCCATTTTTATCTGTAATATAGATAGCATCATTAATAGAATTCAAAATATCGATAAAAAAATGTGGGCGCTGATCTGCTAGCTTTAGAAGCTGATCCATAAAATCCTCCTTTTTGAATTGATCTCGATTCAATTTTGCCGGAAGCAGGTGGAAAATCTGAATCGAAACCAACTCAATCGAGTCGCTTTTAAACATTATTATAGTAAAAATTCTAAAAATTCACAATATACACTAGCAAATCCCGCCTAAACGTGTCTATTCGTTTGGCACGTTACTTGCAATAAGAATAGGCAAGAAGGGAGCGGGTGTAGTGACACAGCAAGTCATGAATATCCATTTGGAGCGTTTAATGGAAACGATCCGGCAAAGCGCTGAAATTGGCACACTGCCGAATGGCGGGATCTGCAGGCTTTCATTGACGGACGAGGATAAAAAAATGAGAGATCTTTTCCTGCAGTGGATGAAGGAATGCGGTCTGGAAACAAGGGTTGATGACTTTGGCAATATGTATGGACGGAGGAAAGGAAAAAATAATGAACTTACTCCGGTACTGGCAGGGTCCCATCTGGATACACAGCCAAAAGGCGGAAAGTATGACGGGGTGCTGGGGGTGTTTGGCGCTCTCGAGGTGGTCCGGACTTTAAATGATCTTGGTGTAGAAACGGAAAGGCCCATTGAAATTGTTAATTTCACCAATGAGGAAGGGGCCCGGTTTCAGCCGGCCATGCTGGGCTCGGGCGCGATGGCAGAGGTTTTTAAAAAGCAAACGACTCTGAATACGAAGGATCAAAAAGGCTCTGTTTTTAGTGAAGAACTGGAGCGCATTGGCTACACAGGTTTGAAGGAAAACCGCCAGCAGGACCCTTTCTGTTTCCTTGAGCTGCATATTGAACAGGGCCCCGTCCTTGAGGATAGGGGAAAATCCGTTGGCGTCGTGACGGGCATTCAAGGGATGACCTGGCTGGAGGCGACGGTTACCGGAAGGACGTCCCATACGGGGACAACACCCATGAACCGCAGAAAAGATGCGGTCCGGCTTGCTTCCAAGCTCATTGCGAAGGTCTACTCGCTTGCAGAGGAGGTTCCGGATCTGCTCGTTGCAGTTGGTCGATTCCAGGCATTCCCAAATGTCATTAACACGGTGGCAGATCAGGCTGTTTTTTCAATCGATATCCGTCACCCAGAGGATCATGTCCGGGAACGCTTTGAGAAGCTGCTGAAGGAAACATTAAGCACGATGACGCTGGTGGAGAGAATGGATCTGCAGATCAAGGATATCGACAAGATTGGTACAGATTCCTTTTCGGAAGACATCATTGAAGTAATGGAAGAGGCGGCAGAAAGGCATGGCTATTCTTATATGCGAATGCTGAGCGGCGCGGGCCATGATGCGAAATATTTGAATCGGATTACCCCGACAGCACTGCTTTTTATTCCAAGCATCAACGGGCTCAGCCACTGTGAGGAAGAATTCAGTGAAGCTCGTGATATTGAAAAGGGAGTCCAGGTTTTATTTGATACTGTTTTAGCTTTAGCGAACAAAGAAACCCTGTAAGGAGTGGTAAAGATGGAAAAAGTGCAAAAGGATGTTATTGGGAAAGTCTTTGAACAAGTGGATGTGTTATGGGAGGAGGAGGTTTCCTATCTGCAAAAGCTGGGGCGCTATCCTTCGACTCTGGGGAATGAAGGAGCGATTCAGGAGTATTTGGCTGAATCTCTTGAAAAGGATTTGAACTTGAAGGTTGAAAAAATTATTCCTGATCCTGAGAAGCTGGGTGCTCACCCTGGCTATTCAAAGGCGGAATGGTCCTATGACGGCCGCCCGGTTGTAGTAGGGAAATATGAAGCAAAGGGAGAAAAGAAAGGGAAAAGTATTATTTTTCAAGGGCATATTGATGTCGTCAGCGCGGAGCCGGTATCCAAGTGGAGCTATGATCCATGGGGCGCTGAAATTGTCGGCAATAAAATGTATGGCCGCGGGATTGCGGATATGAAGTCCGGTGTGACAGCGATGATCTATGCGCTAAAAGCGGTACAGCAGGCAGGTGTGGAGCTTGCTAATGATGTGACAATCAAAACCGTCACGGAAGAGGAGTGTACGGGAAATGGGGCACTGGCTGCCATTGAAGCCGGGTACAGGGCAGATGCCGCGCTTATTCCGGAACCACTCGGACAGCAGGCATTAGTCGGCCAGGTTGGCGTTATTTGGGTCCGCATTAAGGTGGCCGGTCTCGGTGCCCATACGGAAAGAGCGGACAAAGCGGTCAATGCGATTGAAAAAGCCTATCATATAGTCCAGGCACTGAAGGACTATGAAAAAGAGATTAATAGCCGTCCGAAGCATCAAGTCTTTGGTGATCATCCGCACCCTCAGAATATTAATATCGGAAAAATTTATTCCGGTGACTGGCCTTCCACGGTTCCGTCTGAATGCATAGTCGAAGCGCGGGTAGGATTTAATCCTGGACTGGATCCGGCAGATGTGAAAAAGGAATTGCAGGAATTCTTGCATGAAGCAGCCAAAAAGGATGAGTGGCTAAAAGAAAACCCGCCGGAAATCAGCTTTTACGGCTTTCATGCGGAAGGCTTCACCCTTGATCCAGATCAGGAATTTATCCATACATTAGAGGAAGCGCACCGGGTCATTGAGAAAAATAAGTTAAGCTGCAGTGCCTTTACAGGGACGACAGACTGCCGATTTTATAATCTCTATTACAATATTCCTTCCACCTGCTATGGGCCAACAGGCGCAAACCTGCATGCCCCGGATGAATGGGTGGATCTCGACAGTGTCAAACGAGTTACGAAAACCTATGCGGCTTTTCTGTTGAAGTGGTGTCAGTATAACGAGTAGGCTTTGCACAGTTGATTGGAGCAGAAGGCGCGGCACACTGCCACCGCCAGCTTGAGTACCTGGAACGGAAATCAACAGGCCAATTTGAGAGAGCAACAATATAAAAAATAAAGCGGAAGGGGCTACTGCCCTTTTCCGCTACCAAAACGGGGGTTTTAAATGATGAATCCAGGATTATGGTTATTATTCGGAAACGCCATTGCCACGACGGTCATATCAGCTGGAATAGTCATGTGGATTTTAAAGAAAGAGTATTTGCCAGCCATTAAAAAGCTGGAAGAAGAAAAAGATACTCCTGCAAAATCGATTCCCGATGGCATAACAAAGGAGGTTTAGGATGGAGAAAATAATCTTTTTTACCGTTGTTGCTGTCTATGTCATCGCCGGAATTATCGTAACCAGATATGTCAAAAACAAAGATGACTTTTATGTCATGGGGGAAAAGGGCTCTGCTCTCCTGATTGTGGGGACGCTGGCAGCTACGTACTTAAGTGCGGTAACCCTCTTGGGGCTTGCAGGGATAATTTATAACGAGGGACCTGTTGCCCATGCCGGACTCGGATCCTATGGCGCGTGGCTTGGGACATTATTTGCTGTTATCTATGTAGGAAGAAAATTAAAGGCATTGGAATGCCAGACACTTCCGGATTTCTTTGAAAAGCGTTTCCAAAACAAATGGGTGACGGTCATTGCGACCTCCATTATGATTATCGGCTTATTGGGCTATGGAGTGGTGCAGCTGATCGGCGCGGGCGTCATCCTATCCGAGATTTTAAATATTCCGTTTCCTGTCTTAATTCTGCTATTTACTTTAGCTCTCTTAATTTTCAGTGCGATGGGCGGCATGTATGGGGTTGTGATTACGGATACGCTGATGTTCTTTACGATGCTGACGATTGCGATTGTGATTTCCCCGCTTATTATTGGACAAGCCGGCCTTGACCAGATAAAGAATTTAGGGGAAGTCATTCCGGGCTATTATGGCATCAATGGAGCTGCTGACCGTCCGTTTGGCTGGGTGTTCTCTCAATTCTTAATGTGGATCTTATTCTTTGGATGTACACCATCCCTTGTGTCCCGTGTATTCCCGGCGAAAAACGATTTTGTCATTTTGAAGACCGCTGTAATTGGTGTGTTCTTCGCCCCATTGATGCAGCTGCTCGTTTTCATTGCTGCCGCTGCCATGATGGTCCTGCAGCCTGGAATCGATCCGGCTGACCGCGTATTTATTGTCGGGATGATGGACTATACTCCTCCTGCCTTAGCTGGAATTGGTTTAGCCGGGCTGATGGCATCCATTATGTCAACTGCTTCTACGCTTTTTGTTCTAACAGGATTTGCCCTTGCGAAGGACTTATTTGAAAACGTCCTGCATAAAGATTTTAATGAAAAGAAAAGCATGGCCATTGGACGCGGTGCACAGGTGCTAGTTGCAGCGGTTGTTTGCATCATCGCAATTCTGCGGCCTTCCTCGATCTTCTGGATTTCAATCTATGCGGGTTCTATCTTTGCGGTTTCCTGGATGCCGACCATCATTGGCAGCCTGGAATGGAAGCGGATGAGCAGCAAGGCCGCAACAGCGAGCATGCTTGCAGGGATCACCACCTTTATCGTGTTCGGTGAATTGAAAAGGCATGAAATCATTATCTTCCCAGTTGGTTTTGATCATTTCTATCTGGGCATTATTGTTTCTGTGCTAACCTTACTCATCGTCGGGTTTATCGCAAAGCCGACCGATTATGAACTGGGCTATTACAAGAAGATTAAAGAAACGCGATTATCGGCTGTAACGATTCAAAGGATCTTGGCAAAAAAGAACGGTGCTGCCGAATTGAAAAGAGAATACAAGCAAACGGTAACGGTTGCTGTTTCTTTTGTTGTCATCTCTGTCGTTCTTTGGGGTTATTTTATCGTTAAGCTTGGAATATGAAACTTCATTATATTGACTTTATAATAGTAAGGGAGGAATTTCATGAGCAAGACAGCCGCTTTATTTCAGGAATTGGCAGAGCTGGATAAGAAGCATTTTGTACATCCCACATCTTCGATTCAGCAGCAGCAGGAGCAAGGGCCGGCCTTTATTTTTACAAAAGGAGAAGGCGTTTATCTCGAAGATGTCAGGGGCAGCCGGGTAATGGATGGGATGTCCTCCCTTTGGAATGTGAATATAGGACATGGAAGAAAAGAGCTGGGCCAGGCGGCGATGGAGCAAATGAATCAGCTGGCTTTCAGCTCCTGCTTCGCGACTTTCAGCAATGAACCGGCCATCCGGCTGGCGGCAAAGATTGCGGAGATTGCACCAGGTGATCTAAGTGCCACCTTCTTTACGTCCGGCGGATCGGAAGCGAATGATACAGCCTATAAGCTTGCACGCCATTATTGGATTTTAAAGGGCCAGCCTTCCAAAAAGAAAATCATTTCGCGGAAAAAATCCTACCATGGGGTGGCGATGGGCGCGACCAGTGCAACGGGCCTGAAGCCTTTCCGTGATTTCACCAATTCACTTGCGCCTGACTTTTACTATACGGAAAATCTGTCTGCTGATGCATTAAGGAAGACGATTGAAGCAGAGGGGCCTGAAACCATTGCAGCCTTTGTGGCGGAGCCGATTCAGGGAGCGGGCGGTGTCCATATTGCACCGGATGGCTATTTCCAGGAAGTGCGAAAGATCTGTAGTGCGTATGATATTCTGTTTATTACGGATGAAGTCATTACCGGCTTTGGCCGCACGGGCAAATACTTTGGAATCGAGCATGACGGCGTGGCGCCGGATATGATGTGCTTTGCCAAGGGAGTTACAAGCGGCTATGCCCAACTGGGCGGAGTTGTTCTTTCTGAATCTATTTTTACGGATTTGAAGGAGCTTTCAGCTGGAACATTGCTGCATGGATATACGTATAGCGGCCATCCAATGGCTTGTGCGGTTGCGCTGAAAAATATTGAAATTATCGAGAAGGAGAATCTGATTGAAAACTCCCGTTTGATGGGCGGGGAACTGCTGAAGGGCTTTAAGTGGATACAGGGTGAGCGGGAGCTTGTTTCAGAAGTGAGGGCACTCGGCCTGATTGGGGCTGTCGAACTTAAAAGTGAAAAGGGACAGTTTGCGCCAGCTGTTGTGAATGAAGCGGCAAAACGGGGACTCATTTGCCGGTCGGTCATCTTTGATGGCATGGATATTCTGGTCTTTGCCCCGCCGCTGACAATTAACAAACAGGAAGTTGAACGTCTGGTTGAAATTCTTCATGATTCCATTTATGCAGTAGAACAAAGTATATAGGAGATTAATAGAGAAATGTGTAAGGCACTCTTCTTATTAATGGAAACTGGGAGGTTAGGAAATGACGGTCAAAAATGCAGCGAAAAAGCAATTGTATATTAATGGCGAGTGGGTGGAGGCGAAGGAGTATACATCCCTGTACTCTCCTTATAGCCGGGAGCTGCTTGCAGAAATTCCGCAGGCGACAGTGGAAGAGGTGAGCCTTGCCATTGAGGCAGCCTATCAGGCAAGAAGCAAAATGGCGGAGATGCCAAGCCATCGGCGTGCCAGTATTCTTGAAAAGCTCGCTGCTTTGCTGGATCAGCGCTCAGATGAAGCGGCGAGAATCATTGCCCTGGAAGCAGCTAAGCCGATTGCCACTGCTAAAGGCGAGGTTGCCAGAACGGTTCAGACATTCAAGTTTGCGGCTGAGGAAGCGAAGCGAATCAATGGCGAAACGATTCCGATGGATGCAGCCCCTGGCGGTGAAGGCCGTGTAGCCTATACAGTAAGAGAACCGCTTGGAGTAATTGGGGCGATTACCCCGTTTAATTTTCCGTTTAATCTAGTGGCTCATAAAGTAGGCCCGGCGATTGCAGCCGGAAATACAGTGGTTCTGAAGCCGGCGGGGCAGACCCCTCTTTCCGCTTTTTTTCTCGCTGAGCTATTAGAGGAAGCCGGACTTCCATCTGGTGCCTTTAATGTGGTTACCGGAAGCGGATCTGTAGTAGGGGAAAAGCTGGTAAAGGATGATCGCGTGAAGAAAATATCTTTTACGGGAAGCCCTGAAGTCGGGATCGGCATCCGCAATAAGGCAGGATTAAAGCATGTGACCCTTGAATTGGGCTCGAATGCGGCTCTGATTATCGATAAGGATGTGGACGTGGAGAGAATCATCCCGCGCTGTGTGACGGGGGCATTTGCTTTCCAGGGCCAGGTTTGTATTTCCCTTCAGAGAGTTTATGTGCACAGTGAGATTTATGATCGTTTTACAGAGAAGTTTGTGGAAGCCGCTTCGAAGCTGAAGGTGGGGGATCCGTTAGATCCTGAAACCGATGTTTCGGCTTTAATTGCTCCAAGGGAAGTGGAGCGTACATTAGGATGGATCGAGGAAGCCAAGCAGAATGGCGCCAAGGTTGCTTTGGGCGGAACAAGCGAAGGGACTGTTTTGAAGCCAACCGTGCTGCTTGATGTCGAGCCATCTGCCAAGGTTTCCTGCCAGGAAGTGTTCGCTCCGATTGTCTTAATTAACAAGGTTGAATCGGTTGGAGAGGCGATTGAACTAGTCAACGACTCCCGCTATGGCCTTCAGGCTGGCATTTTCACGGAAAATATCCGCACGGCCATGGATGCGGCCAAGAAGCTCCACGTTGGCGGAGTATTAATCAACGACATCCCAACCTTCCGCGTCGACCACATGCCATACGGCGGCGTCAAAGAAAGCGGTGTCGGCCGCGAAGGCATCAAATATGCCATTGATGAAATGACGGAAATGAAGCTAGTTATTATTAATAATAATTGATGTAGTTGGGGTACCAGGTACCACCCGAAATTTCTTGTTTCACAGATATGTTTCACGAAAAAATACCCAGCGATTTTGGTGTCGCTGGGTATTTTTGTTTGGTAGGTTGGGTCTAAGTTATTTAATCAAACGTTTGATTGATTTTGTCCAAATTGTTGGGGGATGGTGCTTTTAAGCAGTCTTAATAAAAATTCTGCAAAATTAAATCGGATAGAGTAAGACTCCTATTACATAGCATTGAAGCAATATATAATGACATATAAATCATATTATTTCCCGAAAAATAATAGAAAATATCGAAGCGTGTAAGACTTTTACATATTAATAGTTCCCGTTTCTATAGTAGTTATTGCAAAGAACCCATTCTCCTCATCAAAACCAAAGTCTAATAGGGTTCCTGCCCATTTTTTGACGTAAAGATGCGCCATTAGACTATACAAAGTTCGGGAAATTTCACACTCCCCGTTTGATATAAAAAATGAAAAAGGGAAATGGAAGTGGCAGATTTGCATTTCGAGCTATTATTGGAAGCAGTACTAGGCCAGCGGGAGATCATCCACGAACTAGAATGCTCTTTATGCGGTTTTAATGAAACGTACTATCGGGATCCGGCTACCAGACAATCCATCGGGCGAGCCTGTAACCTGCAATTTTGTGCAGAAGTTTGAGGAAATGAATCTTGGAGAAAGAGTAAGTTAGTCATTAATTGATGTATGTTTTGGCAGTATGTCAATTCTCAAGTAAAGAAGCAGTTATTATGAACTTAAGAGAGATTCGTTTATAAAAAGCGAGGCAACCATTATTTTGTATTAGAAAACCAAAGGGATGTGTTATTTTAAGATGAGGGGGCTGAAAGCAGCCCTTTTTTTTATGAAAAATCCCTATGCTTTCCGTGCGCAGATCCCAGTAAATAAATTACTTTCCATTAAACTGGATTTCAAAAGGAATAAATGACCGGGTTATAGAAATAAATTCTCAATGAAAAACTTTTTAAGCCTGCGGGACAAGACTGTTAAAGAAGGAGCATAAAAAAGGGTTACTGTGGCAATTCTTTTTCGTTATTCGAACGGGGCAGTTTTATTGAATAAATAAATTTTAAAAAACGATAGAATTATTATCAGTGGATACTATTTAGTAAAGTGGTGAATTCATGATTATCTTAGAAAAATTTGCTGATGTACCTAAATTAGAAACGGAGCGTCTCATCCTTAGAAAAATTACATTAGATGATGCAGAAGATATGTATTTATATGCCTCGAATGAAGAAGTAACGAGATATGTTACTTGGGAAACTCATTCTTCATTATCAGATACAATTGAATTTATAAATACGTTTTTACCTCAATATGATGCTCCATGGGGGATTGAGCTTAAAGAAAATGGAAAATTTATTGGGACAGTTCACTTTGTTTGGTGGCAGCCAGAACACAAAAGTGCTGAAATTGGTTATGTTTTATCTAAAGAATACTGGGGCAAAGGGTTAATTACCGAAGCAGCAAGGGCAATCATTTCTTTTGGTTTCGACAGTATGAACTTAGTTCGTGTACAGGCGAGATGTTTTTTAGAAAACAAGGGTTCAGAGCGTGTTATGGAAAAGTTAGGTATGTCTTTCGAAGGTATAAGCAGAAAGATAATGTATGTTAAAGGGGAATATAAGGATTTAAAGGTGTACTCTATATTAAAGTTTTGAATGTATTAAACATTTGATGCAGTAAAACAAGTTATGTACTGCTTTTTATTTTCTTTATGTTTTTTATACGTTTGAACTGATAACCGTCATTAACAGTTATAGATGGCGTTTAATAGATTTGTGAAGATTTACATAAAGTAACGGGCAGTTTTCTTAAAGAAGTTTTGAGAATTTATGGTAAAAATTAATTAAAGGGGGAGATTGAAATTGAGAGTAACTGGATTAACTTTAGGAGTAATCGCTGGTTTATTCAGTATTGTTTTGTGGATTGTTCTAGTTTTTTATAATCGTTATACAGCTTCAAGTTCTGGAGATATGGCAGGTAATACCTTTGTTATGTTATTCCTTCCAGCTTGTCTGGCTATCATTTCTTCATTCATGAATAAAAAATATCTTATGTTAATCGCATTTATTTGGTCTTTGCCAATCAGTTTGTACTTAATGTTTACACCTGGAATCTTTGCTTGGTTTGTTGCTTCATGTATTACTTATTTCATTTGTTTTCTTCTTATGCATTTTCCCAAGAATAAAAGAGAAAACGATTGTGAAGAGTTACACTTAAAGTGACGGATGCGATTGTTCAATAAGAGCAGTCGCTTTCCTTGTTTCTCTAACGGACAGGTTAGTTAAAAATATCAATCAAATTTATAATAAGAATATATAATTAATTGTAATATAGAGGGCGTTACAATATTGGATATATTAGGTTTTATGACAATTATAATAGCAGGCTTCACTGCTTGTGCTGAGTTTACTTCCTACGCTTTAGTATATCCAGTTGTCCGGCAATTACCTAAAAAGCAATATATACGTTTTGAACAAGGTTCACTGAAAACATATGGACTTATTATGCCAGCATTTATGCCTCTAAGCGTTATTCTTACCTTTTCTTTTGCAATATTTGCTAAAGAATTTGGAGGTATTGAACAAATATGCCGTTTTTCCTCTGCTGGAATGTTCATTTTAGCAACAATAATAACTCTTAGATATAACGTTCCTATTAACAAGGCAACCAAAGAGTGGGATGCAGACAATCCACCGAGTGATTGGAAGGAGATAAGAAAACGATGGATGTTCTTTCAATCTATTCGTTCTTGGTTGCTCTAATCGGCTTCGTGTTCCTTTGTTTCTCAGTTCCAATTTGACTAATAGTAAAATGGATTAACTTTTTATAAATTACCGTTATTAAACGGGTGCATTTGGTTAAGATGCAGAGGGCCGATAGCAGCGTTTTTTTGGGGGAAATTGTGAAGGAACTACTTTTATAAGCTGGATATCTAGTTTGAGTGGTGAAGATTGTGTGCAGAGAAGGATGAAGAACCTGTCCCTCTGTCCCGCCGAATTAAGAAGTATTTAATAAACAGTCAGGATGGGGGAATTGAAAAAGTTAGCGGAAAATGTTGTAGGTTATTCATCAAATTTTATTATATATTGGGCTTTGCCGGTTATTTTGCCAATTTTCCTTTATGAGATTTTTATGGATGTAGATAATTAACATCATGTTGGCCCAGCCATGCCTGTCATGTTGATTATGAAAGTAGGGGTTGGACCAATCGTTTCGGCTTGGCTGTCAGCCGTTACGATAAAAAGAGTAAATAAACTTAATCGTCAGAGAAAAAATTTAATACTTTCAGTTCAATCTTTGTTAGCTATATCTGTCATCATTTTTATATTATATGGTTAAGTTAAGATTTATTTATACCTTACGGGTGTTGATTTAGGAAGGATAAACGCCGTTTTAGTGGAATTCCTTAACGCTTTTTCACAACAGGTCATGTAGTGGTACAAGAAGTCGCCGATTAGGTATCTCCTTAGCCTATTGAATTCTAACCGCCACACCTTCCTTTTTTTTTGCCTTCCATTCATAAATTTTCCCATACCGGCAACAATAAACGTAATGCTTACTTATGAGGAAATGGTTAAAAAACGGATTAAGAGGATGTCCAGCACTAGACAGATAGGAAAGATGCGATTATCAGGCTTCCATTTAAAATGCAAGCCAAGAGGCCGCTCTTTTTGCGTACTAAAAATCCTATTCGCTTTAGCAAGGAAAAAGCACAAGAGAATTAATTGATGAATAACGCTGGAGTGGGAACGCAGTTTACAGCAGCCAGTTACCAATCATGAAACGGAGGTGAACCAGATAAGGGAGAAGCAAATACCAGACAGATTGAAGATTTCCCCATTTCTAGTGTTTTATTTAATTATGTCCATGCAAATTGGCATTGGGGTTCTTAGCTATCAGAGAGCCATCGCAAAGGATGCAGGCTATGATGCCTGGATTTCCATCCTGTTAGCCGGGGGATGCATACATATCATCATTTGGATGATTTATAAAATTGCCGAAACGGTTGATGGTGATTTTGTGACAGTCCATAAGTACCTTACTGGTAATTTGATCGGCAAGGCAATCAGCTCTATTTTCATAGGTTACTTTTTTTTGTACGTGTTAGCTATATTACGAACATTTATCGAGGTCATTCAAGTGTGGATGTTTCCGGAGCTTAGCACTTTCTGGTTCTCCTTTGGATTCATGATGCTTTGTACTTATATCATTTTTGGAGGGCTCAGAACGGTAGTCGGTATAGCCTTTTTCGGCCTAATATTGCCGGCTTATCTCCTTCTGACATTTGGCTGGGCCATTAAATTCTCAAATTTCTATAATCTCCTCCCAATTTGGGATCATTCAGTTAAGGAAATTCTCATAGGTTCCTACAATATGTCGCTTTCCTTCATCGGTTTTGAGATTATTCTGTTTTTTTACCCTTTTATAAAAGAACCAAAGAAATCCAAAAAGTGGGTTCACCTTGCTGTATTAACCACTACCTTGATATATACTATTTTAGCAGTCATTACGTTTGCCTATTATTCGGAAGATCAGCTTGCTAAACAAGTCTGGGCCACTTTGACCATGTGGAAAATTGTTGAAATGCCTTTTGTAGAACGTTTTGAATATATTGGAATTGCAAGCTGGAACTTAATTATGCTCCCGAATGTGTGTATTGCCATTTGGATTTCTTCTAGACTTATCAAGAGAATCTTTAATATTAGACAAAAAATCGGTGTGTTTTTTGTTGTCAGTGTTTTATTAATAGTGATTACCTTTATTAATACGCGCGAAAAGATTAGTCTGCTTAATGACTATTTTGGGAAAATAGGGTTTGGCTTTACATTCATTTATATCCCCTTGCTCTTTGCCGCCATCATGATTGCCAAGAGGGTAAAAAAGAAGGAGATAAAGAAATGAAAAGGCTTATTTTAAAAATTGAGAAGGAACTACTTTTATAAAATGGATCCAGGTTGAGCGGTAAAGATTATGTGCACAGAGGGACGATGAACCTGTCTTTCTGCTCCTAGAACTAAATTTATAGTGATAATATTTTTTGAATTAGAAAAAATATGTTTAGGAAGGAGGGATTGAAATGTCTGTAAAAAAACGGGTAACAGGATTGGCTGTTGTGCTGGCAATGGTTATGTCTGTAGCAACTCTAGGTTCACTCGGAGTAATGGCCGAATCCGATATTGCAGCTCAGCCTGTGGAGACGGCGAAATCGATTGAGGTCGAGCTGAACGATGATTATTTTAATCCAAAAGTCATTACGATTCCAAGTGGAACAGCCACAACGCTGATATTGAAAAACAAAGGTAAGAAAGAGCACACCTTTACAGTGGAGAAGCTGGGAATTGACGCCGAGGTCCAGCCAGGAAAAGAAAAAAACATTACCGTGACACCGAAGCAGCCTGGTATATATGAATTGATATGCCGGTACCATTTCCAGGAAGGAATGGTTGGGCAAGTAATAGTCAAATAAAGAGCAGGGCCATTAGGTCTTGCTTTTTTCATTTCCCTATTATTAAAGACATCATCAAAACGGCTGACTTCCATCCGCCAGCATATGTCCCTTCCCGGAATTACCGGTTAAGTTTTATAGAGATTTCTCTTAAAACAAGGGATTGATGGTTGGATTATTAATAATAGTTCCACCTCAATAAATGGTAAATATAATGATGGTAACGTAAAACCATTTAGAAAGAGGTGGAAGGGTGTATTTTTTCAAACCGATTTCTGATGAGGTTCGCTTATCTCAAATAAAATTCAATGAACAAAAAAACGAGGAAGCTCATTGCTTCGTCTATTTTTGCCTGTATGGCTGCTATTCTGCAGGCTGCCGGCGGTTATTTTCCAGGTATAGGATATTTTTTTAGTCCGCTTGCCACTGCACCTGTTCTGTTATGTTCCATGTTCTCCATTCCATTTGGAGCCATGTCTTACTTTCTGACAATGATGCTGTTATTCATCCTGCAGCCAACCGAACTAATTGTCTTTCCTTTTACAACAGGACTATTAGGACTTGGTATAGGGGCATCTTTTTCCTTTTTTAAAGGCTTTGTTAAAGTTTAATGTTGTTTTCTGCTATGATGAAAGGACTTTCAAATATACGGAAGTCCTTTTTGTTGTTTTTAGTGGCTTCTTCAACTAAAGCACCCGATCATTAACCGTGACTTTATTAAGTTGATGGTGAATACTCTCCAACACTTGAAACCAAGCAAGGTAATTATCGAGATATTTCGTTGCCACACCGTTAAAACGCTGTATTCATCCTTTGAGTCTGCTGTGATAATTATTGACGTTCTGGATATGATAAAGTCCTTTTGTTTGAACCTTCCCATCAGAGTGGAACTGATAAATGGACATTCCGTTTTCAGTGGCATGCTTTAAATGCTCGCCAAGCATCAGTACATAATATATTTTCGTGTGATAGTTTATGTCCAACTGCTTTGTCTAGATTGTTCTTTTTTCAATCTTCCTAATGTTGCCATGAAGGGTTCATGAAGCTGGAAATCGTGGATGAGAGCGAAGAAAGGTCGCCATAATAGAAATGCTAATTTAATTATGTATAAAAATGATTGCGTAAGAATTTACAGTTTTGTGTAATGCATTCATACTTTTTCTGAGAACGGGCGGAAAGGTACTTTGAAAAGTTGATTGGCCATCAGGATCGCGGGGCCACTGTAAGTGCTTTATTTGTAAAAGGATTTATAAATAGTGAAAGGTAAATAAAGAAAAGCTCTGCCGGGATCCGTCCTGGCAGAGCTTTTGTTTGGAGCTGATGATAAAAAGGTTATGTCTCAATTAATTAATCGTAAAGTGGGTCTGCGTAAAATCTTGTGTAAGTAATATTCGACAATCTTCTTAAGGCAAGAAATAATAGGTCTGAAA
>NZ_BRVM01000028.1 GCF_026011715.1 Cytobacillus sp. NCCP-133 | reverse complement strand
GAATAATACGTGAAAAGTGGAGTTTATACTTGCTAGGCGGTATCCCTGTAGGATGAAAAAACAAGATCCTTCACGTCCTAGAGGAGTTCTATTATAAATTCTGTGGTAGTTGAACTTTTCAAAAATTGGAAAATGAGAGTTCTGCTTAAGGTCGGTCTTTTTTATCTTAATTGGACCCTTGACTTATTTGCCATTATACGCTGTCCCCTAGTACGGTAAAGCTGTACAAGACTTGGGGACAGGCACTCGTTTTTTATTCTTATTAAAAACAGAATCTCTCCCCTTTCCCCTCCTTAATGGCTTTCCTATAAACCGCAGATGCAACCATTGTATCGAGGTAGCCGATACCTACCGATTTGTAGAACGTAATTTCTCTATCATCTTCCCGTCCGGCTTTCTCACCGCAAATGATCTCTCCGATCTCGCTGTAAATGGAATCGGTACTCCATACACCCTCTTTATCAGGAATAATGAGATCTCCTGCTTCTTGCAGAGCCCCTTCCATCGTATCGACTACAACTTTAGAGCTTCTAATGAGGGTTTGGGCGTCAACCTCCTGCATGTGCGGCTGATAGGATCCGATTGCATTGACATGTGTCCCTTCTTTTAAAAAAGACCCATCAAATAAAGGAGTGGAACTTTTGGTGCTGCAAATAACAATGTCTGCTTCGGACACAGCTTTATTTGCATCTGCTTGAACAGAAATACTTCCTCTCCATTTTGGATCTAAAGAGCTGAGCTTATGTTTGAATGCTTCAGCTTTTTCTATTGTCCGATTATATAAAATGATATGCTCCAGATCGGCAACAGACATGACTGCTTGTAATTGGCCGATTGCTTGTGCACCGCAGCCTAAAATGGCACAGGTTTCTGAATTCTTTCGAGCTAAATATTTTGTGGCTGCTCCGCTGGAAGCTCCCGTTCTTAATACGGTTAAGTAGGTAGCATCCATGACAGCCACATGTTCCCCTGTAGTCGCATCCGTCAGCAAAATCATCCCTTGAAGAACTGGCCGGCCTTCACTATTATTATTGGGGAAAATACTGACGATTTTAATAGCTGTATAGTTTTCCGGCTCAATATAGGATGGCATATATAACGTTTCCGCCCCGAATTTTTCATGGGGCACCGACACCCGTATTGGTGTCAGGGTTTTATTTGTATGGCCATAATGAAAGGCCTTCTCTACATCTTCTATACATTCTTTCATTGAATAAAGCTCACGAATCGTTGCATCATTTAATAGTAACAAATTAATCCCACCCCTATACGCTTATTGATTTCCAACTTCAAAGCTGCTTTTCTTTTTAATATAAAGCGCTTTTTAAATATTAATTTAGGCTGAGACACTAAAGCCGTAAGCCGGCGGGTTCCCCCTCATAGCCGCATTCGCGCATGCGGAGTCTCCCGCTGCTCCCGCTGGAATCTCGCACTTCCGCACCAATCAACAGTGTGCTAAAAAGCGGCATGGAGCTTTAACACAGCCAAAAAAATTTAGCACGTTCATGATCATATTGCTTACTATACCGTAACTTTGCTCTTCTTATCATTCGAATGCTGTGTTTTAAATCGGTCTGGTGCAAACGGTTTTAAATCGATCTCGGACTTACCGCTGGAAATCAGTTCCGACATGGCACTGCCAGTAGAAAGCGCCATTGATATTCCGCTCATGGCATGCCCGGAAGCAATAAATAGATTCGTATATCCAGTAATCCTCCCTAACACCGGCAAGCCATCCGGTGTCATTGGCCTCATTCCGCACCAAGCCTTCTCTTTGCCGAGAACCGGTAACCGTAAATACTGAGCAGCAGAATTTCTTAATCCTTCTATTCTTCTCTGATCAAGATCCGTATTCAGCCCGGATAATTCCATGGTGCCTCCTATTCTTACGGAATCATGAAAAGGGCTGATTGTAACCCTTGAATCTCCCAGGTATAGAGGCTGCCTGAATTGGACAGATGGAGAAGAAATGGTGAGGCTGTACCCTTTTCCTGCAGTCATCGGAACTTGGATGCCTGCTTGATTGAGTACTTTTCCAGCCCATGCACCCGCAGTTATGAGAAACTGGTCCCCTTCAATTGTTTTCTCTCCAATGTTTGCAGCAATGATTTGATCACCTTCCTGAATGAAGCCCTTTACTTCCGTTAGCGACATTATCTCTGTCCCATTCACTTTAAGCCATTCTGTCAGCGCCAGGGTCAATGATTCCGGCCGGACATGACGCTCAGCGGGGAGATATATTCCCCCTGCAACAGCATCTGAAAGTGCGGGTTCCATTTGCAGCACTTCATGTTTAGTTTTTGAAACCGGCGATGGCAGTCCAAATTCCTCAACAATCCTGTAGCTCTCCATCTTTTCTTCGATATAGTTTTCTTTTAAACATACAAAAAGCAATCCTTTTCGATGCATTTCAAATGTAAGACCGTTCTCCTGTTCAAGCTCATCGTATAAACGCAGCGTATCTTTGCTTAGTTCAAGCCCCGCTTTGAATCCCAGCTGATAGGCGTCTTCGCTGCAATACTTCCAAAACTGCAGCAGCCAGGGGGAGAGGGATGGAACGACTGATGGCTTAATATAAAGAGGGCTATCCCGTTTCAGCATCCATTTCAGACTTGTCTTCACTAATCCTGGCGCTGGGACCGGATCGGATAAACTGGGGCATACCCATCCCATATTCCCGCTGGAGCATTCAGCACCAGGCTCCCCTTTGTCAATCAATATAACGTCCAAGCCCTTTTTTCTAAGAAAATAGGCACTGGCGAGTCCAATGATTCCGCCGCCGACAATAATCGTTTTGCTCATATCCTTCCACCTTCTTAGATATTTAATGAACCATTCCAGACTTCGGCTAAAGACCTTTTAAAGATATTATATAGAAGCAATATTCTGAATAAAATGGATAAATTAGATGAACATTTTCCGTTTTGGTATCGTTTTTTTGTGCCTTTTTACAGTTCAAGCGATCTCCTCTCTATAAATTTATTGTTAAAACTACTATATTCCGGCAGCTTTCAGCTGAATTTTTTGTGAAAAATAGACATAGATAACAGGAAGGAAAAGTCTTATATTTAAAATACAGAATTTTTAAAATATATCTAATAATTATGGATAATATAGCGAGGGGGGATTAGCGGGTAGAAAGCTTTCCATACAACGTTCGGTATATATCATCATTCGAAACCCTAGATACGCAGATAAGATCTTGTGTTAGAAGAAGATTGATGACAAAGGGGCTGGTTTTATTGAAGGATAACCAGGTAATTTGGGGATCAAGGATTGGCTTTATATTAGCCGCAATGGGTATGGCTGTTGGAACCGGTAATATATGGCGTTTTCCGCGGATGGTTGCTGAACATGGCGGGGGTTCCTTTTTGATTGGCTGGGCATTATTTTTATTTGTCTGGTCATTGCCGCTTATTATGGTTGAAGTCTTTATTGGAAGAAAAACCAGGATGGGAACTATGGGTTCCTTTGGGGAGTTCATTGGAAAGAAATTTGCCTGGTTTGGCCCGATTATTACAATCGTTCTGGCAGGTATCACTTTTTACTATTCAGTTGTAGTGGGATGGACTTTTAAATATTTTCTTTTGGCTATTCAGGGAACTTTCACTGAAAAAATTGATTCAGCTGCTCAATGGGAAAATTTCACCGCCAATCCAATCGAGCCTGTCATTTATCATTTTATGGCAGCTGCCCTTTGTGGTGTTGTCGTCTTTATTGGTGTAACAAAAGGCATTGAAAGAATGTCGAAACTATTTCTCCCATTATTATTCCTCTTGCTTATCTTTACTGCTTTCCGTTCCGTAACGCTGCCGGGTGCAATGGAGGGCCTCTCTTTTATGTTTACACCTCAGTGGGAATACCTTGGAAAGGCATCTACATGGCTTCAGGCATTGTCTCAATCGGCATGGTCAGTCGGAGCAGGCTGGGGACTGTATGCAACCTATGCCATTTACATGAAAAAGCGTGATGATATTGCCCAAAACTCTTTAACTGCGGGCCTTGGAAACAACTCTGTTGAACTACTTGCCGGTTTAACCATTATTCCGGCGATCTTTGCTCTTGCACCATCGCCTGACTATATTACGGAAGCGACAAGTGCCGGGAATACTGGCTTAACCTTCATCTACATGGTTGAATTGATTAACGTGATGCCGCAAACGTATATCTTTGGAATTGCTTTCTTTGGTGCATTGGCCTTTGCTGCTTTCACTTCATTAGTAGCAATGGTTGAATTAATCACAAGGAATCTTTCGGATTATGGCATTCGCAGAAACAAAGCCATTGTTCTGACTGTTGCTTTAATATTTATCGGCGGAATTCCTTCAGCTGTTAATATGAAAGTATTTAACAACCAGGATTGGGTTTGGGGAGTTGGCTTACTGTTATCCTGTTTCCTATATGCTTATGCTGCGATTAAGTATGGCGTAGAAAAAATGCGGGACGAAATATACGAGGTCAGCTTTATCAAAGTGAATAAATGGTGGGTTTACTCCATTAAATATTTTATACCTGCTTTGTTTGTCATTGTAACGGGATGGTGGCTATACCAGGGTGTGACATGGTATCCGGAAACGTGGTGGAAGCCATTTGAAGAATTCAATGTTGGAACGATTGTACTGCAGCTCGGCGTGGCTTTCCTCCTTGCCTTTGGACTGATCAGATTTAATAGCAAATTAAGAAGCTCTGTGAAGGAAGAGGGTCTCAGTGATCGCGAATCCGCTCCGCCTTCTAATACAGACATCAGGGAGGAATTATAATGACTGCTTCAGCAATCGTCATGATGGCCGTAACGTTAAGTTTATTCTGGGGAGGCTTCTCCTACATGGTTTATAGGACCTTAACGACAGACTATCATGATAAATAAAATGATGCCAACCATATAGAGCAAAAATTAAAGGTGCCGGGACCATTCAGAATTTGAATGACCCGGCACCTTTCTTTATCTATTCTGCATTTACGAACTCTTTACTTACTAAATAATTGTGCACTTTCCTGCTGACAGTTATTCCGTTTTCAATTGCACCATCAATGAAGCCTGCCCAGCCGTTTGCATACGTTGTACCTGCTAAAAACACCGAGTTTTCAGGGGTGCTCCATTCCTTTTGATAGCTGGTTAATTGCTTTGGCTTCAGCATAGGCCAGGTTTCCTTTGAGTATTCATCATGTACCCAGTCGTGGCCCGTACTTTCTATGACTTGTATGTCAGGAATCCAGCATCTTAAAGCCTCTACCACTCCTGACCTGTCATTCGGATTCAGTCTAGCCGCACTCGGCCCAAACCCCACCAGGATGCTATCACCATTCACATAGCGATCCAAATGAACAGAATTCAGCGGGTAGCTTCCAGGTGCTATGGCATCAAAAGGCTACAGCTCGCCCTTCACTTTTGCCCACACTTTAACTCCCTTAGATGTTTGACCTTCTTTGGAGGATGCCTGCTTTGCTGAAGAAAGAGGCGGTTCGAACTGAATATCATTAAGAGTTGTTAATGGAACGGTTACCATGACCGCTCTGGCCGTATAACATTCTCCTTCAACTGTGAATACTTTTGCACTTCCCTCTTCATGCTCGATTCTTCCCACTCTCGTTGATAGCTTTATGTCTGCCCCGCTGTCATCAGCAATCGATTCAATTAATTTCCTTGTCCCCTGCTTTAAGCGATAGCTCGAAACCATGGCACTATGGGTATCCCACTTTCCTTGTGAGAATGCCCACCATCGAAAGATTTGCGTAATAGCACCTTCTGCGGGCTCGCCGCAGTAATCTGATGCTATCCAGCCATGTAATACCTCATATTCCTCTCTAGTTAAAGAAAAATTCTGCAGGAATTGTTCTGCAGAGATATGATCCAAATCACGAAAGCTTTGTGATTTTAGCGGTTCAAAAGGCAAGGGCATATGCTTATTGCTTTCGCTCATTAACCTCTCAACCGATTCTCTTAGTCTTTTTTTAAATTCTGCTGCTGGGGATGAATGTGCTTTCCCATCAACAATCCAAAAAACTTTTTCGGTCTTTGGACCGGAAGCAAGTTCAAGGCCGTATCGGGTAATTTCCGTCCACACATGCGGCTGATGCCAGTGAACATACGTTCCTCCCATTTCAAGATCCGTACCCAAGCGATGATCAACCCAAGTCCGCCCCCCAATCCTGTCCCGAGCCTCCAGAACCAGCACTTTATTGCCTAAAAGCCTTAATTCCCTCGCTGCCGTCAACCCGGAAAAACCTGCTCCTACAATAATGACATCATAGTTCTTCGGATTCTTCATTATTAATCCCCCTTTTTTATGGCTCTGCATGGATATCTGTTAAATCAGCCTGTTGATTTTCTCCTCCAAGTATTAACACTGCTTCATTAAAGAAACTGCAACACTTCAGAAAAGTGAACTGCAGTTTCAAATGTTTTATATCTCATCCCCTACAGCTGGATTCGCTCCACTTTCCGTGTTAATGGGCAATGTAATATTTTTGCGAGTATACATGAAGTAATAATACACATAGCAAAGTCCTATAAAGCCAAAGCCCCAAAAAAGCGATGACCTCTGGGTCGGATCAAAAGCCATTACCGCGAAAATAAACAGGCACATGACAATGCATAAAATCGGAATAAACGGATAAAGCGGAACCTTGTATTTTAAATCCTCCACTTTCCCGCCATTTTTTATAAACTGTCTGCGGAAACCGATTTGAGCGGCTGCAATGGCTAACCATGTGAGTGTTCCGCCGATTCCGCTAACCGCCAGCAGAACGACAAAGAGTGTATCAGCAGCTATATAGCTGGTAAGAAGAGATAACAGCGCAAAACCCAATGTCACTAAAAGAGCGTATGCAGGAACACCCCGTTTATTCAGCTTTCCAAAAACTTTTGGAGCCATCCCCGTTTCAGACAGCGAATACATGATTCGTGTACAGGCATAGAGCCCTGTGTTGCCGACAGAAAGAATCGCCGTTAAAATAACAAAATTCATAATGTCAGCCGCATAAGGAATTCCCACCATATCAAAAACGGTTACAAACGGACTTTCAAGAACTCCGGCTTCCTTCCAGGGAACAATGGCCGATAATACGAAGATCGCCAAAACGTAAAACAACATGATTCGGAATACGATCGTCCGAATGGCTTTTGGTATATTCTTTTCCGGCTCTTCCGTTTCACCAGCGGCCACACCCATAATTTCAGAGCCTTGAAACGCGTAGATGACAGACATCATCGATATGAAAACACCAATCATCCCAGCTGGGAAAATACCGTCACCGACGAAATTGGATAAATAAGGAGCAGGTTCGCTGTCCATATTGATAACGCCAAAAATGGCTGCTAATCCGATAATAATGAAAAGGATAACGGTAAGAACTTTAATCCCTGCAAACCAATATTCCGTTTCGGCAAAGGCTTTTGTTGTGAGTGAATTAATCGAAAATAGAAGAACGATGAAGATGGCACACCAAATCCATGTTTGAACATCTGGAAACCATCTTTTCATAAGCAATCCTGCTGCTACAAACTCAAGTCCGACATACATGGCCCAGCTTAGCCAATAGACCCAGCCGATGACAAAACCGGTTGCCGGGCCAATAAACTTGGTAGCATGCGCCTGAAAAGAGCCTGAAACCGGCATTACAACAGATAATTCCCCTAAACAAATCATGGCTAAATACATAAGCAGGCCGCCAACAAGATAAGCAAGAATCGCACCTGCAGGCCCAGCTTCACCGATTGCGTAACCGGATCCCAGAAATAGTCCGGTACCAATTATTCCTCCCAAAGACATCATAAATAAATGACGGCTTTTCATTTGCCTCTTTAATTTTTGTTCACTCAACCAGCATCCCCCTGCCTTCCGTTTAGAATGAAACATTAAAAGTAGTAAGCGCTTACACATATCCGCTTAATCAATGGCTGTGACTGGATCCTGGGGAAGCGGCAGTACTTTTTCCAATTCCCGCTGAATAAGTAAATGAAAATGGTGAACGAGATTTTCTGTGAGTGAAAATCTTCCTTGCGAATAAGCCCCAGTAGCCATCCCTTTTTGAACCATTTCACAAATTTCGAGATCCTCTTTTCTAACAAGCTCATCCATTGCCATTAACTCTCTTTCTTCTTCCGTAATCTCATCGGTCAGGAAAAAAGTGGTATATACATATTTCGTAGTCTTATGGTCAATCGGTATGGACTGGTGAATCGATAGATTGGCCGGCCCAGGATCAAAGGAAAACCATGTGTTCGGATAAAGCCAATAATACCGGCCGCCTTGTCCCAAGCCAAAGTCCAGCTTCTTACCCTTTAATGGCGTCCCCTGATAGGAATAATAATCGTACATCGCCATTTCGTATTGCTTCATATCAAGCTTCGAAACGAGCGTTTTATGTACAATAGAGCAATGATCGCACTCAAGATAATTGTCTATTCCGTCCTTCCAATTTGACCCACAAACCGTTTCTTTTACACGCACTTTCTTTAGATTGCTAAGGTCGTATTTTTCAACATGCTGCAAGAGATCAGGATATTGCGTCTTCATCGAAACAGCTTGCGGATCTAAATTGACAAAGATGAAGGAATGGCTGATTTCAAGTTTAATGGTCTTTAAGCAGAAATCCTGATGGTCGAAATGGTCGCATCCATTCATATTTGGTGCTCTGAGCAGAGAACCGTCGGTACGGTAGGTCCACGCATGGTATGGACAGGTAAAAACTGATTTATTGCCCTCTCCTTCTGCAAGCTTTGAAGCACGATGTGAACAGACATTATAAAATGCCCTAATATCCCCATCCTGCCCCATGCTAATGATAATGGGACGGTCAGCTACTTCCGCTGTAAAATAATCCCCGGGTCGCGTTAATTGACTTAAATGTCCGACATATTGCCATGTCTTGCAAAAAATCTCTCTCTTTTCCACTTCAAGAACCTTTGGATCGGTATAAAGCCATGACGGTAACGTATGAGCTTCACTTAACGTATGGCTAACTTTAACCACCTTCAAAACCTTCCCCTCCTTTTTTATAAACTCACATGACAAACACTATACTCAAAGTGTTAATAATATAATTTTAAATTTAAAATATTCAGAATTATATGGTTAATTTATACAAAAACAAGGAAGCTCTAAAATTAATTTTTAGTTTTTTTATCTAAAAGTGCAGGTTAAGAGAATTAAATGATGGCTTTTGTTGTTCGGAGAGACAAAAAAATAATGAAAAGAAGGTTCATTTTTTTGTATAGTAAGAGAGGAAGCATTCAGGACAGGGAGGAAGGCAAAAAATGAAAATCCTTGAAAATATTGCACAGGATATTGTTGAAAAAACAAGTGAAATTATCCAATATCCTATTAGTATTACCGATAATGAAGGGTATATCATTGGCTCAACAGATCCAGGCAGAATCGGAATTTTCCATCGTCCCTCCCTCGAAGTCATCAGGAAAAACAACATGGTTTACTGCAAGAATGAAATGGATAAAAAAATTCTCCCTGGTGTCTCTGCACCTTTAAAGTTTAATAACAAAGTGATCGGTGTTCTGGGAATTGTCGGAAACCCAGCTGATGTTGAAAAATACGTTCACTTAGTCAAAAATCATGTTGAAATGATGTGTCAGGATGCTTTTCGGAAAGAAATGGTGGAGCTAAAAGAGAAAATGGTCGAAATGCTGGTCCATCAGCTTATCCACTATAAAGAGTCTGAACAGGAAGAGAAGGATCATATTTTTCAATATGCGAAGCTGCTGGAGTTCGATTTGCTTACGGATCGGGTCTGTTTAATTATTGATATCACCAACACTTCCTCCGGTGATTGGAACCTTTTTGGAAATCTATCTTTTCATTTTCAAAAAGAGGTTTTAAGTTTCCTTAAGTTACTATTCCAGAAGAATGATAATGATATCGTTTCTTTTCTGGACTTTAAACGGTTCATTATTTTTAAATCCATGCCCTTTCCTGAGTCATTACCATCTTTACTGGATAAACTGGATGAGAAGCTGGCAAAAATTAATTCATTTCTTGAGGCTAAATATAGTGTTTCGGCAAAAATGGGAGTGGGAGATGTGCAAAATGGCATCAGCGGATATTCGGATTCCTATCAAAACGCCATGAAGGCCATAAAAATAGGATTGGGTTTTAAGGGCCAGCCTGACATCCATCTATACAACGAGAGGGAAGCACTTTTAAACCTTTTGCCGAGTGAACTGGCTCCAGACTATAAACAGAAACTGTTAAAATTGATTTCTCCTTTAACTGAACAAGACAATTATGAGGTTTTATCCTCTACCTTTCTGGGCTTTTGCAAGTACAATATGAATTTGAGTGAAGCTTCCAGAAATATGTTCATCCATCGGAATACGATCATTTACAGACTTGAAAAAATCAGTGAAATTACCTCCCTCAATACAAGCAGTTTCGAAGATTGCATGCTCCTCTATACATCAATCCAATGCTACGAGGATATGAAATCATAGAGTCTTAAGCCGGTCGATCCCCCAAAAAACACCTTCGCTAAAAGGTAGCCCCTGCAAAGGTGTTTTTTAAAGGCATTAGATACATACAGCTTAATCTTATATTGGCGCTGATATATCAGCTCTTTAGTATATAGCGTTTTCAATAATAAGATCATTTTCAGCAAAACGTTCCACTCTTAACGGCTTCAGGTCAAGTGTCTCGTATTTTCCTGTCCGGATAAGCTCGGATAGGCACTTGCCAACGGCTGGTGCCTGCTGCATTCCATGGCCGCTGAAGCCAAAGGCAACATAATAGCCTTTCATTGCCGGGTATTCACCGAGAATTGCGTTATGATCTTTCGTGTTAAAATCATACAAACCTGTCCATCCTCTTTCTATTTTCACATGCTCAAAGTTTTTAATTCGATTAGCCAGCACAGGCCAAATATGATCTTCAAAAGCAGATCTTCGCCATTTGAAGCTTATTCCCGGCTCAATTTCCTCTGCATAACCGGATATGAACTTTTCCCCCTCATGACGGAAATAGACACCTGTAGGATCCATGGTCAATGGCAGGTAATTTTTTAGCGGCTCCTTACTGTCAAATTGAAAAATCTGTCTTGGAAGCGGAACTACAGGAAGGGGCAAACCTGCTTTATCCCCCAGTATGGATGCCCAGGCACCTGCACAATTTACCACCACTGGTGCATGATGCTCCCTTCCGTCCACTAGCCTGATTCCCTTCACATAATCCTGCTCGGTAATGAGGCTTTCCACCTCTTCATAGATATACTCAGCTCCAAGCTTTTTTGCATATTTCACATATCCGGCCATCACAGAATAAGGATCTAAATAGCCGCTTTCACTGCAGAATAATCCGCCCGCAAGATCGTCAATATTCAGCTCGGGAATGATATCCAGCAGTTTTTCGCCTTCAAGGAGCTGAGAATTAATTCCGTTATCATGCTGAAGCTTTAAATGTTTTTCAAATTGGGGCATCATCTTTTCAGTAGCCAAAAATAGATACCCTCTTTGCTTAAAGTCGATCTCTGCGGCCTCACCGTCGATTGCCATGTCCGTGGAGAAATTTTTATAAATTTGCAGACTGTATTTACTCAGCTGCATATTGACGGCGGTGGTATACAACTGTCTAAATCCGCCGGCACTTCTCGGTGTTGAAGCAAATTCGTACAAACCATCTTTTTCAAAAACCTGAATCTTACCCGTAAATCCATCGTTTAACAAATGATAAGCAATGCTAGAACCAATGACTCCGCCACCAACTATAATAATATCTGCCTGGTTTGCCATTCGCTTCCCTGCCTTCCTTTGCATGCGTTTATAGTATCAATGTTACTCACTTTGAGGCTGTGATACTATGTGCATATTACACAGAAAAAATATTTTTCGAATATTTTTAATTGTTTATTTTCACAAGGGATTTTACAGTAAAGGGAGAATCTATTAAGAATCAAAAATTGTTTTATCAAAGGTTTGTTGCTTTTCACTAACTTAGTGAATTTTGCTGAGTTGATTGGAGCGGAGGGCACTTGATCCTCGAAAATGCATTCGCATTTCCTTCGTGCGGTGTTAAATTCAAGGAAGATTATTCAATGTCCTGCGGGAAGAGAGGGAGCGGGAGACCCCGCAGGCGAAGCCGAGGAGGCTCCCGTTTCTCCCCGCGGAAAGTAAGTGTCCGTAGCGGAAATCAACGGGTTAACTTTTTAAACAAAAACAACAATCTGTAAGAAAAGAACTAAACCATTAATATCGCGGAGAGGGGTGAACAGTTTGGGCTTTCTAAAAGAAATCTCTCAGCTAATTGTAGAAAACACATCAAAAATTATCGAAAATCCAATCAGTATCAGTGACAATAAAGGCTATATTATTGGCTGCAGTGATGTCAGCCGATTGGGAAGTTTTCATCCGGCCTCCCTTGAGGTAATAGAATGGAAGAAAACCATTTCCTATGAAGTAGATGAGGTAAAAGATCTCAACAATGTTTTGCCTGGCGTTGCGTCCCCTATCATGATCAATCAAGAACCGATTGGCGTATTGGGGATAGTCGGCGTGCCTGCAGAGGTCAGAAAGTATGCGCAGCTTGTGAAAAGCCATGTAGAATTAATGTGCCACGAATACCTGAAACAGGAAATGAGCGCCATTGAATCAAAAACGCTTGACAACTTGTTTCGCTACCTTCTAAACTCCCAGAAACCCGAGGATTTGGAATACTGTGTAAGATATGCAAAAATGCTCGGGTACCATCTTGATTCTCCTCACAGCCGGGTTTGCTTTCTAATTGAAATAGACATTGGAATGGATTCCGCAGATTCCCTTGAACAAAATACTCAGATGCCGGATACGTTTTCCTGGCACATCCTGCAGAATAATGTTTCTGAAATACTGCGATCCTATTTAATCGAAAACCAGGAAGATATTCTTTCCCCCTTAACACTAGATCAATTTATCCTAATCAAAGCAATCAATACGGAAGAACCCTATGAGCAATATATGAAAAGGATGGACCACAAGATTCAAAGACTGCTCCAGTATTTAAAGTCAGAAAATAACTGCTCCGCAAGCATTTCGATTGGCAGTGCCAATGATGGCATACATGGTATAAAGGATTCCTATCAAGCAGCTCTTAAAGCTTTAACAGCCGGGAAAAGACTCAATATGTCACAAAAAATATTCTATTATAATGACTGGAATATCATTTTTGAGCTTGCAGGAAATGGATTAAATCAATACGTAAAAGACAGGCTAAAGGAAAAATTGCATGGTTTCATCAGCCATGTCAATTACCCGACACTTGCCCAAACCTTTATAGCTTACTGCAAATGCAACATGAATATGAGCGAAACGGCACGAATCCTATTTCTTCACCGTAACTCCCTTGTCTACCGTATGGAAAAAATCAACGAACTCACAAAATTGGATATTTCACGATTTGACCACTGCATGCTTTTATACTTTGCCATTAAAGACACAGGGGTACCGGAGATTCAGGAGCCTTTGTCAATAAACGAAAAAGAAGAAAGCTTCTTAACATAATAGCCTATTAAAAAAAATAAAATAGCAGCAAATGAGCTTGCTGCTTTAAGAATTATTAACCCTCTAATCCTTATATATTTACATAGTGAATGAAAAAGGAGTTTAAGAAATTCTTAAACTCCTTTTCTTGTTTTATTAAAGTTGTTTTCCTAAAGTTTGATGTTTTTCATCAACTTAGTTAAATTTGCTGAGTTGATTGGAGCGGAAGGTACTTGATCCTCGAAAATGCATTCGCATTTCCTTCGTGCGGTATCTATTCGATGAAGCTTATTCAATGTCCTGCGGGAGGAGAGGGAACGGAAGACCCCACAGACGCAGGGCGTCGAGGAGCTCTGTTCCTCCCCGCGGGATCGCTGCGTGCCTGCAGCGGAAATCAACGGGCTAAATTCTAAGCAAAAACAAGAATATATCGGAAATGAAGCTTTTTTAATAATTAATAATTATCAATTTGTGCTCTCTGCAGCTTTCCGCTGTAGTCGACATAAATGGATTTCCATTCTGTGTACACATCCAATGAGGCTACACCTGAATCCCGATGTCCATTGCCTGTGCCTTTTGTGCCGCCAAATGGAAGGTGGATCTCTGCCCCTGTTGTCCCCGCATTCACATACACAATTCCCGTATCCAAATCCCTCATTGCCTCAAATGCACGGTCAACGTTTTTGGTATATATGGCGCTGGATAACCCGAATTCAACACTGTTATTTATCTCAACTGCCTCTTCTAAACTAGTAATCGGAATAATCGAGACGACTGGCCCAAAGATTTCTTCCATTGCAATCCTCATCCCTGGTTTAACATCCGTAAAAATAGTTGGAGAGAAGAAGTTCCCGTTCTCCAACTCTTCACCAGTGGCAACATCGCCGCCTGCCAGAAGCTTTGCTCCCTCTTCCCGGCCAATTTTCACATACTCTGCAATTCTCTCAAGCGAGGAACGGTTGATAACAGGCCCCACTTTTACTGTTTCATCCAGCCCATTGCCAAGCTTTAATTCCCCGATCCGTTCAAGGAGCTTTCCTTCCAGCTCTTCCTTCACCTTTTCATGAACCAGGACGCGGCTTGTCGCTGTGCATCTTTGCCCGCTTGTTCCAAATGCCCCCCAAAGAATTCCTTCAACTGCCAGGTCCACATCCGCATCTTCCAATACGGTGATGGCATTTTTACCGCCCATTTCAAGGGATGTTCTTTTTAAAAGAGCTCCTGCCCGGCCATTGATTTCTCTTCCTACTTCATTGGATCCCGTGAACGAAATTAAATCAATCCCAGGATGCTCGACTATCGCATTTCCTACTACACTGCCCGAACCATGAACAAGATTGATTAAGCCTTTTGGCAGCCCTGCTTCTTCATAAATCCTGACAAACTCTGCTGCAAGAATCGGTGTTTCGGTTGCAGGCTTCCAAACAATCGCATTTCCCGTTACAAGGGCAGGAAGTGACTTCCATGATGCAATCGCAATCGGGAAATTCCATGGAGTAATTAATCCTGCTACTCCCACAGGCACTCTGACACTCATCGCAAATTTATTGCGGAGCTCTGATGGCACTGTGTCACCAAACATCCTGCGCCCTTCCCCCGCCATATAAAATGCCATATCAATCGCTTCTTGAACTTCTCCCCTGCCCTCGTCAATCACCTTTCCCATTTCACTAGTGAGGATTTGGGCCAATTCTTCTTTTCTTTGCTTTAACAGGTAAGCCACTTCATAAAGGATTTCAGCACGCTCAGGGGCTGGCACTAACCGCCAGGATTTTTGAGCAGATTTTGCAGCTTCAACAGCTCTGTCAACATCCTCTTTTGACGATTGGGTTACTTCCGCCAAAACCTCACCTGTTGCCGGATTCCATACAGACGTATACTTCCCTGTTGTGGATTCACACCATTCACCATTAATAAAATTTAAGACTTTTTTCATTATAGACCTCCATAATACAATTATTTTTTAAGTGATTACGATTTTCAGCTTTTCTTTTATTCGATTGACCGCTTCATATAATCTTTCATTCGGTACAGATAGAGAAGCGCGGAAATACCCTTCCCCTGAAGGGCCAAAAGCATTTCCCGGTGTCAGGATCACACCGGTCTGCTCCATGACGCTGCTGACAAACCCCGCGGAGGTATAACCGCCTGGAACAGGTGCCCAGATGAAGAAGCTCCCTTTTGGCGGGCTGACCTCCACGCCGATTATTTTCAAACCCTCCAGCATGACCTTCATCCGTTCCTTATAGATTCCGTTATGCTTGGCAATGCAGCTTTGATCACTGTTTAATGCAAACGCAGCTGCTTTTTGAACAGGCGTCAGCTGCCCTGTGTCTGTATTGCTTTTATAAACCGAAAGCGCTTTAATAATATTCTTATTGCCAACGACATAGCCAATTCGGAACCCGGTCATGTTATACGTTTTCGATAGAGATCCGAATTCTACAGCTATATCTTTTGCCCCCTCTACTTCTAGGATGCTCGGCGCTTTATAGCCGTCAAAAGTGACCATATTATAGGCCGAATCATGGGCAATCGGTATATGATGCTTTCTTGAGAATTCTACGGCTTCAAGGAAGAATCCGATATCGACTGTAGCGGAAGTCGGATTCCCTGGGTAATTCAGGAACATCAGCTTTGACTGACTCAGGATTTCTGCCGGAATCGCCTGAAAATCAGGCTTAAAATCCGTTTCTTTTGTCATTGGCATATTGTAGTACTGCCCATTTGCCAGGAGAGCTGCCATCCGGTAAACAGGATAACTTGGATCTGGTACAAGCACATAGTCACCAGGATCAATGAGGGTTGGCACGATATGGGCAATCCCCTCTTTTGATCCGATTAATGCGAGAACTTCCGTATCAGGATCGAGTTTGACCTGATACTGCCGCCAATAAAAGTCGGCAACAGCTTGTTTAAACTCTGAGTATCCGGAAAAGCTGGGATATTTCAAATTCCTGGGGTCCTGACTCTCTTTGATCAGTTTGTCAATAATATGTTTAGGGGTTGGCAGATCCGGGTCCCCAATCCCTAAATCGATAATATCAACCCCAGCTTTCTTCAATTCTTCCTTCTTCTTATTAATCTCTGCGAATAAATAGGGAGGGATTTGACCAATTCGATTCGATTGAAAATTCACAAACTCACCTGCCTAACAATAAATTTTCATATATTCAGAAAATTCATACTCTGTATTTATAATGTACTGCTTTTACCCATAAATCACTATGGTTGATTTGAACAAAAATTATTGGCTTTTTCTGATACATTCCGTATGATTTTAACAAAACTGGGCGGTAGTCGCTGTCCATGGAAGACCTTAAATCCTCGATAATTGATTGCTATGACGGAATATTATTCCGATTTGCAGCAGACAGCAGTCCACAAACACTAACTTGAGAAAAAAGAAAAACTAGCTCTTCAATAAGCTAGTTTAGCCATCAATATTATTATCTTAGGTATTGATTTTGTGACATTTTGATCAGCCTATGCTTCCATTTACATATAATTAGCCTCCATCGAGTTCTAAACGTAACTTCTACAGACATTGTCACCTATATCAATAATTTTTTTACTTTATTCGCAAAAATCAGATTCACCGAAAAATCTCTTAAAGTTTATATGCTGACATAAAAACGAAGTGAAAATATAAAAGATGATGCACTCAAGATTATCAAATCTTTTTAACAAACACCTGAGCGAATATAGCAAAAAAATTGAAAAAAGCAGCAATAGATTAAGAATATATTCATTTCTCACCGCACACCTTTTTCTTAAAGAATTTCTTTATTAGCTGATTTTTTTTGAATTTCTCTAAACGGAATAAATCGAAAATTTAGATTCTCTTTTGCGAATTGAAAGCTATATAGGAGAACTGCTCTAATCATAAGAATGAATACTAATTGGATTGAGCTTATTCGGACTAGAGAAGCTATTCCTAAGTTTTTCAAGAATTTGATTCCTGGAAAGGCAAATAGGAGATGAAAAATTATGTTTGTAATCAAAAATAACGGAAACCTGCCATAGGTCATTTTTAAAACCCAAAGAGAGCAAATAAAATAAGGACCCAAAATAAAGGGAATATCTCCATTTATTTTGGGATGTACACTCGTATAAAACCACCACCATTTTCTTTTTTCAGCAATAATATTCATTATTTTAACAACTAAACTTATAAATACAGTTGCTGGAAGAAACCTTTTTATTGTGCTGCGTCCTACTAGCGGCAATGAAATCCAGGGAATAATCATCATCAGTATTAATAAAAATCTTGAATTCTTTGCATTAATACTCTTTAGAATAGGCAAGATGTGTACCTCCTTTTCATCATTGGAATATTTCTCAGAATTTTACATTAAGAATGACTTTTTTCTCGTATAGATGGTTGTTTTGCTTATGAATTCTGCCCGATGAATTCAGAGGGTCACTCAAACTGTCAGCAAGGAGCGATGGATCTTCTCGGCTTCACTTGTGGGGGATCCCATTTCTCTCTCTTCCCGAAGGATATTGATGTAACTATAATTATTATGGTACAAAAAAAACATAATTATTTGCGAAAGCAAATAATCCAGACAAGAATTAGATCAACGCTCTTAGAATAGTGACCTGTATGGAAGGGTTATGCTTTTGCCAAAAAAACGTAAAAAAGCCGATACAAACAAGATATAGATACCCTGTTTATACCGGCAAATAGTTCGTGCAAAACACCATTTAAGGTGTGTTTATTGAATTATTTAGTATTGCATTTGAAGATTTTTTTAAAAATTCACTGTATTGCTTTCCTAATAATTCATCACTTAACAATGCAAAAACTTCAATAAATTTGGAAAAGTCCTCTTTTGAAATTCTTTCGATTGAGGCAACAATATGTAAGTTCGAGTTCGTAGTATTTTCTTCAATAAAGTCCTGAACGAGTTTCTGTCCACTTTCATTTAAGGAAATTTCCTTTGTTCGTGCATCATTGCCATTTTCGATATCGACTAAACCCTCTTCTTTTAGCTTCATTAGCTGCCGAAATACATTTGAAATATTTGTTTGAGCCAGATAGGTAAGATCGGACATATTTATATTGTTTGAATCAAAATATAAAATCCATAAAATACGAAAAGCAGGAAACGATATTTCATACCTTTTTAGTGACTTTCTTAGATCGTTTTCAATAGCCAAATTCAAACCTCTCATAAATGAAAACGCTAAATAGCTATTATGAAACTGTTCATTTAATAAATTCATACATCGACCTCCCATAATCTGTAAACACATTATTTCCAACCTATCTTTCTTTAAACTGATAAGCAACAGGTTAATACTGATTTCATTCTTATTTAACTTACCCATTATTCTGGTTCAACGAGCATCTCCATCTTAACTAATCCATCTATCCAAACAAGAAAATATTAATTAGTGTAAAAAATTCGGATAAAAGCCTCCCCCTAATGCTGTCATTCCAGTTATCAGCGGCAATAAAAAAATCTTGCCGATCATTCTTGGCAAGATTTTATAGTATTCCTTATTCCTTTTTGAAATGGCAGTTCAGGAGATGAAGAGGATCGACTTGCTCGCTCAAAATGCAAATATTTGCCGCTTGAATTGAACAGCGGTCTATAAGATCATTCCAATTGAAACTTGCTTTGGATTCATTTTCATTTCGATAATGGTTGGCCGTTCATTTTCTTTTAGAGCTTCCTTAAAAGCAGAACGGAAGGCTGTGGCAGAATCTGCCGTAACGCCAATGGCCCCCATAGCTTCTGCCAGCTTCGTATAGTTGACATCTGAAAGTTCAGTTCCGATTTTACGATCCGGATAGGCTCTTTCCTGGTGCATCCGAATGGTGCCATAGGAGGAATTGTTAAATAGAAGGACAATGACAGGAATTCTATTTCGCACTGCCGTTTCGATTTCCTGCAGTGTCATCATAAATCCGCCATCTCCTGCAAAAGCGATCACTGGCCGCTCGGGATTCGCGAACTTTGCTCCAACAGCTGCAGGAAAACCATATCCCATTGCCCCTGATGTAGGAGCTGCGTAAGATTTTTTGCCAGTAAACAGATGAAAATTTTGCAGCCACGTAGCAAAATTGCCTGCATCATTCGTAATAATGGCCTCTTCTGGACATAGCTCATTAAAAGCCTGTATCACATCTTTATAGCCGATTGGCCAAGGGGCTTCCTCAATCTCATCCATTCGTGATGATTTTAAAAATAGTTCCCTCCGTTCCTTGCTCCATGAAGACCAGCGGGAAGAGTCCCAGCCTTCCACTGCATGATTCAGTGCGTCAAAAGCTGCTTTAGCATCAGCAACAAGCCCAAGAGCTGGAGGATATACTTTGCCAAGGACATGGGCTTCAATGTCAAGGTGAACAAGAGTTTGTTCCGGCTTGATTAAGGAATAATCCTGTGTGGTAACTTCGGAGAGCCTGGTTCCAACTGCAAGGATCACATCAGCCTGGCGGACGGTTTCAATCTGAGGTGGCGGTGTACCTAAACCTAATTGGCCACAATACAGTGGATGATCATTAGACAGTACATCATGTCTCCTAAAGGAAGCAACTACAGGGATATTGGTTTTTTCAGCGAACGTTTTAAGTGCCTCCTCAGCTTCAGACAGCTTGACTCCTCCTCCGGCAATGATCACCGGACAGTCAGCCGTCTTTAGGCAAGATACGATCTCCTGCACTTGCTCATTTGAAAGAGACGGCTTTGGAACCAGAGTGCCAAATGCGAAATTCATGTCTGCCACCTTGGGCAAAACATCTTCGGGCAATGAAACAACCACTGGGCCTGGCCGGCCGGTCTGTGCAATCCGAAAAGCACGCTGGACAAGCTCGGGTGTACGTTCCGGGTCCCGAATTTCCACACCCCATTTGGTTACCTGCTCAAGAAAACGGTCAAGCTCCATTTCCTGAAAGCCCTCTCGCCCGCGAAACTTTGTATGTACCTGCCCAAGAAATACCACCATGGGCGTAGAATCCTGATAAGCTGTGTGGATGCCGATTGAAAGATTAGCAGCTCCAACTCCGCGGGTCGCCATTACAACCACAGGCTTATTCGATATTTTCCCATAACCCTCCGCCATAAAAGCAGCCCCGCCTTCATGGCGGTTTGAAATTAACTCGATATCTTTTTCTTCATAGATTGCATCCATTAATGGCAAATAGCTTTCCCCGGGTACACAAAATACATGATTAACACCTTCACGCTTCATACACTCTACAATCGCCTGAGCACTAGTCATCTTTGCCATTAGAAATTCCTCCTCAATTTTACTTTCTATGAATTTTTCTTCGAATAGTTCTATTCACCATTTCCCCTGAAGCCTAAGTCATTGGAGATAGCCTGAGCCGCTTTTTTTGTTTTTTCAAGAATTTCACCTTTTCTTTCCTCGGAAAACCGCATGCTCGGACCCGTTACCCCCAGTGCTCCGACCACTTCACCGGAGTAATCCCGAATAGGATAGGACAAGCCTACTGTATCAGGATCCTGTTCTCCTAAACTTACAGCAAAGCCTTGTTCCTTTATCGTGTCCAGTTCCTGGTACAGCGCCTGTTCATTCGTAATCGTCTGAGGTGTAAACTCTTCGAACGTCATTCGGCTAATGACTTCTTTTTGCCTCATTTTTGGAAGGTTGGCCAATAGGAGCTTCGGACCTGAACCAACATATAAAGGCAATCTTTTGCCAACTCTTGTATAAAGTCTTACGGCCTGATTGCTTTCAACCTTTTCAATGTAAATGGCCTCCTCCCCCTCGCAAATGGAGAGGTGGACGACTTCATTGATTTCTTTGCATAAAGCTTTCATATGATCAAACGCTGCCCGCCGGAGCTCCAAATCCTCACTTACCAGGTTCCCCAGCTCAAGAAGCCTGATGCCCAGACGGTAGCGGATATCATGTTCTGAGTGTTTCATTTTACGAAGCAGTCCACCCTCTTCAAGAGAAGTAAGCAAACGATACGCCGTGGCCTTTGGCATTCCAGTCATTTCATGCATTTCCTGCAGGGATATCTCCCGTTTTATTTCTGAAAAGAGACATAGCAGTTTTAATGCTTTCGTTACACTTTGGTTCAATGTGATCCATCCTCTTTCCAATATAGGCAGTTCATATGGAAAATGATTATGATGTAAAAAATGCCTCTGGTCTTAATGTGTCAAAGCTTTGTTCCGCAAGTATTTTATTCTTTCAGACTAGGATTGTAATAGATCATTATTTTTGATGAAGGCATTGGAATGTAAAATACTGAGGAAGTAAAAATTTCGAATGGCTGTCTTGATGAATTTTGTGCTCCTTCACTCCAGGTTGCTGAAGGTTTTTTAAAAATTCATTTTACATAGTGAAACGTCATTTTACTTTTTTAAAAGCTTAAAATTATCATAATTGGAAATATAAGAAAACGCAAGACAATTAACAGAATTTTATAAAATTTTAATTTTTTTTAATATCATTGCAAGAGAAGTATATAAAAACTAATGACAAGAAAACAGCCTCAGCAATCTGCTGAGGCCACATTATTAATATCTATTTTGCCTGTCCCTAAATAGCCTTTTGCTCACTTCTAATGATTGCTTCTTCGGCTTCCTCTTTGCTAATCTTATAGATTCCTATTCCAGCAAAGGCTAAGATGATAGCAATAATCGGTGTTAGATAGGTCATAACAGCCCAGATTCCATAACCGCCGGCTCCATAGATCGGCACTCCTAAGGTGCTGATATAAAATGCGCCGGATGTTCCCCATGGGACTAGCGCTGCTACCATGGTTCCCACGTCTTCTATGCTCCTCGAAAGCGTTCTGGCTGCCATCCCTGCTTTCAGAAAAGGTTTTTTAAACATTTCCGGAAGCATGATCGCTACTGTATAGGAAGTGCCGGAAAAGACCAGCAGTACGAGGCCGGTGAACAAAGTGGTAACCATGAGAGGGCCACGCGTCTTTACTCTGTTTGCAAGCGGAGCAAGAGCTGTCTCTAGGAATCCCGCTTTACTGATGATCGCAGTATACGCATAACCGCAATAAATGATGATGACAACCCCTACCATGGAAACAATTCCGCCGCGATTTAACAGCGTAAGCACACTGTCAGCTAAATTGGCCGGATCGACTCCTGGAACCATGCTGACATTAAAGCCTCTTAGCGAAGCATATATGCCGGATTCCATTGTAAATCCCTGATATCCCACTCCAATAGCAATTGCCGTTAAGCAGCTGATTAGCATCGTGGGAACAGGCGGCTTTTTCATAATGGCGCCTCCAAGAATAATGAGAAACGGCAGAATCAGCAGCGGACTCCAACTAAACATTTCAGCCAATCCAGTCTGCATAGCCAGCGCATCTTCAGGAACACCTTGCCCGCTGATGTCCAGATTAAGACCAACAATGTAGAAAAATACAAGCGTGATAAGAGCTGCGGGGACCGTCGTCCACATCATGGATTTTATATGATCATAGAGGTCGACATCTGTAGTAGCAGCCGCAAGGTTCGTCGTCTCTGAGAGCGGGGACATTTTATCTCCAAAAATCGAACCGCAAATGACCGCTGCCGCTGTAATATGAAGCGGTATGCCAAACCCTGCAGCAATGCTCATACATGCCAGGCCTGCAGTACCGGCAGAGCCCCATGAAGTTCCAGTAATGGTTGAGAAAACAACGCATAATAAGAATGCTGATACAAGGAGATATTGGGGAGTGATGATATCAATTCCGTAGAAAATCAGCATAGGGATGGAGCCGCTGAAGATGAAGGTTGAAATGACCATACCGATCACCCAGATAATAAGCATTGCAGGTGTCGCTCCTGCAATACGGCTGGTGATGGCTTTTTCCATTTCGCTCCATGAATAGCCAAGCCTCCATGCCAGGATGCCCGCACATCCTGCTGCAGCAATCATCATCAATTCAACTCTTAAGCCAAAAGCCAGAAACCCAACAAATACAAATACAAACATAAACAATAGGGCTAGAATCGATTCTCCATATGTCGCTTTTCTTTTTTCCATAAACAGCCTCCTCTTAAAATTTATATAAATCCTTCTATTAATCTAGATTGAACCTGCTTTTATAAAACGCGCTGGTGAAAAAGGGTCAACTTGATATTCCGTTTTTCCATATAGCGCAAGGTCTGCACCAATTTTGCCCATGACAGGCGCAAGCTTAAAGCCATGTCCTGAAAAACCGGTTAAGTAGATCATATTGTCTTCCCAGGGACTAGCCCCTACAATTGGATGCCTATCCGCTGTATAAATCTCCATATAGGAATTGACTCTTGAAGGGTCAGAGTACAAGTCTGGCAAATCCTTCTCGATTATCTCAGTAAAGGCAGCGAGCTCTTGGAGATCGACCGCCCGATCAAGCGAATCAGGGCTTGATATACGGCTTTTCTCAGTTGTAAACATGCCGATTTTCACCATATTGCCATCCACAGAAGGAAACCCATAATAATAGAAGCCTTTACTTTCCCTTGTGAATACCGGGAAATTCTTATCGTTAAAGCTCTCTGCTTTTTTTTGAAGAAACCAGGCATTCACAAGCCTGCGGACGTCCATAAAATCTCCCAGCTCCTTCATGAAATTCACCGCCCATGGGCCAGCTGTGATGAGTACTTTCCCAACCTTATAAGCCTTGCCGCCAGCATATATAGACACACCATCCCGCTCACTTTTTATATGGTCTACTGCCGTGTGGCTATGAATCTCGGCCCCCAGGTCCCGGGCCCGCTGAACAGCAGAAACAATCGAAAGCTGCGGGCGAAGATAACCTGACAATTTATCGACAATCATCAGTTCATCTGGCTGCAGGCGATGCTGCGGGTATCTCTTCCCGGCTTCATCCCTGCTCAGAATTTCATGATCCAAATCGTATTCTCGTATGCTTTTATACACTTTTTTCATTTCCGCTGTTTCAGGATGGCCAATGATTAAACCATTGGTTAGAGTTAATAGCGGATTCCCCGACTCCTCTTCAAGAACCCGCCATAGCTTATAAGCATCCTTAAGCAATGGAACATAATTGGAGCCTTCTTTATAAGCTGTTCGGAAAATCCTTGATTCTCCGCCTGCCGCAGATCTGTCATGTCCGATGCCAAATTGTTCAAAACCGATGACAGAAGCACCTGACTTCGCCAAATGCCACATCGCCATGCTGCCCATTGTCCCTAACCCTATAATTCCAATTTCTGCGTCCATCTCCAACCCTCTATCTAAATATTTTGAATATTTTAATTATAGATGAGGTTCGTAATCGGCACAATGTGACTTAAGAACATGGATGAACGTTAAAAAACATGTGAATTTGTGCATTTTGCACATTAATAATATTTGCTATGTTGGAAACTCTGTGGTCTATTTGTTATTTTCGCTCCTGTTTTTACTTTGTCATAAACTCCCATTCAATTAACGAAATACCCAAATATAAAAACAGCATTTTACGGAAATCCTTTTTATTTATGCCTGTCATCTCTTCTATTTTTTCCAGGCGATACTGCAGTGTATTTCTATGTATATGAAGGGCATTGGCGGTATCCACTTTGCTGAAGCCTGATTCACACCAAGCCTTTATGATTTGTGCGATATCCTCCCAATCATCTGTTTCAAGCAGCTCCTTCATTTTCCTTTTCATCATCCCCATCACATCCGGATCCATGCTTTGCATTATGGTTTCCAAGTGATAATCATCCACATGAAGTACACTTTCAGCCGTTTTTTGTTTTTTGCCAATCTCAATCAATTTCCAGGCTTCACGATTTGAGCGTTTGATTTTCAGAATAGTCTCTGCAGAAGATCCAATGCCAATGATCGCTTTTATGCTTTTTGCCCTCAAGCGCTCCAAGAGATATTTACATGCGGCGGAAAACTGGCTATAGGGGCTGGACCCTGTTTTATGCAAAATGATAAACTTGTCATCTCCCATATAAGCAGAAAGATCACCAGTGGTAAATATCGATTGAATCTCTTTTAATATCGTTAATTTGGTACGCTGAATGCTGACATCCAGCGATTCATCCTTATTGCGGGATTTGGATAATCCAGCGATTAATTCTTCTATATTTACTATTTCTACCGCAGCGCAGACAAATGGCGGCTTCAGTTCAAACCCTAGTTCAAAACTGCGGGTTCTCAGTATGTTTTCACTATATTGGTTTGCATCAATTGCCAGGATTTCTTTTATAAATTCCTGATTGGCTTGCTGTGAAATAAGGTTTGACTCCATAAGGATTTCTTCCCTCAGCATAATTTCAGCATGCTTTTGAACTAAGAGGCCGTACTTCTCCACTTTCCTTCTCTCTCCTGTGATGGCAATTGTTCCGATAATATGGCCATGTATTTCAATAGGAAGGGTGAAACCAGGCTTCGTCCCTTGAAAATGATCACTATAACCCGGCCTGATGGTTAATGGCCTTTTGTTTTTAATAACAGGTATAGAAGCTTCATGAACGACTCCTAATCTTTTCCTATCACTGGCTCCAATAATCGTCCCGGTTTCATCTGTAATGATCACATCATATCCGATTATTTCACTCGTCGATGCGGCAATTTTTGTGGCGACTTTCTTCAGCATTTTATCCATCCCCTTCAAACTGGGCTTGTATATAATCAGCTATTCTAGTATTCTATCTTTATATAAACTCTATAATATAGGACGAAAAATGCAAGCTATAAATTGTAATGGAGAATTGGAAGTATGCTTGCAGTACATGTATAAACCAGCTGGAAGCCTTTGCTCTCTGGCTCACCTGTTTTGCGGCTTCATGAATGCTTCATAAAGTTCCGCTGCCATTGGTGCTTTTGGAGGGATGAATTTCTTTAACGCCACCGAATTTTATGATCCAAAAAACTAGTCTACTTTTTATGCTTTTTCATCTTCCTCGGCTTTACTACACCGGTTATTGGATAACGAGAATGAAGGGCTTTCATAGTCTGGATCGTGTAAGAAAAGAAAAAGTGCAGGACGAAATAATAGCTACTGGCATTAAAAAAGGCTTTTCCCGTTTAAAGGAAAGCCTTTTTTAATTTAACGTTTCTTCCATTTTATCAAAAGAGACACTACTCTTTCCATAGTGGTTAATCAAGCTGATTTGATTCAAGAGGTCATACACTGATATTTCCCTCTTATTTATAGTGATGAATGAGCAAGCATGATGTATACTAACATCAAGGAGGTGAAATAGAAATGGAACAAGTACTTAAGGCCATTCAGCAGCTGGAAAAACAAATGAATAACCGCTTTGATCAAGTCGATGAAAAGTTCGTAAAGGTTGATCAGCGTTTTGATCA
Source organism: Cytobacillus sp. NCCP-133 (assembly GCF_026011715.1). Classification (GTDB taxonomy): domain Bacteria; phylum Bacillota; class Bacilli; order Bacillales; family Cytobacillaceae; genus Cytobacillus. The sequence goes on along the minus strand of NZ_BRVM01000028.1, from coordinate 10,368 downwards.
AGTTGAACAAAAACTGGTACAAGTTGACCAAAAATTAGCAGAAAATGATAAGCACTTTGGAGTAATTGATAAGAAGCTAGAGGAAGGCAAACAGAACTTCGAAGGGATCAATCAGCAGCTTAACCGTATGGAAACAACTTTAAATGCAATTGCACAAACTTCAAATGATGATACTGTCTCCATCCTGAAGCGAATTGATCAAAATACGAAGAATATGAATAGAGATATTGAATACCTGTCCAAACAAGCAGGAAAGCATGAACTATACTTCAATAGGATGAATAAAAACTGAGTTCCTATAATCTTCTAACACATTCCACGTTTGTTTCTTCGGAATTCTTCTGTTTATTTTTCCTATTTTGAACCATTAAGGTAGATGGATTATTTTTAAAAAGTCGATAGCCAGACTTTGTGTGCGTTTTTAGTCTGGCATGATTACTACAAAAATCGTAAAAGGTGCCTGTCCCCTAGTCCAATAAATGCCCCGGCGATCTGAATACTCTTTTTCATTATTTTTCCCCCTTTTTAATATTAGAATTTTGCGACAATTATATTTATAAGAGAAAGAGAGAATCCTCTCTCCTCCTTAAGAATAACTCTTTTCCGTTACAGTAAATCTCTTGATGGTTGCAAGATCCGGCTCATAACCAAGTCCCGGCTTCTCCGGAATTTTGATCATTCCATTATCAACGGTCACTTCCGGTTCAATCAGATCTTCCTCCCAATATCGGGATGATGCAGCAGTATCCCCTGGCATCACAAAGTTTGATAGAGTCGTCAGGGCAATATTGTGTGCCCTGCCGATTCCTGATTCAAGCATCCCGCCGCACCATACCGGAATGCCGCGCTCCTGGCAAAGGTCGTGAATTTTCTTGGACTCTGTTAACCCGCCAACACGGCCAATTTTAATATTAATAATCTTGCAGCTTCCAAGCTCAATCGCTTTTCTGGCATCCTCATAGGAATGGATGCTCTCATCCAGGCATACCGGGGTTTTGAGCTCTCTTTGCAATGTGGCATGGTCGATAATGTCGTCTGAAGCCAGCGGCTGTTCGATCATCATTAAATCGAACTCATCCAGCTGTTTTAATAGTTCAATATCCTCCAGCCTGTAAGCAGAGTTGGCATCAGCCATCAGCTGCACATCCGGAAAATGCTTGCGGACTTCCCTCATAACCTCAACATCCCAGCCCGGCTTAATTTTGACTTTAATTCGCTTATAGCCCTCATTCACATGCTCTTCAATAAGCTTCAGCAAATCATCAACCGTATCCTGAATGCCAATGCTGATGCCCACTTCAATATCGCTGGCCGTCCCGCCTAAGGCTTTCGCGAGCGGAATGCCTTGCTGCTTTGCATATAAATCCCAAACAGCACCTTCAAAGGCTGACTTCGCCATATTGTTTTTTCGTATGTAAGAAAGTTTTTCAGAAACTTCATCCGGGTGGCGGATCTCTTCATTTAACAGATCCGGAATGATGAAATCCTCTAGCATATGCCAGTTCGTTTTCAATGTTTCTTCATTGTACCAGGGTGAATGAAACGCAACGGATTCCCCCCAACCGCTTAAACCGTTTTCATCCTTCGCTTCCAGTAAGAGAAACTCTTTATCCTGAAATGTTCCGAAGCTTGTTGTAAATGGAGCTTTCATTCTCATTTTCATATGACGCAATATCACTTCAGTTACGTTCATGTTTATTCCCGCCTTTTTCTGTTAGTTGAGTTGCAGTTCGTCTCTTTGAACCAATATATAGTAATGAACAAGTTCTTCTTTCCCTTTTATAAAACCAGCCATCGCATATCCTTTTTCAAATAAGGATTGAAGAATTTCTCTCGTTTTATAGCGCCAATCCCTTGCCAGCTCATAATTTTTGCTTTTAATAGCCTGGAAGTTTGCCGGTATAGGGACAAGCACAGGGCCTAAAGCGTCTTCCCATTCTGTATTTAATAAAACCGGAAAATCCTCCTCCGATACACCCCATTCAAACGGATCCCCTGAAGTGGCTGCTTCAATCTGTAAAGGTTCCTCCACATGTGAGCTATTAATCCACCATTCTACCTTTAATCGGTCAGTTGGCAGCCCATGATTCAAGCTGTCATCCATCTCCCCATAGCAATTTTCAACATAGGTGGAGCACACCGCATTTAGCTTCGAAAGATTTAAGTAGGCATTACGGCTTTCAAGCGGATCGAATGTCCAGGTGATTAAGTCGTAGCCCATTTCGGAAGCGATCTCCCTCTGCTTCTGCTTCAGGAGAGCGCCTAATCCTTTATCCTGATGGTCCGGGTGTATGCCAAGCATATGTGAGCAAAGATAGCTTTTTCCCTTGTTAAAACCGGAAAATCCATAACTGAAGCCAACCAGTTCATTTTCGTAAAAAGCCCCCAGCAGCAGGCCCCCATTTTGTGCAGCTGTAATGGTTTGATGAACTGGAAGCGGAGCCATATTCCAGATTTCATTCTCCAGCCTTTGAATCATATTCATATCGGAGGCTCCCTTTAAAACCCGCAGATCAATCTTCTTAGTCACCGTTGCTCCCACTTCCAGTTCCCTCCATTGTATGCATTAATGTTCTAGCTAAAATCTCAGCCCCAGCGTAAATGGCATCCCGATTAAACGTCATCTTCGGGTGGTGAAGCCCCGGCTGCAAATCACACCCCAATCCGAGCATCGTTGCTTTTATGTTCGGTTTCTTCTGGGTGTAAAAGTGGAAGTCTTCTCCCCCTGAGGTAACGATCGGTTCCCTTAATTGATCCGTACCAAGCACATCCACAATGGCTTTTTCCATAAAATGCTGTGCCTCTTCATCGACCTCTGCTGCAGCAACATTTGCTTTTGTCTCTAAGGTGATTTTCACACCATATAATTTGGATAGGTATTCAGTGATCGTTTCGATTTTTTCTGATAGAGCGGCAATGACTTCATTTGTCTGAGCACGCAGATCCAAGCTGAAAGAAGCTTTTCCTGGTATGATGTTGCCAGAATCACTGCCTGCATGAAACTTTGTCATCTTCGCTGTATAAGGAACCATCGGATCCAAATGAATGCTTTTAATTTCATTCACAAGAGATGCTCCAATCTCAATGGCATTCTGTCCTAAATGGGGGCGTGCGCCGTGAGCGTCCTCTCCGATAATTTCACCAGCCAGGAATCTGGCTGCACCATGGAAAATGGCTGCGGATGCCTCTCCATCCCGGATCTCCTGAATGGGCCTGAGGTGAACGCCGTATAAGTAATCCACATCATCCAAAACACCCTGCTCAATCATCTTTAAAGCGCCCGTTCCCTTTTCCTCGGCCGGCTGAAAAATGAATTTCAGTTTCCCTTTTGAAGGGAAGCCTGCTTTCTGCAGCAATAGCATCGCTCCAAGCCCCATACTCATATGGGCGTCATGCCCGCAGGAATGATTGGCCTGGAACTTTCCATCCACTTCCTGCCAAAGTGCATCCATATCCGCTCTAAGTGCCACACATGGACTGCCTTCCCCCACCTCGACAACTAGGCCCGTTGAATCGCCAAACACCTGAACATCAAATCCTCGGCACTCAAGGAACGTCTTCAAATACTCCGTCGTTTTATATTCCTTCCAGCTGATCTCCGGATTTTCATGCAAATGATTAAAAACACAATCAATCGCAGGTTTTAATTCTTCTATGTATTCTCTCAATTCATCTTTCCTCCCGGCTGAATAAAAAAGTGGTTGCTGTCCAATTTTTCATATTGTTCTCTTCGCTTCGTAAATCGGTCCCTGTCCTTGATGGAAACACCGGCAATCACAGCATTTAAAAATGAAAATAGCGCTGGTGCCGCATCGATTGTCGACTTTTCCGATGAATGGATATGGAAAAGCAAATCTGCGTACTCCTTAATCGGTGCAATACTGGAATCCGTTATTCCGATTACAAAAGCTCCCTGCTTTTTCGCCAATTCCGCTAGCTTAATCGTATCCTTCATATAGCGGTCAAAGGAAATCGCAATGAACGTCGATCCCTCATCCATATCGCTGATCGTCAACAGTAAATCATCCGTATCCGGCCGGATCAGCTTAGTATTTCCGCGAACAAGCCCAAGCGTAAAAGCAAGCCAGCTGGCCGCTGAAAAGGAAGATCGCAAACCCGTTACATACACCTTATTTGACTCTATTAATCGGTTAACCATTTGATCAAAGTCTTCTTCACGAATATTTTGTATGGTTTCCTTAATGTGCAGGCAATCCTTCTCCATCACACTCGCAAAGAAATGAGGCTTCTCCGCCAGCTCCACCTTGCTCGTAAAATACTGCCCAAGCGTGCTATTAGTTTGAAGCAGCTGCTCACGGACCATCTTCTGCAGCTCAGAATAGCCGGAAAGATGAATCGAATAGCAAAATCGAATCACTGTGGTTTCACTGACTCCGATCCTTTTGCCAATCTCCCCCGCTGACTTCACTGCAAAATCCTTTGGGTGATCCAGCAGGTACATAGCTGCCTTCTGCTGGCCTTTGGAAAGGTTATTAAACTCTTTTTCTATGGTTTCTTTTAAGATCATGTAGTCTCACCTTCGAGAATGAAGTTTGTGCTGTATTTTTATTGTTTATGAAGTCTGAACTTCATTTTTATAAAAGTATCATATTTTTATTTTAAAAACAATAATTATTCAGAAAATTTTATAATAAAAAAGACACCCAATCGGTGCCCGCTTCCATCATTATTCTGCTTTCTTCGCTATCAATGTCTCCGAATAAACAATTTCAATAAATACCTCTCTAGCGCCTTATCCTACATTAATATTTTTTTCTTTTCTTCCGACTGTCTCTCTAATTCTTCTATGGTTTCTAATTTTGTTAAGTCCGTCTCTTTGCAGCCCATATTACCTATGTTACCTTCTCTTTAATTTCAATTGTTCCTTTCGGATCACCCTTTTCTGCCTTCGTACGAATAACTTCAATGCCAATCTTACCTTCTTTTTAGCAAGGAGTTATATTTTTTTGAATTTTCCAAAAAATTCGTTGGTATTTACTCGTCCATATAATATATCCTATTAAATATAAAAGGATCTCAGTCAAGAAGGAAAATAAAAAGTTATATCAAAAGTCATATAATAATTATAGAGATCAAAGAAGAAGGGGGATTATATGGTGGTGAAAGAATTTTTTATTAACATCTCTGTTTTTTCTTTTTTAGTTAGTGCAGTGATATTCCTTCGTGTGTTTGTAATTATTAAAACTTTTAAATCAGAGCGTTTATTTGGGGGATTGTTTGCTGGTCTTATTGCTGCTGTTTTGATCCTTTTTCATATTAAACATGAAGGTTATATCTGCGATATTCGTATTGTTCCTCTAATTCTTTCATTTATTTACTTCGGACGCGGGGCAGGCTGGATAACTTTGAGTTTTATTGTTATAACACGCGTTTTGTATATTGGCGACAATTGGGCACCCTCTATAACTGCATATCTTGTAATTGGCTTTCTATTTACCATTTTTAATACCTGCTTTAAAAATCTTCCTCCCTTTAAAGGTGCATTTATTTATATGGCTGTTTATTTAATAATGCTGCATTTAATTTTCGGATTCTTCTCCATCTCCCTGCCTTTTGATCCTCAAATTTTATTATTTATATCTGCTGGCCTATTAATCGGACTTTTCCTAATTGAATCCTATCAAAAATTGTATCGCTTATCAGAAGAGTTATCTGGGATGAATTTGAAATTAGCCGAATCCAAGCAAGAGCTTAAAGATACGGTACATGGACTGCAAGGAGGAATTTTTAAATTTAAGAAGGTAAATGAAAGGTTTATATATACTTTATTTGACGGGCAGTTTTTTTACCGTAATGGTTACAGTACCGAAGACAAATTAGAGAAAGATTTACAAATGCTAAGCCCTCCGCATTTATTCCCTCGATTATTGGAATATTTTCAAGAAGCATGGAATGGACAGGAAGTCATATTTGAGATACCATGGCCGGATGATGAAACAATTATTTTAATTTCGCTTCGCCCAATTAAGCATAAAGGAAAAGTCATGGAGGTGGCAGGAACGATTGTGGATGTAACGGAACGAAAGAGTATGGAAGAAGAATTAATGTCAACTAAAGAGAGATTGGAATCATTCATTGAGCACAATATGGATTCCATCTCAATGTTTGATTTAGAGGGGCATGTTCTACAGGTTAATAAGGCTTTTGAAGAAATTTTTGGCTGGTCGGAGCAAGAAATCATCGGAAAAAGATTCCCTACGATTCCAAATATTATATTAGGCCAAACTAAACAGCTATACCAAAGAGTCATTTCTGGTGAATCTATTACCGGATTTGAAACTGTAAGATTATGCAAAGATGAAAGGTTTATCGATGTTAGTTTGACATTATCGCCCATTCTCGACATGAAGGGCAATGTAATCGCTTTATCAGCCATAATAAGAGATATAACGCAAAAAAAGAAAACAGAAAGAGAACTTCGTCGATTACATCGACAATTGCAAGAAAGTGAGATGAAATACCGGACATTATTTGAACAAGCTGCAGATGCGGTATATTTAGTGGAATTGAATAAAGAAGATCGCATGCCCGAACGATTTATTGAGGTAAACCCCGTTGGCTGTGAAAGATTTGGTTACAGCAGGGAAAACCTCCTTTCCATGTCATTTTACGATATTATTTCCCGTAATTCTAATATGCTCATTAATATTACAGAGAAAATTAGAGATGGCAAGCATCGCTTCACTGTACAAGACGAATATGTATTTAAAACAGGAAAAAAAATGAATACTGAATTTAGTGTCCATGTTTTTAACTTGGGTGAAAAAGAAGTGTTTTTAGCCATTTCACGAGATATTACAGAAAGAATAAAGACGGAAGAATTATTAAGAAAGTCGGAGAAGCTGTCCGTTGTAGGACAATTAGCAACAGCGATAGCTCATGAGATCCGTAATCCGCTAACTTCTATTAAAGGCTTTTTGAAACTGCTTGAAACAGCTGTTGATAAAAACAATCAATGGTATATTGATGTTATGAAATCAGAAATTGAACAAATTCAAGTCATTACGAATGAATTTATGACGGCTGCTAAAACAGAATCAGTTAAGGTCCAACCGCATGATCTTAATTTACTCTTAAGACAGGTTACAGTACTGCTCCAATCACAAGCAATGATGAATAATGTATATATCAGGGTTAAGGAAAATTCCGAAATCCCGCCAATCCCTTGTGAAGCTAATCAAATTAAGCAAATGTTTATCAACATATTGAAAAATGCAATTGAATCTATGCCAAATGGAGGCCAAGTTTTAGTCCAGATGGAACAAGGAAATGATGATCAGATATATATTCGATTTATGGACAACGGGTGTGGGATTCCGAAGGATCGAATCCCCTTTCTCGGTGAACCTTTTTACAGTACGAAAGAGAAAGGCATCGGCTTAGGATTAATGACTTGTTATAAAATTGCCTATTCACACCAAGGTAAAATATTTATTGAAAGTGAAGAAGATAGAGGAACGATGGTGGAGGTGATTGTTCCAGTTTTTCCACTCCCAGACCAGGGGATACATTCAGCTGCGTATTCTGAGATTCAATGAAGTCTTATTAAGGTTATAATCAAAACCTTGATTGGTGATGTGCCATTCAGGGTTTTTTACTTCAAAATTCATTTAAATAATCTGAAGCTTTCCTTTTTAATGGTCCCCTTTTCCCCCGCACCTTTGAACCCAACTTAGTTCCATTATTCCGGTACTGGCAAGCAATTCGAGATTAATTTACAGCGAACTATTTCCTTCTCGATTTTTTTTTCGAAATGCAGCCACTGCTAACAGTACAAGGGGAAAGAATAACCCTACAGTTAAAGAATAAGGGTTTGCCGTTTCAATATCCCACTCTTGTATATAAGCGACATTGGGATATACCACAAGGGAAAGGACAATGGCAATCATCCCCAAGGGTAAAGTAAATGGGCGAAAATCTTTCATGTTTAGAATTTGTGTAAACCCTAAAACAGAGGCGTAAAAATAAAGCACCAGCTTATAATAGATGGTAATCATCCACATTGCAGCCATAATTGCTTCCATTCGTGTAATAAAATTGCCGATATTAATCTGTTTCCCCAACTCATACCCTGGATACACAAGTTTTTCTGATAAATAGGGACCAAGAACCAAAATGCTTAATAAAGTGATGATGATCATCACCAGCCCGCCAATTAAAGTTCCGATCAAAAAAGATTTTTGGGCTTTTTTCGGCTGATTAACATCGGTGGGAAAAACCATCAATAAAACGACAGCATTTATAGTAGACGTGACGACCAGAAATATTGATCCTCGAAGTAAAGGCTTAAACTCCACCTCAAAAATAGGTTGCAGGTTTTTAAACTCAATTTCTGGAACAACAGAAAATATCAAGAAGAAAAACAATAAAAAGAAGATCAGGAAAAAGAGTTCTGCGGATCGTGCAAATGTTTCCAGCCCTTGTCGTACTGCCATCACCATAATGGCGCCCATTAGGACCACTGTAGCCTCGATTGGCGTTTCTGGCATTATTTCTATAATGAAAAAATTACCGGTATAAAATAAAAGAGCTGAAGAATATAAAAATGCCATCGAAAAAAATAAAAGAGAAATTGCTTTTCCCAACCATTTCCCAAAAACCTTTTGATTCATTTGTACAATGGTCATATTTGGAAACATGAGACCTAGCTTATTATATAGTAATATGACAAGCAAACTGAATCCCATACCGAGGATGGCTGCAATCCAGGCATCTTGTTTCGCCTCGGAGGCAAGGACTGATGGAACGATTAATATGGACGTACCAATAGTAAATAAAATGACTAAAACCCTGAATTGACGGACCGATATTTTTTGGCGTTCCAACAGCCATTCACCTCCTTTTTTATTATAATAAAAAGTCGCATATAGGATTAACAGGCGCTTTTTAATGACAGCAAACCTTATCGAATTAGGTTTGTCAGTTTTAAAGTTTATGCAATGCTCAAACCTGCTCTGATTAGAAGGTAATTTAACAATCACTCGTAGATTCTTTCATCTGTCCTTTTTAGCACATTAAGGAAGTATTAATACTTTTTTCAGTATAAGAATCATTTATAAGGATTCTACTCTTCCATCCCTTTCATCGGTGAATTTCCAATTGTTCCGACCCGCCGAATCTTTACGGCTGCTTTTACTTCTATTGGCATGTCCGCAAATTTCTCATTCCATTCCTTCTTCACCTTTTTCCAATAGTCGGGATCCGAACGGTGAATCGCCTCGCCAAACCCAAAAATATCGGCTTTAAATTCCCCCTGGGCTTTCGCTATAGTCGATTCAATTAATTCTTTGACTATTTTTTCCGATTTCTTTTCCAACTCCTCGATCGTTTTCATTTTTGACAAATCCAGGTTCCTGCATTGTACATCTCCAACGTTTCCTTCGATCTGAACATTAATAGTTCCTTTTGGTGAACCATTTTCAACCTTCGCTTTCAGATCAGCTTTCGTGCGAATGACTTCAATGGCAACTTTTCCTTTTCCATCAGGACAGGACGTTTCACCTATCGTACTTTTTACATTGCCTTGAACATAATTAACCGCTTTACTATCCGATTCGTTCAACCAGCCGATTAGTTTATCGCCTTTAAACACTGCCAAGCCGCTATATTTCAATGTGACATCAGGTTCAATTTCTTGAACATGCTCACTCTTTTCTGCTTTTTTTATATCCCCTGTTATCTCGAGTCCAGTTAATTGTGCCTCTTTTCCCTCAGCCACGATATCGACTATCAGTTCGTCTATTGCTACTGCCCTTGAAGGGGCCCATGATTTCTCAGATGTTTCAAGAGCTGTAAACAGTTTGTTAGCAGGAATATCTTCTAATCCCGTCAACACTTTTAAAACGTTTTCCGCTTTCGTATCTTTCGCAATTACAACGTAAAAGTCTGATCGCACATTATGGTCCCTTATTAAAAAATCTAACACTTCACCCAATCCTTCTTCGGCTAACTCTTCACTTATTACAAGAATTCGAATATGAGAAAAATAAAGTTTTCTAGCCGTAACCGTTGTCATTCTTCTTATCGTTTCAAAAACAGTGTCTCCTTTTTCTTGATATGTAATAACTGGTGTTTTCTGGCCGCCGCCTTGTCTTGCGGCAGCTTGTCCAGGATTGACTACCTGGGTCGTAATAATAAATTGATCATCTGGTTTATCGATTGCCAATCCGACCGTGATCGCAAGTTCATTCATTTCGCTCCGGCTCCAACAACCTGATAAAAAGTTAAGCAAAAGGAAGATCATAATAACTAAAGCAATTTTTCTATTCACATCATATCCTCCCTCTATAAATATTGATATATCAACGGTTTGACCCGTTGGTGGGATGTCAAAAAAATATTTTTCGA
>NZ_BRVM01000027.1 GCF_026011715.1 Cytobacillus sp. NCCP-133 | reverse complement strand
GGCTTTATGCAAACTTTATTCTTCTTATGCAGACTTTTTTCTTATTCTGCAAACTTTATTTTGTTTTAACATAGTTACAAAAACGGTTAGGTAATTTAAAAGAAATTAATCTACTAAAATTGTTTAATTCACCGTTTTCTTGAAGCAGGAAATTCTTTTAATCGAAAAACTCCATATGTGTTTTTTCTTGCTTATAGTAATCCAATCTATCTTGTAAAGTACCTGTATGGAACTCAAATTTATGACCGTCTGGGTCAGTAAAGTAAATAGATTTTTTATCTCTGACATCTCTCGGACGACCTGATAAGATGTTTATGTTCAATTCCTTTAGTCTATCGTACATTTTATCAAACTCAGTGTCTTCAATTGAAAATGCTATATGTGTGTATGATTGGTTTATTTCATTACGAGGTATATCTTTTTCAACATTCAGAGCCAGCCACATTCCATTCAAATCAAAATATGCGGTGCTTCTACCTTTAACTAACAATTTAGCATCAAAAACATTTTTGTAAAACTCGATAGAATTATCTAAGTTAGAAACTGAAAATAAAAAATGATTAAGCCCTTTTATCGACACTGTATCACCTCAACTTTTTTAAGAAATAAGGGAATCCCTATTGTTGAAGATTAGCCCCCGTTAATTAAATAAAACAATTTACTGTGAGTTTGATTTAGTAACAGTCCCTTGATGAAAAAACATTTGCCATCTACCATCTATATATTTCCAAATTGAACTTCGCAAAGTGTCCTGCTTTCGTGTTTCATCTCTTACTCGGTATGTAGTTAACACAGCCTCCGAGGATAAAGGATGAATTTCAAAATCATGAAGTGACAATTCTCGTACTCCTACTCCACCCTCACCAACACAATCTTTTTTGTATATAACAATACCTGAACTTCCAAATTCAAAAAAATTATCTGCCAACAATCTATATAGTTCCTCACTTGATGTACGAATTTCAGGATTTAAATGACTTTCCTCCAGTTCTTTCAAATGACTTTTAAGGTTTGGTTCATTTATCATTTTATAGTAGCCACCTTTCCCTGCAAAATAGAATTAAAGTTAATAATTCACTATAAGTAGTCAATTAACCTTCTTGAAGTAAACTGCTCCAATAGCACAAGAAGCGACTGCCTTGTTCTGCAATCACCCCTGTTGAATAAAAGCACTGGTTTGCCTTCCTTTAACTTAATAACTATTTTTTCCCTTGGTGCATTAAGTTCAATTGAAAGAAAATTCCACTTAATAAAGCAACTATCATTCCTAACATTACAGCATAACCTGTAAATACTTCATTCCCATACAAAACACTACAAATAACTATTCCACCAACTCCACCAACAACCATTAGTAATAACCAAGCAAATAAAAATGCCATTTTATCCCCCCGTACATATATTTATATGTTTTATTTTTATCATTTTAATTAAAGTATCTGCTTCGATAGCACAAGAAAGTTTATGACTATTCTTCTTTCGCTTTTTGCAATACTTTTTTTATAAAAGGGGCTTTATTCTCTGTATAAGCAACTCTGTCAAAGCGATAATTTCTTGCCAAATCAATTTTTAGTTGGTGGTATTCTCTCATAACATCAGGATTATTTCTTAAATAATCTCTAAACAAAATTTGATTGTTCCAATGCTCCCCTTCAAACTGATAAAAATGTAAATGATGTGTACCTGCTCTCCATTTTCCCTTCCTAAAGAAGCGTCTTTCTGGAAACTCTTTATGGTAGACAAATTCATATCCTATTTGTTTTAAAGGCTCGATAAATTCGTTAACTACCTCCAAATCATTTACTCCAATAGCAATATCTAAAATCGGTTTAGCCACTAACCCTTCAATAGAGGTACTTCCTATGTGTTCAATAGATATAACCTTTTCAGATAGTATTTCCTTTAGTTTAAATTTTTCATTTTCATATTGTTTCGACCAATTTGGGTGCCACTCTTCAATTGTTATTTCCTTATCCATACTCCCCCCTAACTTCAATAAAAAAGTTTTTATTGAACAGGCCTACTTCTTTAACATAGGAGTGACTGTAGTGTTCTGCAATCTTCACCCGTAGTTCAACATCACTATTTAATATTCATTATTTTTGTAATATGTATCTGGCTCCAGATGTTCTAATTAATTTGGATACTCCTTCAGGATGATAAGGCATTAATCTATCTGCCTCCTCCAAATCTACCCATTCAACTTTAAGAATATTTTCCTCTGTTGGAATTTCTTCAGGTGATTTCAGAACTTGACCCTGAAAGGTAATAAAATACACATGATTTTCATTAATAAATGCTTCATTAACTGCAATAATATCGCTAACTGTAACATCATAACCTGTTTCTTCTTTAACTTCTCTAATGGCTGCTTCTTTTAGAGTTTCTTTTACTTCAACTGCTCCTCCCGGCAAGGACCAAGTTTTATTCCTATTTAGTACCATTAAAACCTTATTAGTATTCTCATCAAATAAAAGTGTATATGCTACATCAACACGCTTCAAATTTCATACCTCTTTTCTCCAAAGAATTATTTTATTTTTTCTTGTTAAACTTTCCTGCCATTAGCGAAAGAAGCGACTGCTCTTGTTCTGCAATCGCCACCATTAGTTGAATATCGAAGTTTATATTTGATGAATGATTAACTTACTCCAAGTCGCCTTCCAATCCTTTTTTAAAATACGCTGATTGTAAATAGATGCAAGGTCTTTGTTTTCCAAAAAATATGGAGTCGGTTTAACTACCAAATTGACAACATCACTAATCCCATAAGGAGCCGTTAAAATAACTTTATCCCTTTCATCTAACTTTACTCCTAATGCTGTTGCTGTTTCTGGAAATTTTGAAATAGCATCAACAGAAGAAAAGTATGGTTCAACATTATTCCTGAGGTGCATTCTGGCTTCATTCTTAACCGACCAAGGTATGGTTGGTAAAAGAGATTTGAGTTTTTCTTCCAACTTCTTTTCTTCAAATTCATTAAGTTTTGTTGTATCAAAGTAGATCACATCAATATCTGGAATCGGTGTCCTTACACTAAATCCATGTAAAGCATCCCAAACTTTTGACCTAACAAAACCTGCACAAATCCACCAATCTAGTAAGTTTAATGATTTGGCAGTTTTCAATATTTCCATCATCCATTCATCTTCTTCTATAAGAGTAATGATTTCCTCCTCATTAAACACAACAATAAAACTCCTTTTTAGAATAGGTAAGAATAAAATTATTCTTTTTTCAGTTTGGATTCTTCTTTAAGGAATGCACCCGTTAACTCAATAAGTTTTTTCTTTCATATACATGAAAATAGTAGTTATACGGATTTTTATCATTCTTTATCCCTTTTTGGGCAAATACCTCATTCCATTCCTCATAATTCACTTCTGGAAAAAAAGTATCTCCTTCGAATTCATGATGTATTTTTGTGATGTACATTTTCTCAACATAAGGGAAAAACAAATTATAAATCTGTTCTCCTCCGAAAATAAAAATTTCTTCTTCGTTTTTACATAACTCAAAAACATCTTCTATTGAATGAACAATTTCACAACCATTAAAGGTAAACCCCTTATCTCTCGTCAGAATAATATTTCTTCTGTCAGGTAAGGCTCTTCCGATTGATTCAAGGTTCTTCCTACCTAATATTATCGGATGTCCCTTTGTAGTATTTTTAACATATTCCCAGTCCTTGGGAATCCTCCAAGGAATGTCATTCTCTTTGCCAATCACTCTATTCTTATCCATCGCAGCAATCAAAGAAACTTTCATTTATAACACAGCCTTTTTAACTAATTTACCATCTAATTTCTTATTTCTATCAAAAAACCTTTTCTCATTATCCTGCCCGTTAGTAAAAAATCGTTCCTCCCTTATTACTGAAACACTACCTGTTAGTTACATAAGACCTCCATCTTCTAATCCAGTTAAATATGCATTTTTAAATAGTTCATAAAAATAGGAATCCTCACCAAAATAATCTCTGAATCCGTTTAATACTTCTTCTTGGAGTTCTTTGTCAGATTTCCATATAGGCATTGCCCCTAAATCATCTTCAAACTGTCTTTCAATTAGATCAAGAGTATCATCTGAAAAAAAATTCCTATTTTCATCTATCCACGTTAACCATTCAGTTATTATTTCTTTCTCTTGTTTTCGAATAGAAGATTTGCCCTTGTGAATAACTTCCTCTATGTCAGATAGTATAAGCGAAACAAATAACTCGATGGTAAATTCACTAAAATCTCTAATATTCATTAAGATTAACTTCCTCCAGTTCTATCCTTGTTTAAATGCATCCATTAGCGAAATAACAAATCAACGTTTAAGGCAAAAAAATAAGCATTATCCAGTATGACCACAGTTTGAGATAAAAAAGCCCCGTGGCCATAACCATATGCTAGTTACACCCACAAGACTTATGTTACCTTTATTCTTCTTATGTAGACTTTTTCATTCTGCTAACTTTTCTTTCTTTTTGACACAGTCTTTCTCTAATGTTCCTATTAGCGGGAGTTATTTTAGACGTAAGCATTTGAATCAACCTCAATTTTAGGTTCAAAGTGTTTAAGGAGTTTCATTATATTCCTCTGAAGACACTTATCAACTTTCCCCTCCTTTATCACTTGTTTGTATGCTTTAATTTTTTCAATATCATTAAAACAATCTTTGTTTAAATCATAAAAGTCAGTAGGAGTTCTTTCTGTTATTGTACAATATCCTTTATTTAAATAAAGATTTACAACCACTATATTGAATTTTCTTTCAATAAAATACCTCATAATATCTTCATCCAAAAGTGTTAATATGTCATGAATGATTACACTTTTAATACCTTCCGATTCCAATTCGTTTAAATACTTTCGTAAAGTATGTTTGTGATTACTATACTCAAACTTACTTTTGACAAAAATCCCTTTCATCAACGCAGCATTACACTTTATCGCATATTCGTAATCCAACATTTCCTTGTTATCGCTAGGTTGAATATGCATAAAATATCCAGCATTCTTTAATTCCATATTACCGACCTCCTTCGGAAAAGACTACATATTTCTTTAACACTTCAATTCCTTGTTCAAAATCCTCATCTGTTCTAAGGGGAGATGGTAATTCTCTTATTATTTTTTCTGCTATTCTCTGAAACTGAAATTCTACACATAAATTCATAACCCGTTCATTATTTACAATAAATTCAACCATTTTATTTTCATTCGGGATATAATCCAAATAGATTTTACCATCGTAATTAATATTAAATTTTTCCATTAAGAGATCGCCTCCTTTAAGTATGTTAATGCTTGTTTTCTTAAATTCTAAAACGTTTATATCCTTTATAATCTGAATCTGCATTATCATAATAGTTCTTTATTTCCTTTTCTAAATCACTAAAATGATACTTCAGGCTCACATAGGTCGGAATTCCAACAAGTAGACCTAATATGGTTATCAATGCTTCTTCTTCAATATTCATTAGAGTGTTAACTACAAGCATGATGGATAAACATGATAAAAACACAAACCACCTTGTCATTTTTTTGTTTACTTCCCCATGTAGTTTTATTTTTCCAGATAAAACCCCTGCAGCCATTCCTCCAACGTATAAGAGCCATGTTTCCTGTGTCATTTCAATTTCACTGACAAACAGTATAAATGGGTAAGTTATCGTTGTTATGATCATCATTGTAACGATCTTTCCAATTAATAAGACAAACTTAGTGGCTTTTTCCTTTTTAAAACGTGGAGTTTTCAATCTTTCACCTCCCGTTTTTCATTTGCTCTTGTCCAGCGATCTACACTACTGGATACTGAGGATACGATTAACAGAATGAGAAATGTTGTAACAAGATTGGGTTTACTATTTACTATGTAGACTGATGCTAACCCTAATACTGGACCCATAATGATTGAGGATAATGCCATTCCTTTATAGTTCATTTCGGTTATTGTTTTTCGAAGCCAATTCATTTTGTTACCTCCTTCTCTTGCCCATTCATTTAATAAAAACAACTACATTGTTATTTGTGAAAGTATAGCGTGAATTTATTCACCTTCAAGGAATTGAGGACTAGTATTCAAAATAATAGATATCATACGACTTCCAATAAATCCGTCTGTAACACATTCAAAAAATGCGCCAGAATCCACTCCAGTATCATTAATCTTCCCAATGTTCTTCTGTTGGGCATATCGACTTATCATAAAAATTCAATGCCATCTTAAGGCTACCCCAACTTTACCTATGATTAATTCTCATCGCCATCAAGTTCAGTTCTAAGCGAATAATAGTCATCCATATTCTCAATTGTTACATACTCATTAATTAAAGTAAGAACTTCTTCATAACTATTCAAGTTATCATGTTTTAACCGATAATTTAGTTCCTCTAACTTATTAAATTCCTCAATATGTTCAAGAATTGCTTCCGCCTTCCACATAATGTGGTACACATTTCCCTCTGGACCAGACCAATCGATCTTCATTACTGCTTTACTGTATTTAGTTCTCATAGTGTCATCTCCCTTCTTATAAATTGGCAAATAAGTTTTTCAACTTTAAAAGTTAGGCTTAGGAGTGTAACCTGTTACCTGATGCTCAAGTATACGTATTTCTTTAACAATTTGGTGCTCAATGTTTGCTAGAAAATCTTGTTGTTGTTCAGACATTTCAGGCCAAAATCTTTCATATAAGGAGCGAATGATATCCAACTCCTCTTCTAAGTCTTGTAATCTCATATACTTTGTATTAATCATCCCTTCCACCCCCTTTAAATTTAACGAAGATCTTTTGAAACCTTCGTTATAACTCATCACGAGTAAGGAAATCAAATAGATCTTTAATTTCATCTTTGTTTGACTTTTGAAGACTAACCCTTTGAGTAGGAATTCTACAATCCTTTTCACTTATAACTTCGATATCTTCTTTACGATAGATTCTTTCTTTTTTTATCTCACCGTTAAAAACTCTAGTTACTCTTACGTTACCTCGTTCATCATAATCAATTACCTTTACCATTTTATCTCCTCCTTAATTTTGCTCTTTCTGCTGATCGGTACGAAATACTTAAGCAGTATTTATCTTTAAGATTTAGAATTAGGGCATGATAGTCATACTTCATATCAATTTGGCAAATGCATGGTCCTATCCGCCCCTACTGGACTATAACCTTATTTGATACTTTGTCTGTATTTTCTACTTGTTGGCTTCCAACTTACCCTTCTTGCCCATCCATTTTCATAGGCTAAATCTAACCTATCTTCAATTGTTTCTATTACGTTATTCCAAGTTTCATCATCAATCTCACTATAATCCCATTTCCATGCTCCAAAAACCTTAAATAATGGCTCTTTTCCACTAGTAATACCTGTTCCTTTTAAGACCTCTTCAAGAACCAGATTTGGTCTTGGAGCCAGTGGATCGCAGTCAATTAGAATAAATTTGTCCGGTTCTTTTGTTGTTTCTAACTCCGTCACAATTTGAGCATTTCCTTCTGATATCAATTTTTCAAGTGGATTCATTTTTTACTCTCCTTTGTTTCTTATTTTTATTTTTCTAACAAACTAGATATTTTTTATATCGAACTAACTTTTGCCTCTGCTGTTAATAACTCTGCTTTAAACAAATTTTCTACCGCCAGTGGAATTTTTGTTGTAGTCGCTTCTTCTAACCAGATTTTTTTTAGAAGTTTTGGTTTCATAAGATAATCCCCCTGAATGACTCTAAAGGTGACATCTTTACTTATAAATAAATCTAGAATATTAGAGTTTGCAACATGTACAGGAGATATTATTAATACAGTTGACTTCTTTTTCAGTCTAGAAAAATACTTATCATTCATACTTTTATCCTCAAAATTTGAAATTGCGCAACCATTAACAATCTTAAGGTTGTTGTTCTCAGCAAATATATCCACCATCATGGTGTATTCAAAAAATTCCTCAGTAGAATTCCTTGTTCTCCCTAGAATTGTCTCCGGTAATAATGTGAAAAATGTTACGTTTTTCATAAAGTATCATCTCCTTGAATAGTTTTTTTGTTTTTTTGTTTTTATGTTCACTTATCACTAAATCAAACACTGTATTCCTTCAATAACGAACTTAATAGGCAGAAACGTTAATACCAGTAGTAGATTCGAATTCATCTACTAAATCATTCGACATCCTTGCAACTCTTTCATAATTGATTAAGGCCTTTCTATAGTCAGAACCTAAGTTTTCCCATTTAACTTTACTGATTCTGGCTACATTATGTAGATCTGACCTCAATTGGTTGTTAGTAATTTCCTCAATCCTATATTTTGTCTTGCTACGATTAACTTCAATCAAAATGAAATGAAACCCCTCTTCGATAAACAGATTGATTATGTCCTTATTAAAAATTGAACGATCCTGTACAGCAATTGTGTCGATGTCCTGCTTTCTTAATAAACTGATAAAATACTGGGCAACTAGTGGATTACTCTTATAAGAATGGTAATTTGCAACACTTATCCCTTTAACATTCTCTAATAACACCTCTAGTACGCGACTTTTCATTTCTAAGTCTATGCTGTCATCTCTTTCAGCACTTAAGTGAACCATATAACCAACTTTATTAACTGCATTATTCTTCATATGAAACTCCTCCTAGATATCAGTAATTTGAATTAAATAGAATGGACTAAGCACTTCACTCAAAATTTTGACTTATAGGTCTTCCTCAATTCAGAATATTCCGTCTTTTATCGCTAGATTAATACTTCAATCGCATTTTACTCTCTATTGATTGCTCCAATTTTATTCAATTGTTTTAGTCTAAAAATGCTAAGTTGGGAAAATATGGAAAATTCGCATAAAAAAATCTCCTCCTTTTTATCACATAATAGAAAGAACAAAAATATACAAATATACTCAAGGTTGCGCATGTCAAACACATCCTTATTAGGCGTGTAAATGCACAGAGATTATGAGCCCAGATCAATACAGTGAACTAAACTCATCATCTTATTTACTTAGGGTATATTCTGTATATTTTTTGTTCCCTTCCCTTTTAGTGATAAAAAGAAAGAGATATATATATAATCAAAAACTATTAAAATTAAATTCAAAATAAAATTAAATAATGTATATTACGTTTATTATAATATCACGGAATATTTTGCCTGTAAAGCACTATTTTGATATTTTTTTAAAATTTTTCTCTAGTACGATAATATCTTCAATCAATTAATTCAGAAACTACTAAATAATTCCGTGTTCCATATTATACCTTTCACAAGTCTCTTTAAACTTTTTGTAGTATTCAATGTCTATATGGCTATCATTACTATGTAGCATTATCCGATCTACATGGCCCCTATTAATATTTGATAATAGCAATTCTAAGATACTTAAATCAGCCATTAAACATATTATTCCTTGATTATTTTTTAACCCAACTTCTATTGGTAACCCCCACACATTCTCATACTCCTGATTTAAATGAATTTCAAAATATCCAAACACCTAAATACCTCTCTCTTATACTAACCTCATGTACTCATACAGGTTAAAAAAATGAAATAATGTGTACCCAAGTGCTAATGATAATGGAATACTCAGTAAAAAGATCCTTTCCTGCAATTTTTCTGTTTTCTCTTTTCCTTTTGTTACTACTAATGGTACATACTTCCCACAAAGAATCATCAGAAACCATACTAGGCCAACAACGCAAAAGTAACTAGAAATATAATCTAAATAGAACATCATTATCCTCCCCTGACTTTATAGGGATATTTTAACGTGTATAAAACATAAATTCCGCAAAATGATTACAGTAGATGGTAACTACTTCCCTATGGCTGCTGCAAGTCAAAGAAGTATTATGCAAAATGAGAAAGGGCTAATTATTTTGATAACAGTTGAAAAGCCAAACAGTTGTACGGACCGTTTGGCTTTTGTGGTAAGGAAAAGGTTCCTAGGCTACCCTTTCCCTGCAGTATATTCTATATATTCGATGTATTATATATAAATCATACTACGTTTAAAGAAATTAGTAAATTCCCCAAATTCCGTTGAATTAGGTTATTTCCCCTTAAAATCAGTCAAAATAATTAAATGTCTACAAATATCTATTTTCTTCTCCAACCAGATTTTTTTCATTTATTTCAGTCATAGTAAACCCTTCTGTAGCATTTTTTTCATTTTTCTTATCTGAAAAAAATCATTTTTTTCGCCTACAGTGCTTTTTAGATTCTCAGTTAACTACTATTACTAATCATTATAATGATTATAATAGTAACAATCATAAAAACTATTAATTTTCATTATAATGATTAAATGTTTCTTCCCAGTGTACTAGGCAATATAAAACACGTATTAAATATTCCTTGGCTGCTTCTTCAGATTCAAACCTTCCACCATGAATTAGTTCAAACGTCTCATCTTCAAATATTTCTGCAAAAACCGAATAATATAATACTCCGTCTTTTTCCTGAAAAATTGCAATACGGTATGTATGACCTTGAACTCGTAAATCTTTTTTCAATATATATTCTTCCATAACAAATCCCCTCCTTTCTATGTGTAGTTATAGAAAAGAGGGGGACGTCCCTTGTAAAATATTAATAGTCTTAATAAATACCAATATAAAATTTACTTAGATACTGCTTGGACACTATTTTTATCTACTTCAATTATAGTTCCTTTTTCTTTATTTATTGTTAGGAGTTTTCCATCAATATTATATTCTAAATTAGTTCTTAAATTGGGGTCTTCTTCTCTTAACAGTTCTAAACACTTTAAAGTTGATACAAGTTGACCTTTACAAACTTCTATGAAATTCTCAGTAGACATCCCATTTATTGAATAGATTTTAGAGTGTTCTACCCCTGTGTAGTAACCTGTTAATTCCTGCATTAGATTATTTGAAAAATATTGCGCACATTCAGCATTGATTTCTTTCCAAGTGTCCAATTTAGTATGAGCAACTATATGGCCTTTAGAAGTCCTATCGATTGTGGCTCCCCCACTAGTGATATAGTGTCTAAGTTTCTCTTTTAGATTAATCTGTTTACCATTAAGTAAGTAATATTGAGAAATTACATAAATAAATGAATTCATATAGATTTCGCTGTTAATTAAATATATCAAATTCTTCTTTATGGTTTCTTCACGTTTCTTTTTCTCGTTAACTTCATTAATTGTATGTTCAATTGTCTTATTTGAAGTTCTTGAAAGACTTCCTGTTAAAACTACATATATTACAGTGACTATAACCAGCGTTAAATTTATTAACACTGATAGTGCACCAGTATTATTGTTCAGAAATTCAAATAGACTCACAATACTATTCATGCTAATTTGACTTCCTCCTCTTAAATTAGATTTCATAGGCTTTCTTTTATAGTATGATATACGTTTAAATCTACTATAAGGTTCAATTCTTTGGAATACTAAACATTAAAAAATAGGGAAAGCGATCTCCCTATTTGGTCAATTGAATATTGAGTTATTAAAACTCTGTTTTCTTCAAAGCATTCTGAAGTTCTTTTATTGATGGTGTAACATAAATACGGGTAGTGTCCATTGATGAGTGTCCTGCCAATTCTGCAATACTTTGGAGTCCTACGCCACTATTTGCAAGTTGTTTACAAAAAGTGTGTCTAAGAGAATGGGGAGTAATCTCTATTCCAAGTTGATTGCTATACTTTTTCAGAATATGCTGTGCTGCTCTGGTACTTAATTGACTGCTTTTGCTACTAATCAGTATATAATCAGAATCTTTTTCCCTTTTATCTAGCCAATATTGAATATGTGATTTTGTTTTATCCGTAAAAGGTACAACTCTGTGCTTACCTTTACCAGTTACATTTGCTATATTATTACGAAAAGAAATTGAAGATTTTGTTAGAGAACATGCCTCCTCAATTCTTAAGCCTAAATTTACTAGAAGAATGATAAGCGTTTCATGCAATAGACCTTTTTGAAAATTTTGGTGTTTTGTTATTTCCACAGCATGTAATAACCTGCCTACTTCTTGTCTTGTTAACCAACGAATGGTATTCTGTTTTTGAACCTTTTTAATTGAAATCTCTTCACCTAAGTTAACCGGTGAGAAATTAGATTCAAATAAATAATTAGACCACTTCTTTATTGCTACTAATCGCCGATTAACAGTTGTAGCAGATAAAGATGAATTGACTTTAATTTCACGCTCAAAATCTTTAATGTCAGTTTTCGTGATAGCCTCAACAGTAATTGGATTAGAGGTTATGCTAGACAACCAATTCTCAAAGAAACGTAAATCTTGTTCATAACTTTTAATGGTATTTGCACTTCTATTCTGCTCGATCAAATAGTTTTTAAATCCTTCGAGCGCTTGAGAAAAAGTAACTGAAATGATTTCCAAAGGAAGCCCCTCCTACACTATGTTATACGACAAAAATTGAATAATGATTATTTATGTTATGCGACGAAAAGATATAGCCCAATCCATAGGTTCTGTCGCATAAGACATATTATCTGACAAAACTTATTTGGTCGTATTATAGCGCGTTTTAAACCCTTTGCCAGCACTTATTACATCTCCATATCTAATATATGGATTCTCACCATAAAAGAAAAAAATTCCTCTTCACTAATATTAACTCTTACTCGTCAGAAATCTTTATATCAGCATCGCTTAATCCCTTTTTAAATAACACAATGTAAATATGTTAAATATAATTAAAAAAATTTACATACAAGTACTTAATTATTATTTATCAATACTCTTTTAATAGTTTTTTATAAGAATATCATGTGTAATAATGATTTTCATATTTTCAAAAAAATCAACCACAATTTTCTCGGAACATACTCACCTCGTCTTTTTCTTTTTATGCTATAACAAATGTAAGCCAATTAATTTGGCAAAATGAAAGGAGAGGATGATTAATGACAGACAATATCTATAATCAATTACACCTTGAACTGAACGAGCAACTAGATTTAATTAATAAGAAAAAAATGATGATGGGATATATTAGATCAACAAGTAATCAACATGATTTAACAAAAGAAGAAAGCAATAAAATTATTGGGGCTTTGATATCAGTGTGTACCTCTAAAAATCACAAAGAATATGAATATTACTCTGAAAATATTCTTGATTACATAAAGGAACTTCTTACACGGAAAATTTAATTGTTAATATATTAAAACAATTGAGTTCAGAGAGGAATGAGCAAGTATGACAGATTAAAGAGAAGGGTGTGTTTTTATGAACGATATAAATCAAGTTGTTGAAAAAATGAAGCAGTTGTTTATAACGGTTAGATACAAATATATCAAACTTAATGAAGATGGTAGTTACCATACATTCAATATTTATAATAATGACAAACATGTAAGTCTTAATGATGGGTTTTTGAAATCCCATATACTGCAGAAAAGTACTTACGGCATTTTTTGCAGGAAAATACATACAAAATTTATCACCTTTGATGTGGATGTTCCATTTATACCGGAGGCAAAAAAAGTAGTATTGGCTCTCTATGAGTCATTAAACACTCTCGGAATCCCTACGGATAAAATTTTCACCAGTTGGAGCGGTACAAAGGGATATCACGTTGACGTTTATTTTTCAGAGGAAATCCCTTACAACTCAATGAAGGTACTTTTTAACGCAGCAGTTTCAATTACATATAACTTACTAGATGGAAAAATAAATGGAAAAATCGAACTTCGACCAACACCCACTAAGGGGCTGAAACTTCCCCTCAGTATCAATCACAAAAATCGAGATAAAAGTAGTAATGTCTGCTGGTATGTTGACGTGCAAAATAATTTTACTACTTTTCAATCCTTTGATTATTTTTTAAGTATTGAACCCATGAACGCTGAAATTGTGATGGATTTAATATCGGATTTACAGGAAGATGACGAGGAAGTACCAAATATAGAAAGTGAAAGTAAAGAATTAGATAATACTGCTCTGGGGAACTTGGATCTTTCAGAAGATACACTGGATTCCTTAGCAGATTTATACAAAAATGGATTAAGGAAGCCGGGCACTAGAAATGCTGTTACTTGTAAAATGGCCGTTTATTTAAACACTTTAAAGGAAAGCAAATCTGAATGTGAACAAAAACTAAGGCAATGGATGGAGCGCCAAGATAGAGCATTTTTCAAGACCCCACTTGAAGAATGTTTTAAAGAAATAGCGAGAATCGTTAATTTAGTTTATAAAAAAAATGTTGTGTTTTCCAAAGGCTTAACAAAAATTATTGTATCCAGAAGTGAAATGTTAACACTGTATCAGTACCCAAAAAAATTTCATAAAACACTTTTTGCTTTATTTATTCACTCAAAACGATTTGCAGATAGAAATAATGAGTTTTTTATGACTTATGAACAAATTGCATTGGGTGCTAAATGCTCTGTCAAAACAGCCATAAACCATATTAAGATACTTGAGCAAGAGAACATTATTAGAATTGCAAGATCACCCAAATATTTAAGAGGAAACAAGCCGGAAAGCCATCCAAATTTTTATGAACTTAACCTAAATTGGCTCAATGCAGACAAGGAAGTTTCTATTAGTGTGAGAGCGGATAATGTAAAATCCTATCATGAAAAAAAGATTAAACTCATTCTGGAGATATTCCCCAATAATGAATGGTGGAATATTAGTGAGTTACTAAATACAGCACTAGAAAAACAATCTAAAGAATAATAATTAAGTACTTGTATGTAAATTGATTCAGTCATATTTAATCATATCGTTATGTGTAATTGTCTACAAAAAAAATAATAAAAGCGTGTAAAACTTATGTAGTTCACACGCTTTTGTTTGTCTTTATTCATTACAAAGAAAGGAATCCCCACAATTTACAGCAAAAGAGAAGGTTACATCGTGAAAATGCAAACATAATGTACCTTTAAAGAAAAGAGATTATTTATAACATTCCACAGATATTTTCTAATACCTTTATTTTTATCTAAAATCTTCATTTGTATCTCTTCCATATGTTTTAAACATTGATAACTAACTTAGCAAGTAAAAAACAAATGAAACAAATAAAACCATCAATTTTTGGTGACGCTACTCACTTCAATTTTCAATCTAGTAGGAACCAACTTTGGTTGTAATTTTTATTTCTGAATCTTTTTCCCTTTCTATCTTCACCTTAATATAGCCCTTCAATATGCTAAACCAAATCCACCCCCCTATTAAGAGAAATACAGGGATATATATTGCGAGGAAAACATCCCTTTTGAAATAATAAATCGCAATGCCAGTAACTATATATGCAATCATCTTGCCAGCAAACATTGCCGTATAATGTATTTTATTTAATGCTTCGTAGTCATTATCTAAGTCTATATAGAAGTATGTAAATGCCCTTTCAAAAAACGCTCCTCCTAATGCTAACAAAAACAGAGAAAGCAAGAGATAGTCTGTTGTAGATAATTCTAAGTTCCAAAAAGATAGCGGGTAAAAAATGAGCGTGAACAAAGACGCATATAACAACCACATAATATAAAAGACTAATTTATGTGAAAATCTCGTAATTACGTATTGCAATGTATGGCCCCTTTCCCCAAAATCATTTGGAATAATTTGTATACTATTATACCTGATAATTGCTTAAAAAGCAGCGTAAGAGCGGCTATTTTCACTATTAAAAAAACAAGGATTTTACTCCTTGTTCTGTCAATTTTTCGGATCAAGTTTTTGAACCTCGTTTAGGCACCTAAAAACTTCATCTTGATTCAATATATATTCCGACAAAATGGAATAGAGGTTATGAACCATTTCATCAAAGGTATGGTAGCCCTTATTAAAACAGATAATGTTAAAAGTGCCCCTATCCGTATCGCTATTCCGTTTTTTTGCTAACTTATGCTGTTTGCGGAAGATATAAATTAAATATAAATATTTGGCTTCTTCCCGAACGTTTGTGTCTGTTAAACTAATACGCTCGAACCTTGTGAACAAAATATTGTGTTCTCGGTGACGAAATTCAACAAATTCTGTGTCCATTCCTTCAACTTTAAAGTGCTCCTTTTTCATGAGTAATCTCCTCCATTGTCTATGCATTATTTAATATGTATACATGTTAAACACGAATACACGTTTCCCTTTTGGTCAATAAAAAAAAGAGCAGAAACAAATCCACTCTTTTAATTCCAAAATTTCCATTTAATGTTACGCTGATAAAGAAGTACTCCATTGCTCAATTACTTCATCGACACTTGCTAACCAAGCAGTTGAGTCATTTCCTGCATCAATGTTTTTATTAAATATGTTTGCAAGGAGACTCTGTAAATCTTTATGATTTACTCTAACACCTTTCTCATTTAGTTCTTTTACCTTTTTCAAAACATTTATATACTGATTTATTGTGAGAGGGATAATTTTTTGTACTCTTCCTTCATAGCCTAATTTAACACTCATCCAAAAAGTATTTAACGTGTCACGATGAATGTTAGGAGCAATGAATAAACAATAATTATCTAGAGACTTGTTTAAGTCTTTATCTTCAAATTCCCTTAAATGTCTCATTATAGGTTGTCCTTCATTAAACCACTGATCACGGCCTCTAAGAAGAGTTACCTCACAAATCATGTTAAAAGAAGAATACTTACACTCAATATCTGGATTATTACCCGCAGCAGTAAATAATGGTAAGTTATCATCCCCGACTGAGTAATTAGGTGTAATTTCCTTTGCATCATCTAAAGCCATTAAAGATAACGTAGTATAATACTCTAGGTTTAATGGATCTTGGCCACTTATGCTTCTTTTTCTTGTGGCTAACTCTGTTAACTTTTTAATATATAAATCTATATTTTCTAAACTTCTCTCTCGTAGTATTGATAAATCATTATTTAATGTTTTTATTATTTCTCTTAATTTTGCTATTTCTTTGTTATAATCATTTATACTCGAAAGTTCAACTTTGGTCAAAGTGAATTGGTGGAGAGCCTGATCTCGATATTGGTTGTTTATATCAGTTTGTAAAGACCTCGCTTGTTCTAATAAGTTTTCATAAACAGATTTTAAATCACTTAGGTTCTCCCATGGTAGAGCAGGTTTATCGATATCAGACATATAAGTTAAATAAGCCTCAGCATTTTTAAAACTTATTGCTCGCCCATCAAAGTTTTCTAATAGCCTTTTAATCTCTACTCTTCTAGTAGGGGCTAAATCGACATATCTACCATTTCCTCTGTAGTAAAATAACTTTGTTTGTCTAAAGTATCTTATTGCAGAGTCTCCATAATCATAGAGGTTATTAACTTTAGTTTCTACTTTTTTCTTCTCACTAGGTTTTAATTTAAAGACCTCTATTGCAGTTTCAACAAATCTTCTTTCAACATAACGTTGTGCTGCATTTTTATCTAATGATCTCTTTTCTTTCCTAAATTCAATAATTTTTGACACACGATCTTTGATATCTTTATAATCAATCAAGGTTGTTAAAAATAAGGAAAACTCTTCTTTTGATACTCCAACAGGTTTATGCCCTAAGTTTTTCCATTCTTTATTTACCTTACTAATAACATGCATAACTGCAATAAAGGGTACGATATCAAAGTCCTTGTATCCCTTGTCAGTCGGATTTGGTAATTGCCATTTTAAAAAGTATCTAAAGAAAACATTAACTAAGTCTACTTCTTCATTGATTAATTTTTTTCCTAAATCGGTTATTCTAACCGCACCCATTGATTCCTTAGCAATTGCCAATCCCATCTTAGTAATATTACTTACTGCTGTTCTTCCTCTCATGGCATATGCCATTTCTTGATCATTATTGAAACTCTTGTTCTCATAGTGAACTTGACTTAAGATATCTTCTAATTCTTTATTAGTAAACTCTTCAGGATCTTCAAACTTTTGCTTGTAATAATCTGAAATTCCTGTAGGTGTGTACAATTTTGTTTTAATTAATTCTTTAAAAAATAAGCCTTGTGTTTTATCATTAAAAGGTCTTCCTTCAAACCTAGAAAGCACCTTTAAAAAATCAACTATCCGTTCGGGATTTCTCAAAGTTGTACTTATACTCCATGTACCCGGCATATAAACTCCCCCTAGATGAATATGTTTGAAAACTCTGAACCATAATTCCTCTTATTTTCATTAAAATTTCCAAAGAATTCTTGGTTATAATGAATCCCTTTAAAATCGGAAAAATAATCTCTATTATTAGAATTATAATTCTTCATATCGTGTAACCACCCTAAGAAAATACTTCTACTTATACAATACTTATTCTCAGAAGTAATGCCTCTAGCAGTGTCCAAACTTAAAACTTCAATTACTGAGATTTTTTCATTAGGATTATCACTATAGTTAATTAAAAATAATCTGCCATTTAACTGCTGTTTTGTATTCCATAATGATATATACTTTTGTTTATTATCACTTGAACTACCCGTCCAACAATACCTCATTGGATGGGCTTGTATATTATTTATATGGTGATTTTCCCTTTTAAGAAATTCATATATTACATATTCATTTGTTGATGGTATATATTGAAATAAATCTAGATCAAAACCTTTAGTGGTATCACCATTAAGCAAATTTTTGGTTAAGACAAGACCATTATCATCTTGAAATTGGTTGTCATTATAAATGGATTGTAATAAACCATTTACATAACTATCAATGTTTGTATTTCTAGCAGCCCCTAATCCCTTTGAATTGCTTTGTCCGTCAATATTATTTACTCCTCTAAACCACTGTTGAAGTTGATCAAAAGTCAGGATATAACCATTTGTTTGATTAATGTAAGGATTTATCTCAATCAAAACGTACTTATTAATTCCTTGTTGATAAAAAATAAATAATCTTACTGCATGTTGATAACCCCTAAGAAAGTTAATTTTACCAACTTCTACATTACTAATCATAGTAAATAATGCTTCCCAAAAATGCCCTTGATTAAGTAACTGATTATTATTTCCTATAAGACCATTAATATTATTTACTTCCATAAATTCAAAGAAGTAGTACTGTCCATTGGTATTAGCATACTGAACCCTATCAATTGTGTATAACAAATAGCATCTTCCTTTTTCTAGAATCTAATATACTACTACCATCATAATTCATATTACCTATTTGTTAAATAGTTTCCAGAAATATATAAGAAAAAACCTTCCCAACAATGCTGGAAAGGTTTCATATTATTTCTTATAATTAGTGATTAGTACTTCAGAGGTCTTTGTTGTCTTTTCTTTAATTTGATAGTTAGAATTATTGTAATTATAGTCTAGATAGTTAATTTCATAATTTTTAGCCCAATTTATTAGAATTGTATTCTCTTTGCCCTTATGTTCAAGTACATTTGATAATGCAAATTTAACACCTTGTGAATCTAACTTATCTAATAGATTTAACAGGTCATATTCTTCAGTTTCAGTCCACCCATTTTGTTCATTATATGTTGCAGTTGAAATTAAATAAGGAGGATCTGCATAGAGAAAATCCCCTCTTAAAAGTTCTATCTCCACTTGACGG
Source organism: Cytobacillus sp. NCCP-133 (assembly GCF_026011715.1). Lineage (GTDB taxonomy): Bacteria > Bacillota > Bacilli > Bacillales > Cytobacillaceae > Cytobacillus. The sequence goes on along the minus strand of NZ_BRVM01000027.1, from coordinate 18,190 downwards.
AAGTCGTCGCATACAAAATCTATATCCTTATCCTTTATTACCTCAATAAACTTATTTAAGTTTGACTGAATTTTGTCATTAAAATCTCTTTTACCAACAGGAATATTGTAATGACCTTTTTTATTAAATCTTATCTGATTATTAAAACCATAAACAGTTAACAGATAAAATAGAAGATCATAGTAAGTGTTGTCACTTGTCCGACAATTGTAATCCTCTCTTAACTTTAAAAAACGCTCTTTGTTATAAAAAGCAAGTCCATTTCCAGACTCACAACCATAATGAGAATATCCATTCTTCTGGGTATCAGTTAACTCATACTTTAATATTATATTAGAAATAATATTAAACACATCTTCTTTACTTGTGTTCTTTAAAGTATTAAAAAGTCGTAAGACCTCTCTCTGCTTGTCTATGCCAAGCATATTCCCTTTTGCACTAACATTGATAGCAACATTTGCCCCGCCGCAAAATAAATCAACAAAATTATTTATTTCTTCGGGGAACAAAGGAACAATTTGCTTTAATAATTTATGCTTTCCACCTGTATAATTTAAACATGATTTGAGATACTTCGTATCTGTTTGTAACAATTTTATCACCTGCTTATTTCACAAAGATACAGTATTTCCTTATGATCTTCAATGTTTGTTTTTCCAGTAGTATAGGCTTGGAAATCCGTATCAAAAATACTCACCTTACCTCTGGTTTCTAGAATCTCTACTATTTCTTCAGCAGAAATTTTTGCATTTGAACGGCCAACACCTTTTTGTGCCATATTGTTATAAGAAACAAGAATATACTTACCAGAGATATTCGAAATTAAGTCTTCAAAAGCCTGAGTAGCCTTCATAGTACAATAATCACTCTTAATATGAGAACGGTTTATCATTTTTTTGGCAACTCCTGAAACTTCAGGTTTCTTCCATTCTGCGATATTCTCTAGGAGGTGATAAGCATCTCCATATTGACGTGAGTTATAAGGAGTGTCTATATAAATCAAGTCTGCACTTATTTTTCTAACTAATTGGTTCGCATCCTCGTTAAATATTCTATTTCCTTTATTATAATGATCATTAAATTTTGGTACTAAAAGTTTAATTTCTTTCAAAGAATCTAATTTTCTTCTATAAGCGTCATAATGCCCCACTGTATTAGCAACTTTATCCATAGCATAGAGCAATGAAGTAATAAGGGTTGCTTTTTCACGAAAATTAATTTCCTCTGATAATCTCTCAATTTCTTCCCTAATATAGCCTATTTTTTTAGCATTATATTCTGAAAAATAAGTACCACCATAATGTTTTGATACATAGTTATCTTCAGTAGGCTCAGCGTCATTAAATTGTTTAATTATACTCTGTATCTTTTTATAATCAATTTTTTCGTCACTAAACCATGTCCAATATGCTAAGTGATTTGAGTACAAAATATCATTAACAATTATGTTTTTGCCGGCAATGTTAAATCTATCAGCAACTACACCTGTTCCACCAAAAATATCTGCCACAGTGTTTACATTTATACAATTCTCATTAACAACCTTCCATATGAATTCTAATAATTTATATTTACTGCCTAAATATCTACGATTTTTGATATTCAATTTTATATCATTTTCAATTGGTAGAGACAGTTGCTTCTCTTTTTTTCTAATTACATTTGTTATTTCACTTACGTGTTGTTCAGTCCACATTCTCCAGCCTCTCCAATCTTTCTTAGGGGCAGAAATATCTCCAATTTTCACCCAATTGTAGAGTGTTTGCCTTGTTAGATTAAATTGTTCTAATAATTCTTTAGTACGTATTTGTTGGTTCATTTCCCCACCCCATTTACGCATCACCGCATCGTTCTATTTTTACTATTTCGATTATATCATCAACTAGAAGGCAATTAAACGTTTTTTTCTGTCGAATTTTAGAGAATGTTAATGGCATGCTTCATAAAAGCCATGATGTTATACTTTTAAAAAGATGAATCCTTTTTTGATATAAAGAACTTATGGAGGTAGTCATGGGATTTCCAAGGTTTGATGGTAATAAAGGAAGCAAAGGAGTAAATTTAGTAGAGAGAAAGGTTATAGAGGAGTTGGGCTGGATATTTAGAGAGCAGCCTACACAAGATTATGGAATTGACGGTCATATGGAAATCGTTGACGATGAATATGTAACTGGAAGACTTGTCGCTATTCAGATAAAAGCAGGAAAAAGTTATTTGAAAGAGGAAATAAGTACAGGGTTTGTATTTAGAGGTAAAATAGAACATTACAACTATTGGAACAACCATTCATTACCTGTTATTTTGATATTGTGTGACCTTGAAAATGATACTTGCTATTGGGAACAAATTAATAAAGATACTGTAGAATTAATCTCAGACACTAGTTGGAAAGTCACTGTTCCAAAGGAACAAATAATAAATCAAGAGTCCTTATCTAGTCTAAAATATATTGCCGAGAATACCACAGATTATGAAAGACGCTTAAATTCATTAGTTCTATCAAGAACTTGGATGGAGGAACTAATGAATGGAAATAAAGTAATTTTGGAATCAGACGAATGGATAAACAAAACATCTGGGAGAGGATCCTTAGTTTTGAAAGTTATAGAATCAGATACGGAATATGAGAAAGTTGTCCTGAACTGGCCAATGGTATTCTTCCCTTTCGAAAGTTATGAAGATGTATTTCCAGAATTGTTTCCTTGGGCAAATTTCTCAGTTGATGAAGATTTTTATGAAGAATATGATGAAGCAGAATTACTTGCCGATAATGCTGTTTGGGATAAGGAAGAAGGAGAGTACATAGTATTTGGAGATATACAAGAGTGGAAACAGGAACGCACTGATATTAGACCTTATGCTATTCTTTCTGGGGAAGTAGCATCTTATCGACTATACTTAAGTCTCAATGAACTTGGGAGTTCGTTTTTACTCTTAGACAACTATCTAAGAAATGGGTTTGAGAAAAGGGACTCTGAAAAAAACAATAATAAACACGATAATTGGTTTTAATAAATGACTATTCTCTGTTCTGGGAATAGTCTTAATTTCTTTTTGATACTGAGATCCCATAGTTCATAACCCATTTTAAACCTACCTAAAGGCTCTATTTTGCAAAGTTTTATTAAGCCAGCACCTAAATGTGTGTTATGTAATTTAAAATTGATTCTAGGGCTATTTTAAAGCCCATTTTATGCATATTCGGGACAGGCTTCGTCTTTTGTTAATTCTCTTTCCAAAAATTAAATAAAAAAAGACAAAGCCCTCACAAAAAAGGCTTTTAATTAAAGTTCTAAAATAGAAGGAAATCTAATTGTGAAATAAAACATTTTACCAATCACCTATTTTATCTAATTTTGAAAATGCCTCAGAATTTACTACAAGTTTTCCTTCACTCTTATTAATTAAGTTAAAACCAACAAGATATACATTAATTCTACTCATTTGAACTCTATTTGTATGTTTTGCTCTCTTTCCATATCTTTCTTCATATAGGGCTACCCATTCATTAAATAAATCTTTATTATATTTTGGCGCATTCTTATGAATTAGGTATAAAAGTTCTAAAAATCCAAAGTAACTATAAATAAAACCTTTAGATAAATAACTTATATCTTTAGTTTGCAGGTAATTTTCACTCATATTAGTCAATTTAACTATCTTATTACTTTGCCTTAGTAGATTTGCTCTTTCTAATATAGGTCTAACGTTAAATGCTGTATTAAAGGAAACTCCAAAAGTTTCCATTATTATAGTTGTTAATTGTTCATGATTAATTTCTTCATGCTCTTTTACTATTAGTAAGATTGCCTCTATATCCTCAACTAAAGTGTCATTCTTTCTTGGAATTGCTAATATTGATTTATACCTATCAACAGATTCTTCTATATCATTTTTTATTTTAGTTAGTATTAAATTTGTCATTATTCCCCACCCTCACGTACTTACTAAAATCCATACTATCCTGATTAATATTTCAAATTTTTGTACAATTTTTAGCAGTCAAAATTCTGCATAGACCACTAATGACAAAAGCAATCCAAGTTATAAATATGTGATATTCAAATATAGTTATCACTAATCAATGTAAAAAGCATAATAGACATATATTTATACTCGAATTTATTATTCTTTAACTGTACTATATATCCTTTTTAATTATCAATATAATAATGTCGAATATAGTCGGTGCCTGTTATAATTTTCCTATAAGTCTATTAGGAGGGTTTTATGTGAATAGTTATTTTGCGAAATTTTACAAGTGTGCATTACAAGTAAATCCTTTTGATTATATTAAATATAGAGGGAAAGAACATTCCTTTACTGAAGAAGAATATAATCACAGTATTTACGAAAATTGTATTAAAGAAGGCATTAAGGTTGTTGGACTTGCTAATCACGGTGATGTTCAAAATTCAAAGTCTCTCAGAAATTACCTACAAGAAAGAGATATTGTCGTTTTTCCCGGTTTTGAAATCTCCACTTCAGAGAGAGTACATATTGTATGCCTGTTTGATGAAAGTACGAATGAACTCCAATTAGAAAGGTATCTTGGCTCCTTAGAACTTACTGATACAAACGACGGTATTTCACCAAGTAAATTAAGTTTTATCCAAATTGCACAAAAGATAGAAGAATTGGGTGGTTTTTGGTATGCCGCCCATGTAACACAAGATAATGGCGTATTGAAACTTCATCAATACCCTATTTGGCAATCTAGATTTTTAAAAGCGGCACAAATTCCAGCAAAACGTCATGAAGTAGAAGACAAATTTATTAATATTTTAAAGAATAAAGACCCCAACTACAAAAAAGACACATCCTTTGCTTTGATAAATGCAAAAGACGTAAGTAAACCTGAAGATATATTAATAGAGACTGCAAGTTGTCTGGTTAAAATGTCTGAACCAAATTTCAAATCTTTTAAATTAGCCTTTCAAGATCCTGAAGCAAGAGTAAGACTTACTTCTGATTTAAATGAGGTTCATCAAACTTCAATTGATCAAATAAATATTTTTGGGGGTTATCTCGATGATTTTGAGATAAAATTATCACCTAATTTAAATACCATTATTGGTGGACGCGGTACTGGTAAATCCACATTGATTGAATTAATTAGATACGCACTAGACCAAAAACCTAAAGGAAAAGACGCCAAAAAGACATTTGATAATATTATAGAGGCAAATCTTGGTGCGGGTGGTAGAGTAGAACTTTTGGTAACCTCACATAAGCAATTTGGTAAACAGTTTAAAATAATTAAACGGTTCAACAGTCCTATCGCTATTATGAATCTTGATGGTACAAAGTCAAAACTAGAAATACATGACATTCTTCCTAACATTGAGATATATAGCCAAAACGAAGTTGTTGAGATAACTGACAGTGAAAATGCAAAATTACAAATTTTAAATCGCTTTTTGGGTAAGCATAACAGTTTTGAACAGGCTAAAGAGGAGAAAAAAGGTAGTTTAAGGAAAAATGCATCTCTCCTTTTAGAAAAATTAGAACGATTTGATGAACTATCTTCCAAGATAAATAAACTACCGAGTTTAAAGGAAAAACAAAGAACCTACGACGAACTTGGTATATCACAAAAATTGAATATTCAAGGACAAATAACAACTGAAGAGAGATATATCCTAACTTGTAAAGAAAATATAAAAAAACATTCTCTTCAGATTCAAAAAGCAGCAATCCCTTTTAATGATGAGTTTATTGAAAAGACCAAAAATGGTAGTATTTTTAAAGATTTGAAGCGGGAAATTAATGATTTCAACGAGCGGATTGAGCACCTTCTAGCCCAATACACTGACATAAAATTATCTACTTTAACTGCCCTTGATTCTTTAAGTGAGAAATGGCTAGTTGAAAAACAAGGTGCTGAAGTTGAAATTAAAAAAGCAATAAAATCATTAGGGGATCTAAATGGACAGAATGGTCAAGATATTGCGAAAGAATATTCCAATACTTTGGAACAAATAGCGAGCATAGAACCTCTTACTCAAGAACTCTCGCTATTAGAACAGGAAATTAGTGATTTAGAATATGAAAGGGATAACTTAAGAGAACAATTAAATGTTATAAAAGATACAGAACTTGACACGCTTAGAAAAGCAGTAAAAAAAATCAACAATAAAAAGTTACAGGGTAAAGTTAAAATAGAAATATATCCTAAGAAAAATCGAGATTTTTTAATAAACTTCTTAGCACAAGAAAAAGGTCTCGGAGTTCAGGGGCTGAAGTGGCTTGAAGAGATAGAAACTTTTGATATAACTAGTTTTATAGAAAATGTCAAAAATGGTAAAGATGCTTTATATAACGCTTACAAGTCATATGGTTTACAGCAAAATAGAGCAGAAATTATATCAGCAATGAGCAAAGAACGGATTTTAGAATTGGAGATTATTGATTTACCAAATATTATTGACATACAACTCAATGTATCCTCAGGTAAAGAGGAAAAATATAAGTCTTTAGATAAATTATCAAAAGGACAACAATGTACAGCAGTGTTAAATATACTTATGTTAGAAAATGAAGATCCTTTAATTGTAGACCAACCAGAAGATAATCTGGATAATGCATATATTGCAAATAATTTAGTAAAAGGTTTAAGGGAACTAAAAATTAATAGACAATTTTTATTTGCAACTCATAATGCTAATCTTCCTGTTTTTGGAGATGCGGAACTAATTGGTGTAATGGAAGAAAACGAAGGTACAGGCTGCGTCAATGAAGAGTGTTTAGGTTCAGTTGATAATAACTACGTAAAAGAAGCAGTTGTAAATACATTAGAAGGCGGAAGTATGGCCTTTATCATGCGGAAAGAAAAATATAACATATAATACTATAATCCCTCTAAATCTAATTAGAGGGATTCATTCTCTATATTTATATGCAAGATTAATGTATGGCTCAATTTGACAGAAGTTCTTTACCCACTCAAGACGTATATATGCTTCATGTGGATACTTTGTATATTCATAATCCTTTCTTGGATATTTAATACCTATTTCTTTATCTATCTTGTCTTGAATTTCTAAACCTAACCTTAAATCCTTCTCTCCAATATGGAGTATTAAACATCTTTGTCTTGCAGTTGTTAGAGTAGCAAACTTTGTTTTCCCCACCCTTTTGTAGCCTATTCCATTACTTGTCCCTGCATCTACAACATTAAATTCTTCATTAGCCCAAATATAAGCATCTATTTTTCTTGCAAGTTCTCTTGCTTTTGATTTCTCAAACTTCAAAAAAAAATATTCTTTTGACTTTTGCTTGTCACCTATACTATTAATGTTACAAAACTCCTCAAACTGAAATAATAAAAAGCAGGTAACTAAATCATTTTTCCTTTCAAAGCATTGACTTTGCTTCTTAAAGAAGTTCCTAATTTCTTTCCACGTTATGATTATTGGTTTATTTTTTACTATTTGTTCATTTGCAAAGTTCTTTTTATGCCTATTTAATTGCTCTTGTTCTAAATATGAGTTAAAACCTATTTTGTTTTCAATCAATAGAGAAACACTATCAGAGATTATTGCTCCATCAGGTATACCATATTTCTTAGACGCTCCTGCCTTTAATATGTTACTTTCTGCAATTCCGACTACTGCAGCAATTGATGAAACATTTGAGAGTGCTGAACTTAATTGATAACGGTATTCATAATTCTCCATATAAGCGCCTTCAATCCCTAACATCTTTATAAAAGATGTAGTCAACTCAGGAGATGAATGTTGTAATACATTTAAAAATGCTTTTGTTACATTATTTTCAACCTGAAGTATATGTGTCTCTTCGGAACTGTTTTTAGTCTGTCCCCTATAGTAATGAAATATATTTTGGTAAATAGACATATTTTCACTCTTTCTTCGAATCTTTAATCTGCTTTATACCTTTTCTAGATATGAAAGGTATTGAAATACAGTTTAGTTCTTTACATTAGAGTTTAGGTTCCAATTAGTTCAGTAAACCAATAGTCACCATATGAATCCCAGTTGAAAAAGTAATCTTTATTAAGGGTAAAATCAATACCATACCCTCCAACAGGCGTTGAAAAGTTGGCACCTGAATTTATTCTTGTGCCATCAGATATATCATAAGCCCAACACTTTGCATTCTTATTTAAAGGATAAACTGATGTTCTGTAATTAGACATAACTAAACTTATACCTATATCAGCAATATTTTGACTGCAATATTGTTCAAGTAAAAATAGATCATAATAAACATCTTTCATAAAAATATCATGTGCTCCTCTTGGTCTTCCTGAAGAGGCAAATTCTTTGTAGCATTTCAACTCTATTGCAATTGTATACGTTGACAAATCCAAATCAGTACCTTTTATTAATATATCTATTTCTTTTGTTTTACCATTAACAAAGCATGTTGACTCCAATTCTATTTCTATTTTCTGTCTTTCATTAAAAATAATTAGCGGTATGAATTGTTGCAGAATATATGCATACTTTAATTGCATTGATGCCTCTTTATTAATTTTTATTAACCCACTTCCAACTTTTTGAGAAAATATTTTCCATGAGTAACTAACAATACCCCTTAACCGTTCAAAAAAGTTCTCGCTTAATACCATTTTATAATCACCTTTTTTAGTAGGATGTTTCCATAATATAACAGGAAATATTATTAATTTGAAGTATAAACAATAACCTAATTAGAAGTCACAACTAAAATTTTACTTTATAATTAAATAAAAATCTTTTTATAACCTCGAAAAGGAGAATTTTTATGACTCAGCGAAGAGACCACATAATAAATATTCTGGCAAAAAAATATTATGAATTTCTTTGTTGTCTTAAATATAATGAATCAGTGAATTTTAATTTCTAAAGGAAAAAATATCAATCATTTTAAGCGTTTTATTTAGGACGCAATATCCATCACTTAATCATGTTCAAAAGTGATTCTAGAGCCATTTAAAAGAATAATTTTTAAAGGATTATATTCCTAATATAACGCAAAAAAGACAGGTTATTTACCTATCTTTTTTTACGATAATAGTATTTAGTAATTTGTAGTATAAGGTTGATACCAGAGGAGCGGGATCTTTTAGTCAACTATGTTTATAGATATTTCTCCCATGAGATCATTCTAATCTGTCTTTAGTTCATCATTTATATCTACAATTTTTGCTATTCACCTAATATTTACTTAACATTTCTTTTTGGTAATCAATTATGCTGTAGATATAATTAAGTTCCTCTAAATTACAGTAATACTTATGTCCATCTTCAACAGAGATTTGCACAGGATAGTGTTCACTTGACTTATCTACTTTTACATCAATAAAACCATAAACTCCTGAATGGACAATGTCACAAATATCCTCAACGTAAAAGTTTCTAAGAACCATTATCAAATCCCTCCTGTTAAGAATGAATTCTTCTAAATCACCACCAGTATGAAGTTCTAATAGCACCGTATTGCCTGTTGCATATGTTATAGTTACCCTTGATGCACTATTATAAAAATCATTAATTTCTACTAATTCTTCTACACTTAATTTAAGCAATATTACCACCTCCTTTACCCTTTACTTCAAGATTAAGTCGATTATTACTGCATTTTTAGAACAAGAATTTTATCAACACATTCGGGAATTTAATCAATTAAAAAGACAAGGATTTCACTCCTCGTCTTCTTTCAAATAAATAGGATTCAATTTTTCAGCCAGTTTTAGACACTCGAAAATCGCATCATCAACTAGAATGTACTCGCTCAAAATGGCATCTATATTTTGCTTAAGACCTTCAAAGGTTGCAAAAACATTGTCTCTAATCTCTGTATTGAAAACTTCGGTTAAAGAATTCTCTTTATTAACCTTTGCTAGCCTTTTGTCGAACACAAATAAAAAGTACTGATATTGAGCGAACCCCTTGTACTGCTTCCAGTTGATTTTTTTAAAGCGTGTAATAATAAATTGATAATCTTCGTGATGGAATTCAACAATTTCATTTTCCATTGGTTTTCTTGAGTGATTTGTTTGCTGCAAGTGTATCTCCTCCATTATCTTATGAAAATTTATACATGACGACTCTTCCAGATAATGAAGGAAAAACCTTGATTTTTGAAATGAATTTACAAATTGCTTAAAATTGATTTTCCAGCAATATTTCAACCCTTTAAGACCTTTATGCCGGGTTTATTTTTTAGTTATTTCTAGCAGAAAAGAAATAGGTATTTATACCTATCCATCGTTCTAAACCATTTTTACTTTCTAGTATTCTTAGCAAATTAAATAACGAGCATGAAATTATCAATTTTATCTTCAATATCATATTTATCATTTAGGTCTGTATAGTTTTTTAATAGTTTCTGGATTTCTTCTTTACTCAAAGCATCTAATAAAACATCTTTGAAATCCTGATATTCTTCCTCATCATCTTCCTCAATGTATGTATATTCATCTACATAATCAACTAAATCCCATTTTATATACTTTAAAAGTTCCTCTTCGTTATCAAATAAATCCCTGAATCCTACTTTTTCTGCTTGAATTAAAATGTCACCCTCGTTTTCATCAAAAATAGTTATGGAAAAACCATTATCTTCAAGGTGTTTATATAGTTGGAACGGGGACAGTTCATTGAATTGATTTAATGGGAAATCATATTCATCTACTCCTGAAACAGTATTCAAACCTACCCGATAGCATCTTCCCTCCTCAGTAATTACAATTTTTTGTCCATGGACTCCATGAATGTATTCTAAAATGAAATCTTTACTATCCTTTATTTTAATTTCTTTCATAATATATCATCCTCCTTTTCTGGCCGTTTACACGGGTGTTCACCTTCCCATCGTGTAACTGTACGTTCGTTCCCGTATTCCCCTAATGTACAATTAAACGTCCTCCACCTCCTTTTTTTAATGTGGAAAATAACTCCGTATTAGGAACGGAACTGGTTACTTTTTTTATCAATTTGTTCACTAAGTTAGTTGTATCATAAATTCCAAAAGACAATATCGATATAAATAGAAATTCTTGATGGGATATTTTCATTTGGCTATTATATTAAATCGTGAAAATAGTGAAATTAAATATCTTATTATCAATATCTATTTTTATCAGGAAACGCCATTTAAAAGGGGGTTATTTTTAATCCTATACAATCATATAAGGAAACCCTTAACTAAAATTATAGAGCCAATTCCCCCTACATTTTTCAGTGATTTAATACTAAATAGACTATTGCAATAAGATATTTAGAATTACTATATATCAGAACGGATGAAGTAATTTTTGATTAACTAATAATAAAAAAGAGCAAGATAGAAAATTACTTCCTAGTCTTACTCTTCTTTCTTACTGTTATAAAATTTACTAACCTAACCATGAAAAATTAAAGCGATATATACCTATTTAACGAACCCATAGGCACAAGTTATTCTTCTCAATAATTAATTTTATTGCTTCTTCCTGAAGGTCTTTCTGGAAGTTTTCCCTAATCCCCGCCTTTCGATATATTCTCCATAAAGATAAATCCTGACCGTCTTTCTCTAACTCTTGTACTGCCCATTGTAACCTTCTAATTTGAAAATCCTTAATACTCTCAGTTTTGTCATTCAAATACGCTTTTGTCATTGGTAGTTTATCAAGGTGTTTTTCCAATAATGGTCTAATTCCAATTCTACTACCTACTGAACTTATCGTAATACGTACGGGCTTCCCGACAGTCAACATATCATTGACTGCAATTCTTACATTTTCGTAAATTTCCTCGTCCCGTTGCTCCCAGTCAACCCTATGATTATCGTTGACTGTTGATTTTATTTTAGGGGAGTTTCGATTCAACCAGTTCCTATCATTTCGGTACAGCCATGTAAACACTCTATTGTTAAGTTGGCGTAATTCTGTTTTACTGCTGTGCGGATACTGTTTTATTAAATTCAGCCATTCTCTTCTGAAACTTTCTTTCTTCTCAACAGAAGAATCTTCCTCATTGATATTTACAATTTTTTGATCTTCCCCACCTCTTTTTAACCAGTATGTTTTCAAATCTAATTTCTTCGCATATTTTTTGACTGTGGCTGGGTCTACAGCCAATTGCCTTGCCGTTTCCCTTAAACTTAGTCTTTGATTAGTAAGTTTCTTTAATTTGTTTTCCCATACAGAGCCAAAATGCTTAATCTTTGTTATTTTATATCTGTCTTTTTCTTCACGATCAGGGCCCGTTCTGAGGTAAACAAAGCCGCAATCACATATAAAAACACCAATAGGACTTTTACTATCTGCACCATACTTTAATTCCATATCGTTAATCACAGGTTTTAAATAATGGCTAGCAGCAGAATTCAAACATGGCCATGGTCTCTCTCCAAAGGGCTTGTACTCAATTTTTTTATTAAAAATATGTGAAGGAGAAATCCCCAAAAAATGTGTAAATAAAAGATGTCTGATAGGATGGCTTGATTTATTGTTTCTCCGAATCATTTCATATAGCCAATTACTATTACTATTGAAATCAATGTCGGATTGAACCATTTTTAAAAATCTATGACCATAGAAATTCACGAATGATTCTAACAACTCCTTTTGTTTTATCCTACCGTTTATATTTGCAATCCCAAGTTCTTTTAGCCTATTGATATACTGTCCTTTAAACCACTTTAATGATTTATTTTCCATTTTGTTATTTAACAGATAATCAATATCCTGTGCAATATTGATTGCCTTATCCATGATATTGTCAGGGTAATTTAACTTAGGGTAATTTATTTTGCAAGTTTCTGGAGTGGCTAATCTATAATCATGTTTGTTATAACCCCTAACAGGGACTTGGCTATCATAAAGCGGGGTGTTATGCTCTGGACAAACAAGAACTCCCGGTATTTGATGAATTCTATGCCAATACATTTCTCCAAGATTATACATCTCCTCATCGGCACATTTGGGGCAAAATTTAAAGTACTGATTAAACTTAACTGAACTTGCCATCAAACCAATTCTATTGTAAATACTGCCCCCCTTGTCCCCAATCATAGATTCCTTAACTTTAGCAGCATGTTCAGAAGACAGGAAAGCAGCGTAGAATGGATACAGTGTATGATTTGCAATTAAGTATTCTGGCGTATAATGATGGCCAACAGGAAGGTTTTCCATAATACGATAGATATGAGAAGGCAAGTCCATTATTGCTGTAATACTGTCCGTACCGTATATATCCTTTTGTGTGGCTTTAATACTGACGTTTCCACTACGAACGTGGTATCTCGCCAAAACGCTATATAAAAGTTCATCTTTATACGGTACTGGAAAGAAGGTCATCATTTCACATCACCCTGTCTGACCGAAATCGTATTCATAACTCTTGATAAAACCCCCATTACCAAGACCTTCATAGGCTGTTTTGTTTTCCTTACGACATTCAACAACTAAGGTCCTTATATCATTCTCTACAGAAGATTCTTCTTTCTTTCGTTTTTTATTTCGTTTAGTTGAAGCGGATATACCCTGTATGGTCTTAACAACCAGTTCGTTGATATCCAAATTCGCCTCTTTTTCAGTAATTTCTTCTACAACCTTTTGAACCTCGGTAGGTTCAAAATCCAATTCTATAAGTTTCAAAATTGCCTTTTCTTTTATTGAAATACTCATTTCTTGTTCTTTTTTCTTTTGTGTTCTTTTTATTGCCTCCATCTTCATTTGCAAATCAACAGAAGCCCTTTCTTTTTCCATAAATCCTAAAAAATCTACGTCCACTGTACTGATATCTTCAAACTTTGCAATCTTACTAATGTTGCCCGACTTCAAAGCCTGAATCATTGGCCTAACAAGTTGCAAATGCTTACTAGCCACCTGACTAATTGTTTCTGGCATTATTTCTTCTCTTTCCATCATAATGGCCTCAATTTGAGCCATGGCATAAAGTTTTACAGCGATATCAATAATACCTTGGCTTTCCTCATACAGGATATTTTTAAAATCATCCGTTAAAGGAATCTGTTTTCTTGTCCATTGATAGCCCCAAAGAGCATTAATCAATAAATCCCAGTTTTGGTCGTTTTTCAACCTATCCCAAATCATATCCCCTTGACCACTTCCCCGTCTTGCCTGTCTAAATTCGCTTTGCAAAATAGACAATCCAGCGGGTGTTCCTACTAAAATAACTGGAACTCCAATTGTATTAACTAGTGTTACAAAAAAGTTCAGCATCTTCTGATCCCCACCACTTTTGGCTTTACTTAAATGCTGAATCTCGTCTATAACTAAAACGCCCAGCCCTGTGTTTCTCGCTATTTGAGACATAATCACCAACATATCATTTATAGTTTTTCTACCTAGGCCAAATTTTTTATGATACTCTGTTCCTAATAAATCGTCTACCTTACGGAAAAATTCCAAGGCTAGTCCTCTCAAGGAAGAATCAAATGGGCAATCAAGTTTAAGCCATACAAGTTGATACATACTGAAATTTACTCCATTATAGTCTTTATGAACAATGACTTGAGGGTATAAAGATAAAATCCTATTTAAAGCCGTTGTTTTTCCCATGCCACTTACACCGATTATCGTAAATCCTGCTGCTGTTGTTCTAAAAACACTATTATTGCTTAATTCACTTTGCAATCCGTTGATATTTCGATGCCCTTCCTGCAAGCCCTGTGCATATCCGGTTCGAAAAGGATTTCTTGCCAAATATCCCTGCCGAATAACTCTGGAAATTCTACTTTCCAAATCCAAGTGTATCCATAACGGCTGAAAACATTGGAATAATCTTTGTACCAAATGAATGCGATAATGTTTATCTAGCATTCTTGCTTTTGAATTGTATTCGGCATATATAGCCATTTTTTCAATGGCTTCCTCTGTAGAAAGGATAGAGGGAAGTGCTTCAATGAAGGGATTCCCTCTATATTCCTCAATAACCTGTTCCCCGTATTCAGCGACAACAGCATCACAACCATTTGGAATGATGACTCTATTCATCTTTTTTATTTAAAGCCTCCTTCTGCTTTCTCAACAACAAATCATACCCTGTATCCCTCATACTTTCAGATTGATTAAAAGGAACAACCTCTGAGTTTTCTATATTACTTTTATTTAATTCAAAGGCCTCTTCTTCACGTTGAATCATTTTTTCAACAGTACGGTTTTCTCGTATGCTTCCAATCTTGCTTCTATTACTGGTTTGATTCGTTTGATTTTGAGATGTTTTCTGTTTAGCCTGATTTACAATTTCCTCGATTTCAGTATTTAAATCAACTTTTGACTGTATTGTCTTCTCCTTGTGTTGCCTTTCTTTCAGTTTCTCGTATTCTAGCAAATAATCGACTTCTTCAACTACCTTGCCCTTATAACGTTGTTGATGTTCCAATAAAAAACATTTATCAAAACTCAAACCATCTTCAGCCCGTAAATATATATAATCCATATTTCTTGGATCATAACTTATTTCAATTTTCCAAGTCCCCCGATTCCGTGCTTTTTCAAACCACCTTTCCTTTAAGGACTGTTTTGAACCATATAGTAACCCTTTATACGCAATCCCTTTTGCAGTTACAGTAGCCTTGCCCGTTGGCATGAGATTAAGTTTTACAATATCTTCTGAAGCATGACGTAACTTTCCAGATTTGTTGTTTATCCCCCATTCCCAAAGTTGTATTGGAATAGACTCTATGCCGTCCTCCACCATCATTTCTTCACGCTGATAGTTTGTAAGATAATGTTGATTATTATGATATAAAACACATTTAATAATCACTTGAGTAAACTGGTAAATATCCAATTGTGCTTCCAAACGGTAATCACGATCCCCACGTTCTTTAACAGGCTTTACTGAACCCGGCAGAAAAGCCTTCGTTCTTGTATTGGTCACTCGGAAATGCTGTTCAATTATTCCCTTTAAATCAGCCCTGTAAGAGGGTGTATTTAGAATTTTTATTCCGAAGTTATTAATTAGGGGCTCAACTTTACTTCCCTCTAATTCTCCTCGGTCAGCCAAAATAGATTCTGGAAGATGTGCTGCAGGCCACTCATGTTTTTCAATCTCAATTCCGAAGTCCCGACAAAAACTAACTTTATCAGAGGCAGCATTAGCCAAAGCCATCATTGCACCAGCCCAAGATGGACCTTCCAATCCAATATATAGACCTACGATCATTCTGCTATAAACATCCATTACAGAATAAATTACAGGTCGTCCAATTATCCAATCACGATTAAATCTTGATAACAGGTACAAGTCGCCTACCGTTGCATCAATCTGATAAACTGCACCGGGACCTAATGCTTCGGTTGTAGACTCCCCAATAATTGCTCTATGATTTTGGTCATAGTTTTTTCGACCTTTTCTTTGGCTGATTTCCTTTTTTA
The DNA here is from genome assembly GCF_026011715.1 of Cytobacillus sp. NCCP-133. Taxonomy (GTDB): domain Bacteria; phylum Bacillota; class Bacilli; order Bacillales; family Cytobacillaceae; genus Cytobacillus. The sequence goes on along the minus strand of NZ_BRVM01000027.1, from coordinate 1,851 downwards.
TGTCTCTTTCCTTTTCAAACCAATATCTAAATTGATTTAGTGAAGGTAACTCTCCATAGGATTTTATTACGGGTATTTCTACTTTTCCTTTCACTTTACTGTCCATGCTAAAATAATCTTTTAACATTAATTCGTAGGTAAGAGTTAGTGATTTTTCAGCAGAGGAGTAATAATGCTTGTTTATAGCAGACCTAAATATTTTTTTAATATTTTCATCAATATTTATTCCTTCTCCTGTAACCTGTCCATGCTTTCTAGGCCTTCCTCTTTTTATTTCACTTGCCCTCTTTTCCTTACCCTTACCCCCACAGAGATAATAATCAGGTAAAAGGGCATTTTTGGTTTTACCGCGTTGCCAATACTTCTTTAAGTAGCGAATAACTGTACTTTCATGAACATTGTGGACTTCACATATTTTTAGAATTAATTTTCTCCTTTCTGCTGAGTGGTAAACAAATGGTTCTAACTTCACGATATCCTTTATGATCTCCCAAGCATTGTCACGTAAGGACAGATGCTTTTCAGGAATATCATTTTCATTTATCAACCGTCTGAAAGGGTCTTTTTCAACAATAACCATGCTACCCTTGTTAAGTCCGTCTTCTACTTCTGAAATATTCATTTCATAGGGCAGAGAGATGGAATGAATATTAAAAAAGTACCCATAATCATGTGCTTTATTAAGCCATAATACCCTTTCAACTACTTTCTCGTTTTCTGACGTAGTAAAGGAAATAAGATTATTCACTACAAGCATTTTCTTTTTGCCTCCTCATGCGTAATTCGTGGCTTTACTTCAATTATTGGGTTGGATAGATTTACATTAATTTGATTAGTCATATCTATTCCAATCTGTTTTGAAGCAATTAAGAACTTGAACACAAATAACCCTGTACCCGAATCGTTATTAAACTCCTTGTCAAAATCAGCAGTTATCTTTCTAACTGAATGCTTGGCATCTATTAATCTTTCTATTAAAGCGTTACCTAAATAAATCAGTTCATCCTGTGTAAAGCCTCTTTCAGCATATGAAAATAAGGAAGAATGCACCCATTCAATATTTTTTGCAACCACATTAGAAATTTCTTTTTGCGTAACAACTCCCCAGTCTATTCCTTTTTCCGTCCAATATCGGCGTTCAATTTCTAATCTTTCTAATGTCATTTTCTTCTCAAGTTCCGAAGCCATTTTTATGCTTCTTGCTAAATACAAATTAACTCCATCGGCTCTATTTATTGTTATTAAGAAATTAGTACTTAGTGTATATGGGTATCCACTTTCCTTATCTGTAAAAAGTTTAAAATTCAAATCTGATTTCTGTTGTATAGTATCTTCAAGATCCAATAGGGGAAAATGTTCTCGTATGTCCACAACCGCATCTTCCCACTCCAACATATAAAAGTATCGAGCCTGCAAATCCGAAAATAAATGATGTACCCTACCACTCTTCCACCCAAGTATTCTTGATACCCGCCCCATAGAAGGAAAATCCTGAATAGTCAACCACGGTTTATATTCCTTACCTGCTCCTTGTCCTCGTCCTTCTTTAACAAACCGATTATATTTATTCTCATTCCAAGATTGATTACGTTTTGTCATACTCCACTTCCTCTACTGCATTATGTATCTAGTACTCTAGTGAATTTTTAGTAACTCGATTCTAACGGGCCGGTTAGACACATTCAATATCCCCCAGCAATCTTTTTTATGATTTTAAGAGAACATTATTATCATTCTTCTAACACCTAAGATATTTACTGCAAATAAGTTTTTGTAACTATGTTAAATTAGAATAAAGTTTGCAGAAACGAGTAAATACGTCCATCCCTTGCCATATATAGCCTCAAAGGC
>NZ_BRVM01000026.1 GCF_026011715.1 Cytobacillus sp. NCCP-133 | reverse complement strand
GGACAGGAAATCCGTCAGTTTTAGGACAATTAGCGACGTCAAGTTCTGGACAATATAGAACTTCATTAACAATAGTATCAAAACCTCCAATTGATTGATTTCCGCAAAGCCATATTCTCTTATGCAAGATTTCAGTAACTCCTCATGCTTTTCTATCTCCAGCTTCTGTGTCGAATCGGCTGTAAAAACGATAAGCGAGTCATCATCCCGGATGGCTTTCGTACCGGAAAGGGATGAATAGGCCTCTTGGCTTTGTTCCCAAACATATACGGAAGCAATGATATAATCCCAATGTTCGTACTCGATATAATCTTCATATTTACCATTCTCGTAATCCAGTAAATCGGGAATCTCTATTTCTTTTAGGTATTCATAGAGCCCTCTACTTTCAAATACGGTCTGATCGCCACAAGAAGGACAGTAGCGGAATTCTCCGCTAAGATTGATTTGTTCTGAAGGGCACTGGTTAATGAGTGGTGTCCCACAGATTTTGCAATGCTTTGCGTCTGGACTGAACTCATGGTTCTTACACACCGGACAAAACAGTAATCGCTTGTTCTCATCTACATCATACGATGGATAGAATAGGCCTTCTTGAAAGTCGGAATAGATATAGAAGATGCCAGGCCTTGGCAGGTGCACAAATGGAGTTTCGATTTTCGGGAGTTCCTTCCCGCAAATATGACAGTTCGCCTGGGAAGGGTCATCAATGTATGCACTGCAGTTACGACATATTCTGCATATCTTTGAAAAGTCCGGATACAGGCTGCTCCCATAGAACTTATCGATTCCATCTTTAATTGCTTGTTTGTGTTGATCTCTGTAAAAGAAAGGATAAAAATTCCTTAATAATTCACGTTCTTCAGGCTGGTTATTCCAAGGGAATTTGTTTAAATGCTTTTCACATTTCTCCGAAGCGTTTTTAGAGATGTCGCAAAGAAAAGCAATCTCCTGTGCTTCCTTAATGCTAAACAAATGTAACAATGCATTAGGAGCCAATATCGCCTCAGCAAACCAGTGTGCTTCAACTTCTAATACACCGTACTGCTTTTTAGTCAATCCGCCACGATTTAATGCGGTTTCCTCAAAATCACTTAAGTGACCAAGAACAATATGACCAATTTCATGAGCAATAGTCCAACGTATTCGTGACTCGGAATAGGTGTCATCATAAACAATTAAATACTCATTGCTACCCCTGAGAATCTGTGTTCTAGCTTCAATCCCTTTTTGTTTTAGGTTATAGGGATCTTTATGGCCAGTTGCTCTTCGTAACTCCGACCAACTCTGCACATACCAATTGGGGCATTGCTCAATAATTTCAAAAGGATCGACAGGTAATTTACGGATATCCAATGCATTTAAAAGTTGATACCCTTTCATCGTAGCATCCGAAAAACGAGGTTTACCGGGAATTTTTCTTGTTCTTTGCATAGGCTAAAAACATCTCCATCTGATCGACTAGGTCGTCGTAGTCCTCTTCCTCCAAATCTGAATTCCGCGCTAATCCATCCACAATTTTTTGGACGGTCTGTTGCTGCTTCTCTGTTTTTAATGTAGGAAATACCCGTTCAATGATAGGTATATCGCCGTTTTCCTCTGTTATATATCCAGCAATTTTTAAAAGCTCTTCATTAGGTACGTCAAGTGCTGTTGCCAATGCATTGAGGACTGGAACTGATGGGTTCTTTCTCTCTCCATTTTCAATACGATGTACTTCTGTATGACTGATATCTGCTTCCGTTGCCAATCGCCTTTTTGACCAGTTTTTCGCCTCTCGTCGTTCTTTTATAAATCCACCTAGGGATTTCATCACATAGAGGCCTCCTTCGTTATTAATTGATTTAGTAAAGTTTTATTGACTATAGTATATAACATGTGTAACCTAAACGCAACAATTTCAAAAATACTGTGCTTTTCGTTGTATGTGCAATCGAAGGGTGCTATTATACAAATATGGAACTTATAGGTTATTGCCGAGAGAGAGGTGAAACAATTGGTACCAAACCGTGATAGAGTGCTAGATTTGGTAAGAGAGAATGATTGGTCTGGTGGTGAGCTGGCAAGACGAATGGGGGTCTCTAGAACAGAAGCCAATCGATTCCTTAATGGAAATCGGGTGGGTGGCAAGAAGACGATAGCTGGATTAATTAAAGCATTTCCCGAAGAACCGTTGGAACAGCTTTTTATTTTTCCACAAGTGGAACCTAAAAACAACTAATATTTAAAATGTGTGTTTATAAGGTATAGAGATTTATGGAGCCGAGGAAACTTACGTGGAGTAGCTCATTCGAGAGAAAGACTGGTTACAGAATACATTTGCAAAGAAGATGGACATGTCATGTTCGACAGTTTGCCGGTTATTAAGTATGAGCGAAATGAAGGAAGGAGAACAGAAAAATGAGTAAAACCAAGCTAATGCTTGATATCGTAAATGACTTACGAAATGTTGCAGGAAGTATTGAAACCCTGGCGCTTTCATTTGGAAGTCAAACTGAGATTGCAGCAACAATCGAAAAAAAGCAACCAAATAAAGAGAAGGAACCTGCTAAACCTCCAAAAGCTAAACTACCAGTTTTTGAAGATGTCAGAGCTAAACTTGCAGCATTAGCCCAAGACGGAAAGCAGGTCCAAGTGAAAGAGCTTATTACGGGATTTGGAGCAAAAAAATTAAGTGATATTCCAGCTGAGAAGTATCCTGAACTGTTAGATAAAGCGGACAAGCTTTGATAAAGAAGAAAGCAACCAATCATAGAGGGAAGGAGGATTCTTCTATTCCATGAATCATTCAGAAAGAACACATGCCGTATTAAGCGCCTCTAAGGCAGACATGTATTTAAAATGTACACCAAGTATCCGACTGGGCGAACAATTCGAAGAAGAAACGAGTGTTTTTGCTAGAGAGGGCACCTTCATGCATGAGCTATCAGAAATTCATTTGGCTTATTTCTTGAAACAGATGCCAAAAACTCAGTTGAACAAAAAGCTGAATCAGATGAAACAAAGTGAGTTCTACAACGGTAAAACTGAACAAGCTGTCCAAAGCTACATAGATATTGTCATCGAAAAAATAAATGAAGCTAGGGCAAGAAACAAAGACCCACTCATCCTTATTGAGGAACGCTTGGACTTTAGCCCTTGGGTTCCAGAAGGATTTGGAACGGGAGACGTGGTGATTATTTCAGATGGAATTTTGGAGGTTGTTGACTTAAAAGGGGGTAAGGGAGTTAAGGTTTCCGCCGAAAACAACGCACAAATGAGGCTGTATGCATTAGGTGCCATTCATGGGTTTGGAATGTTGTACGACATCCAGACTGTATTGATGACGATTGTACAACCAAGATTAGATAACATTTCCACTGATGAAATACAGATAGATGACTTGTTGGAATGGGCGGAATGTGAAGTCAAACCAAAGGCGGAACTAGCATTTGCTGGCGAGGGGTCATTTGTGGTTGGAACGCATTGTAGGTGGTGTAAGGCAAAAGCCGTCTGTAGGGCTAGGGCAGAAGAGAATATGAAACTAGCATGCTTGGATTTTCAAAAGGCACTACTACTGACAGATGAAGAAGTGGTCGAAGTTCTAACATCTCTTGATGAATTGATCAGTTGGGCGAAAACCGTTCAAGAATACGCCTTATCTATGTCAGTGAATGAAAACAAGAAGTGGCCTGGTATGAAACTGGTTGAGGGCAAAGGTAGCCGCAAATATAGTGATGAAAATGCTGTGGTTGAAGCACTCATTGCTGCGGGATATGACAATGATGTCATTTACAAAAAATCACTAAATACAATCACCGCCCTTGAAAAAGAACTTGGTAAAAAAGGGTTTGAAGAGTTGCTTGGCTCTTTAGTAACTAAGGCACCGGGAAAAATTAAGCTCGTCCCTGAAGAGGACAAGCGACCAGAATTAAAAGCTTCACCAGAAGCAGATTTTCAATAATGAGGAGGAACTAAAACATGGTAAAAATTACGATTGGAACAAAAGAAGAACCGGTACGATTCAGCTATGCGAATGTGCATCAAGCAGTGAGTGTCAATGGAAGCGATCTGAAGTATTCAGTGAGTATCATTATTCCAAAATCACATAAGGCAACAATTAAGAAGGTAAAAGATGCGATTCAAAAAGCGACTCAAGAAAATAAGGACAAGTTTGGTGGTAAGGTGCCATCCAATTTGAAAACACCATTACGTGACGGGGATGTAGATCGTGAGGATGATGAGGCTTATGCAGATTCCTACTTTATTAATGCAAATAGCAAGATTAAGCCAGGCATTGTGGATGCTGACTTAAATCCAATCATGGATCAAAGCGAGTTTTACTCAGGCTGTTATGGGAGAGTAAGTTTGACTTTCTACGCTTACAACGTAAATGGAAATAAGGGGATTGCGGCAGGACTTCAAAACATTATGAAGACAACTGATGGAGATCCACTTGGTGGCCGAAGCAGTGCAGAAGCCGATTTTGCAGATGATAGTGACGATGATGACGATATTTTAGGTTGATATCTATGAAACTACTAGCAATCGATATTGAAACTTACAGTAAGGCGGACCTCGTGAAATGCGGGGTCTATGCCTACAGTGAATCAGCCGATTTTGAAATTCTTCTTTTCGCCTATGCGGTTGATGATGAAGAGGTGCAAATTGTTGACTTAACATCTGGTGAGAAGATACCGGATGACATTGAAAGAGCGATGACGGATCCAAAAGTGTTAAAAACAGCTTACAATGCAAACTTTGAACGAACGTGTTTAGCCAAGCACTTTAATAAACCAATGCCACCTGACCAATGGCGGTGTTCATCGGTTCATGCTTTAATGCTTGGTTTGCCTGGTTATCTCGATGGAGTGGCCAAATGCCTAAGGTTGAAAGAACAGAAACTGAAGGAAGGGAAATCCTTAATTCGCTATTTTTCGGTTCCGTGTAAACCTACCAAAGTGAATGAGGGGAGAACGCGAAATCTACCAGAACATGAACCTGATAGGTGGAACACCTTTAAGCTGTACTGTAAACAGGACGTTGAAGTTGAAAGACAAATACGAAAGAAACTATATGCATTTCCAATCCCGAAAATTGAACAGAAGCTTTGGGAGTTAGACCAGAAAATCAATGATGAAGGGGTTCTTATCGATAAAAGCCTAGTCATAAATGCTATTCAGGCAGATAAATCGTTTCAGGATGAGCTATTTGATGAGGCTATCCTTTTAACAGAACTAGAGAATCCAAATAGTCCAGTGCAATTAAAAGGTTGGTTAATGAAGCAAGGAATAGAAGTGGATAGTCTTGCCAAGAAAAATGTCGAAGCTTTGATGAGTGAAGTGGCAAATTCGAAAGTGAAGCGGCTGCTGGAACTGAGACAAGCGATGTCCAAAACATCGGTGAAAAAGTATGAAGCCATGGAACGTTCCGTCTGCCTTGATCAAAAAATTAGGGGATTGCTGCAATTTTATGGTGCTAGTAGGACAGGCCGCTGGGCAGGGAGACTTGTGCAAATTCACAATCTACCAAGAAACAGTCTGGGCGATTTACACATTGCTAGAAGTCTTTTGAAATCCGGGGATTACGAAACGATAAATATTCTTTTTGATAGTTTGTCGGACGTATTATCGCAATTAATTCGAACTGCGTTTATTCCTTCACATGGCCACCGTTTTATTGTAGCTGACTTTTCAGCAATTGAAGCGAGAGTAATTGCGTGGTTAGCGGGTGAGCGTTGGAGAATGGATGTGTTCCAAACCCATGGGAAAATATATGAAGCTTCTGCTGCTCAAATGTTCAAAGTCCCCATTGAAACCATCGATAAAGGAAGCCCGCTTAGGCAGAAAGGGAAAATTGCTGAATTGTCTCTTGGCTACGGTGGCTCTAAAGGGGCGTTGATGCAGATGGGTGCAATTGAGATGGGGCTCACCGAAGATGAACTTCCACAGTTAGTTTCTGCATGGCGTGAGGCCAATCCGAATATTGTGAAGCTTTGGTGGAGCATAGAAGCTGCAGCAATCAAAGCTGTGAAAGAGAAAGCAGTAGTGAAAATGCAGTATGGTCTTACCTTTCACTACGCAAAAGGGATTTTATTCATTAAGCTGCCATCTGGTCGTTCCCTTGCATATGTTAGGCCGAAAATCGGGGTAGATGAACGTTTTGGAAAGGAACAACTCACTTATGAGGGAACGGAACAAGGGTCCAAGCAGTGGGGTAGAATTCCTACTTATGGTGGGAAGTTGACGGAGAATATTATTCAGGCCATTGCTAGGGAGTGTTTAGCTGTTGCTATGCTTCGGTTGGCTGAAGCGGGCTATCATATAAGTTTCCATGTGCATGATGAAGTTGTTCTGGATGTTCCAATTGGAACGGGTTCTATGGAAGAAGTAGAAGATCTGATGGGTCAGCCAATTGAATGGGCTCCTGGGTTGCCATTAGGAGCAGATAGCTTTGAAACGGATTATTACAAAAAAGATTAAATGGAACAGGAGGAAATTGATAATGAATAGATTACAAGTAGTTTCAAATGAAGTTTTTGGACAGTTACAGGTAATCGAGTGGGATGGTAAGGTATATTTTCCTGCAACGGATTGTGCAAAGATGCTTGGCTATTCCAATACGAAAGATGCTATCAAACGCCATTGCCGGTGGGTAGCGAAACACGACCTACCTCATCCGCAGAACGAAAAAAAGGTTATTCAGAAGAATTTCATCCCAGAAGGTGATCTCTATCGTTTGATTGCGAAATCGCAACTTCCGGCGGCGGAGCAGTTCGAACGATGGGTGTTCGATGAAGTGCTACCAGATATCCGAAAACACGGAATGTACGCTTCCGAATCATTACTTGATGATATTCTTAAAAACCCGGATCTCGGTATTAAGCTTTTTACGGAATATAAGGAAGCTAAAGAAGAAGCAAAAAAGCTAAAACTTGCTAATACCCAACAGAAACAAATTATCGGAGAGTTGCAGCCGAAAGCTTCGTATTATGATTTGGTTCTTCAGAATAAATCGGTGGTACCAATAAGCATTATTGCGAAGGATTACGGTCTATCTGCAAGAAAACTTAATGCCATTCTTCATGAGTTAGACGTTCAATTCAAAATGGGAAAAACATGGCTGCTTTATCAAAAATATGCGGAGATGGGCTACACGCAATCAAAAACCCATGCCATTGATGCTGAAAGAAATGTAATGCACACCTATTGGACTCAAAAGGGGCGGTTGTTTCTTTATGAGTTGCTTAAGAGAAAGAAAGGATTAGTGCCGTTAATTGAACGTTCTACTAAATCTGCATAGCAGGGACGTGTCGAGATTGGCTGACATGGAAACTGTAAAATTTGTATCCCAATTAAAAAAGTATAGAAATGTACTACCAAAGCAGACCATTAAAACACTTAAAGGACAGGCTCTTTCCGGTGATTTGGAAGGAGCCAGAAAAGGCCTTCATAAGGTGATACGCAGGAGGATTGGTAGATGTGAAAGAGCCCACTGAAAGAAAAGATCACAAACTAAAACATGATGGTAATCTCACCATTGCGACTGGACGAAACAGAAAGGAACTAAACTGGAAAAACAGAGATTTGCTTTGGTCTGAGGTTGTTCAGAAGTTAAGCAGCACGGTTCGAACCCATGAAACCTACGAGGAATATAAAAAGCTTCCCAAATCAAAGCAAGACGAAATAAAAGATGTCGGTGGATTTGTTGGTGGAACATTAAAGGGCGGAAGAAGGAAGCATGACAGTGTGGTTTGGCGACAAATCGTGTCCCTTGATGCCGATTTCGTAAAAGGGGACCTATGGGCATCAATCGAGACCATGTTTGGCTATGGCTGCGCTATGTACTCTACTCATAAACATCACTCGAAGAGTCCAAGGTTAAGGCTGGTCATTCCTTTATCACGGCCAGTTACTGCTGATGAGTATGTACCAATTGCAAGAAGGATTGCAGCTGACCTAGGAATTGACTTTTTTGATGATACGACCTACCAAGTGCATCGGCTCATGTATTGGCCATCGACATCATCAGACGGGGAGTTTGTTTTTAAAGTGTTGGACGAGCCATGGATTGATCCAGATGCTGTGTTGGCAAGATATCCGGATTGGAAAGATTCTTCTTATTGGCCGGAAAGCTCTAGAACCATTCACGAAAGAAAGAAGCTCGCTGATAAGCAGGGAGATCCGAAAGCTAAAGAAGGAGTCGTTGGTGCTTTTTGCCGGACATACACGGTTGTGGATGTAATTGAGAAGTACTTAAATGATGTATACGTTCCTTGTGAGGATCCAAACCGATTTACGTATTCAGCTGGTTCTACAGCGGGTGGCTTGGTAATTTATGAAGATGGTGACTTTGCTTATTCTCATCACTCAACCGACCCGATTGGTGGACGGTTATGCAATGCTTTTGATTTAGTTCGAATGCACTTATTTGGCGAGCTTGATGAAACGGTGAAAGAAGGAACGTCAATCAATCGATTGCCTTCGTATAAAGCGATGGTGGAAGAAGCCTTAAAAGATAAACAAGTGAAGCTGACACTTGGTAAAGAACAGTTAAGCCTTGCTGCTGATGATTTTGAAGATGAAGATATGGAATGGTTAACAGAACTGACTAGAGATCAAAAAGGGAACATCGTCTCCAGTGCACCGAACGTCATCCTAGTTTTGGAGAATGATCCTGCTCTTAGAGGCAAGGTTGCCATGAATGATTTTGTCCACCGGGTTGTTATCAAAGATGATTTGCCTTGGCGTGGCGTTGAACGTGGCGAATATTGGTCAGATAGCGATGACGCTAGTTTGCGAAATTATCTTTACTCTATATACGGTATCAAGGGAGCGGGTGTTATTGCGGATGCTTGGAGTGAAGTGGCTGTGAAATACGCTTTTCATCCGATTAAAGATTATTTAAATAGTCTAGTTTGGGATGGCCAGGAGCGGATTGAAACTTTGCTAGTTGACTACCTCGGAGCGGAAGATAATGACTGTGTTCGAACATTTACCAGAAAAATATTAATTGCAGCTGTGACAAGAATCTACCATCCTGGTGCAAAGTTTGATTACTGCGTGGTTCTTGTTGGCCCTCAAGGTGTCGGGAAAAGTTACATTATTAAGCTAATAGGCAAGGAATGGCACTCGGATTCCCTTATTACCGTAAAGGGAAAGGAAGCCTACGAGCAGCTTCAGGGGGCGTGGATTTTGGAAATGGCAGAACTGACTGCGACGAAGAAAGTGGATGTAGAGGCAGTAAAGCATTTTATTTCTAAATCCGAGGATACCTTTCGAGTAGCTTATGGCAGGCACAATGAAACATTTAAGCGACAGTGCGTGTTTTTTGGAACCACCAATGATTACGACTTCTTAAACGATCCAACAGGGAATCGGCGCTTCTTACCGATAATGGTTAATGGTGGAGGCAGTAAAAACATGTGGGATGATTTAACGGAAGAGGAAGTCGATCAAATTTGGGCGGAGGCGAAGGTGCTGTATGAAAAGGGAGAATCCTTGGCTTTAAGCAAAGACATTGAAGAAAAAGCACGTGAACTTCAAGTTGCTCATACACAAGAAAATCCAATTGCAGAAAGTATCAGAACTTATCTGGAAACCGAAGTGCCAATGAACTGGTATGAACTCGATATTGGTACAAGAAGAACTTATTTGCATATGGGTCAACCAAATGACAACTCAGTTCAAACCATCAAATTAAACAAAGTATGTGCACAGATGGTGTGGGAGGAGCTTTTTCAAAAGGATGTATCGATAATGACCAGGTACGATGCCAAAGAAATCAATATGATTATCCAACATACACCGGGTTGGAAAAGGGTGAGTTCCATTCGATTCGACAATGATTACGGAACACAAAGAGGATTTAGAAGGGATGGTTTGTAAAACATGTAAACTATAAAATTTTTTAATTGTTTACATCAAACCTCTTGTCCCTCTTACTCTATATACCTTGTAAACATGATAAACATATATATCTATATAAGAAGAAATAGGGAGTATAGAGAATACTATATATATGCAATACCCTCTAATAGCCTTATATGTATAGCTTAACCATTTTTACGTTTACAAGTTTACAAGATGGCTCAAACCCTTATCAATACTGGATTTGTTTGTAAACAATAAATTTGGGGTGACTGATAAATGAAGGAAGCGAGTGTGGAACAAAGGCTAAAAAAGAAAGTGAACGAACATGGCGGGCTGGCATTAAAGCTTGTATCACCCGGTTTTGCAGGTGTGCCAGACAGGCTGGTGCTCTTTAATGGATCAAAGGTTGCTTTTGTGGAATTAAAGGCACCAGCTAAAAAGCTACGATCCTTGCAACGGAAAAGGAAAAAGCAGTTAGAAGCCTTAGGCTTTAAAGTTTTTAAGATTGATAGCTATGAAGCGGTCGATCGAATGCTAGAGGAGTTGGCCCCATGAGATATAAACCATATCATTACCAGGCTTATGCCACCCAGTGGATTATTGATAAAAAGAAGTCAGCTCTTTTTCTTGAAATGGGAATGGGAAAGTCAGTATCCGCTTTAACGGCTATTTTAGAACTGATGTATGACTATTTTGATGTGGCGAAGGTGTTGGTTATTGCACCGCTACGAGTAGCAAGCACGACTTGGGAGGAAGAAGTAGAAAAGTGGGACCATTTAAAGGAACTTCGAATTTCCAAAGTGCTCGGCAGTGAAAAGCAAAGAGTATCCGCTTTATATAAAAAAGCAGATGTCTATATCATCAATAGAGAAAATGTCATTTGGCTCGTGGATTGGTTTGATTCCGATTGGCCTTTTGACATGGTGGTAATCGATGAGTTATCCAGCTTTAAATCATCAAAGGCTCAGCGATTTAAATCCTTAAAAAAGGTGAGGCCCTTTATTAAACGATTGGTTGGATTAACAGGAACACCAGCACCAAACGGTTTAATTGATTTGTGGCCACAAATTTATTTACTCGACGGTGGAGAGCGATTAGGTAAAACAGTCACTGGTTATAGAGAAAGATACTTTCTTCCGGATAAGCGAAATCAAATGATTGTCTACACATGGAAGTTAAAAGATGGAGCGGAAGATGCCATTTATGAAAAGCTCTCCGATATCTGCGTGAGTATGAAGGCCAAAGATTACCTCGAATTACCTGAAAGAATCGACAATGTGATTCCAGTGGAATTACCAAAAAAGGTGAAAGAGCAATATGATCGTTTAGAAAAAGAATTGATTTTATCGATTGAAGAAGCCGATGTCTTAGCTGGATCCGCAGCAGTCCTAGCCAATAAATTATTACAGGTGGCTAACGGTGCTGTTTACGATGAAGATGGAAATGTGAAGCATATTCATGACGAAAAGTTAAAAGCATTGGATGAATTGGTGGAAGTGGCAAGTGGTAAACCAGTACTTGTGTTTTATTGCTACCAACATGATAAGGATAGGCTTTTAAAACATTTAAAGAAACTTAAGCCAAGTCTCCTCCAATCAGACAAAGACATCAAGGATTGGAACCGTGGAAAGGTTCAGGTTCTTTTAGCCCACCCAGCATCAGCTGGTCATGGGCTGAACCTTCAAACAGGTGGAAATATTATCATTTGGTTTGGGCTAACTTGGAGCCTCGAACTCTATCAACAAGCCAATGCTAGACTTTGGCGACAAGGCCAGAAACAAACAGTCGTGGTTCATCACATCATTGCAAAAGACACGATTGATGAACGAGTGATGAAAGCATTGGAAGATAAAGATGTGAGCCAAGCTGCACTGATTGAAGCAGTCAAGGCGAGAATGAACCAATACAAAGAGGGTTTGCCACATGGATTGTAAAGACGGGAGGAATTGCCGGTGAACGCAAAAGAATATTTATCCCAGGCTCTTCAGCTTAATCAAAGAATAAACAGTAAACTTGTACAAGTTTCGATGTTACGAGACCTTGCTTTGAAAACAACATCCGTCCTTCAGGATGACAAAGTCCAAAGTACGAAACAGCAATCACCGATGGAAAGTGCTCTCGTTAAGTTAATGAGCCTCGAGGAGGAAATCAATGACGACATTGATCAATTGATTGATTTAAAACGTGAGTTGGCTACCTTCGTTTCCGAAATACAGAATCCTTCCTACCGATTACTTTTTGAGCTTCGGTATCTTAGTGGTAGTACATGGGAAGAAGTCGCTGCCATCATGGGGTATGATGTACGATGGGTTTATCGCTTGCATCGTAAAGCTTTGAAAGAAGCAACGGAACGATTAGAAAGTAGCCCGGTGGAATGCATATGAAAAAGAAGATTATTCACAACACCCTTGGAGGATCAAGTTCCTTTAAGGGTTTTTGTTTGGAATTAAAAACACGCCATGAAAAGCCATTATAAGCCACCCTCACCATGTGATAGAGTATAAGCTGTAGAAATAGAATGATTCAGCCCTTTGAGGACAAACCTTCGGGGCTTTTTTAATAGGATTAAACGGAGTTGAGAGCAATGCCAATGAAACCAAAGAAGCCATGTAAACACAACGGTTGTCCTTTGTTAACGGACGACAAGTACTGTGAGTTTCATGCCAAGCTTCATGTAGATGATAGAGCGAACGCAAGCGAGCGTGGTTATGATAAACGATGGAGGAAAGCGAGCAAACGATTCTTAAACGCTCATCCTCTTTGTAAACACTGTGAGCAGAAAGGAAAGCTGACTCAAGCAACGGTGGTAGACCACATCAAACCACACCGAGGAGACCAGAGGCTGTTCTGGGATGAAAGCAATTGGCAACCTTTGTGTAAGAGATGTCATGATCGAAAGACAAGAACAGAAGATCAGTATCCTATTTATTCTTTTTGACGAGCCCTAGGGGGTGTAGAATCTCTACAACCTTTTATATGGCGACCGCGTGCCCCCTTCACATGAATTTTCGCGGAATTAAACAAGGGGGGTTACTATTGATGGCTTGAATATAAGCCTCGCTTCAATAGTGATAAGGGTTTAGGCACTATCAGATTTTGTGAAAAGGTTTGATTGAGGAAATGATCAGCCCTTGACAGGACTGAATTTTAACAGTTTTAGTTAAAAATCAAAAAAGATGAATGAAACGTATATTTTAGCCTGTTTAACAGCTGATTAATGCGTTTTTTTATTGCCCTTTTAAATACTGTTTACGCAGAAAGGAGTAGAGTGTGATGACCGAAGCCGAGAGGCAACAAATCTATAACTTACGGCTTAAAGGAGTTGGATATAAAGCGATCGCTGCAGTATTGGGAAAATCTCGTGATACTGTTCGTATCTTTTGTAAACAAAATGGTCTAGATGGGGATGCGAAAGTTGTTGCATTAAATGTGAAAGAGCAAATGAAGAACCATGTACTCTGCTCCTTCTGTGGTAAACCCCTTAAACAAAAGGGACGAGGGAGGATTCGGAAGTTTTGTTCTGATGAATGTCGCCGAATATGGTGGAATGAAAATCCTCAGGCAAGGAAGAAAAGTGAAACAGCCATTTATAACTATACATGTCGACAATGCGGAAAAACGTTCAGTTGCTACGGGAACAAGAAGCGGAAGTTCTGTAGCCATGATTGCTATATGAAATCAAGATTTTGGAGTGAAGAAGATGGAGTTTAAAAAACTGCCGATTGATGATTTAATTCCTGCGAGCTATAATCCTAGGAAGAAATTGAAACCGGGTGACAGTGAATTTGAAAAGATAAAAAATAGTATTGAGCAATTTGGTTATGTAGAACCTGTTATTGTCAATCAAGATATGACGGTAATTGGTGGGCATCAAAGAATTACAGTTTTAAAGACATTAGGTTTTACGGAAATAGACTGTGTCGTTATTGATATTGATAAGACAAAAGAAAAAGCTCTTAACATTGCCTTAAATAAAATCAGCGGTGAATGGAACAAAGAACTATTAGCTGACCTTATTCAGGATTTGCAGTCCTTGGACTTCGACGTTTCATTTACCGGTTTTGACCCACCAGAAATCGATCAGCTTTTTAATGAGGTACATGATAAAGATATTAAGGAAGACGATTTTGATGTCGAGAAGGAATTAGCTGAACCAGCTATCACTCAAAAAGGTGATGTTTGGTCACTTGGAAGGCACCGGTTGAGTTGTGGCGACAGTACGGATTCAGCGGTTTATCAAATTCTGATGAATGGACAAAAGGCAAATCTAGTTGTGACGGACCCGCCTTATAACGTAAATTACTCTGCTCAAGCAGGAACAATCCAAAACGACAATATGAAGGATGAGGAGTTTTATAACTTCTTACTTAAAGCTTATTCCAACATGGCTGCCAATATGGAAAAGGATGCTTCTATCTATGTTTTCCATGCAGATACAGAAGGTTATAACTTCAGAAAGGCTTTTAAGGATGCAGGCTTTTACTTATCTGGTGTTTGCATCTGGGCCAAGCAAAGTCTTGTACTCGGTCGGAGTCCTTACCAATGGAAACATGAACCGATTTTATTTGGATGGAGAAAAGATGGCAAGCACAATTGGTATGCAGATCGAAAGCAGAGCACCATTTGGAATTTTGATAGACCTTCTAAAAATACAATTCACCCAACCATGAAACCAGTTAGTCTATGCGCCTACCCTATTCAGAATAGCAGCATGAGCAATTGCATCGTGTTAGATCCCTTTGGTGGAAGCGGGTCCACTCTCATGGCTTGTGAACAGACTAACCGAATTTGCTATACGATTGAACTAGATGAAAAATATGCAGATGCAATCGTAAAAAGGTATATCGAACATGCGGGGACGGATGCGAATGTGTTCTTGGAAAGGGACGGACAAAAGCTATCGTATTCAGATGTTCCTAAACCTGTATTTGATGAAATATTATAGACGAACAAAGTTGCTATACCTCAAGGTGTATGGCAATATGCTACTACCTTGAAGAGATTGGAGGCAGAGTGATGGAAAGAAATCAAAAGCCATCAGTCAAACTTATCGGCGCAGACGGCAATATCTTTTCTATTCTTGGACGAGTCAGCAGGGCTCTAAAAGAAAATGGAAAAGAGGAACAAACAAAAGAAGTTAGTGAGCGGGGGATGGCATCAAGCTCCTATAGTGAGGCCCTCCAAATCATCATGGAATACGTTGAGGTGGAGTGACGATAAAATGAAAGCATTATTTGGAAGGAAAGTTAGTAATCTAGCTGAGCTGAAGGAAATTACTGAAGATGCCATTAAGCAAGGACAGCGGGGTCAAACATACATCGTAACAAAAGAAGTGGAGTTAGAAGATAAGGATTTTCATAACTTTGCGAACGACTTCTTTAAGGACCAGCCTTGGATCACACGAGAAGATGGTGGAGTGAATACGAATAGAGAGGCTCGATGCATTAGAGTCATTAATAAAGAATCTGGTGAAACAGTTTTAGTAAACAGCGAAGGCTATAGTTATCCAAGATATACAGCAATAGAAAGTAATTAAAGAATAGCCTAATATTAATGTTTTCATTTAAATCAAGAAAAATGTACATTTAAATACTAGTACTGCACAGTTGGCCCAAACTGAGAAGAAAATAATCGATATTGTAACGATAATTGTAAAAGATTTTGGTGCTATTGGCGATGGTGTTACTGACGATTATTTTGCATTTAAAGCCATGGTTGATTAAGTGAATCGTTTAGGTTGTGCAAAAATTTCTATTCGTCCACTCACTTATTACATCGGTCAATACCGAATAAAGGGCGGAGTTAACAAATAAGATATAAGTAATTTAGCTTTTATTAATTTGGCTTATATAGATATACAAGCACAAGGAGCAAAAATTATTTGCAAAGGTGACATCCATTATGTTTTAAATTACGAACAATATGGAGTTAAATACAAATATACAGTTACAGTTGTACCAATGGCTTTTATAAACTGTAAAAACGTTAAAATCACAGGTCTTGAGTTAGAAGGACAAGTTAATCTGGATACAAATGTTGTTGAAGATGAAGGTGCGAATCATGGTTTTCAGTTTTCAGGTTGCGAAAACGTAACTCTATTGATTTATATGTCCATCATTTCGCCACTGACGGTTTTATGTTTTGGGCGGGTGCTTCTAATGTTCTTAATGCTAACAAAAGATATTCAATAAAAATATAGTGGCTATAAACTGTATTTCAGATACATTAAGGATGGGACTTTTATAAATTGTCAGTTTAGCCATACAGGTAATTCAGAAAGTTCGTATGGAAATCATCTACCTAAATGTGGAATTGATTTCGAAAAGGATTTAGGTGAAGACTTTATAGAGTCTATTTCTGGCGATTTAACATTTATTAATTGTAAATTGCTAGAAAATGTTCGTTCGATTAGCTTTATGGGAAACAAATTCAACAACGTTTCATTTATTAATTCGGAATTTAAGTCAAATCAAAACTCAACAATAGGTGTTATTATACAAAGTCAAAACCTTTCTTTTGATCATTCAATACGCCTAATGACAGGGTATTGCTTGACTATGACACGAACAATAATATTTACAAAATTAATAATTGCAAATTCGAAGGCGGTCAACATATTGCCGTTAAAGGTACTGATAATCAATCTAATATATTGATTAAAAATAGTAAATTTAATAATACTTACATTCAAATTGAACATATGAGAAATTTACGGTTTGAGGATAACGATGTATTTTATTTAGCAGACCAATATACTGCTGGAAGTGTACCGTATGTCATTAAAACGTATTTACAAAGAATTAAATTGTCAAAAGGGAATAAATTTCATACTGATTTAGTTGCTCTATCTTGGTACAGAACACTTTGCTGTTGCTTATAATTTCACTAGACGTGTCGAAAATGATGAGTACCCAGCTAGAACATTTCGACATAATTATAACTCCGGGTTTAATGCTCGTTACTTTAGTCTAGGTGAATCTGATGTAACTTTCCTGTCTCCTGATGGTTCAACATTTAGTTTGGTAGTATCTGACGATGGTACATTAACAGCAAGTAAACGAGTTTATGCGATATAGTGTATAGAGGCTTATACAATTATGTTAAATTCAACAAAAAAGACTGATGATTAACTACTCATCTGTCTTTTTTGTTGAATTAATATCCTTTAAACGTGGGTTGACTAAGATTAACACTAGAAATGCCCAGAAAAATGGCGACATCCACAAAGTGGATGAAAACATTAATTTGGGGAAAGCTAAAACGAATAGCATGAAGGCTAGAGTTGCATAGTCGCTGTTTCTAACTTTCAATATAATATAAAATCCATAGATACTAAAAATCAAAACAATTACAAAAGCCCAAAAACCAAGTTCAGTTAAAACATCCAAAAACAAGTTATGAGGATACTGACCTGCATGTTTAGAGGAAAAGTCTCCTATACCAGTACCGAGAAAAGGAGATTTAGAGAAAGCTAGAAGTGCATCATTATATAAATCGAATCGTCCTGAGCTAAAGTCTTGAAATTCTAGTTTCCATAATGATTTGTGTAAAAAGTTTGAAGGTAGATCATATTTAATTGTTATGTTATATAAGCTTCTAACGATATCGATTAGATTATTATATATATAAATCCCAATGGTTGCGAAAAAAAACATAACAAAGATTCTAATTGCAGGTTGAGATATTTTCTTTAATAAAATTAGAGAAAATAGGGCAGTTAAACCAATTAAAGAACCTCTGTTGCTACTAATAAACAACATAAAAAATAGTTCAGTCAGTACACTAATACTGCAGATTATGAAAAATAATTTAGATTGTTTATAATTTTTTAGACTAAATGATAAGAAAAAAGCCGAAATTCCAATCAAAGACGTATAAGATAAATTCAATGTAAAGTCTATATCCAACGTACCTCGAGAAAACGAATCAAAAATTACAAAGTACAAATAGAGTACAAAAGCAACATTCACTATACTGATAGTTTTGAATATGTTATTCACGCTAACTTGAAATTGCAAAATACCACTAGCAAGGTAAAAAGCTGTGAAAAACAAAAAGTATTGAAATGTATAATAATTATCGTTAACTGTAATTAGAGAAATTCCAAAAAGTGCTGCAATAGCTATATAAATCAAGAGATATTTATTATTTAGTCTAAAGCCATTGACGATTACACCTACTAAAAAGATAGATAGATAAAAAAAGACTAAAAAATTTTCAACATATACTAGAGTAAGTACAAGTTTGATAATCATGTCAGCACTTAGGAATAATCCTATTAGTATTCCGTTATAATGAATAGATTTTGCATTTCTTTTATTGAGAGTCAATAAATTTTCCATACCTTTACCTCCTACGCACTAAAATATAATACCACATTTATCGTATTTAGGGGGTGGTATTTTAGGTGATTATCGGAGATAAATGTGCAATAGCACCACAATTAATGTTCTGTACTACTACACATGATATTGGTAAATATTCAAGGGCTGGTAAATTAATTAGAAAACCTATAATCGTAGAAGATGGGTGTTGGATCGGTACTAGAGCAACGATTTTACCTGGAGTTCGAATAGGAAAGGAGTGTATTATTGCTGCTGGTTAGGTTGTAAATAAAAATTGTGAGCCTGATAGATTTAGATGCAGGTGAACATGAAGTACGAAATTTAGATCATATTTAATGCCATTTATCCGTAATTGTATCTAACAGTGAAAATTTTTACGAGGTTACTTAAGATAGATAAAACTCGGTTATCTGAAGTCTTTTTTGAGGAATTTGTTCCTAAAACATAATTTAACCAGATTTGCATTATAAAGATTACCAACAAACATACTGTTTAAAGATGGGTTAAACACTGAAGACTATATCTATCATAGCGAGTGAAAATAATTAGGGCAGACCAAAGGGGTCTGTTTTTTTATTGGAAATAAGTGAAAAGTGGGCTGAATGACTTGCTATTACCTGTGTTTAGAGTGATATATGTACTACACCAAAACACAGGAGGTAGTGAAAATGGATCGAAAAGAAATGGTCAAAAAACTAGGGGGATTTTTAGGAGTAAAACCCAAGTACCTCAACGTCCCGACCTTTGCCTACGAAATTGTAACCGAGGATGAAACCTACACTATTGACAGGCAGGGCACGATTACAAACTCAGACGGAGAAGTGAAAACTTTTGAAGAGATAACTAATCCGCCAGAGCCTGAAGAAGAAACAGGTGAGGAACAGCCGGCGGTTCTTGATTTGGATGGGATTGAAGTAACGCTCCCGCTTGAGGGTCACACCGGATACACATTAAGAAATCTAGTAAACATGCTTTATAGCAAACAGCACTTGATCATGATGGCCTTTGAAACAACTGAGCCGCTGATGGATGAAACCTTTCCAGAGGATTTGAGTGAAAAGGAAACGGGTACCATTGAGGAGTTTAAGAAGGCACTTGATGAACTTGGCTTTCAAAGAATCCCTGGCATAGCTTTTGATTTTGAAAATAAAACATTTACTATCAAACTAGCAGCTGGAAATTTGAATTCAGAGAAAATTGCAGCCTTTCAAGACCTTGCCGCGTTCATCAACCAAAATGCCAAAAAGCAAAAGCGAGCCACTTTCAAACGGGCTCAGGATGACAATCCGAAATATGCTTTCAGAACTTGGTTGATTCGACTTGGAATGAATGGCCCTGAGTACAAAACCACGAGGAAGGTGCTGTTGGAAAACCTTGAAGGAAGCGGAGCCTTTAGGAAGGTGAGTGGGGCGAATGGATAAATTCTTCACACAAGCGCACTGTGACCGCTGTGGCGGCAACTTAAAAGGCGGGCGGATCATGTCCATGTTCAATACGGATTGCATTTGCTTAGCATGCAAGGATAAAGAAACAAAACGGGCCGATTATGACAGGGCAGTCAAAGCCGACCATGAAGAAATTAAGAAAGGCAATTACAATTATAAAGGCATTAACGGCGATAATTAACTTGATAAACCCTGTGTTTAGAGTGATGTATAGACATACCAAAACACAGGGAGGTTGTTTGAATGACCAAAGAAATGGTTCAAATGTTACAGGGGAATGTTGATGCGGTAAGAGGGATGGAGCTGCTACTCCAGCAGAAACGAGATTTAGAAGCATCGGGATATCAAGAAAACGAAATGTATTTTTTACCGGGAATGTTAGTCTTGAAACTTGAAGATGGCGAAGTACGCTGGATGGTCTTTAACAGCGAATACAAAATGGAGATATGGAAGAACTAGGGAAACCAAATAAATGATTTAAATTGAGTCTGTCAGGAGATAGGCTCTTTTCTTATGCCAAATTTGAAAGGAGGTGGCGCCTGTGGCCCAACGTGGAAGGAAACCAAAACCTACAGCTATAAAGGCTTTAGAAGGCAATCCTGGGAAGAGAGAGCTAAATCAGAATGAACCGAAACCTGAAAAGAAAGCACCAAGATGCCCGTCTTGGCTAGAGCCGGAAGCCAAGAAAGAGTGGCGAAGGATGGTCAAGCAGCTAGAGCAGTTAGGCATCCTAACTGAAGTGGATATGGCTGCATTTGCTGGATATTGCCAGGCCTATGCAAGGTGGAAAGAAGCTGAAGAGTTCATCACCAAACATGGAACAATTGTGAAAACTCCATCGGGATACTGGCAGCAGGTGCCACAGGTATCCATTGCTCAGAGTTATTTGAAAATCATGAACCGTTTCTGTGAACAGTTTGGATTAACCCCTTCTTCGAGAAGTAGAATTTCAGCGGATAAACCAAGTGATGCGAATGATCCAATGGAGTTTATGCTCTTTCAAGGTGGTGGTAAGGGTGTATGATGAGCAAAAGGCCCAGCATGCCGTCAATTTTATCAACTGCTTAAAACATACGAAAGGCCAGTGGCGTGGTGTTCCTTTCGATCTTTTACCCTGGCAGGACCAGATCATCCGGGACATATTCGGCACAGTAAAGGAAAATGGCTATCGACAATACAACACTGCCTATATTGAAATCCCAAAGAAGAACGGGAAGAGTGAGCTAGCCGCAGCTGTTGCATTGTTAATGACTTGTGGTGATAGTGAATGGGGAGCTGAAGTTTATGGATGTGCTTCTGATAGACAACAGGCTTCGATTGTATTTGATGTTGCGGTTGAGATGGTCGAACAGTCACCAGCCCTTAAGAAAAGAATTAAGCCTGTCATGTCAATGAAGCGGTTGGTCTATAAGCCAACAAACAGTTTCTATCAAGTACTATCAGCTGAAGCCTATACGAAACATGGGCTTAATGTTCATTCAGTTATTTTTGATGAATTGCACGCCCAACCAAACCGGGAGTTATTTGATGTCATGACGAAAGGATCTGGTGATGCTAGACGTCAGCCGCTCTTTTTCTTAATTACGACTGCAGGAACGGATCGAAACTCCATCTGTTATGAAGTACATCAAAAGGCTGTGGATTTATTGGAAGGAAGAAAAATTGATCCAACATTCTACCCTGTGATTTACGGAATAAATGATGCAGATGATTGGATGAGCGAAAAGAACTGGTATAAAGCAAACCCATCTCTTGACCACACCATTGACATAGAAAAAGTAAGAAATGCGTTTATTAGTGCGAAAGAAAATCCAGCGGAAGAAAACATCTTCAGGCAACTAAGACTCAATCAATGGGTGAAGCAATCAACTCGTTGGATGCAAATGGAGAAATGGGATGCTTGTGATGATCCAGTCGATCTTGATAGTCTCCGAGGAAGAGAATGTTTTGGCGGGCTGGACCTTTCAAGTACTACAGATATCACCGCTTTTGTGCTGGTTTTCCCACCAAGAACAGATGATGAGAAATTCATTGTTCTTCCTTACTTCTGGATACCAGATGAAAACTTGAAAGTTAGGGTAAGGAGAGATCATGTTCCTTATGATATATGGGAACAGCAAGGTTATATAAAAACGACAGAAGGGAATGTCGTTCATTACGGATTCATTGAAGCTTTCATTGAAGAATTAGGAATGAAGTACAACATTAAAGAAATTGCTTTTGATAGATGGGGGGCTGTGCAAATGGTGCAGAACCTTGAAGGAATGGGCTTCACAGTCGTTCCTTTTGGACAAGGGTATAAAGATATGTCACCTGCATCCAAAGAGCTGATGAAGATAACCCTTGAGAAAAGGCTTGTTCATGGTGGAAATCCGGTTTTAAGATGGATGATGGATAATATCTTTGTCAAAACTGACCCTGCGGGGAACATCAAGCCGGATAAAGAGAAAAGTACAGAGCGGATTGATGGTGCTGTGGCATTGATTATGGCTTTGGATCGGGCGATTCGGAATGAAAATAGAGAGAGTGTTTATGATGGACGAGGGATATTGATATTATAATTAGTCCTAATTATTATGTAACCATGATTGATTATGGGAGGTTAATGACGGTTGATAGCCAGTGAAATTGCTAACTCCGGCTGCAGAATATTTTGTTACAATTGCATTAGAGGTGATAATAATGCAGGATAAGACATTGAAAAGAAATATTGAATCTGCAGGCGGATGGTTTGTTGGGGAATATGCAGCTGAGATTCTGAATAAATTTAATCAATTAGAAAACGACAAAAATTTTAAAAATGAGTTTGTTCGGGAAGTATTTCATAGTCAAGGAAGAGATAAAGATTACGGAGGTACTAGAACTCGTGTTAATGCGGTATTAAGAATTATTAAGAGCAATAAAACGGTTGAAGCTTTGGAGTACATTATTAGTTCGGATCGAATTAACAAAGAAGAGCCTAAAGCTGTACAGATGGCAAAAGACACATTAAGGGAAATCAAATCTAAGCAAACAATCTAACACTCTATCAAGGGTGTTTTTTTATGCTCTTTTTTAGGAGGTGGACACCATAAGAATTCCAATCTTATCAAGATTATTTCAATCAAGAGATGGTCCAAAAAACAACTTTTTAGGAAGTTCTTATAGCTTTTTCTTTGGTGGTACGACAAGCGGGAAAACAGTCAATGAAAGAACGGCAATGCAGACAACTGCGGTTTATGCTTGTGTGAGGATACTAGCAGAAACCATCGCGAGCCTTCCGCTTCATCTATACAGATACACTGATAATGGGAAGGAAAAAGCAGTAGAAAACAGTTTATATTTCAAGCTTCATGATGAGCCAAATGCTGAGATGACTTCGTTTGTGTTTAGAGAAACACTGATGAGTCATCTTTTATTATGGGGAAATGCCTATGCACAGATTATCCGAGATGGCAGGGGCAATGTGCTTTCACTTTACCCTTTACTTCCAGACAGGATGGTAGTGGATAGAACTTCTACTGGAGAACTTTACTATGAATATCGAAAAGATACGGGCTCGGTCATCCTTCGAAGTGAGGAAGTGCTTCATATTCCGGGACTTGGATTTGATGGTCTTGTTGGATATTCACCGATTGCTATGGCTAAAAATGCGATTGGAATGGCTCTTGCAACCGAAGAATATGGGGCTAGGTTCTTCGCTAATGGTGCAAACCCCGGGGGTGTTTTAGAGCATCCTGGTGTTGTGAAGGATCCTGCAAAAATACGAGAAAGTTGGAATGCCGTCTATCAAGGGAGCAGCAATGCCCACCGAATTGCAGTCCTTGAAGAAGGGATGAAATTTCAAAGCATCGGCATTCCACCTGAACAAGCACAGTTTTTAGAAACAAGAAAGTTTCAAACGGAGGAGATTTGTAGAATCTTTCGTGTTCCACCTCATTTGGTAGCCAACTTGGATAAAGCAACCTTCAGTAATATTGAACATCAATCAATTAGCTTTATCGACAATACGATCATGCCTTGGGTGACAAGGATTGAACAGTCCATGAAGAAGGCTCTGCTAAGTGAAACGGATAAGAAAGAGTACTTTATCAAATTTAATCTGAATGGAAGACTTCGGGGAGATGCAGGATCAAGAGCACAATTCTATCAAATCATGCGACAAAACGGGGTCATGTCAGCAAATGACATCCGAGAACTAGAAGAGATGAACCTGATCCCAGAAGAACAGGGTGGAGGCAAATATTTAGTGAACGGGAACTTTGTTGATATGTCAAAAGCCGGAGCATGGACGGAAAAATATGAGGAGGGATAAGCCATGAAGAAGTTTTGGAATTGGGTCAAGAATGAAGACGGCAGGACACTTCATCTGGATGGAGTCATTGCTGAGGAATCGTGGTATGGCGATGAAGTAACACCGAAACAGTTTAAGTCAGAGCTAAACAATGATGGTGGGGACATCACCATTTGGATTAACTCACCAGGTGGAGATGTTTTTGCAGCCAGTCAAATTTACAACATGCTCATGGATTACAAAGGGGATGTGACCGTAAAGATTGACGGAATTGCCGCTAGTGCTGCTTCAGTCATTGCAATGGCAGGTGGTGAAGTTCAAATGTCGCCCGTCTCCATGATGATGATTCATAATCCGATGACCATTGCATTTGGAGATACAGCAGAAATGAAGAAAGCGATCCAGATGCTAAGTGAGGTAAAAGAAAGCATTATCAATGCTTATGAACTTAAGACAGGTCTTTCAAGGACCAAGCTCTCGCACATGATGGATGATGAAAGTTGGTTTAATTCCAAAAAAGCGGTGGAACTTGGTTTTGCTGATGCGATCATGTTCCAAGAAGAAAGTAATCAGGATTCATCGGATGAAGGGATTATTTACAACAAAATGGCGGTGGTGAATTCCTTTTTACACAAATTGCCGCAAAGAGAGAAAAAGGGAACAGACATCACTTTATTAGACAAGAGGCTAGAACTCTTAAAATTTTAAGGAGGAGATTTGGATGAGTAAAGTATTAGAACTGCGTGAAAAACGAGCAAAAGCATGGGAACAAACAAAGGTATTTCTTGATTCAAAAAGAGGAGAAAATGGAATCCTTTCTGCCGAAGATACATCCACATATGAAAAGATGGAGGCAGAAGTTGTTAATCTTGGGAAGGAAATTGACCGTTTGGAAAGACAGCAAGCCATTGATTTAGAACTTTCCAAACCGATTAATCAGCCGATTACCTCAAAACCTACAGGAACTGAGGGGCAAAAAACAGGGCGAGCAACAGATGAATACAGACAAGCGTTCTGGAAATCGATGAGAAACAAAAGTAACTATGAAGTACAGAATGCTTTGAAGATTGGAACTGATTCTGAGGGTGGATACCTTGCTCCAGATGAGTTTGAAAGAACACTCATTGAATCATTAGAACAAGAAAATATCTTCCGCTCATTAGCTAAGGTCATCACTACTTCATCAGGAGATCGGAAAATTCCGGTCGTTGCTTCAAAAGGATCCGCTTCTTGGGTAGATGAAGAAGGTCTTATTCCTGAATCAGATGATAGCTTTGGTCAAGTTTCAATCGGGGCATATAAATTAGCCACTATGATTAAAGTTTCCGAAGAACTTTTGAATGATAGTGTGTTTAATCTTGAAGCTTATATTGCAAAAGAATTTGCCAGACGGATTGGTGCCAGAGAAGAAGAAGCTTTCTTCGTTGGAGATGGTACCGGAAAACCGACTGGCATTTTTAATGCAACAGGTGGAGCTGAACTAGGGGTTACCGGCACTTCAGCTACCGCTGTTTCGGTCGATGAGATTATGGATTTATTCTATGCCTTAAAGTCACCTTATCGTAAAAAGGCCATCTTTGTTATGAATGATGCAACTGTTAAATTGATTCGGAAGCTAAAAGACGGAAATGGTCAATACCTATGGCAACCATCAATCCAAGCAGGACAGCCTGATACAATTTTAAATCGTCCTGTAAAAACATCTGCTTATGTGCCAACAGTTGAAGCGGGTGCGAAGACGATTGCTTTTGGCGATTTCGGATATTACTGGGTAGCTGATCGACAAGGACGTTCCTTCCAGCGTTTAAATGAACTTTATGCCGCTACAGGACAAGTTGGATTTAAGGCAACACAGCGGGTGGATGGAAAGCTGATTCTTCCTGAAGCGATTAAAGTGCTTCAACAGAAAGGATAGGTGATAGTGGATGAGTAATGTAAAGAACTATACCGAACAAGGCGGAGAAAAGACGGTCATTGGAGGTTCGCTGGTTATTGTTGAAGGCGGTAAGCTGTTATTTAATGGCGCAGAAGCAAAACCGGCTGATAGCCAAGCAGATAGTACGGCTGCAGATGTTGCCAACCTGGTTAGTGATTTTAATGCTTTGTTAGCAAAACTAAAAGCATCAGGCTTGATGAACGCTGAATAAAAAAAGGAGGGAGCAGTGATGGAAGAGCTATTATCTAAGGTGAAACAAAACCTTATTCTAAATCATGATGATGACGATATTCTGCTTTCTGGTTTCATCACTGCTGCTGTTTCCTATGCGGAAAGTTATCAAAAGAAACCGGATGGCTTTTACAAAGAAAATCCGATGCATCCTACCACCGAACAAGCTGTCATCATGCTATCATCTCACTTTTATGAAAGTCGGGATGGTAGTACTGGTGGCTTTTTTGCTGACAATGTGGAAGCCAGTAAGCAAGTATGGAATGTGGTCAATATGCTCCTTCGCCTCAATAAGGAAGTGATCATATGAGTTTAGGAAAAATGAATGTAAGGATAGATATTTTTAAAGAGGAATCCAGCAAAGATGAAGAAGGCTTTGTCATCCAGGAAGAACAACTTCTAACTTCCACTCGAGCTTATAAGGAGAATCGTCATGGGAGTGAAGCTTGGAAAAATCGAGCCAGCTTCTCTGAGGCCAGCTCTCTATTTCGTTTTAGAAAACCTCGGGAACTTGAGGTAACCACGGATTTAATCATTGGCTGTAAGGAAGAGCGATACAACATTTTAAGTGTTGAGGACATCAAAGAACGAGGCATGTATGTAGAAGTGCTAGCTGAAAAAATTACGGGGTCAAAGGGGTGAGGGGGTGGCCAGAGCAGGAGTGAAAATGCCAGATGACTTTTTAGAAAGAATCTCTAAATTAAATCGTCACTTTGATGACATTGTTCCAAGAGTGCTAGAAAAGGGAGCAGAGCCAGTCATCCAGAAAGCAAAAAGGAATCTATCTGCTAGAATTGGCCAAGGTACAAAGGAACCCTCTCAGTCTTCTGGTGAATTAATAGCTTCACTTGAAACAACAAAGGCTGTCCAAGATGCAAAAGGGGACTGGAACCTTAGGGTAGGTATTCCTACAACCAAAGACAGCAAAGGAGTTTCTAATGCTTTGAAGGCAGCGGTACTGGAGTATGGGAAATCGGGGCAACCGCCTAAACCTTGGCTAAAACCTACAAAGTCAGCTACAAGAAAGGCTTGTGTTGAAGCGATGGAGAAAGCGTTGGATAAGGAGATTGAGGAACTATGAGTCTATTAAAAGACCTAAATACCTTACTTGAACCCATCGGCATACCCATTGAAACAGGTGTCTTTTCCAAGAAACCACCTGATGAGTACATTGTCATTACACCTATGTCAGACAGGTTGGATTTCTTTGCTGATAATCAGGCTCTTACCGTTATTGAAGAAGCACGGCTCTCACTTTTTACAAAAATGAATTACCAGCCAATAAAGAAACAGCTAACAAAGTTTCTTTTAAATGGAGATATAACCATAACAGATCGACAATATATCGGATTTGAAGATGATACAAAATATCATCATTATGCCATTGATGTCTTGAAAGAATATGAAATGGAGGAATATTAAATGGCAACAATCGGATTGGACCGTTTATTTTATGCCAAGATCACAGAAGATGAGAATGGCATTGAAACATATGAAAGTCCCAAAATACTAGCAAAAGCCATGACCGCAGAACTCAGTGTTGAACTCATTGAAGCCATCCTTTATGCGGATGATGGCGCATCAGAAATTGTAAAGGAATTTAATAGTGGCACATTAACCCTTGGAATTGATGATATTGGTTCAATTGCGGCACAAGATTTAACAGGAAGTAAGATTGATAGCAACAATGTCGTGGTTTCAAGAAGTGAAGATGGAGGAAGTCCTGTAGCGGTTGGATTTCGTGCCAAGAAAGCGAATGGGAAGTACCGATACTTTTGGCTGTATCGGGTTATTTTTAGCATTCCTACCACGAACCTTACGACAAAAGGTGAATCGATTACGTTTAGTAGTCCTACCATAGAAGGTACCGTTTTTAGACGAAATAAGCTAGACAGTGAAAATAAACATCCATGGAAAGCGGAAGTCACAGAAGGGGATAATGGTGTAGCCCAGGAAACCATCACGAATTGGTTCAGTACTGTATATGAGCCTGATTTTTCACCAGTGACTCCAACGATTACGGTCACCACCCAGCCCGCTGAATTAACAGAAGTAATAGAAGGTAGTATTTCTGGGAGTCTATCAGTAGTGGCGAGCACAAATACCAGTTATCCAGTTACTTATCAATGGTATGAAAATACAATCGATAGCACGACAGGTGGAACGGTTATTAATGGGGAAACCTCAGCAAGCTTTGATATCCCAACCGATCTTACTGTGGGAACTTATTATTACTACTGTGTATTAAACTCGGTTGGTGCTAGTGCTGTGAAGACAGATGTGGCTACGGTGGATGTATCTTAAAACGGGAGGATGATGAGAAGTGGCAGATGAACAAATAGAGAAGGCACCATTGGAGATTGATTATGCAGCAGAGGAAAGAAGTGCTGTTATTGAAATTGGCGGTGTGGAATACAAATTGATTTTGACCACAAAGGCTACGAAAGAAATTGCTAAACGGTATGGTGGCCTTGAGAATCTTGGGACAAAGCTAATGAATTCAAAGGATTTTGAACTAGCTTTGGATGAGATTGTCTGGCTCATCACATTGCTAGCTAATCAGTCAATCCTGATTCATAATCTGAAAAACAAGGATGATAAGAAGGAATTGCTGAAAGAGGATGAAGTGGAATTGCTAACCACTCCTTTCGAATTAGCAGAATACAAGAATGCTATTATGTCTAGCATGCTGAAAGGAACAAAGCGGCATATTCAGAGTGAACCATCAAAAAACGTGGAAGTCGGGTAAGTGATGAGGAGTTGTTTATCCGACTTATTTATTATGGTACTGCCCAATTAAATCATAGGGAAGAAGAAGTGTGGCTCATGCCTATGGGGTATTTAATGGATTTATGGGAATGTCATAAGCAGTTTACTGGAATAGCCAAGCCATTGATGGAAGTATCGATTGATGATGTGATTCCGGTGGGAATCTAGTCAAGTGCACTCAGAGATGGGTGTATTTTTTTATGCCTAAAGGAGAGGAGGTGGAGTCGTGGCAGACAATTTTGGTCTTAAAATTGGGGTTGAAGGGGAAAAAGAGTTCAAAAATGCCTTAAGAGACATCAATCGCAATTTCAAGGTACTAGGTAGTGAAATGAAACTAGTAACCTCTCAATTTGATAAGCAAGATAAATCTCTTGGTGCGATAACGGCAAGAAATGAAGTTTTAAATAAAGAGATTGATGCACAGAAGGACAAAATCGGTACCCTTGAGAAGGCCTTACAAAATGCCGCCACTTCCTTTGGTGAAAATGATAAAAGAACACAAGCTTGGCAAATCCAGCTTAATAATGCCCAGGCAGCCCTTAATGGAATGGAAAGAGAGCTTGATGAAAATAATAGAGCTTTGGAACATGCAAGTGACGGGTTTGACGATGCTGGAAAAGAAGCAGATGATTTTGCGGAAGAGATTGAGGATGCGGCTAAGACGACGGATAATGCAGGAAATAAATTTGAGAAGTTAGGATCCATTGTAAAAGGAGTAGCCGCTGGTATTGGTGTTGCAATGGCAGCAGTTGGGACGGCGGCAGTAGCCACTGGAAAGAAACTGTATGATATGGCAAACGATGCAGCTGCAGCAGGCGATGAAATTGATAAAGCAAGCCAAAGAATGGGACTTTCCAGGGAAGGTTATCAAGAATGGGAGTATGTTCTTTCTCAAAACGGTGCAAGTATTGATATTTTGGACAACGGACTGAAAAAACTGAACAACACGGTAGATGATGCCATTAACGGAAGTTCTTCAGCTGCAGATAAGTTCGCACGATTGGGTATTTCTATGGAAGATTTGCAAGGGAAAAGCCGTGAAGAAATTTTTGAGATGACCGTTGCGGGCTTACAGAGTATGACGGATGAGGGTGAAAAGGCTGCAGTTGCCAATGACCTTCTCGGTAATTCGTCTGTGGAATTAGCCGCTCTCCTTAATCAGACAGCAGAGGGAACAGAGGAACTTAAGCAAAAGGCACACGATTTGGGAATGGTGATGAGTGATGAAGGTGTAGATGCCGCTGTTAGTTATACGGATGCCATGGATAACTTTACCCGATCCTTTACAGGGGTGAAAAATAACATTGTTTCCGAGCTTCTTCCGGGTTTTACGATGATCCTTGATGGTTTGACGGGGTTAATTAGTGGACAAGAAGGTGCATCCGAAGTGTTGACGCAGGGAGCAAAGGAAACGGTCGAACAGATCGCCGAAATACTTCCAAAGATACTTGATATTTTAACCAGCCTTATTTCTGCAATTGCAGCAGTGGCACCGGATTTAATTTTAGCACTCGTAAATGGAATTATCGAAAATCTCCCGACACTGATTGAAGCGGCAACCAATATTATTATGACATTAGTCAATGGATTAATAGAAGCTTTACCTCATATTACAGAAGGCGCACTCCAACTGGTTCTTACTTTAGTAAATGGAATTATTGAAAATTTACCAGCTCTTGTGGAAGCAGCTCTTGTCATGATTGTGACCTTGGCAGAAGGAATAGGAGAAGCCCTGCCTGAACTAATTCCAACGATCGTGGAAACTGTCCTATTAATAGCAGAAACACTGATTAACAATTTAGATATGGTACTGGATGCCGCCTTTAAAATTATTGAAGGACTAGCGATGGGGCTTATCAATGCATTACCAAGATTAATAGAGGCTCTTCCATCCATTATTATGGCAATTCTTAATTTCATAACAGGAAACCTACCAAAGATTATTGAGATGGGCATTCAGCTTATCATTCAATTAGCTGCTGGCCTTATTAAAGCTATTCCTCAATTAGTAGCACAACTGCCACGGATCGTTTCCGCAATCCTTGTAGGAATAGGAAAAGCTGCTCTTTCCATCGGAGAAATTGGGGTTAATATTGTCAAAGGTCTCTGGAACGGGATTTCCTCCATGGTTGGATGGATCAAAAGCAAGGTTAGTAATTTTGTTGGTGGTATTGTCAGTGGTGTGAAAGGAGTCCTTGGGATTCATTCTCCTTCAAAAGTTTTTGCTGGTATTGGTGAAAACATGGGAGAAGGGATAGGTGTTGGTTTTTCAGATGCCATGAAAGATGTTGAAAATGATATGGAAGGAGCTATTCCGACCGATTTTGATTTAGATATGGATAGCGTGGTTACTGGAGTTGGTGGGGGAAGCAGTGGGGCAGTGTTTGATGTGACGATTCCATTGACGATTGATGGAAATGTATTGACCCGAATTATTGCTCAGCTTCAATGGAATCAAAATACAGTGACCGTCAGAAACTTAGGAGTCGCAGGTTCGTAAAAGGAGGGCAGATTGGTGATAGAGATTTATTCAGGAAATACACTCATTCAAACAATTAGAAAAGTAATGTCAGCGAACTTAAGAGAAACACTTGAAGGTGAGTTTACGCTATCTTTTACAGTTCTAGCCAAGTCTGCCCTTGCCTTAAAGACAAAGCAACTGGCCAAGCTAAACAATCAATTTTTTGAAATTGTACAAATCTCGAAGTCTATGCAAGGTAGTCTACCAGTTTGTTCGGTGACTTGTGAGCATGTGACTTACATTTTAAATGATGAGATATTTAATATAGATGTGTTTGATTTTACGGGAGATCCTGCAGCTGGGTTGAATCAGCTATTATTGGGAACTCCTTTTTCAGCAGGAACGTTTGATTTTACAGAAAGCTGCACGATGAAAATTAACCAAGAAGTGACAAGAAGGGCAGCCCTCATGCAATACATTGCGATTTTGGGCGGCGAAATTGAATATGACGGCTATTTGATTAACATTCGAAAACATCGAGGCAGTAGTGAGTATCAGCAAGTGATGGGTTCAAAAAACGTCACGGATGTATCGGTTTCTCATGATTCAAGGGAAAATGCCTCTTCATATAATATTTCTTTCTTTAAACTTTTGAATCTAGCAGTCGGAGATAATGTGCATATTGTGTTCAAGCCACTCGGTATTGATGTGAAAACAAGGATCATCTCTTTGGAATACAATCCCTTTTATCGTTATGACATTCGAGTGGAAGTAGGGAGATATAAGCCGAGTATTTCGGATACCTTTTATCGCATTGAAAACTCGATGAACAAAGTGGAAAGTTCACTAAATGATGTGGGCAGTTCTGTTAATGGTCTTCAGTACCAAATGGACCAGCTGGGAGTTTCCTATACGATAGTAAAGAATTTGACTATTGATGCAACTATGATTCATGTAACCTATGAAGTTGAAAAAGGGGATACGCATCAGTACTTTGCTGATTATAGTTATACAACTGATAGTAACGGACGAATCACAAGTATTACTTTGGAAGAAATCTTTTCGGAGTTGTTGTTAAAAGAAGTATCAACTTTGACAGTAGATGCTGCAAGGTTTGATATTGTCTATGCCGATGGAGAGACGGCAAGTTACAACTATTCAACAGATAGCAGCGGCAGAATTACTGGGATCGAAAAGGTGGAGGTGGGATAGACCATGAGTTATCACAGCAACTTTAACAATACACTAGCAATTTGGACTGCTTTTGGTGGTAGAGGTGGACTCATTCTGCCCATCCCCACCTTGAGTTGGCAAAAGAAATATTATTATGATTTTGGTTACACCCAGTATGGAAGCGAAAAGCAAATCAAAGTTCATGATAATGGGAATGCACAGATTGCTGTGTACTATGCCAAAACACCGTATATGTCGTATTTTAATAAAGGTACTGGAGAATGGACAGTGGTCGATGTTCCTTGGTGGAGCTACGGCCAACCAGAAATTCTGTGGGCTGGTGGTGGAGTGTTTTTAGCAAAGATTGTAGGATTGGCTAATCTTATTGCTTCTTTTGATGGCGTCACTTGGCACAATGCTGGGTACTGTCAGGGAGCCCAGAACTCGATGACCACAGGAGCCTATGACTCTAGTGTTGGTTCTGGGGTTGTTAGCTGGTGGTATTATAAATCACCTGTCTATTACAGCTTCGATTCTTTAACAGAAAGAACAGCCTGGACATTGGTCGGAGCGGATGGTTCATCAGTTCCCATCTTTAGTTACATGACCACTCATAAAGGAAAGTTTGTGGGTGTTGTTGGTGGAGATCGTTCCATTGCAGCAGCAAGCACTTCCAGCCCTGGTTCTTGGGCAACAACCATTCCAGAGGATTTAAATACATATTATATGTATGTCCGTTCGGTTAACGATAAGCTTTTTGTAATGAAATATCGCTATGTTAGTGGGATTTTTCATGTAAATCTTTGTGTAATGAACGACAGTGCGACCGAGCTTACAGAAACTAATTTATCTCATGTCGGGGATCTCGCCAATAATAACATTCCAAATCCAGAAAATATCATCTGGATGGAAGATTGGGGAAAATATGCTTTGTTTAAGGAAAGCATGCTGTATGTCTCAGCTGATGGACTGACTTGGGAAGGAGTCGAGCAACCGGGGTTTACAACAACCAATTCAGATACATTTGGTGGAGCTATCTATGTTCCAGGTGACGGATTTTATGTGAAGGCTAGTGGTTATGTGTATTACGCACCCTATTAAATAATGAAAATACAGGCGCTTTGTGATTCCTTATCACAGGCGTCTTTTTATATAGATTAAAACAGGTTGGAGAGCGAGGGGAGAAACATGGCAATAAAAGAGTTTTGGATAGTTGTACAAACAGTAATTGCAGCAGTGGGCGGTTGGTTGGGCTGGCTCCTTGGGGGAATTGATGGTTTTTTATACGCTCTTATTATTTTTGTGATTGTAGACTACATTACTGGCATTATGGTTGCGATTATTAATCGAGAGCTTTCTAGTGAAATTGGTGCACGAGGGATTTTCAAAAAGATCCTTATTTTTATACTTGTCGGCATTGCTCATATCATTGACAGCCGACTGATTGGTGAGGGTAGTGTCATTCGCACAGCCGTCATCTTTTTTTATCTTTCCAATGAAGGAATAAGCATTATGGAAAATTCAACAAGGATTGGACTTCCGGTACCACAGAAATTGAAAGATGTCTTAGCTCAATTGAATGGAAAAGCGAAGGGAGAAGATCAGAATGGAACTAAACGTTAAGTATATGACGAGAAATGATTGTTTTACAGCTGGAAAGAAGATTGCTCCCAAAGGAATTATGGTCCACTCTACCGCTACACCAGGTGTTATGGCTGCAGACTGGTTCAGCCGTTGGAATAAGTCTTACAAAGCGGGTGAAACCAATCGTCAGGTTGCAGTTCATGCCTTTGTTGATGATAAAGGGGTGTGGCAGTACTTGCCTTGGAATCATCGTGGTTGGCATGCTGGCGGAGCTGCAAATAATACGCACATTGGTTTTGAGATTTGTGAGCCTGGTGGATTTTCTTATGGAAAAGGATCTGCGATGGTAGGCTATAACGTTTCAAAGAACGAAGGCTATTTTAGAAAGGCTTGGCAGAATGCAGTGGATCTTTGTGTAAAGCTCTGCCGGGAATATGATTTAACTGAAGAAGATATTATTTGCCATTCTGAAGGAGCTAGTAAAAGAATCGCAAGCAATCATGCGGATGTGATGCATTGGTTTCCGAAGCATGGTGAAAGTATGGATACTTTCCGTGCTGCAGTACGTACTTCCTTAAATAAAGAAAACAGTCATGCATCAGGAGCGCCAGGCATTCAGGTCGGGGATGTGGTGGCTGTAAAAGATTCAGCCAATAGATATTATCCAGGTGGGGCTGAGATTCCAGATTGGGTAAGGACAGGCTCCTACCACAAAGTAACACAAATTGTATCCAGTGGAAAGGCAGTCGTAAAGGGTGGTAGACAATGTGTGTTGCTTGGCAAAAAAATAGATAAGAAGACAGGAAAAGAATCGGCAGGGATTATGAGTTGGATTGAGACAGGCTCCTTGATCGTCTTGAAATCTTCTAATCCAATTAAAAAGCCTCCAGATGGGAAGGCATTATATCGTGTGCAAGTTGGAGCATTTTCAGATAAGAAAAATGCAGAAGTATTGCTAGAAAAAATGAAGAAAGCCGGATTTGATGGCTTTATTAAGAAGGGTTAAAGCGGCATTACAAGGGCTGATAGTTCTCAGGGTATCAGCTCTTTTTTCTGCTTTTTATCCATTTAATTACTTGCTATTAGGATGGAATTAAGTGATATATACAATAACCAAAAAAGCTGAAGAACCTTGATACAGAGCGGATTCAGCAGAATATTTTTTTGGGTGACCATGATTGAATAGTATTGTCCAGGTGTTACGAAAAAGGGATGAAATTTGAAAGGAGGCCAAAACATGGCAGAAACATTATTTGGTTCATTTGCAAAAAGCTCAGGTGGTCTTTCAGTAATGGATCCACCTGCAGAACAACCTAAGAAATTAAGAGTGGCTGCATATGTACGAGTCAGCAGCCTTTCGGATGAACAGGAAGGGTCATTTGATAACCAGAAAACGCATTACACTCAATTAATTCGCTCCACACCGGGATGGAAGATGGTTGACATTTATACAGACCAAGGAAGGACTGGAACTTCGATGGCGAAGCGGCCAGGCTTTAATCGAATGATCCGACACGCTTATGAAAAGAAAATTGATATTATTCTTTGCAAGTCGGTGTCTAGATTTGCGAGAAATGTACTGGACGCCATTAACACGATTCGAGAACTGACCGAGCTTGGTGTTCGAATTATTTTTGACAAAGAAAATATTGATACAGGCGATATGGCAAGTGAGTTTATCCTTACCATGTTATCTGCGACAGCACAGGAAGAAAGCCGAAGTATTTCAGAGAATATAAACTGGGCTCTAGAAAAGCGGTATGAAAGAGGTGAACCAGTCTTTGTTAGAAAGCTGGGCTACCAAAAGAACGAAAAGAAAGAATGGATCATTATAGAAGAAGAAGCGCACATTGTTCGAGAAGCATTTGAGGAAGCGTTGAATGGAAAGACACCTGCTCAAATTGCTAAGCAATTCATAAAAAAGAGATATAAGAAAATTAACGGGCGAACAGATTGGTCTTCCGCCACAGTTCGATTGATACTACTCAATCGGGACTACACAGGGGATGTGGTTTGCCAGAAATTCTATACAGAAAGTTACCTTTCACATAAGAGAGTGGCCAATAATGGAGAACGAAATCAGTATTTTATTGAGAACCACCATGAACCGATTGTGAGCCGAGAAACATTTGAAGCAGTTCAACGAGAACTAGAGAGGCGTAAAAAACCGAATAAAACTAAAAAGGTGAACCGCTACCCACTTTCCAGCCGAATTCAATGTGGGAAATGCGGAGGGAATTTACATCGATTTCTTTGCAAAGAAGTTGTTAGATGGCGGTGTGAGAATAACGTAAAAAGTAAAGAACTGTGTACTACGCGAAGCATTAAAGAAGAGGTGATTAGGGAAGCCATGCAAGAAGCATTTCTCGAGCGTTACCGGCTGGCACGGTTTATGTACGACATGGAGAGAATGAAAAAGGATCTTACAAGAGCTGTTGCTGCAAGGGACTTTTCTTACAACAGACTTCGCTTGGATTTAGAACAAATTTTATTAGAAGAGAACATTGCACTGATTAATGCAAATGGGGCTGAAGCGGATAGTACAGATAAGAAACTTGAGGAACTGGCATCGAAAAGAGCATCTATTGAAAAAGAACTAAAGATAAGGGAGGATTGGTGGGAGCTACTGGATCAAGACTTTGCTTTTAGAGAAGAAGCAAAGACAAAACTCAAGGAACTAGATGCAGTGAGGGATCCATCTAAACAATTACAAAAAGAACTTCAAAATATTTCATTTTTAAGGGCATGGGTAGTGCGTGTAAAAGCGATAACACCAATGTCCTTTTGTATGCATTGGATTGACGGTAAGGAAACAATAGTTGATTTAAGAAAGGGGTAGGAAAAGAGATGAGTAACCATCAAAGTCCCTCAAGGGTACGGATAATTCCGGCAAAAGCCAGAACAGGTCGTACTGAAGAGAATCCTGATGGACAAAAGAAACGCATTGCTGTTTATGCCCGCGTATCAACTGCATCAGAAATGCAGGCAAGCAGTTATGACCTCCAAGTGGCTCATTATAAAGATTATGTAAGTAAAAACCCAGCTTGGATACTTGTTGATGTGTATGCAGATGAAGGGATATCAGGAACTTCTACAAAGAACCGTACAGAATTTAACCGAATGATACAAGATTGTGAAGAAGGGCGGATTGACTATATTTTGACAAAGTCAATCAGCCGCTTCGCACGTAACACTCTTGACTGCATTTCCCGAATAAGGATGCTCAAGAATCTACGTCCTGCCGTGGGCGTTTTCTTCGAAAAGGAAAATATTGATACACTAGATTCGAAGTCAGAGCTTTTCCTAACCATCTTATCCTCGATGGCACAGGAAGAAAGCCGCAGTGTAAGTGAAAATACGAAATGGGGAGTACAAAAGAGGTTTCAACAAGGAATTGTTCATATGCCGACTACATTCTTCCTGGGCTATGACACAACTGAAGATGGAGAAATCATTATCAACGAAGAGCAAGCAGAGGTGGTAAGAAGAATTTTTCGAGAATTCCTAGAAGGCAAAGGGTGTCCTAGAATTGCAAAAGGCCTGACAAAAGACGGATTAAAGACAGGAAAGGGGAATAAAACGTGGACGTCAGATGCGGTTTATAAAATCTTAAAACAAGAGAAGTACCAAGGCCACTGTTTAGCACAGAAGACCGTTACGATTGATTTTTTAACCCATAAACGCGTTCGCAACCACGATATTCAGCCACAATATTATGTGAAGAATACCCACCCGGCAATTATCAGCGAAGAAACCTTTGAAGCCGTTCAACAAGAAATAAAAAGGCGAAGTTTGATGATGAGGGACCCGGATAAAAAGTATCGGCAACACTTTAGTGGACACAGCCCATTTTCTAATCAGTACTTTTGCGGAGAATGTGGAAGGCCGGTGATACGAAGGCGGATGACTTCAAGCAGGAAGGGTGAGAAGTATTACATTTCTGCTTGGCAATGCCGAGTGACTGCAGGACGAGATCCAGACTATAAGGATTGTAAAACAAGCTATGTCCATGAGACTGACCTTGAAAATGCATTTATGAAAATAATAAGAGATATGAAAGAGAACTTCGATGAAGTAATTGAGGAAGCAGAACAGGCCATTGCAAAAGCATCCCTCTCGCCACCGGAACAACAAAGGCTGGAGGAGTTAAACACGCAAATTGAAGCCATAACCGATCGCATCAGTGACCTAGCCGCGAAAGAATCGGCCACAAGGGATGCCATTTACGATGCAACATTAAGACATCTCATCTATGAACAGGAAATTCTCCAACAGGAGCGGGACAGCCTGGAGGAAAACATGCAGGAGCAACTTTATTTAGAAAAGCAATTCCAATCGCTCCTAGTCTTATTAGAAGAAACTGAGAAACTAGAAGACTTTGATGTATCGCTTTTCAAAAAAACAATCGAGCGAGGCATTATTTATAAGGAACGAATAGTTGAATTTCAGTTTAAATGCGGAGTGAAACGAACCCTTTGTGTAAGAGAACGAAAAACACCAAAAAAGAAATAAGCTAAACCTAATTAACTCAACTTTCGCACCGATATAACGTGAGCCAATCGGTGCGGCTGTAAAGCGCTTCTGCAATTTAACT
>NZ_BRVM01000025.1 GCF_026011715.1 Cytobacillus sp. NCCP-133 | reverse complement strand
TCGTTTTTTGCTCATACCATTATCTTTATCTTATTTTTTCGTTTTTAGTGTCCAATGGTACGGATACATTATACTAGATCGTGTACATGGTTAAAATTTATGCTGCCAATCATATTAAGGTGAGGATTATAAATGCCTACTTACAATAAACTAGTCCGTGATCGTATCCCTGAAATTATTGAAAGGTCAGGGAAGAAATTTACAACGAGAGTTCTTGACCAGACAGAATTCATAAAAGAACTTAAGAAAAAGAGTTTCGAAGAACTGGAAGAGTACACTAATGCGGAAAATGATGAAGAAGCGCTTGAGGAATTAGCCGATTTGCTTGAAATAATTCATACACTTGCTGAGACTCATGGAGCATCAATTGAAATGGTCGAAGAATTGAGGAAACAGAAGGTTGAAGAGCGCGGTGGGTTTAAAGAGAAAATATTTTTAATTGAGGTCGAAGATTAAACCGGGACATAAGCTCGATCGGCAGAATGACAATGCCCAAATATAGCCCATTTACAAAAGAAGAGCAGTTCTAAGGGAAGAGAACCTATTAGAAAGTAAAGTGATTAGCGTCAGGCCTATTCAAATGGGTCTGTCGCTTTTTTTGAATCATAAGGTGTGTATCTGGAATTTTTGTTGAGCAATTAAAAATTTTCTTTCAATTCAAAAATTTATATGCTATTATACTCTTAATTACAGTAATACTTAAATTACTTTACACCTATACTATAATTTTTCAGTTCTGCTTCAAAGGAGTTCATTATGGATGAAATTTACAAGAAAATTAAAGATTTAAGACTTCAGAATGGCTATACCTTAAAAGAATTAAGTGAACGTACTGATTTATCAATCAGCTTTCTTTCTCAAGTCGAGAGAGGAACAACTTCCCTAGCTATTACTTCATTGAAAAAAATAGCGGATGCACTGAATGTAAAAATCTCTGAGTTTTTCGAAGACGAGAAACCGAATCAGAACTTTATGGTGAAGTCCAGCGAGCATAAGCCATTTAATATCAAAGGGTCTGAATTTACTTATGTGCGAGTGAATGGTGATTTTCCAGGCAGAAGCCTGGAGCCGCTTTTGGTTACATTAGCACCCAACCAAAAACAGACACAGCAGTTTGGCCACGCAGGCGAGGAATATTATTACGTCTTAAAGGGCCTTGTTATTTTTCACGTAGATGGTAAGGAATACATTATCCGAGAAGGTGATTCTATTCATTTCCCATCTACCTACCCGCATACAGTTGAAAATCCGATAAGCGAAGAATCAAAATTACTTTGTGTTTTAACGCCAGTTATATTTTAATTGGCCTTTATAAATAAATCTATTAATACAGAAAGGTGGAGTATCATGCGTGTAGCTACTGATATTGGCGGAACTTTTACTGACCTGGTTTATGTCAATGAAGAAGGTGAGATTGGGGTTGCCAAAAGCCATACCACACCTCCCAATTTTGAAAAAGGGGTTATCGATGTTATTGAGAAAAGCGGGATAGATCAAACAGCTATCCAGACTTTTATTCATGGCACCACTGTTATTATTAACGCCCTTACTGAACGAAAAGGTGTAAGGACAGGTCTAATTACAACTAAAGGCTTCAGGGATGTACTGGAAATTGCGCGTGGAAATCGTCCGGATTTATTTAACGTCAGGTATCAAAAGCCGGTTCCATTTGTTGAGCGCTATTTACGTCAGGAAGTAGAAGAGCGCTTAAACTATAAGGGAGAAGTGCTGTCTTCGTTAAATAAGGAACGATTAAAAGAGATTATTCAATATTTCAAGGAACAAGAAGTAGAAGCGATAGCTGTAGCTTATTTGCATTCCTATGTAAATCCAGTTCATGAAATTGAGACCGTGAATATGGTAAAAGAGCTGTGGCCAGAAGTGGCTGTTACGGCATCGCATGAGGTGACAAAAGAATGGCGGGAATATGAGCGAACTAGTACGACGGTTCTTAATTCCTATGTAAAGCCAATCGCTGCATCTTATGTGAATCGATTACATAATAAATTAATAGAAAACGAGACTGATAGCCAAAATTACATTATGCAGTCAAATGGCGGTACAACGACCTTTAATAGTGCAAAGCAAACGCCTATTAATATGGTAGAGTCGGGACCTGTTGCGGGGATTTATGGAGCAGCTGTACTTGGTGAAATCCTGGATGAGAAGAATATTATTGCCTTTGATATCGGCGGGACTACAGCAAAGTGCTCCCTGATTAATCAGGGAGAGGTAAAAGTTTCTACTGATTATTTCATTGAAAAAAATGAGCGCAGTGCCGGCTATCCAATAAAAGTGCCGGTTGTTGATATCGTTGAAATTGGAAATGGCGGCGGTTCTATCGCATGGATAGATGGAGCGGGTTCTTTAAAGGTTGGTCCTCAATCTGCAGGTGCTTTGCCTGGACCGGTTGCCTATGGTCAAGGTGGTACGGAGCCAACAACCACCGATGCTAACCTGATTACTGGAAGACTTTCACCAGAAAACTTTGATTATGAAGTAGATTTGGATAAAGTGAAGGCTGCCATTAAAGAGAAGGTTGCCGATCATTTTGGAATGTCTGTTGAGGATGCTGCATTAGGCATTATTCGAATAGCAAACTCCAATATGCTGAATGCATTGAAACTTATTTCAGTTCGAAAGGGCCATAACCCTCGTGAATTCTCGCTGGTCGCTTTTGGCGGCGGAGGATCGATGCATGCACCGGCACTGGCTAAAGAGCTTGGTGTTAAGAAGGTTATTGTTCCTGTTGCTTCCTCGGTATTTTCGGCATGGGGCATGCTCATGACTGACCTAAGACATGATTATATCCAGACATATATAAGAAGATTAAATCAATTAGATCCTAGTGAGCTAAATAAAGAATGGATTTCAATTGAAACTCAAGCACTTAAGCAATATCAAGAAGAGGGAGTTTCAGAAGATGATGTGCTATTTACAAGATTTGCGGATATCCGCTATCTAGGTCAAGAACACACTGTGAAGGTTCCTGTTCCGAATGGGGAATGGTCTGAAGAAACCATTTCAGAAGTAGTTGAACGCTTTGGAGATCTGCACGAACAGCATTACACCTTTAAGCTTGAAGGGACTCCGA
Source organism: Cytobacillus sp. NCCP-133 (assembly GCF_026011715.1). GTDB lineage: Bacteria > Bacillota > Bacilli > Bacillales > Cytobacillaceae > Cytobacillus. The sequence goes on along the minus strand of NZ_BRVM01000025.1, from coordinate 35,894 downwards.
CAGAGATTGTCAACCTGCACCTAACAGCATTTGGGAAGGTATTAAAGCCTGAACTAAAAAGATTAACCTCTACAAGCAGCGATGCGCAAGAGGCTTACAAAGAAACTCGTCCAGCATATTTCGAGAACAGCGGATGGGTTGAAACAAAGGTTTACTACCGCAGTTTATTTGGTAAAGGCATGAAAATATCTGGACCTGCCATTGAAGAGGAACCGTCTGCTTCTACAGTTATCTATCCTGATCAGTCCTTAACTGTAGATGAGTATGGGAATTTAATCATTGAAACAGGGGTGGAATAAATGACACAGATTGTTCGGAGTAAAGTAGATCCATTTACACTTGAGATTGTGAAAGACTCACTGGTTGCTATTGGAGATGAGATGTTTATTGCCCTTGCTAAGACTTCAATGAGCCCGATTATTTACGAAGTATTGGATTATGCCAGCGGCCTGACCGATGCGAAGGGACAGCTTTTAACACAGGGAAATGGTGTAACCGGATTTATCGGGATGCTTTCTGACATGGTTAAGCAAACACTCAAAAAGTTTGGTGACGGAAAGTTAAAAGAGGGCGATATCATTATCATTAACGACTCTTACGGTGGTGGAGGTTCACACCTTTCGGATGTTGGATTGGTCATGCCAATATTCTTTGATGGGGAAATTGTTGCTTTTTCGGCCAATAAAGCACATTGGACAGAAGTAGGCGGAAAAGATCCAGGTTCCTTCAGTAACGATGCTACAGATATTTTTCAGGAAGGCTTACAATTTCCGAGTGTAAAACTTTTTAATGAAGGTGAAATAAATCAGGCGATTGTCGATATCATAGAAGCTAATGTGCGTTTTCCTGAATTATCTTTAGGGGACATGTGGGCACAGGTTGCAGCCCTGAAAACAGGTGAAAAACGAGTCAAGGAACTATGTGAAAAACATGGGAAAGAATTATTTTTATCTTCAGTAGATTATCTGCTTGATCACGGTGAACAGCTTGCACGCCAGGAACTAAGTAAACTGCCAAAAGGTACTTTTAACGCAGAAGGGTTTATTGATGATGATGGTTTTGGAAATGGCCTTTTCAAGATAAAAGTGAAAGTAACCATAACAGATGATAAATTCGTTGCAGATTTTAGAGGCAGTCATCCTCAGGTTCCAGGTCCTGTTAACTGTTCTTATACAGCACTGGTTTCTGCCGTGCGAACGATTTTCCTTGCGATTACAAATCCTTCGCAGGATGCAAATGATGGAGTTTTCCGCCCATTAGAAGTTATTACGGATATGGGATCTGTTCTTTCGGCAGAACGTCCTGCGCCTGTGTCAATCTATTGGGAGAGTATGCTGGCCGGAGCAGATCTGATATGGAAAGCTCTTGCTCCGGTTGTTCCTCATAGGCTTAATGCGGGACATTTATTATCTGTTTGTTCAGTTGTCTTATCAGGCCAGCATCAGGATACAAATGAACCCTTCTTAATTGTTGAACCATCAGTTGGAGGCTGGGGTGCTTCTGAGGGTCAGGACGGTGCCAGAGGACAATTCTGTATTGGGGATGGAGAAACCTATAATGTCCCAGTGGAGGTTGCAGAAACCAGGTATGGTGTAATGGTTGACGAGTACAGCCTTCATACAGATGGTGCTGGAGCAGGGCAATATATAGGCGGTTCTGGTGTCATTCGTTCCTATAAAGCTTTAAGTGACAACCAAATGGTTTCCGTTACATTTGGACGTAATAAGTTTGTTCCTTGGGGAATGAAGGATGGCCAAGACGGTTCAGCGAATGAGGTATATATTGAAAAAGCCGACGGGGATGTAGATGGTCCATTTGGAATTTATCCTAGGTATCCGCTGAATAAAGGTGATGTCGTTAAATTGGTAACTGCTACAGGCGGCGGCTATGGAGACCCGTTTAAACGCCCTGCAGATCAAGTAGCCCAGGATGTGAAAAATGGCTATATTACTGCTGCACAGGCAAATGAAAGCTTCGGGGTAATAGTAAATGAGAAAACCTTTGAAGTTGAAGGTTTAACCAAAGATCGTCAGCGGAAGGGGCAATAAAGTGGAGGTATTAAATATAGAGAAAATTAAGGCCGATCCAAATGCGGCCGTTCCACTTAAAACGGTATTTTCACAAAAAGCTCTGGCTGGAGACTTGAAAGTGGGTACAGTTGTTATTCCACCGGGGAAGCGAGTTCCGCTGACTGGAGTTTCTAATCATAGTGAGAACGAATATTCCATTATCGTAAAAGGTTCCATTGTAACAGAAACTAATGGAAAAACGTATCGGGTTTCAAGTGGGGAAGCAACTTATATTCCTGCCGGGCAAGAGCATATTGCCTATAATGACAGTGAAGAAGATTGTGAAATTGTTTGGGTGTTGGTTGGTTAGCATCATTCACCATAAAGACCTTGCTTGGGCAAGGTCTTTATTATAAAAGGATTTTACAGAATATTCCGATATAAAATTGAAGGAGTTGAATAGAAATGGAAGATGTGTCTCTAAGGAAAAGCAGTGGAAAAGATGAAGCTCTTGCTTCTGTGCCAATGAATGAGAGGCAGCACTGGATTTCACCCGCTGTTATATTTGGGGGACTGGAATTTACAATTCCGGTTTTAATGGTTGGTGCCACGTTAACAGCCAGTTTTGGACTCGGAAAGCTATTTTGGATCTTGGCAGCAGCTCTCTTTGTCTTCCAATGGATCGGTAATGCCCTCGCAGGCTATATTGGGGCTAAAACTGGCCGGTCCTCTTCCGTAATTGCCAGAACCAGCTTTGGTTCAACCCAGGCACGGTTTATTGTGGGATTGACTATCTTTATCGTTTCAATGGGCTGGTGGGCTTTGCAGACGGCAGTTGCAGGAAATGCCATTTCAGCCATGTTTGGAATTGACTATAAGACGCAGTGGTTCCTTTGGGCACTCGTAACAATCATAGCTGGTCTGCTATTTGCACTTCCGTCCATTATTGGCTACTCATCTATGAAATGGACTGATTACTTAGCTGTCCCTGCTGGCCTTCTTTTAATTGCAGGCGGTATCTTCTATGCTTTAAAAAATATCGGCTGGGAAAAGATCTCATCCTGGAGCCCTGAACCGCAAATGACTTTTCTTGCTGCCGTTAGCTTAGTCATCGGTATTAATGTTTCTCAATGGGTTATTGCCTCCGATTATACTCGCTATGCAAAACCGAAAGTAAAAGACAACGTACTCATTCCATTAGGCATCATTGCAGTAGGTTTCCCGCTATTCTATGTTGGAGCTATTATGTCTATAGGAGTAGGCGAAGCTGATATTGTCAATGTCATGATGAATTTAGGCTTCCCGATCTGGGGCTTTCTCATTTTATGGTTAGCAACCTGGACGAGTCAATTAGTAAATAATTATAGTATGGGCTTGGCTTTAGCTAACATGCTAAATGTGAACTCTAATAAGGGAAGAGCACTTCTTACATTAGCTGGTACTATTGTTTCTATAGGAGTTGCTTTGGCGGGGATCCTTGATTATTTTATGGACTTCTTATATATGACTGCTTTAATCTATCCAGCCATAGCTGGTGTTATGATGGCTGACTTCTTCTTTATAAGAAAACAGCAGTGGGTCGACAACAAAGGATGGAACTGGATGGCAACCATCGCATTAGTAGTAGGAACTTTGGTTGGTTACTTCACACAATACGTGTATTCATTTGGATTGCCTGCCGTTCAATCCATTGTTGCTGCAGGAATTGTGTATATGATTGCTATGAAAGTCAAAGCAAGAGTTGCACCTGATCACTTTACAGAGATTAATAATCAATCAGAATTTATTACTTCAGATAATTTAAAAGCTCAATAAATGAGAAGCTTGAATAATGTTTTTTGAGAAACAATAATACATGCAGCGTCGGACCTAAGTGGGTCTGACGCTTTTTTTATGAGTTGTTTTAGGATCAAAAGGATGTGGAAGAGTTATAAAAAGGAAAAAGGAAGTGTGTTACTAGTGTCAAGAAAAAGAACACTTTCAGAAAAAGCTAAGATAAGTGGAACTGATAAAACGCTAATCGATTTCTGGGGCTGGGGTTTTTCTGATTTGCTAAGCAACTCATTAAGAGGAATATTTGCGGAGTTTTTAGTAGGAAGTGCTCTAGACTGTCTAAATCAGTCAAGAATCGAGTGGGATGCTTATGATTTAATTTATCGAGGGAAAAAGATTGAAGTAAAATCTGCAGCATATGTACAGACCTGGCATACTGACACATTTTCAAAAATCGGCTTTAACATTGGGGCAAAAAGGGAATATAGTTATACAACCAGGAAGTATAGTACAGAGATTAGAAGACACTCTGACGTTTACATCTTTTGTTTATTGAAGGAAAAAGATATTGATACCCTTGATCCATTGAATATGAGTCATTGGAAGTTTTATATTGTCCCGACTAAAATCTTGGATGAGCGTTTTCCGTCTCAAAAAACTATTAGTTTATCTTCTTTAAGTAAAATAGCAAAGCCGGTTAAATATGGTGAATTAAAGCTAAAGATAGATGAGATTATTTAAATATTCAACAGTGTAATAAAAATAAACACAGTGAGGGTTCTGGCGATTCACCCTGGTACGCCGGAACCCTCACTGTGTTTCAAGGTGACTAGTGTGACGGGCCTCTGAAGGTTGATTTTTTCTAGTGAAATATATTTTTAATATAAACACTTTACAGATAGTTTTAACTATGATAAATTCTATTTATCAAAGGATTCTGAAATTTCTAAAAGATGGTGTGGATAAATGAGTTGGACTGCTGGCCCATTTAAGCAGGAACTGATCAAGGACTATAACAATATCAACCTTCTTTTGTTTAACATTGGCGTCAAAAGTCAACGAGTCGAGTTTTTGGGGGATAAGATATTAATTTTCGCCAATCATAAGAGAATTCCATCTCTTAAACATTTAGACGAGATTAATCGCTTTGTAACCCGAATGACTGACATTGCCATCATAGATAGTTATAAGGAACATTTAAGAAATGTCCTGGAAGAAAAATATGGGATGAAGGTACTTTCAATATTAAAGGACTATGATCCCGTTACTGAACTCTCAGGAACGATCATTACCCTGGATCGGGATACAAGTGCCTATATTTCCAGATAATTAAATAATCGTGACTGGTCCATTGAACTCTAAAGAGTGCATTAAAACCGTCAGTACAAGCTTTCAGACTAGCGTCTGTTTGTTTTGTGCTGACGGTTTTTTTTTATAAAAAAAATAGAGGAGGCAGCAACATTATGAAAACAGTAGAAGATGTATTGAATGCACTGGATGAGCTGACAGGAGGAAGAGTGATTAAATCTCTAAACGATATTACGAGAGGTGAGCATCCCTTTGTTATCATGAAATCTTCCAACATTCCCGGGAAAGAAATCATTGAAACGCCTGGTCTTGTTTATGGGGATATGAAAAAAGAAGTAAAAAAAATAGCAGTTGCTATGACAATGACAGAAGGATGTATCGAACTTGCCGGTGCTACTGGTGTCGATGCCATTGTTGCTCATCATCCGATAGCTGAAGCGGCTAATTCAGGTGGAGTTATCTTGAAAAACTATCTGGATTTATATAATGTAGCTGCATTTGAATTGCATGAAGCTTTCCATGGATTACATCCTGGCATTCCTTTTTTGCATGGCCATCAGGTATACCGGACAGAGGTTTCTTATGGAGGAGTACACGGAAATATTTTATATGCAGGGAAAGTACTCCCAGAGGTGAAAACACTGGGGGATATTTTAACACGGCTGGACAATTTTATGGGTCTGAGAGATGAAGAGGAACTGTTACATACTGAAAAGGAAATACGCAATAGTTCATCTCTGTCTGAAACGAGTATAGTGACACGGGGGAGAATTGTTCATGGAGAAGAGACCAGCCCCGTGAATAATATTGTGCATATTTTCCCGCACACGGGATTTTCTCCTGAACATCTGCGTCAAGCCATCCAGGAACACCCGGAGGCTGACACAGTTCTTGCTTCCATTAGCCGGGTTTATGATGGACATCCACTTATTGAAACAGCTAAGGAGTTAGGACTTAATTTTATTATCGGAAATTGCCATGTGTTAGAAATACTCGAAAACGGTTTGCCTTTAGCGTATGCCTTGGACAGACTGCTGCCAGATGTTGAAGTTGTTGTTTTTCGGGAACGTGTGACTAGCATATCCCTAAATGAAATGGGATCTCTTCATTTAAAGAAATATGCAGAAGAAATGGCTGAGGGTTATCTATTGAAAAAAACGGCTGTCCATACACTATAAAAAAAGGAGTGCAGGTAGATGAGCGAGGTTAAATCTTTAGTACAAGAAAATCTAGAAATAGAAGAGAATAGTGTCCCGATTCCTTTAACGAGAAAATGGACACGAATTGAAGCAGTCGGTCTTGGTTTAGTCATCATCTCACTGCTGGTACTGTTAATCACGCCAGGTACATTAGCCGGGTTATTTACTTCCATTGTTGATCAGGTTTTCCCGGTCATCGTAGAGATATTCTTAACCGGCACGGTAGGGGTTTCCATTATTGTCAGTGTCATTATAGGCCGGGTACTGGAAAGGCTGGGATTTACGGATGCGTTAATCCGGATATTCATTCCTGTTACAAAGCTGATGAAAGTGAATTCAGCTGTTATCATTCCAAGTATATATAATATTCTTGGTGATATTAATGCTGCCGGAAAAATTGCCGGACCGATCTTAATCCGTTCGGGAGCAACAAAAGCAGAGCAGAAAATAGCGGTAGCAACCATGGTACAATCCCAGCAGTCTTTTGCTACCTTTATGTTGGGCATGGTTGCTTTAACGGCAGTAGGGGCCAATGCTTTTGTAGTGGTCGTGCTGGCTGTTTTCATGCCTGTCATTGTTGTCCCGTTCCTGCTTTCTAAAACCATTTACCGGGATACGAAAGCTGTCCAAATTGCAAAGCTGCCTCAATTTACGCCGAAGACTGGCTTCTTACCCACTTTGTTTAATGGAGCCAGGGAGGGAGCAGAGCTTTTATTCCTTCTCATTATACCGGCTGCCGCTGTCGTGTTTGCTGCAATTGGCGTTTTGGATTACATCGGCATTTGGTCAAAATTTGAATCCGGCCTATCAGCCGTTTTGTTAGCACTAAATATTCATCCTGAGACCGGAATTCTCTCCATATTGGCTAGCCCGGCGCTGGCCATGGCCCAGTTAGCGGAAGTTGCTGGTTCTTTGGATCCGCGTTTGGTCATCGGATCATTCGTATTAGCTTCATCCGGCTTGCCTTTGTCTACTGTCTTTGGTCAAATCCCGGTTATATGGGCAGCTAATTCTGATCTTAGTGAAAAGGAAGCAATGGGAGCGGCTGTACTAGGAATTGTCATGCGTATATTCACAGCCTTTTTGATTGTTTATTTCTTAACGCCGATATTAGTTTAATGCTCGGAGAGAAGGTAAAGAAAGCAGTTTTTGCTTGAGATAAGGTCTAAATTTTACCCAGTAAAAAAGAAAGATCGATAAAATATTGATTTGGTGGAATCCTGTCAAATGATTGGGGATCCAGGTGGAGCTCTGTTTTTCTTAAAAGATTGTTTTCCTCGATCCATAAGAACAGAACGGCCGTTTGATGAATGGGCTCCATAATCCCTTTCAACGGCGCAAGTAGTTCAACTTTAAGATCATCCAGGGGAAAGTCAGGCCGGCAAAAAAGCTTACATGGTGCTGTTTGTAAGGGTTCATAGTGATTTATTGTATGATAAGAGAGATGGTGGATCCTCCCGGTAGCTGCAATTCTTTTATCAGGAAGTATAAGTCCAGATTCATGATAGATGTCTCTTCCGATGGAGGAAGGGATCTTTTTTTTGTTCCATAAAATGGACATCGAAAAAGTGTGGCCAGGCAAAATCGTCCATGCTCTTTTGGCTATCAGTTCAAATCCGATCAAGGACATGGCTATCCCTCTTTCCTGCTGCTCGATACTGATGTTTATGCTCGAGGAAGAAAAAATATCTGCTATGTCTCCATCTATTATTTATGATAGCTATTACTCACGAACCCTCTTTTTGTTGAGAACTGGCTTGTTAAGATCCCAGTCCCTTGGAAAACCGCCTTACTAAAAATAATTTAGCTTTTATGCAGCATGCAAAAAAGTATGCTGTTTTTCTTTTCCTACCCTGCCGATTTTTTGTGCACCCTTCTTGTTATGATTGATATGTACCAGATAATTGGTAAGGAAATGGAAGGGGAGTTTTATTAATGAGAATAAAAGTGTTAATGGGGTTAATGCTTGTTCCATCAATGTTATTTGCCATGGCCGGATGCGGAAGTGAGGAGACTCCTGAAACATCAGTGAAATCAGAAGAGGCAGAATCAGCTGATGTGGCGGCTGCAGAAGAGAAAGAAGAAGCTGCTGAAGAGATGGATACACAAGAAGAGGTTGAAGAAGTGGCCGACCCTGATGAATTGTTCACTCGTTTTATGGGAGAAAAAAATATTCAGTTGAAAGCAAGGGATGTACAGTTTGATATGCAAAATAACTTAGATCAAAAGTTTGCCATAATGGGAAATGCGAGTCTTGATACGTATTACAACTATGGGTTTAGCAATCTTGAACAATCCCATTTTGCTGTCAGTGTAGAGGACGAAGGTGCAGGGTATGCTGACCGCTGGGTTTTGTATTTTGACCGAGCCAAGTTTTCTAATTTGTATGAAACACTGAAAAAAGGTGACACCTATTTAGCAGCAGCGGCCGCAATCCCAAAGGCACAATATGAAGATGGCCAGGATACATTGGCACTTGGTGTTGAATTTGAGATTTTGGGTGGAGAACCGGCTGTTTCAAACGAAGCAGGTTCAGTTGTTCAGGCAGCTGAAGAATATAAATCTCAAAAAGGATTGGATCTGGTGGCACAGGATGTTTTGTATGATATGAAAAATCATTTGGATAAAGAGTTTTTAATCTCCGGTACCGCCAGTCTGGATACGTATTATAACTATGGTTTTATCACCCTTGAAAAAACTCACTTTGCCGTAGGGGTATGGGATGAGTCAACAGGAGGGAAATGGACCGTTTATTTTGACAGGAAAGAATTTGCTGAACTATTTGAAACACTTAAGCAAACCGAAGAGTACGTAACCATTACGGGAATTATTCCCTCCTCCTTATATGAAGATGGGCAGGGGGAGTTGGCAAAGGGACTGGATATCAGTATTGGAACAGGGTATTAATTAATTTTATCTAAAAGGGGAGTTAAAACGATGAAAAAGCTTATTGTATTTATGTCATTTATGATCGTTCTGTTAAGTGCATGTTCTGATGGTGAAAAGACGGCAGGTAAAAAAGAGGCTGGTACTGAAAAAAAGACTGAGGAAAGTGAAGCCGTTGAAGTTGATAAAGGCCTATTAAACGTTGAGGTAACCTTGCCAGCTTCCATGTTCGAAGGAGAAGATGCAGATAGCTCCCTTGCAGAAGCCGAAAAGGAAGGCATTAAAGTCACCAAGAATGATGATGGCTCAGTCACGTATAAAATGTCTAAAGCTAAGCATAAAGAAATGATGAAAGAAATGCAGACAGAACTGGAGAGAACCATTGCTGATACGAAGAATGGCGAAGATTACCCATCTGTGAAAGAAGTTACCAACAACAAGGACTTTTCAGAGTTTACATTGGAAGTCGACAGAGAAGCTTATGAAAATAGCTTTGATGGATTTGCTGTTTTTGGACTGGGGCTTTCCGGAATGTTTTATCAGCTATTCAATGGTGTTGATCCAGAGGACTATGAGGTAAAGATATTGGTGAAGGATACTGCGACAGGCGAGGTATTTAATGAGGTTATTTATCCTGATGCACTGGAAGAGGCAGGGGACGAATCCTAATAGAAATGGCTTGGCTAATAACAAACATAGGGGCGGTTCTGGCGATTCACTCTGATACGCTGGAACCGTCCCTGTGTTTTTCCTGTGTTTTTTCTTGCTGTCTACCAGGCTGCCGAAGAAGCTGTTCACAGGGCAAGGCGCTGAAAATGAGACATTCCGGAATGTTGACTATTTTAAAGGGGACGCCAAAATCTACAAAGCAGATTCAGGAAAAAGCAGAGCATAAGCAGGAGAAAGATGTCATTCCTTTTTTAAAAAACATTTGTTGAATGAGTAGCTGTTTGCTGAAAGTGAAGTCGAGGCAATCGAATTATGACGAGGCAGCAGAGGTCAATGCTGTAAATTTCAATGATGAAATTCCATATTAGAATGGTGCTGTTAACTGATGTATACGTCTCTGGTTAGACTTAAGCGTACACAAGGCAATGGAGGAGAATGTTGCCGGCGGGGTAAAGCGATGATTCTATCTCTCCTAGTACTCTAAAACTTTACTTTTCAAAGGGACAGGGTTTTTTTCTTGAAATTCCATCTGACATCACTACAATAACTGCAATTTCGGAACACAGGACTATTTATATTACATGTCGAAAGAAATGATAAACGTTTATTAATTATGAAGGGAGAGAAGGGAGCTAATTAAAGCTCAATACCTATGACAATAGACGAGTGGAAGACGGATATTCTTGAAAAGATTCGTGTAGGAATTATGGCTATTGATTGTAACTATAACATTACATTTGTAAATAAAGGGGCTTCTGCAATAGGGATTAGTGCTTTGTCAGTAACAGGTTTGTCGATTTTTGAAGTGTTTCCGAATTTAAAAGAGAGTGAGAGTACGTTTTGTAAAGTGATTCAGACAGGAAGATCTGTAATTGACAGAATTCAAACCTTTGTAACAAGTAAGGGCGAACGGCGGACAGCTCTGACATCAACATTTCCAATCATTCAGGACGGAAAAATTGTTGGGGCGTATGAGTTGTTTGAAGATGTTTCAGCTGTTACACGGCTTGCTGATGAGCTGGAAACGTTACGAAGGGAAAAGGGAATTGCCAAAAGAAAACAGCCAACGAAAGCAAGAGAAACAATGGAAACTAATATAATTGGATTATCTAAATCGATGAGAGATGTCAAAAATGCGATCCCTAAGCTGGCTGGAACTTCTTCACCATTATTATTATATGGAGAAACCGGAACCGGGAAAGAAGTTATTGTCAATGCGATTGCCACTGATAGCGGGTGCAGCTTAATTAGCCAAAACTGTGCGGCTATACCGGAGAATCTCTTGGAATCTATTTTATTTGGTACAACTAAAGGAAGTTTTACAGGTGCAGAAGATCGCAAAGGACTTTTTGAACAAGCAGATGGAGGAATTCTATTTCTAGATGAAATCAATTCCCTTCCGCTTACTCTTCAGGCCAAATTGCTGCGGGTTGTTCAAGAGAAGAAGGTTCGGCGGTTAGGCGATACGAAAGAGATGTCAATTAACATTAGATTTATAGCTGCGACAAATGTTCATCCTTCTTCTTTGTTAGAGTCCGGTAAAATGCGCAGTGATTTGTACTATCGTCTGCATGTTATGTATCTTGAGCTTCCACCACTTAGAAACAGAAAAATAGATATCCTGCCTTTGACCATGCATTTTATATCTTACTTCAACGAGGAACTATGCAAGGATGTTCAAGGTATTGAAGAAGAGGCGTTGGTCACTTTAAAAAAACATAATTGGCCGGGAAACGTAAGGGAATTACGGAATTGGATTGAACGGGCTATGAATCATGTTGAGGGTTCGATGATAACTAAAAAAGATTTACAGCAGCACTCCTATTTAGCAATTGAGAACCAGTCCGAGAACTTCCAGCCCTCATTGGGTCTTTCTCTCAGAGAACAGTTGAAAAGAGCGGAAGAAAGTATGATTAAACAAGAGCTGGAACGTACTCATGGGAATGTTTCAAAAGCGGCGAGGAGACTAGAGCTCCCTCAGCAGACAATGAGCAGAAAAATTAAGGAGTATGACTTACAAAGTTATGTTTATGAGTTGAAGTTATTAAATACCCAAAATTGAGTAATTACCCATAAAAATACTCGAAAATGAGTAGAGTTTTGGTGAAAGTGCCATTTCTTAACTGAATTCATTTTGGCACAACTCTTGCAGACTATATAGGCAGAAGGGAGAGGAATGAAATGAAAAAGAATATTTATGAAATTTTACCGGAATATGCACCTCTTTATCCTAGTCTGCCTTATGTCTACAAGGACTATGAAAAAATTAGCATCTATGCAAAAGGGAAGAAGGAAATCCTAAAAACGTTTTTGCCAGCAGAATTTGAGTTAACTGGAGATATTTTTGAGGTTTTTGTTCTGAAGAACAATGAAGTAGAAGGATTAGATCCCTATTCAGAAGGAGGGCTCATAATACCATGCCAATATAAGAATCAAAAAGGAGCTGTTATGGCTTTTGAATATGTGGATTCAGATGATGCCTTATGTGCAGGAAGAGAAATTTGGGGCTATCCCAAAAAGCTTGGGAAGGTTACTTTTGAGAAAAACGGCACTTCAATAACAGGGAAAGTTTTCAGAAAAGGAAAAGAAATTATTAACGTAACACTAGTTAAGGAGAATATGGATGTTGAAGTACCAGTTCTGTTTCCAAGACTTCAGGTTAAAAGAATGCCCGGAGTTGAAAATGGAAAAATGGATCTGAATTTTGTAGTGCATAACGAGTTCCATCAAGTTTTTACAATAGATGAATGGTTTGGGAGAGCTTCATTGCAATGGGAAGAATCCGCTCAGGATCCTCTATCGCTTCTTGGTCCAACAGAAGTTCTTGGAGGAAAGTATGTGAGAGGGGGGTTTACACTAGATTATGGGAAGATCATTGATAGGCTGCCATTGACGAAAGCTGCACTTTCATCAAAAGGAGGCGTTTGAAATGAAAAATGAATTGTTAATTTGGTTTTTCTATGTTATTTCTCCAATTTTGGGTCTGGTATTAACTTTTGTTTTTAATAAGTTTGCTTCCCGAAAGGATGAGATGAAATGATTGCTGTATTCATTGGATACTTGATTCTTGTATTTTTTGTAGGATTTGCAGCACAGCGTTTCATCTCTAAAAGTGAGGAAGGCTATTACTTGGGAGACCGTAACTTTGGACCAGTGGCAACTGCAATATCCGCTGGGGCCTCAGATACAAGCGGATGGATTTTTATTGGAGCTGCCGGGTATTCCTATGTTGCCGGAATCTCTACAATGTGGATGCTCCCTGGTTTTATTGCTGGATATCTATTAAATTGGTTTGTAGTAGCTCCCCGCTTTCGGCGTTCAGGAAAAGAATTAGGGGCATTGAGTTTGCCAGACTACTTTAGTATGCGATTTCACGATCCGAAGAACTCATTGAAGATATTAGCAGCAACTATTATTGCTATTTTCTTTATCGCGTATATGGCTTCACAATTGACTGCAGCAGGCAAGGCTTTAAATGCCATAATTGATTTTGATTATAACTGGGGATTAGTGCTGTCTGCAGCGTTTGTAATCGGCTATTCCATATTTGGAGGATACCGTTCTGTTATCTGGACTGACGTAACCCAAGGTCTGATTATGATGGCGGTCCTTGTTATATTCCCTCTCTATATGATTTTATTTCAGCTTGGCGGTTTCAGAGAGTTTTTCACGACATTGGAAATGATTGATCCTGTTCTATTATCAACAGGCGGGGGTACAAGTGGTGCTGTAGGGTTCGGTGTAATCCTTGGCTTGATAGGGTTTGGTTTAGGGGAACCGGGGCAGCCGCATATCATTCAGCGTTTTTTATCTGCTAAAGATGATGAAACGATTCGACAAGGTTCTGTTATTGCCATGGTTTGGGTCATTATTGTTATGACCGGCTCCAATTTGCTTGGATTAATTGGTAGAATCCTCGTGCCAGTAATTGATGATCCAGAGTATATTTTTCCTCAAGTCACTATGGATATCATGCACCCGATCATAGCAGGAATTGTAATTGGAGCTATTTTTGCAGCCATCCAATCCACTTTTTCTTCACAATTAATGGTTGCTACACAGTCTATTGCAAGTGATTTGTTAAAGTCTATGACTAATAAAGAATATACGTCAAAACAAAATGTGACTATCAGCCGTATAACGATGATTTTGTTGGGTGTATTATCAACCGGACTTGCTTTATTGAACTTAAAAGCCGTTTTCGATCTTGTATTATATGCATGGGCAGGGCTTGCAGCCAGTTTTGGCCCGTTATTAATTTTCTGCTTGTATTCAAATAAGGTAACACGGCAGGGTGCGTTTTGGGGAATGATTACTGGTTCTGTTGTAACTATCGTTTGGATCAACGCATCTTTATCCAGCTATATTTATGAAATTATTCCTGGAATGCTGTCTGCCGCTATTGTAATTTATTTCGTAAGCAAATCAACTGTAAAGAAAGAGACGAAGCTAAAAAAAGTCCATGATCTGAAGGAGGATATTACTTGAATAACGCACCCTTACACGCACCATTGTATCCCTCGCCGTTTGTACCATATGAATGTTTAGGGCAGAAATCATTGGCTGTTTATTTTCGACCAAATCGTAAAATACTCGAAGAATGGGTAAGAACAACTCCATATAAATTAGAAGAGGAAATTGCTGCAGTCGTAGCCACTGATTTTTCAAGCTGCGATAAACTGGGTTTTATGGACTTCTCTATTATTGTTCCAGTATCGTACGAAGGGAAAAAAGGTGGATGGTATGTGTTTGAATACGAAAACAATGATGCTGCCATCGCTGCAGGAAGAGAGCTTTGGGGCTATCCCAAAAAGTATGCTTCAATCACCCTAGAAGAACAAGATGATCGGATAATTGGCAAAGCACAGAGAAAAGATGGATTAATGATTGAGATTGCAGGTGAATGGGAAGAAGAGAATGATCTTGAAGAGATCACGCTCACACCTCACTTCAACATTAGGACAATTCCAAATCCAGATAAACCAGGCGTATGGAAGCATCAGCTTATAGAAAGAAACACAGCCCCAGACTTTAATTTACTCAGGAGCAAAACGATGAAAGGTTCAATAAAAATTGAAGGAACAACTGATAATCCAGTGCACCTATTAGACACGGGTGATGTTTTAGGTGCTTGCTTTACTGAAGGAGATTTCTTTGCAACAGAGAAAAACGGATGGGGTAAAGTTATAAAGGAATGGTGAGTTCTGGTTAAGTTTATTTATTACAGAAAATATTTGCTTATACTGGTTCTCTTATGTATGAAATTTATTAAAGGGCTAGACATTTTTTATATCGTTCCAGTCAAGCAGCTACTTACATCCTTTAGATTGGTTTCATAATATAGAACACTTTTAATGAACTTATGTTTTCTTTTAGGACGTCCCCCTCTGTTAGGATAGATGTCGTAGGATGCTTTAGTGTTATAGTTAAGTAAATAACACGGAGGTTGATCGATATGACAGGGAAAAATAGAATACGATATTCGCAGGAACAAAAAGATGTCATTGTTAAACGCATGATGCCACCGAATAATGAATCAGTGACCCTAATTGCTAAAGAAGAAGGCATCACAGAAGTGACATTGTACAAGTGGCGTAAGGAAGCGCGCACAGCTGGTGTAGCAACGCCAGGGAATGGCCAAACAAGCGATAAATGGAGCAGCCAGGATAAGTTTTTAATCGTGATGGAGACGTTCGCATTGAATGAGTCGGAGCTTGCAGAGTATTGTCGTAAGAAAGGTCTCTATCGAGAACAGATTGAAGCATGGAAGAGTGTGTGTCTTCAGGCAAATGGTCAGGCATTCGATCAAGCGAAACAGTTGAATGGCGTATTAAAGGAAGAACAGAAGCGTGCTAAACAATTGGAAAAAGAGCTACAAAAGAAGGAAAAAGCGCTAGCTGAAGCTGCGGCGTTATTACTTTTGCGAAAAAAGGCCCAAGCGATTTGGGGGGACGACGAGGAAGAATGATTAACCCATCAAATCGCGCATTAGCTGTAGAACTCATCCAAGAAGCAAATCAATCAGGTGCGCGATTAGCAAAGGCTTGCGAGGAACTTCATATTAGCGTTCGAACATATGAGCGCTGGGTGGCAGGGGGGATGTGAAGGTCGATCAACGACCACTTGCAAAAAGACCAGTGCCGAAAAATAAGTTGTCTGAGGAAGAAAAAGAGGAAATACTGACGGTTGTCAAACAAGAAGAATATGCCGATTTACCACCGACGCAAATTGTACCAAAACTTGCGGACAAAGGAACTTATATTGCATCTGAATCCACATTTTATCGTGTGTTACGTGAAGAAAAAATGCAACATCACCGCGGTCGTAGTCAAAGGCCTGAGCGAAGAATCCCTGAGAGTCATCTAGCAACATCGCCAAACCAGGTATGGACTTGGGACATTACGTGGCTTGGTGGACCTGTGAAAGGTTTGTATTATCGACTCTATTTAATTCTCGATCTATTTAGTAGAAAAGTAGTTGGCTGGGAAGTTTGGGAAACAGAAGAGGCAAAACACGCCGAAACGCTCGTGAAAAAAGCAGTCATCAATGAAAAAATCCATGGCGCACCACTTGTGTTGCATTCGGATAATGGTAGCCCAATGAAAGCTGAAACATTCTTAAGTTTACTAGAGAAATTGGGCATTCAAAGCTCCTTTTCAAGACCGCGTGTGAGTAATGATAATCCATACTCAGAAGCGATGTTTCGGACACTCAAATATCGACCTGAATTCCCACATAAAGGTTTTGCTTCACTCAAAGAAGCAAGGCAATGGGCACAGCAATTTGTCCAATGGTACAACGAGATTCACCTGCATAGTGGATTGAATTTTGTGACCCCTGTACAGTGTCATACGGGGGAACACGTAGTCATATTGGAAAAGCGAAAGGACGTATATGAAGCAGCAAAGGCAAAGCATCCAGAGCGTTGGGCACGAGGCACAAGAAATTGGACACCAAGTGAACAAGTAGCACTTAATCCAATGCGAGATGAGGGGAAAACCGAAGCATTGAGGAAACCATAATATTCCCTTTTCCCTAGTGATTTGAATCGAAAGCACACTTTTCCTTTCGATTCAAATCACTAGGCCAGCAAGCGCAGCGCGGTAGCCTTGACTGAACTCGGGGTTTGACGACATTTTCAATATACTAAAGTAACTAAATACGACATCTATATTGACAAACACCGGGTGGTGAGCTCAGGTTAACCACAATTTAAGAAAGGCGATCAAAAAACCAAAACGAAAGGAGAAGTAGTTTATCTTAAATATCTGGATTTTGTGTCTTGACAGAGGGATACATTACATTCGGCCATCAACGCGGACGTCTTTCACGATATACCAGGCATCTTTCACGACTTTTGGCCTCATTAAAGGGACGCCGAGTCCTTTTCCTTCTTTCAAGTGAGCATGAAGCAAGGATACGTCCGACAGAAGCTGAGATAATGGAACTTGGTCAGTACCATGAATTTCAGTTAAACTATGCTTTGATGCAAGAGTCTTGATCTTACTAAGCGATTCCATGACCTGTGTATAAAACTCTCCCCAGGGTCTGAACCTATTCTGTAATAGATCCTGGAAAGCTGAAGATAGCCATTGCTGCTTTTTCATTGCAATCTGGTTGGATAGGGAAGACATCTCATTAAGTAATTTATTGAGCAAAGCTTGCTGGTCTTTAGTTAGGCTTGATTGTATCTCAAGTTTATCTTGATTTGCGGTTTCGCAGTTTTTAATTTCTTCATTTAAGGAAGATTCACGCTTAACATTTCCAGCGAATGTTTCTTCACCATCTAATAGATCATGAGGTGGAAATGATAATTGAATCTCCTTCTGAATATTCTTATTTAGAAGAGATAATAATTCCAGGAGTTCTGCTGCCTCAGAGTTGGTAATAGGGCATTCGGCCTCCATATCCAAGTGGTCTTTGAGCCAGGAATAGTTATCTTGTTCTTCATATATTGTCATAGCAATTTTTTGAGCTGTTCCCTGGTAATCACCATCTAGCAGACTATGCTGAAATGTTTCTTTCTCCCTGATTGATCTCATTTTGTTTTGCAGGATTGCTTTCTCTTTACGCATTTCTTTAAGTTGAGTTGTCAGTTCAGCAATCTCATTGGACATCATGTCTGAATTCCAGGTATCACGCTTGTTCGAAATCGTTTGAACGACCTTTTCTAAATCTTTGAAGGATTTGGAATCGGCGCCAAGCAAGCTAACACATAGACTTTGCAGTTCTTCTGGGATTTTACCTTTTAATACCTTAAGTGCTCTTGCCGTTTCACTTGTTATGAGTACTCTTTTTCCTGTAGAAAGCAAGTGAGAAATCAAATTGGCAATCGTATGGCTTTTTCCTGTACCAGGAGGTCCCTGTACTAAAACTCCATTTCTAGTTTCCAAATTCTTGATTATCTTTTGTTGATCCTCATTCGCTTCAAGAGGGAAGTATATAGTTGAATCAACTGGTACGGTGCCGGTTGATTGGTTATCTTGCGTGCCGGCAGATAGATGGAAATCATCAATTTCTTCAAAAATCCTCTTAATGCCTTGAGGAATTTCTTCGCCTGACTCCTTCACATTTTCTACAATTGTATTACATGCCTGCTGGAATCCTTTTTCAGTCCGCTTCCTTAAAATAAGGGCAGGACTATAAAAAATGCTGGGTTCTTTCGATGTTTCCCTCGTATTTGCTAACTCATTTTCATGGAATGTTCCATTTGACGATAATGAAAAAGCAAAGGACCTGCAAATTGAATTTAATAGATTTTGATTCCAGAAAGACTCCTGTAATTCTTCCAATTTTTCCGCAATAGGCAATAAAGCTTTGTTATCTAATCTGTTGCTTAATTCAAGCATATCCTGCTCTAGTTCAGGCTTAATTCCTTCTGATGATGGCATGACTCGTATAATTCCATTATTGGCATCAAATTGAAACGCACATGAAGCGGTCACTATATGCCTGTGAATGACTTGGTTATTAGGATCCTTCCAATTCAATAGCCCAACAGCGGCTATGAGTTCATACTGATCCCCGAGCTTTTTCTGTTTTTGATAAATGGAGAATAACTTCGTGTATATACTTTGGACTTTTTCATATCGTTCAAATTCTTCTTTCCACACATTCCATTTACCTGCTAAGTAGAAATCAAACTTACGCTGTATATCTGAATGATCTTCCAAATATAAATATTTTTGCTCAGCCTCAGCATCAGTTTCATCCTGGTCTGTATCATCCTGAGAATCAGGATTTGGGATTTTTTCTAAAAGGGCAGGGGCAGTGGTGTCTTCTGGTTTGTAAGCAGAGCTTATCCAGTCCTTTAAAGCTTTAGGCGGATGTGGAAAAACTGGCTTCACTGGTTTTTTGATCTCCACCCAAGTATCTTTCACCTTTGAAATAAGCGGTGAAATACAACCATTTTCATCTGGGATTTCATTTAAAAATACGTAGTTCTCGTAGTTTTGTAGATCTCTAACCAGTGGGGCTTTTAATAAAGAAAGTTCTTTTAAATATGTAAATAACCTGATTGTTTTATCTATATGTATATCAGTATTATTCAAATTAAATCATCCTTTCAGCAAAAACTACATCTTTTTACAAAATATGCATAATACAACTGTATATTATATCATGGTAAAAATGATCTGGTTTATGGATTTTTTTCTTTATGTGTTACATATTAACGAATTAAAATTATATGAAGAGGGCTTTATTATATATTACTAAATGACCTAACTAAAAATTGTATAAGGTCTTTTCAGATGGATCAAATATATAAGTAATTGTACAGTAGAAAAGATAAGTTTCTCAGTAATTTGCAGTCCGGGAATATGATTATTTCTTGGGAGAGTGAACGCATCGCATTCAAGTTGGTTTTTATGCTCCATTTGACGAAGTGTTTTGATTTATTGCCTCTGTGGCAAGCTCTTGTAGGAATGATGGATAGTGCTTATTTTTGTGCAGGCTGGAGTGATTTCATGTTGCCGGTTTCATTTATGATGTTGCTGGAACTAATCTTGAGGAGCGAGAATGGAGGTAACCACCGTTAGGGTCTCCCGGTTGCAAAATAGAAACCCTTTTTAATAGAAACAAAAGTAGACAAATCGAGACACTGTCTCAATTTGTCTATTTTTTTTGAGCAAAAATTACCCTGAAACGCTGAAATCAGTGCCATAGCTTCTTGGCACGGTTCTTGCAACTAATTTATCTGAAATCTATTTTTCCAAGGAGGCTGAAAGAATGAAAGCATTGGAAAGCAGTAAAGATGTAGCTTTAACGAAGGAAAAAGCCCAGTGGATGTATCAAAGAATGGTTGAAATCCGAAATTTTGAGGACAGAGTTCATGAGTTGTTTGCAAAGGGAATCCTGCCGGGATTTGTTCATTTATATGCTGGGGAGGAAGCTGTCGCTGTTGGGGTTTGTGCTCATTTAAATGACAAGGACAGCATAACAAGCACCCATCGCGGACATGGGCACTGCATTGCTAAAGGCTGTGATTTGGATGGAATGATGGCTGAAATTTATGGAAAAGTTACAGGGCTATGTAAAGGAAAGGGCGGATCCATGCATATTGCCGATTTTGATATAGGGATGCTTGGAGCCAATGGCATTGTAGGTGGAGGCTTTCCGCTCGCCTGTGGTTCAGCACTAACAGCCAAGTATAAAAAGACCGATAATGTAAGCGTTTGCTTTTTTGGTGACGGTGCTCAGAATCATGGAACTTTCCATGAAGGAATTAATTTGGCTGCGATCTGGAAGCTTCCGGTTGTCTTTGTTGCTGAAAATAATGGATATGCAGAAGCGACTCCATTTTCGTACGCATCGAGCTGTAAGTCCATTGTGGACCGGGCAATTGCCTACAATATTCCGGGCATCAAAGTCGATGGAAAGGATGTTCTGGCTGTTTACCAGGCTGCCGAGGAAGCCGTTCAAAGGGCAAGGCGCGGGGAAGGTCCGACACTGATTGAATGTGTGACATACCGGAATTATGGCCACTTTGAGGGAGATGCCCAAACCTACAAAGGAGATCAGGAAAAAGCAGAGCATAAGCAGGAAAAAGATGCCATTCTTCTCTTTAGAAAGCACCTGTTGAATGAGCAGCTGCTTGCTGAAAGTGAAGTCGTGGCTATTGAAAAATCTGTCGAAGCAGCAGTGGACCAGGCTGTAAAGTTTAGTGAAGAAAGTCCATACCCGAATGCATCCGAGCTGTTAACGGACGTATATGTCTCTTATTAGTTTTAAGAGTATACAACGCAAAGTTTTGTCTCAGGACAGTTTAAATAAAAGGAGGAATCTTTCATGACAAGAAAGTTAAGTATGTCAGGGGCCATCAATGAGGCTATGAAACTAGCGATGCGCAAGGATGAGAATGTCATTTTAATGGGTGAGGATGTTGCCGGAGGAGCTCAGGTTGACCACTTGCAGGATGAAGATGCCTGGGGCGGTGTGCTTGGGGTCACGAAAGGTCTTGTGCAGGAATTTGGCCGGGAGCGGATTTTAGATACACCGATTACGGAAGCGGGGTATATGGGAGCAGCGATGGCTGCGGCATCTACCGGACTGCGTCCCATTGCCGAATTAATGTTTAATGATTTTATTGGAAGCTGTTTGGACGAGGTTTTAAATCAGGGAGCAAAATTCCGTTACATGTTTGGCGGCAAGGCCCAGGTTCCCGTGACGATTCGGACTATGCATGGCGCCGGATTCAGAGCAGCTGCCCAGCACTCTCAAAGCTTATATGCACTATTTACTGCGATTCCTGGTGTGAAAGTGGTCGTTCCATCAACGCCATATGAAGCCAAGGGATTATTGCTTGCTGCAATCGAGGATAATGACCCTGTCATCTTTTTTGAAGACAAGACCCTCTATAACATGACAGGTGATGTCCCGGAAGGCTATTATACGATTCCAATCGGCAAAGCAGATATTAAAAGGGAAGGTTCGGACGTGACGGTTGTAGCCATAGGGAAGCAGGTTCATACCGCTTTGGAGGCTGCGGAACAGCTTTCTCAAAAAGGAATTGAAATAGAAGTTGTTGATCCGCGGAGCCTGTCGCCATTGGATGAAGAAGCGATTCTTTCATCAGTAGAAAAGACAAACAGACTCATTGTGATAGATGAAGCCAATCCAAGATGCAGTATAGCGACAGATATAGCCGCACTGGTGGCTGACAAAGGATTCGATCATCTTGATGCACCAGTAAAACGGATCACAGCTCCTCATACTCCGGTACCATTCTCACCGCCGCTGGAGGATATTTATCTGCCAAAAGCAGAACGAGTGGTGAAAGTGGTATCGGAGTTATTAGGAACACCTCTTGAAGTGTAATGGGAAGGCGGGATAACCATGTCAGTAGAAGTTGTAATGCCAAAATTGGGAATGGCCATGAAAGAAGGTACGGTATCCATATGGAACAAGCAGGTCGGGGATCAGGTTGGAAAAGGAGAACCGATTGCCAGTGTTAGCTCGGAAAAAATTGAAATTGATGTAGAATCTCCAGCAGAAGGAACATTATTGGAAATTGCCGTTCCTGAAGGGGAAGGAGTCCCGCCAGGAGCTGTTATTTGTTATATCGGGAAACCGGGTGAAAAAATTGCTCCGGTGAGTGACTCTGTACAAACCCAGGAGCCTAAAGGAGATGCTGAATCTCCAGTAAAAGAAACACCAGAGAAGAGCAAGCAGGTGAAATCCGGTGGAGACCGCGTGAAAATTTCTCCAGTAGCCAGAAAAATGGCAGAAGCAGGCGGCATCAATATTAGTGAAATCCAGGGTACAGGACCTGGCGGAAGAATTACGAAGGAAGATGTCCAGGAAGCTTTGAAACAATCACGTGAGCATAAGGCAGAGAAGAAGCAAATAGACAAATCAGCAGCTTTAGAACCGGCTGAACAGGCTCAGGAAATGAAGGTTTCTGGCATTCGAAAGGTTATTGCAGGCAGAATGCATGATAGCCTGCAGCAGACAGCACAGCTGACGATGAACATGAAGGTGGATGTGACGGAATTAATCGCTCTGCAGAAGCAAACAGCCGAAACGGTTCAAAATCGTTATGAAAATAAACTGACTATGACTGACTTTATTGCACGTGCGGTAGTGCTTTCGCTTCAGCAGCATCCGCAAATGAATAGTGCTTATATCAATGAAACGATTCATTTATTCAAGCATGTGCATCTTGGAATGGCAGTTGCTGTTGATAAGGGCTTGGTTGTTCCAGTTATTCGCCATTCTGAAAAGTGTTCGATCATTGAATTATCAAGCAGCATTAAAGCTTTGGCAAAAAAGGCAAGGGAAGGGCAGTTGAGCAGTGACGAGATGCAGGGATCTACATTTACGATCAGTAATCTTGGCTCTTACGGTGTGGAACATTTCACCCCCATCTTAAATCCGCCGGAATCAGGAATTCTTGGGGTCGGCGCTTTCTATGATACTCCAGTTTTTAAGGCGGAAACAATTGTCAAAAGAAGCATCCTGCCACTCAGTCTGACGTTTGACCACCGTGTCCTTGATGGAGCACCGGCTGCAGCATTTTTACAATCGGTCAAACAGTTTTTAGAAGAGCCAGTAACGATGCTTTTATAGAAAGAAGGGAATGCTTTGGGATCGATCGCAATTATTGGAGGTGGACCTGCTGGATATGTAGCTGCCATTACTGCTGCCCAGCAGGGACAGGAAGTGACCATTATTGACCAAGGGCCACTTGGAGGAACATGTTTAAATGAAGGCTGTATGCCAACAAAATCTCTTTTAGAAAGTGCTGAAGTGTACAGTCAGCTATATCATGCCAATAAGTTTGGGATTCGTCTGCCATCTGGGCAAATAGAAATTGATTGGAATGCAGTTCAGGATCGTAAAAACAGGATCGTTTCAACTCTTGTTCTTGGGATTCAATATTTAATGAAGAAACATAAAGTGAAAATAATAAAAGGATCTGCCTCTTTTAAATCAAGTCAGGTTCTGCAGGTGGAGAGCAATGGACATCAGCAGGAGATTAAGGCAGATAAAATCATAATAGCGACAGGCTCGGAACCTGTCCCATTGCCCTTCGCTCCCTTTGATGGAGAATGGGTGATTCATAGCGGCCAGGCAATGTCGCTTCAGTCGATCCCGTCCTCACTGCTGATTATCGGCGGAGGTGTAATCGGCTGTGAGTTTGCCAGTATTTTCAGCAGAATGGGTACAAAAGTGACCATTGTCGAGATGGCAAATCAGCTGCTTCCAGGTGAAGATCACGATATCGCCAGGATCTTACATAAACAGCTTGAAGAAGATGGTGCAGCTATATATACTTCTGCCGCTCTCAAGGATTTGGAATCAGCCCGAAAGAAAGCGTTCATTGAAGACGATAAGGGCCTCCATGAAATTCAGGCAGACCGGGTTCTCGTTTCTATTGGCCGCAAACCAAAAGTAAATCACTTGGGCATCGAGGGGATAGGGATTGATTTCTCAAATCAGGGGATCCATGTTAATGACCAAATGCAAACAAACATCCCGACAATTTATGCATGCGGTGATGTAATTGGAGGAATTCAGCTTGCCCATATGGCTTTCCACGAAGGAAAAGTGGCGGCTTTAAATGCCTGCGGGATGGATGCCGAGGTTTATGCCAGTGCTGTTCCCCGCTGTATTTACACATCACCTGAAATTGCTGGTGTTGGCTTAACAGAAAAGCAGGCAAGAGAACAATATGGCGATATCAGAATAGGTGAGTTTCCATTCTCGGCAAATGGCAAGGCGCTAATCGCCAATGAACAGGCTGGAAAAGTAAAGGTTATTATCGATCCGGAATTCGGAGAAATCCTTGGTATCTCCATCGTGGGAGCCCATGCAACAGAGCTTATAGGGCAAGGAGCTGTCATGCTTCATGCAGAATTGACAGCAGACATAATGGAGAACTTCATTGCAGCACATCCAACCCTTTCCGAAGCAGTTCATGAAGCGCTGCTAAGTGCCGTTGGTCATGCTGTGCATGTATAAAAAGGGAGGTATATGATTGAAAGCTGCTCTTTGGTATGATACAAAAGATATCCGTGTCGAAACTATTCCTGAGCCTTCTCTTGAAAGAGATCAGGTGAAAGTAAAGGTCTATTATTGTGGCATATGCGGGTCAGATCTGCATGAATATTTGGCAGGCCCCATTTTTATCCCAGTAGAAGAAGCCCACCCCATATCAAAGGATAAAGCGCCGATTGTCATGGGCCATGAGTTTGCTGGGGTGGTCTCTGCTGTTGGGGAAGATGTGACTGGAATTAAAGTGGGTGACCGCGTTTGCGTAGAGCCGATTTACAGTTGCGGAACATGCCATTCTTGCCGGAAAGGACATTATAATGTTTGTGAACAATTAGGGTTTATAGGTCTGTCTGGCGGATTAGGCGGCTTCTCAGAATACAGTGTGGTGCCATCTAAGATGATTCATAAAATTCCGGATAATATGACATGGGAACAAGCAGCTCTAGTTGAGCCAGCAGCTGTTGCCGTTCACGCTGTCCGCCAAAGCGACATGAAGATCGGGGATTCAGTCGCTGTTATTGGTACTGGGCCTATCGGTTTGTTGGTTATTCAAGCAGCTAAGGCTGCGGGTGCAAGTAAAATTGTTGCGGTCGAGGTTTCCCCAGAACGAAGAGACTTTGCAGAACAGGCTGGAGCAGACCTTATCATTGATCCTTTAGAAAGAGACCCCATTCAAGCCATAAAAGAATTTACAAATGAGCTTGGAGTTGATGTCGCATTCGAGGTAGCCGGAATCGAGGCTACTATTTATACAGCAATTGAATCGACAAAACCTGAAGGGAATGTAGTAAATATCAGCATATGGGAAAAGCCTGCCAGCATTCCGGTAAACCAATTTATTTTAACAGAGAGAAAAATGACTAGTATCATAGCTTATCGAAACATCTTCCCGCAAGTTATTCAATTGATTGCCAATGGACAAATTAGAGCAACAGAGTTAATCACGAAAAAGATTTCCCTTGATCAAATCGTTACTGAAGGGTTTGAAGCACTCACGAAAAATAAAAACCAAATTAAAATATTGGTAGATCCATCATTATAAGATAATTTCAGGCTTCGTGCTAATGCGCGAAGTTTATTTTTTTTGAATATTCATAATAAGAGATCATTGTTTATTGAAAGCGGATACATAATTTAATATAATAAACTTGAATTGCCTATAACACCCAGATTCTCTTTTTCTAATGAAATAAATGTATGCCGGAAAATTTTTTCTAATAAGAGGGGGCTCTATGGATACGACTTTTTATTTTGATACTTGGAAGCGATTTGTTCATGAAGGTGTTCTTGATCAAGCACGATTAGACAAACGAATATTGGAATCCTGGTACCGATGTAAAAAAGAAAGAGTAAACCCATATTTGAATAAAGGCATGCATTTATTAACTGAAGAGGAATTACATAATAAGAAAGCTAAAAATTCACTGCTTATCGAAATGACTGACCCATATTTAAAGAAGATGGATCCGATGATAAAAAGTTCAGGCATGATGGCATTATTGGTCGATCCGGATGGATATGTATTATCCCTATTAGGGAACGAAAAAACATTAAAGGATGCCCGCAGAATTAACTTTATGGAAGGCGTACGCTGGACTGAGGCTGCTGTCGGGACAAATGCAATCGGAACGGCACTGGAAACTAAAGAAGCCGTCATGATTCAGGGCCCTGAGCATTACTCTGTGGCTTCTCATCAATGGAGCTGCTCTGCGACTCCCATCTTGGATGATAATGGAGGATTACTGGGAGTCATTGATGTTTCATGTCCCGTAGAGCAATCTCATCCTTTTATGATTGGCATGGTGACTTCGATTGCTTATGCTATTGAAAAAGAATTAATCAAGAGATCCCACAGCAAAGAAATCACTCTTGTCCAGCAAGCAGCCCAATTAGCTGAGACCCATCACAGCCAGCTCTTCATTGTATGCAATCAACACAAACAAATCATATCCGCAAGTAAACCCATCCGTGAAAAAATACCACATGTCATTGGTATGAATCTGCAGGGAATGCTGCATAACAGATATCAAATTAATGCTGAAATGCCACTCTATGTAAATGAAGGCAATGGCATGAATGGAATCTGCTTTTTTCTGTCAGAAGTAAATACTCATCATCAACACGTATTTCCTTCTTCAACAAGACCAGCAGACTCCTTTGTATTTAAAGGGGAAAGTGGAATAAGTGAGGTATTTCAAAGAACGTTACAAAAAGTAAAGCTCGTAGCTCCAACCGATGCTACCGTATTCATTTCAGGGGAAACGGGTACAGGGAAAGAGATGGTTGCAAGGGCCATTCACGAAAACAGCCGCCGCAAAAACGGCCCTTTCATCTCTTTGAATTGCGGGGCCATTCCTAAAGACCTTATGGAAAGTGAGCTCTTTGGGTATGCAGAGGGGGCATTTACCGGGGCCAAGCGTCAAGGGTATAAAGGGAAATTTGAACAAGCTCAAAAGGGAACGATTTTTCTTGATGAAATTGGTGAAATTCCGCATACGATGCAGGTCGCTTTACTACGGGTCCTTCAGGAAAGGAAAGTCACTCCGATTGGCGGCACTAAAGAAGTACCTTTGGATGTCCGGATTATAACGGCCACACATCGTGACATTACGGATCTTGTAAAACGGAGAGAATTCCGAGAGGACCTTTATTACCGGTTAAATGTTTATCCGATTGATGTTCCGCCTTTAAGAAATAGAAAAGAAGATATCCCGTATCTTATTAAGCATATTTGCCAAAGGAACAACTGGAGCTTAAATCGCATGAGCATTCAAGATCTGATCACTAGTTTAAGAGACTATGACTGGCCGGGAAACATAAGGGAACTGACCAACCTGTTAGAGAGGCTGCACATTATGCTTCCAGAACAACTTTCAGGCCATCTCCCTTTAGAACAGCCCTTAGAGCTATTATACTTGCATCATCCATCACCTCCAGAGTATTCGATTGAAGAAAGAAGCGCGGAAGAAACAAGATTAAACGCACGGGAGAAAATACAAAGAGATTTAATGCTGGACGCATTAAAACGGACAAATGGAAATGTAACAGCAGCAGCAAAATTCCTTGGTATTCCACGAAGTACATTTTATAAAAGACTAAAGAAGTTTGGAATGTGAGTATAGGAAACTAGGGACGGTTCTTTTGCTTTCGGGAAGAAAGTAAGGGAACCGTTTTTGACATGTATCTGTATGATGGAAGGTTCCATTGGACTGCCCAAAAGGTGCCAAATCCTCGGTGTGTTTAAGAATTAACTCACCGTAGGAGGGCACCTTTATTATTTGCAAGGTAGACATGGTCCCTTTTCTGTAAGGTCGAATCCAATCATTAACCTAATTTAACTTTAAGGCTGTTTTCGCAAAATTTGTTTCTTTTTTAACAAAGAAAAATAAGGTTGGTTGATTGCGTAAGGTGCGAGACTCCAGCGGGAGGAATGGGACAGGTGAGACCCCACAGGCGCTGCGTGCGAGGATGCTCACCGCCCGCCCCGCGGTTCGCTGAGCATCCTGCAACGGAAATCAACCTCTCCTCACTCTTTGTTTTTTAATCACAAAATCATAAAAAAACAACAATCTTATAGCAAAGAGCCAACTTTAAAAAAGAGCTGCCGCTTATTCGAGTATCTCTTTCTCGTAGACATTCCACTCGAAGAAGTGCCTGTCTGTCCATTCCACTGAAAGGGCTAGCATCAAGATTTCAGCTTTACTCCATGTTTACGATCCCATAAAAGCCAAATAAATAACTTTATAAAAAAATATGCTTTTAAATCCAGAACAATAAGTCTAATATAGTTATTAAAATTAAAAAAGGAGATTCATATGAATTCATCTATTCAAGATCAACTTCAAGTATTTAGAGAGAGTCAAAAAAACAGGGGGCGGCTGCTTATCAATTGTCCTGATCAATCAGGTATTGTGGCTGCTGTATCGCAGTTTCTGTTCCAGCATGATGCGAATATTATTGAATCGAGTCAATATTCAACAAATCCAGAGGGTGGCACCTTTTTTATCCGAATCGAGTTTGAATGTCCTGGTTTACAGGCAAAGGAAGAAGAGTTGAAGAGTCAGTTTAAGGAAATCGCAGAAACATTTTCAATGGAATGGAAATTAGCATTTGTCTATGAATTGAAGAAGACAGCTATTTTTGTATCAAAAGAGCTTCATTGTTTACGTGAACTGTTATGGGAATGGCAAAGCGGTGATTTGCTTACCGACATCGCTCTTATTGTGAGCAATCACGAGGAATCAAGACAAATTGCAGAATCCTTGCAAATTCCATTCTTCTACATACCTGCAAGTAAAGAAAATAGAGAGGAAGTGGAAGAAAGACAGCTGCAGCTTTTAAAAGAATTTGATATTGACTTAATCATCTTAGCAAGATATATGCAAATTTTGACGCCAGCTTTTGTTCGAGCTCATCCATTCAAGATCATTAATATTCATCACTCCTTCCTTCCTGCATTTGTTGGTGCGAGGCCATATGATCGAGCCTATCAGCGCGGAGTAAAAATAATTGGGGCAACGTCTCATTATGTTACAAACGATCTCGACGAAGGACCCATCATTGAACAAGATATCAAGCGTGTTGACCACCGGGATGATATAAATGATCTAAAAAAGAGCGGACGTTCGATTGAACGAAGTGTTCTTGCCAGAGCAGTTAAATGGCATTTAGAAGACCGAATTATTGTTCATGAAAACAAAACGATTGTTTTTTAAATAAAAGGTGCGGACTGCTCCGTAAAAGGAAAAGACCGCTAAAATGAACAAGTAATGGCTTAATGAGTGCTGCTGTACATCCCATAAAAACGAGTGCCTGTCCCCAAGTCTAGTATAGCTTTACCGGACTAGGGGACAGGCACCTTTTACACATCAAATTCGAGCCTGATTTTCTTTTCTTTATTACTTGCCTTTATTGGCTTTGTCAGCACTTTCTGCTGGAGTGTCTTTGGTTCCATTTTTCAATCCTTCCTGGCTAAGTATAGAAATCAATTTAATATCACAATGGCATTGTTATTGGTGTTTAGTGCCGGTTCGATTCTTTTGGAATATTTCAGCAAGTAAAATGATATTGAATCTAAAGGCCTTTCCATCAGTTGATTAATGTACTGGGAACAGGCCCTTTTTGTGTTTTCATTCAGATCCAATGTAGTTATCCTTTGAAAAAGCTTACTTAGCATTGGATCTATTGCTACCTGGCTATTAAATTTTCTTATTTTTACTGGCAAAAATCTTACGCAGCTCCTATATCAGATGAAATGAGATATGGTTTTCCTGCAGGAGTTGGAGCGAAGAATGCGAATCCTGCTCGTTACAAAGAAAAGGTATCTTGTGAAATAGCAGCTAGCTTTAATTCTCACTGAAATTGGAGTCCAGTAAATAAGGAAACTGGCAAAACAGAAGTGGAGAAAATCGAACAATTAGTAAGGATGGAATGAAAGGTTAATTAAAGAGAGCAGGAGCTTTCATTTGATAGCTCCTCTTTATTTTAGGCTCTGTTAACTTGCCTGTTGATTTCCGCTCCAGGCACTCAGCGAACCGCGGGCAGTCCGGGAGCCTACTCAAGCGCTAAGCCTCCGGGGTCTCCCTTTGATCCGCACTCCCGTAGGACTTTGAATAAACATCATTGAAAACACACCGCACGAAGGAAATGCGAATGCATTTTCGAGGATCTCGCACCTTCCGCTCCAATCAGCAGGGTGCAAAAATCAACATTAAGCCTTAATACAGCCTTATTTTAAGGAAGACCGGAAATCAAATGAGCTCATATGCATTTGACATGGGTGATGTCATTGTAGATAGTGAACCTGTGTTTAAAAAACTGAATGCACATCTATGCTTAACTCAGTATTTCCAAGAGGATTAGGATCCCAGTTTATCTTTTCTTTTCCTCACTTATAGGTTTAACATATCTTCGAACTGCAACGATTCCAAACAAAAGCAGTGGAAGAAAAAGCCCAAATGTTAAAGCATAAGATGTCCATATATTTAGGATAATGCTAACTACATAAACGATATTAGGACTGCTTACAATGGAAAGAACAATAAGAATCATCCCTAAAGGAAATACTAGCATCCGATACTCTTTAAGGTTCAATAATTGTGCAAGACTTAAAGTAGATACATAAAAACAAATAGTCAATTTATAAAAGATAGAAATAAACCACATGATTGCTACGATGGCTTCTATCCTCTGTAAAAAATTCCCTATGTTTATTTTTTGGGCCAGATAATAGCTTGGATATAAATTTCTCGTTGTGTAATCTGGACCCTCAACCAGGATAGCCAGAGCCGTCAGTAGGGTTATAATCACTCCCCCCATCCAAGTTCCTATGAAAAGAGCCTTTCCAGCTTCTTTTGGTTTATTCACATAGGGGAAGATCATCAAGAAAATAACCAGCTCCAGGAAAGGAAAACCGATAAATAGAAGGGTACTACGCAGTATGGGATTTATTCCATTTTCAAGAATCGGCTGTATTTTTTCCACCTCGATTTGAGGAGAAGCCAAGATGACAAGCAAAAGAAAAAACACGATAAACAATGGAAATAAAATTTCTCCGGAGCGCGCTATCGTTTCAAGGCCATGCCGTGTTCCCATCATGACAATGATGAGAAATATGATATGGATGGATTGGATCGGCGTTTCTGGCATGAATTGCGTTGTAATGAAATCTCCTATATTGCGAAGAACGAGTGCTGCCAGGAGAAATGAAAAAGTAAAAAACAAAAGAGAGACGGCTTTTCCTATCCATTTTCCAAGTATTTTCTCGCTATATTCAACCAAAGTCATATCGGAATATAATTTTCCCAGTGATTGATATAACCATGCTAATAATACCCCTACTACCACTCCAAGTATTGCAGCTAACCAAGCATCCTGTTTGGCCTCGGAAGAAAGCATGGAGGGGGCTAATAAGAGAGAGCTTCCTGTCGTAAACATAATGACTAATACTGTAAATTGCCTGCCATTAATTTTTCCTTTTTCCAGCATCTCTTTCCCTCCTTCCTTACTACTTGAATAAACCGAATAGAAAATCACTAAATGGCTTATAAACAACATTAATCCAATCTAAAGGATTCGGGAGATCTATCTGCAATCCCTGGGCTATATTTAACCCAGTCCCAAAAAGGAGCAGGATCCCAAATACCCATAGTTCCCGTTTTAATCCTTTTTTCAACAGGGAAGGAACTTCGATAATCACAATCACAATAACTACTAAAAGAATTCCTAAAATTGCAATCATACAGATTTACTCCTTTCCTTCTTTTAGGAAGGACTGGCCCACTGAACCTATGCATCGTATTTTGCACACCTTCACATGTACGGGAAATTCCACATATTTCTGAATCCGGGTCGTTCGGTATTGTAAACGATAGCTTACATAAAGTTCATTTTCCTTCATCCTTGCTTCTTGATTTTTTCAAGAGGGAAATTCCTATAGTATAGTACCCACCCGTCTTTTCTTGACATTTGTTTTTAAATCTAACGGCAACCAGTAAATTTCCTGGTCCAATCTTCCTTATTCTTTTCCTTTCTTATTAGAAATAAGCAAGGATAGGGAAACCAGGGGAAATATTTATTTTATACTTGGTAAAATTGACGAAAATACAGGAGATGAACGTGTTGTTGATGTTCTTTTAAAATGGATTGAAAAAAAACAAACAAATATACTCTCGAAATTATCCTGCAGAATAAAAAGTGTGGAAGACAGTTAATAATTTTAAAAGTTGTTAAAGACGAACGTGCGGTTATCAGGCACGATGCAATCCATAGCCTAATGGGGAGTAAAATGCTCGGCTATAGGAGTATTAGACCATCGTAAGTTAATCCGTATTACTGCTGCTAAAAAGTATACGAATAGAAGCGATGATGATTAACAGCAATGGGATAACAAATTCAAACTGGGGAAAGACAGACCTAAGAACCATTTTCCCCTGTTCTGCATGCTCAATAAAATTATCAGTTGCGACCATGGAAGTATAAAGGATCATCCCTCCTATGGGTAACACAAGCATGCGGTGACTTTTAACTTTGAATAAGTCGGCTGCACTAATCACTGCTGCGTAAGCAAATACAGTTACTTTAAAAAAGTCACCAATAATTAAAACAGCCATCGCCAAACCGTCCAAGCTTTTTATAAATCCGCCTATATTTATTTTTTCGACCATTTTCAACAAAGGAAACACAGTGTTCGATAATCCATTTACACCAAGAACAGTGATTTCAAGCACAATGGTCATAGTTAAAATTAAACCGCTTAAAATAGTGGCAGCCATTCCAAATTTCATCCCATATTCCGGTTTATTTAAGTATGGAAGAATCACAGTAAAACAAATTAATTCACCGTAAGGGAAAAAAACACGATCAGGAAATGCGGTTATTAAAACGGGGCGCCATCCATTTTCTAAAACAGGCATCAATCTCTCAAACTGAACAATATTTGAACCAATTGTGAAAAAAATGTCAAAACCACCATAGAAAAGACTATAACAATAAATAGTTCTCCAGCTCTTGCGATCACTTCCATTCCATGTTGCAGCGCATAACAAACGAGCATGATCATTATCGCGCTCATTACAACCATGGGAGTTTCACTAAATTCGAGCAAAAAAAGTTCACTAGATTCCCTTAAATCTCTTGATGACCCATAGATAAAAAATAAAATGTATGACAAAGCTATTATCCAGCCTATATATTTTCCGAAAATTTTTTGGATGTAACTTGTCAATAGCAAATTCGGAAAATGGTGATATAAGTAAAAATATTGGAGCAATAAAACGATACCGCCTGTTAATCCTAATAATTCCGCCAGCCAAGCGTCCTGCTTCGCCTCTACTCCCAAAGGGACAATAAGGGCGGTTCCCAGCTCAAATAAAACTATTAATGAAAATAACTGCCAAGGGCTAATTTTTGAGTTTTCCATTTTTGAGCCTCCAAAAGAAACCAACTAGGTTTATTATGTAATAAAAATAGATTCCTTATTAATTCTTCAGTTATTATTTCATGTCAGAATTACTGAAAAAATTCCAAAGCCCTAAATCCTTCAGAATGATATTTTGATTTTATCGGAATTTTGTCGCTTATATTTAGTCTGGTAATTTCATATTCCATTTGTTTAAAACTGGATGGTCTAGAAAAATTTCTGCTTGCAGTTAATATCAACTAATAATCTCAACTAATGCAGGAAAATCTAGATATAAGAAGTGACTTGGAGGGTAATATGAGATTCTTAAATAAATCGTTTAAAAATCGTCGGGAACAATCATTGTCTTCACTAAACAATCAAAATGAAGATCTTACTCAGAAGGACGAGTTAAATGCTAGCCTTAGTCAAAATATCAAAAAAGTAAAGGAAACTCTTGGGAACAGTGATGATATTATCATCAGGGAAGTTCGCGTTGGAAAGGAAAGAAAACTAAAGGCGGGAATTTTTTATACCGAAGGCTTAATTGATGCGCCCTCAATTCAAAATTTCATTCTGGAATCCTTAATGTTTCATATGCAGGACATTGATATAGACAAAAATGTTTCTTTTAAGGATTCCCCTTTGCAGGTGTTGAAAGAGTCTGTTTTGGCAGTCGGAGATTTAAAAGAGTTAACCGACTACAAAAATTTTTTTAATTTGCTGTTAGCAGGCAATGTCATTCTATTACTGGACGGGTATACACAAGGTTTTGCAATTGGAATGCAGGGTGGAAAGGACCGCGGCGTGTCAGAAGCAACAAGTGAAAATACGGTGCGTGGTCCAAAAGAAGCTTATTCAGAAAGTTTACGGACTAATACAGCATTGCTGCGGCGTAAAATTAACAATCAAAATCTTTGGTTCGAAAATAAGAAGATCGGGACTGTTACAAAAACGAACGTTACGATTGCCTATATTAAAGATATCGTAAATGACAAAGTGGTAGAGGAAGTTCGTCAGCGTCTTGATCGAATTGATATTGATGGGATTTTAGAAACCGGTTATGTCGAAGAGTTGATTCAGGATGAAACATTTACACCTTTCCCAACTATTTTCAATACAGAACGACCTGATGTAACTGCCGCTAATTTACTGGAAGGGCGTGTTGCTATTTTTGTTGACGGAAGTCCGCATGCACTTATAGTTCCATCACTGTTTGTTCAATTTTTTCAAACTGCCGATGATTATTATCAGCGGGCAGATATTGTCACTCTTCTCCGTATTCTGCGATATATCGGATTTGTTATTGCGTTGCTGGGTCCATCACTTTACATCGCCATCACGACATTTCATCAGGAAATGCTGCCGACTCCGCTTCTCATAAACCTGGCTGCTCAACGAGAAGGGGTCCCGTTTCCTGCCTTCATCGAAGCGCTCATGATGGAAGTCACCTTTGAAATTTTGCGCGAAGCCGGTGTTCGAATGCCGAGAACCATCGGGCAAGCTGTTTCGATTGTTGGGACACTAGTAATTGGAACTGCAGCAGTGGATGCTGGCATTGTCTCTGCAGCAATGGTTATTGTCGTGGCGATTACAGCGATTTCAAGCTTTGTTGTCAGTTCTTTCAACCTATCCATTTCGGTAAGAATGCTGCGTTTTGTTTTTATGGGACTGGCTGCCTCTTTTGGATTATTCGGAATAATTGTCAGCTTGATCGCTCTTAGTCTTCATTTATGCAGTTTACGATCATTTGGGATACCCTATATGTCACCGCTTGCTCCATTTAATATGGAAGATCAAAAAGACGTAATGTTCCGATTTCCGCATTGGGGATTATTTTCACGTCCGCGTTTAATCAGCCAGAAAAATGTAAAGCGAGAAGATACTCCTTTACCAAAGCCTGATCCTCGCAAACAAAAGTAGATATTTGAGAAAAGGTGATTAACTTTTGAAAATATGCTTTTTAAAAAATTTTCGTATAGAAAAATGGCTGAAAATAAAAACCCGGATTTCGTGTTTTAAAGGTTTTGAAAGGATAATGAGAACAAAATATTCGTTCGCACGATAAAAGCAGAATTAACTAACTCAACTTTCGCAGAGTGAAATCGGCAAATAAGCCTTGATGTAACTGGGCAGACCGCCAATCCAAAGCTG
>NZ_BRVM01000024.1 GCF_026011715.1 Cytobacillus sp. NCCP-133 | reverse complement strand
CAATTGTAATCCTTTTTCTTTAGCTTTCATTTTCGTCTTTACTATTGCATTTTCGACTACTTCAACCAAATCTACTTCCTCAAAAAGCAATTCAACCTTTCCTTCCTCCATTTTAGATAACTCAAACAAATCATTGACTAATTTAGACATTCTTCTTGCTTCTTGTTGGATGATTTGAAGATATTGCTTTTTTTCTTCTTCGGATTGATATAGATTATTTTCTAATGCATTTGCATAACCCTCTAAATACGTAATGGGAGTCCGTAACTCGTGAGAAATGTTTGCAAAAAACTCCCTTCTGTTCGACCGATATCGGTGTAATTCAACGGCTAAATCATTTATAGCAGTCGCCAATGAGCCGATTTCATCATTTGTCCCTTCAGAAACTCTAGTATTCAAATCACCTTTTGCGATTTTACGAGTTGCTTTCTCCATTTCCAAAAGTGGATTTGATAATTTACGGGATAAGATAAAGATAAACCCAAGTGCCAAGAAAATAGCACCTATTCCTGCTAAAATCACTGCCTTTTCAACCATTTCCACCGATTGATACATGTCTTCGATTGAAGCCAAAACGAAGATTCTACCTATATACACTTTATTAGAATAAATTGGTTTTCCGATACTTAAATAACGTTTATTATTTGTTTCATCATAATATTCGGTTTGAGTAGCTTCACTATTTTTAACCCGCCATTCAAACTTATCTGAATGTACTTTTTCTCCTTTTGGTAAACTGGGTACTCCCGAATTGGCAACCACAATTCCCTGGTCATTAACGATAACGATTTTTTGCTCTGTCATGGCTGCATGCATTTCAATCATATTAAGATTGGGTACATCGAATGAATTTAAGGATGCTGCATAACGACTTGATAAATCATCAATTTGTTCTTGTACTTTGGTAATATAAAAACCAGAAATTATTTGATTTATAACAAAACCTAGTGGGAGTAAAATAGCTAAAACAAGAAGTAAGATACTTGCACCTAATTTGACAACAATACGATTCCACTTCATTGTCCTTCATCGGGCGCTTGAAATTTATAACCCTTTCCCCAAACTGTTTTTATTGGATTAAACGACAGATTATTTTTCCGAAACTTTTCCCGTACATTTTTAACATGCGAATCAACTGTACGAATATCAAGAACGTCATGAATCCCCCAAATATGATCCATAAGCATATCACGTGTAAAGATTGTTTTTGGATTTAACACGAGAAGTTGAACAAGATCATATTCCTTAGGAGTTAACTCTAAAGCGATATTTTTTATATAAACTTGCCTTTCTTTTTGATCTAATTTTAAATCTGATATTTCAATAACCCCATCAGAAAGTAAATTAATGTCTGACGATAACATTGAACGTCTAATAAGAGCTTTAGCTCTTACAAGTAACTCTTCTATGTTAAAGGGCTTAACAAGGTAATCATCTGCCCCAACATTAAACCCTTGAACTTTGTCCTTTATTTCTCCACGAGCTGTTAGCATAAGAATTGGTACTTGACTTATTTCTCTTATTTTCTTACAGACTTCCCAGCCATCCATTTCTGGCATCATTAAATCAAGTATCACTAAGTCTACCTTCGTTTTTTTTAGTACACCAAAGGCTTCTAGCCCGCTTGAAGCTTCTTCGACTTCAAAGTAGGGAGATAAATGGATTTTGAGTAAATTCCTCATATTCCATTCATCATCGATCACTATGACACGTTCCTTTTTCTTCACTGTTTCACCACCTCTGTAACGGATTTAGCTGGAACGACATCTTTTAACCTTCCCTTTCATCATTTTCCCTTTTCCTATTTAATTTTTACAGAATATATTTGAAGAAAATAAGGAGAGGTCTATATTATCCAGTAGGTAATTGTATCTAATACCCCTAATACAACCAAAATCACACCAGCAACTCTTTGAATATACAGGCCAATCCTTCTCCCTTTTTTCATCACAGCGCCACTAGCTCCGAAATACCAAATTAATAACATAGCTAGGAATAAAGGTAAGGATGTACCAATTGCGAACAAACTAGGCAAAACAATTCCATACGATGTTGAAAAAACAATTGGCATTAATGTTACAAAAAATAAAACAAACATGGTTGGACAGAAACCAAGTGAAAAGCTAACTCCCATGAAAAATGAACCCATTTTTCCCTTTTGGAAAAATCTTTTCGGTATTTCTAATAGTATTAGCGTCCTTTTTATCTTAATAAAGCCCAGCATAAATATACCGACAATAAAAAACATCGGACCAATTACTTTCCTAAACCATGGAAAATATATTGTAAGTTGAGATTCAAATCCTCTACCCAAAAACCAAACAAGAAGTCCTAAACCTGTAAACACAACAATTTTCCCTAGAGTGAAAAAGAAAACATCAACCCATGCAAGTTCTTTTTGGAGTGATTTACTTCCATAAAGAGTAATTGCACCAATATTTCCTGTGAATTGGCATGGAGCCATAGCACCAACAATCCCAAGTAAAAAGGCAAATAAAATTGGGATGCTTTCAAAACTGCGCGCAAGGTTTAAAAAAGGTTGAATCATCACATTACTTATTTGATTAAAAAATTCGTACATCTTTTATCACCATTTTCTTAAATTAACACTGTGGAAGATTCTATTATAAAAGTTTGAAGAAAATATGGAGATAAAATTCTAAATATCGGGGAAAAAAAAATTATCATAATTTTAAATTTTCTTCAACAAATATACTGGTAATGATGATTTTCAACATGTTTTGTCCTCCCTGATATTTGCGATGTATGGTTCTCGTCTAACAATCTGGCTGCAAATTAAAAAACGCATACATTCGCCATAAACTATAACTTAATCTACCCATCCTTTCAGCAAATTTTTAAGCGGTTCTTTGTTAAACAAAAGCACCCGGTATTTTCCCTTTCGTTTGGATCGTACGAGCCCCGCATCCTCCAATATATTAAGATGTTTAGCGATCGCCTGCCTTTCCGATCTCATATTCACATCAAGACGAGGATAGCCCCCTCAAATGAATCAGTAATTTTGATTTCCCTAATATTATATTTAAAAAAGGATATCTAATTTATAGGAGGTATATATATATATGAAGGACAGGACATTATTGAACTTGTTGACTTTATCTGGTGTGTCTGTCTGGAAGCATATTTTTTTTATAGCTTTTTGTAAATTCTTTTCTTCCGGTAACGATTGAGGGATGGTACATTTTGTTATAATCTTATTCTGTTAAATGGACCTTTTCCTAAAGAAAGGCCATCTATATTCGAAAATGCACTTCGAATGTGGAATAAGCTCAAGTTATATTAAACCTTTCTAATTCACGGATCTCATCTCTGATAAATTTCCCTAGCTTCATACCAGGAAGATGAAATGTAAGCATGTGGTCCTTGGAACATAATCGATATATCATCATTCTCAACCCATTGCCCCTCCTTCATTTGAAGAGCTGTCGAATGAGAAAATGGAACTTTTCCATAATGGCCAAAAGATCAGTGAAGGTGTGTCTTCCGCTGTTTTGGGCAATCCGGTTTCGTCTGTTTCATGGTGATCTCATAAACTAGCAAAGAAAGAAAAGAGGTTAAGGAAAGACATGATAATTTCATCAGGCACTTTTATTTCCCCGCTCGCTGCAAAAGAAGGCACCTATATC
Organism: Cytobacillus sp. NCCP-133; assembly: GCF_026011715.1. Taxonomy (GTDB): domain Bacteria; phylum Bacillota; class Bacilli; order Bacillales; family Cytobacillaceae; genus Cytobacillus. The sequence continues at coordinate 42,008 of NZ_BRVM01000024.1, read as the reverse complement.
GCAAACTATCCGAATATTGGCAAAGCTGAAATAACCTTTAAACCATAAAATAAGGTACCTAGTCCCCTTTTCATGCAGCTGAGGGCAGGCACCTTTACTTACCAAGACGCTCAGTAAGGGAAAGTGCTTATCTTCCAATCTATATGCTATAATTTGGAGGGTAAAATGAAAATAGAGGTGACAATTCTTGGCATTACATGTTGTCCTATATCAACCAGATATTCCGGCTAATACCGGAAATATTGCCCTTACTTGTGCTGCAACGGATACAGCCTTGCATTTAATCCGACCACTTGGCTTTTCAACAGATGACAAGATGATCAAACGAGCAGGCTTTGATTTCTGGGGATCTGTAAACATAACGTATTATGACTCATTGGATGACTTTTTCTCAAAAAATCAAGGTGAGTACTACTATATTGAAACCTTTGGTGAAATAACACATTCATCCTTTGATTTTAGTGATGAATCAAAGGAGCATTATTTTATGTTTGGAAAAGAAACAACGGGTTTACCAAAAGATCTGCTAGAAACAAATAAAGATCACTTTTTGAGAATACCAATGAATAATAATGTCCGTTCACTCAACCTTTCGAATACAGCAGCTATATTGGTGTATGAAGCTTTACGCCAGCAGGGATTTCCCAATCTAAAATAAAAAAATCTTCCAACTGGAAGATTTTTTTGTATGCAGTGAAATCATCATCCTGCCCCCTTAGCCGCTAACGCATTCATGCATCTGGGGCATCAAAGGAAAGAAATGTTTTTCAAAATAGCAACAAAAATGGTGTTTAATGTAAATTATTTGCGAATGCTAGTAAATAGAAACAGAGGTGAGCTTGTTGCACTATTTACTTGTTTTATTCGTTATAATCCTTGCTTTCAAAAAAGGCGATTGGAAAAATTGGGAGAACTATTATCCCACAATGCTTTATGTTTCCTTGTCTTCTTTTGTTTACGAGTTTATTTCACACAGCCATTTTCATTTATGGGAACTTGAGAAGAAGCTTTTAAACTTGATGGGTGTCCATTTCTTGCATAACTTAATCATCAACCCTTTGCTGGGATTTGTGTTTTTATCCAGATATCCAAGTAATTCAAAAAGCCGTTTTTTCTATTGTGCCAAATGGATCGTCTTGTTTTTGGCTGCAGAATGGATTGCCCATCGCATTGGTATCATCACATACTATAATGGGTGGAATATTGGGTGGTCTCTTTTATTTGTGTTGATTATGTTTCCCATGATTCGTCTTCACTACTTACATAAACGTATAGCTTTATTGCTTTCGGTTGTTATTGCGACCATTTATTTGTTTTTGTTTGATTATCTATAATGCTCACTTGGGTGATAGACATAGTCAATTATAGAAAATAGACCTGGTTATTTTTTTATGTCTTCCTTAGTCAGCCTGTCAGCTCTGAATGATAAATATTTTAAAAATCTCTTGGACGCAAGGGAAAGTGATTTTTGCTCTCTCGTAGCAATCCCAATATTTCTAAACGCAGGAATTTCAAGTTCTTTCGCTATAATATTGTGAGGAATACGCTGTAAAATCAATTCTGGAAATATACTGATTCCTAACCCGTTTTCCACCATAGACATAATTGCATAGTCATCCCAAGTTGTAAAATGAACATGCGGTGAAATATGGTGCATCTCAAAAATTTCAGAGATTTCTGTTTTTGCTCCCTTTTCCAATAGCATAAACGGACTGTTCAATAAGTCATTGATTGGAAACTTTTCACAATTAGCAAGCGGATGATTTTGCGGAATCACTACCAGCAACCGGTCTTGCTCCAAAAAAGTAGTTTCAACCTCTGCTTTTGACGGTAGCCGCACAAATCCAAAGTCAACACGTCCATTTAGCATCCAGCTTTCAATTTCTGTATAATCACCAAGCAGAAGTTCAAAATCTATCTTTGGGTAATCTTTCCTGAAAATTCTAATCATGTTAGGGAGCCAATGGGTTGCTACACTTGAAAATGTTCCAATAGGAATCATCCCAGACTGCATATCATATAGGTCTTCGGACTTTGATAGGTATCATTTTTCTGATTTTAGTTTTTGCACTATCTAAGCAGAAAGTACAGTTTTGGAAAAACAGAACACACTTTTTATATATAGTGATTTCCGCCATGGCGATGGGTACAAGCTGGATGTTTTTATATGAAGCATACGCACAAATAGGTGTAAGCATTGCCAGCATTGCTTATTATTGCGGTCTCTCCTTTTTCACTATATACGAAGCAGCAACACCGTTTCAAAACATTTAAAACAATTGTGGATTATTCAGTTATCTTGCCTCTTTTTTAACCTTCATCAACAATCGGGTACATTATTTTAAAATCCGGCCGCCATCTTAGGCGGCATAAAAAAATAACCATTGGTAATGATACAACGGAGGTGGTCATTGTGGTTCGTAAAATATTGCTTTCATTCGTTTATATATTTTTCCTGCTTAATCTTCAAACAGTAAATGCACAAAACAGCACGAATATTGAACTTCTTGATATTGAAAAAAATAAAATAACCAAAACAATCCCCACTAATCCGGAGATACAATTAGAAGCTGAAAGAATGATAAAAGAAATTGATGATGTGGTTAAAAAGTTAAAACCTGTTCCTGACAAGGGTTATATGATCAAAATCCCCTTAGAGCCATCTCACCGGTTAGAAAATAAATGGATGAATGCAATGATTGATGAAGTAATCATTATTATTGCAGAAAATGAAAAGCCCTATTTACTCCTATTCGATGATGAAAATAACCCATATTTTTTTACATTTGATACAACAATCGATCTGTTACGAAACACTTTAGATTTGCCGCAATAATAGACCTCGTGTTCCACAAATTTATCCCGTTATCACATTAACATCCCTGTCTCTATTCATACAGAAATTCCACAACCACTTACCTATGTCCTTCTTCGCATATTAACTCCACCAAATGAAAGACCCACCAATATTATCACTTCTTCTTCAACCCAACCCGCCTTTAGCTTCATAAGAAATTCCATAAAAAAGGCCGCTCATCCTTCCCGGATTAGCAGGCCCGCAATTTTCGGTAAGATATCTCTCACCAACTCTTCCTTTCCTTCGTATGATTTACCCCTAAAAAGGATAAGGCATTCTTAACATTGGAAAAAGTAATTAGGTTTTTGAAGTTGAAGCCAAGCTTAACTGCTTCTTCAGCTAATTGTGGCCTTATCCCCGTCAAAATGCACGTTACCCCAAGTAATTTTAGTACATTGTTAATTTTAAAAAGAGATTCAATCACTAAGTTATCAATTTTATAAATTCCTGAACAATCTATAATTAAACGGCTTACTTTTTGCTCTTGAACATTGACTGGTACTAATTCTAAGAGTAGTTTTGCCCTATCCGGATTGATTGCTCCTAATAAAGGAAGAACAGCAATGTCTTCTAAAAGGGGCACAATTCTAGACGCTAGCTCATTTATTTGTAAATTCATTTCATTTTGTATTTTTTCTTGTTGTTTTCTCTCTGTGATGTCTTTTACATAAGTTTGAATAGCTTTTGTTTCCCTAATCTTGATAGGGTGGCAATATAACTCAACTTCAACTGGAGTCCCATCCATTCTATATATTGTTTCCTCAATAAGCTCTGCTGGTTCACTATAAGCCCCCGATATTCTTTTTGTAATTGCGGGTTTAGAGGTATCTTTAAAGATATCCAGCGGACTTGCCCCAATTACCTCCTCCCTTGAAGCTCTAAAAAATTTCTCTGCTGCTTTATTTATATATATTATCTTCAGCTGCGAATGAACAATTAGCGGATCCAGTGCATATTCAATTACTTCTTTGTAATTAATTCCTTCGATATTCTCACTCATTACTATCACTCCCTAAACAAAGAGTAAATTATTTTTTCATTGTATACAAGGAGAAGCCATCTTATATTCACATTAAGAGATTTTTATCATTCATCTTCTTCTACCTGCTTCGTAAGCCTATTCATTCTTATCTTTTTTTCATCTATATGTCAGAAAAATGACATATAGATGAAATCTTTTTTTTAGAATAATCACTTCTTTATAAAAGGCTGTTTTCGCAAAAGGTGTTGCTTACAAACTACAAACTAATTTGAGCTGGAAAAGGAAGAATTCATTGACGCACGCAGCGAGTGGGAAAACAAGGAATTATAAAAATTTCTTCAAATGACTACAAATTTTTTAGAAACAGTTGTATTATTATATATGCGGTTGGAAATGTGAATGATCTCACATAGGATAAGACACAGAATGGATAATCAGAAGAAGTGTGATTGTATCAGGAAAGTAATGAGTAGAATGGTGTCTAATCCCTCAGTCATTTGACGTGACCTAATGTATAATAAAATACTTGAATTGTTTTTTGCAAAAGTTTGTGAAATTATTCACGTCATATCCACTTCGTATCCATTTACCTGATAAATAATTTTTTTAGTAAAGGGGAATTGAATATGCCAGCAACTTTAATACGAGAAAAAACGGAACAAGAGTCAGGAACGATGACTACAAGCCAGGAACAGCTGGATATCCTTGATCAGCTATTGAAACCAGAGGTCCAGGATTCTCTGACTGCTTTAGTAGAGCAGCTTCCAAAATTAACTGAGCTTGTAACCATTTTAACTAAGTCCTATGACTTTGCTCAATCAGTGGCTACTGATGAGGTATTGAAAGAAGATACGGCTGGAGCGATAAAAGAAATTATTGATCCTATTAAAGGCTCTATTAAAACCATTACAGCAACAGCAATCGAAGCAAAAGATCGTGCAGAAGAAAGCAACGAGGTAATTGGTCTTTTTGGAATCTTAAAAATGCTTAAAGATCCACAGGCGCAGAAGCTTTTCCGTTTCGTAAATGCTTATCTTCAAGTCGCTTCAGAACAGGAGACTCAAAAATAATTCTCTATAATATTCAATAGCAGGGTGGGGGAATAAAATATGACAAAGAAAATTGTTATTTTAGGTGCAGGCTATGGAGGGCTTCTAACTGCCTTAACAGTTCGGAAATATTTAAATAAGGACGAAGCTCAAATCACTGTCGTTAACCAATATCAAACACACCAATATATTACTGAACTACACCGCCTGGCGGGTGGAACCATTTCAGAAAAAGCAGTATCTATTCCTTTAGCAACGCTCTTTAAAGGGAAGGATATTGATCTTAAAATCTCAAAGGTGGAAAATTTCACAGTAGATAAAAAAGAAGTCAGTCTTGAAGACGGAACGAAGTTAACCTATGACAACCTTGTTGTTGGTTTAGGCAGCAAGACTGGTTACTTTGGCATTCCAGGACTTGAAGAAAATAGTATGGTGTTAAAATCCGTTGATGATGCAAATAAGATTTATAACCATATTACAGAACGGATTCGTGAGTATTCGAAATCGAAAAATGAAGCAGATGCCACAATTTTAATTGGCGGTGGCGGATTAACAGGCGTAGAACTCATTGGTGAAATTGTAGATTACATGCCAAAAATTTCAAAAAAATATGGCGTCGATCCCAAGGAACTGAAATTTATGCTTGTAGAAGCTGGTCCGAATATTCTTCCTGTCTTGCCTCCAGAGTTAATTAATCGTGCAACCAAAAGCTTAGAAGCACGTGGTGTCGAATTTCTTACAGGATTACCAGTTACAAATGTTAAAGGAAATACAATTGAATTAAAAGATGGCCAGAAAATTGTGGCTAATACATTTGTATGGACCGGCGGAATTCAAGCTCTGCCAATCATAGGAGAATCAGGACTTGAAGTTGATCGCGGAAGGGCAACAGTGAATGAATACCTTCAGTCTACTTCACATAAAGATGTCTATGTTGTGGGTGATAGTGCTGTCGCTTTCCCTTCAGAAGGGGAAAGACCATACGCACCAACTGCCCAAAATGCATGGCAAATGGGTGAAGTTGCCGGATATAACTTGTTTGCCTCTTTAAAAGGAAAAACACTTGAAGTATTTTCACCAGTGAACTCAGGTACACTTGCAAGCTTGGGGCGTAAAGATGCTGTTGCTACCGTAGGTGCTAACGAAAATTCTCTTAAAGGGATGCCAGCAAGCTTAATGAAAGAAGCCAGTCACATCCGCTACTTAGCTCATATCAAAGGCTTACGCAGCTTAGCATATTAGGCTGCGTAGGAATTCAAAAAAAAAAAAAAAAATAAGAACCTGCAGCAAGGGTTAGATCATAATGTTGGATACCGCACAAGAGAATTACTGTGCGGTTTTTCTTTTTTATATCATGCTTCATTACAGGACAGCTGCTTTAGCCGCAGGTTTTTTACCCTTAAAAATAAAATGAAGTTGACGGAATGTGATTTACAATTGATTCCTTTTTCTGATTAATTCATCTCGATCAGATGCCATTGGAGGCTGTTCCAACCACCTATTTTTAATCATGATATTAGCTCCATCCTCAGAATACATCTGAACTTCTAAGGATAGCCTGTTATACATGGCACTAATATCTCCTCTAGGACTTTGGCTAATAGCTGCACCATAATAGCCAATACTCAAAGAAATCAAACCACTTGTGAAGAACATCATCAGTTTATCTGAAAAAGTATGGGATGTACTATTTGTTATTTCTGAATCCCAGCCCATAGGTGCTGGAAGTTTGCTTTCCTCTAGCTTCTCTCTAAATAATCGAATATGTTTATTCCCAACCTCTAAACCCTTTAAAAAGAATTGTTTTACATCCTTATCCTTTGCAACCTGACTAAAGCCAGTAAGTGTAGCTACTCCCAAGGCATTTCTTTGTAGATTCGCAAATAAATTATCAACTTCCGAAGCAATTAATGGTCTTTTTTCTCCGAAGACATCTAATATAAACCATTGCTTTTTTACAAATTCAATTTCCTCTAAATTAGGCAGGCCGGGAGACCTGATAAATAATCCTTTAGATAATAATAATTCAGTTGACTTATCATATAATTGCATTGTTTCTGTAAGGCAATCCATGTAATAGGATCTGATATCACTTCTTACAGATGTTCCAACACTGCCGGAATAAGCTGTAAGTCCAACCTTGGACATTTGGTTTATAAAATTTAGTACAAAACTGTCGGAATAAAGTCTAGGAGCATTTAAATCCACATCCTTTTTAATACTAAAGCCATCTGGAACTACATTTTTTTCCTCTGTTAGGATTGCCGTAATCTTTTGAATATGTGACTTTGATAATTCTAAAGCAAATTCAATTATAGGCTTAATTTCCATATCCTCAGCTTTTTTCAGAAAAAATGTAAGAATACATATGCTAGAGCTATCATTTAAGTATTGAAGCCAAAGCTGACCTACTTCACCCGCTGTTAGCCTAATCTGTTTTTCTTTTCCATCCATAAGCAACCTCCAAAAAAGTTATACTAAAAAATACCTTCCCCAGAAATTACGTATAGTATGTATCGGTTATCTTAATATCCCATATCTTCAGTAGGGCCTCTGTATTTTCATTTGTGTAAAGATAAGAGTGATGGATCAGCAACAAGCTTTACGAAAACAGCCAAAGATAAAAAGCATTCCTTTATTGAGATCCTCCTGTACTCTGATGGAAATATGATTTATTTTTACCTCGCTGAGCAAAATTCAGACCCTCAGCGAACCGCGAAAACCCCTTGCCCCATAGTAGGAATCTGCTCCGTTGTGGTACATAAAGACCGTGTCGTAGCGACGATCGCAAAAGATCGCCCCGCCAAGTTTTCTAATATTAGCAGGGGTTTGCACCCAGCTCGACGTTTTCATATCGAAAGGATCCAGCTCCTGCAGCGCTCGATATTGTTCTTCCGTTAAAAGTTCAATGCCCATGTCAGCGGCCATATCAATTGCGCTATTTTCTGGTTTATGTTTTTTCCTTGACTCCAGCGCTTCACGGTCGAAACAAACACTTCTGCGGCCTTTAGGACTTTCCGCTGAACAATCATAAAAAATATATTCGCCCGTCTCGTTATCAAAGCCAACCGCATCCGGCTCACCGCCAGTTCGTTCCATTTCATTGAGCGACCATAGCTTTTCAGTATTAGCTTCGAGCTTAGCTTGTACTTTAGCCCATTCAAGATCTTCATGGCGATGCATGTTCTTCTCAAAACGGGCTTTCAATGTTTGGAGTAATGCTTCACGTTCGTCTAGCGGCAGCTCCCTTTTATTGCTCTTTGTCATGGCAGCTTCCTCCTTTTTCATAATGGCTTTAACTTAATGTAGGTATTTTCGTTAAGTTATAAATTCAGTTTACAATAAAGGATATGATTGAGTAAATCCACTCACTCCTCCACAATCTGGCCCTAAAGCTTATAAATATAATCGTTTGGAAAACATTAGTCTGTGATATATGGCACGATTTTCAATTCCCCCGGATTTCCCCCAAAATGGCATAACCCCCTGCCTTTATTGATATATTTATAGAAATTAAATTTTTTATTGGGGGAAATAGTAAATGAAAAACATTATATTGTTTGCAGACCCCGGAATTGATGATTCCCTTGCCATCATCTATGCCCTCCTGAATCCAAAAATAAAAATATTAGCGATTGTATCGAGCTATGGGAATGTGACAAAAGAACAAGCAACAGACAATATCGCCTATTTACTCAAACTGGCTGGCAGAACGGATATCCCTATTATTGGAGGAACCAATATTCCTTCATCTGGGGAGACTCCAAGGCACTATCCGGAAATTCATGGAGAAGAGGGATTAGGTCCCATACGGCCCCCGGAAGATGTAAAAGGGGAACTAACCAATTTTTCCGATCTTTACAACATAATAAGAGAGAACCAGGACATAACTGTAGTCGATGTGGGGAGAAATACCTCTTTAGCTTCCCTTTTTCAATTAGGGGAAAATGTTTCAGGTATCATCAAGGAGTTTTTTTTAATGGGAGGAGCTTTTATGGTTCCCGGAAATGTAACCCCCTCAGCAGAAGCAAATTTCTATGGTGACCCTATTGCTTCTCAGCTGGTACTGACAAATTTAGATAATATATTCGTCGTTCCGCTCAACGTCACGAACCGGGCGATCATCACAATGGAGCATATTAAAATGATTCAGGAGATGACTGACAACCCCGTGATTCAGATTATGGATGAGGTGATGGAATACTATATAGAAGCCTATAAAAAACTCATCCCCGGAATGAGTGGCGCTCCATTGCATGATGTCTTAACACTTTTCCTTATGGTCAATCCAGACATGGGACGCACGATTAGAAGAGAGATAAATATTTTAACATCGAATGATGGAAGAGGTACGTCCATTGCAGATTTCAGAGTCAGTTCCAAACCTTCTGAAAAGAATATAAACATCTTTCTGGATTTTAATTATCAGGGATTTATTGAAGATTTTATAAAAGTCATGAGTTCTTCAGAAAATTCATAAGCACGAGGAAAAGAAGAGCAGATACCAGTAATGTTGCTATTTTCTTCTGTTCATTTCTATTTCAGCCAATCTTTCACCTCCGAACCCTCTATTCCCTTATTATACAACAAGGCATTAATTTCCAATAAAGGAGTTAATAGGCCAAAACAGCCGCGCTTTCCTTTTGGTTATAGCGAGCAAATTGGGTATATTTATGTAAGAACGCTGGAAGGTTTGATAGGTTTTCTTGACTGCCTGAAAACCTTCCTGTTATTCTTAGTCCGTTATAATGGATGCCATTTACAAAATGTCCAGCTCCTTTTCCATATTTGGAGGTTATGTCTTGAAAGATGCAAAAAAAATGATTTACAACCCCTTCTTTTTGTACAGCCTTTTGGGAATTTGCTTGGTCCTTTCGATTCTATTTGTCGAGCATAACGAGTCCTTCTATGACCGTCCCATTGCTGAAGTGATTGAAATAAAACAGCTGGAGAACGCCGAAATGGCGGATTCGCATAATAATAAAGACCGCCTATTTACTCAGAAGATCATCGCCCAATTAAGAAATGGCGAAAAAAAAGGGCAGCTTATCCACTTAACAAACGAGTATTCCTTATCCAAAGCGTACGACCAGGAATATAAAGAAGGGCAAAAGATATTTGTCTCCATCGCGGAGAACAAAGAGGGAAGTACAGAGTTAACCGGCTCGATTCTAGACCTTAAACGCGACCAATATCTATTGTTTGTCTTATGGATTTTCATTTTTATTTTACTTATCGTCGGAAAGAAGCAAGGCCTGTTTTCGGTTCTAAGTTTGGCATTCAACGCGACTTTATTATCCTATGCATTGGATGTTTACCTAAAACATCCCCAAATAAGCTTAGTATTGATTTGCAGTGTGGCTGTTATTTTATTTACAGTCGTTTCATTGCTGCTTGTGAATGGATTTAATGATAAGACGTATGCAGCCATTATTGCGACCTTGCTCGGAACGTTTAGCTCCTTGCTTGTCACTTATCTTGTGATAGAGCTAACCTCTGGAAATGGGCTTAGATATGAGGAAATCCAATTTATCACCCGCCCTTATCAAATGGTTTTCTTAGCAGGTCTATTCATCGGATCACTGGGAGCTGTCATGGATGTAGCCATCACCATGTCTTCATCCATCTTCAGCCTGTATGAAAAGAATCACAGCATACCTGTAAAAGCCCTAAAACATTCTGGATTGGAAATTGGAAAAGATATTATGGGGACAATGACAAATATCCTGTTTTTTGCTTATATAAGCGGCTCCATTCCCTTGCTGGTGCTTTATATAAAGAATGGCTCCCCCTTAGGGTTTTCCCTGAACATGAACCTGTCATTGGAATTGGCCCGGGCAATGGCTGGCGGCATCGGAATTGTCCTGACCATCCCAATCGGCCTGTATGTTTCAATCTTTTTTGTTAATAGAAAGAGGGCAAGAACATGAATGCATTAGTTGTGCTGGCAGCCATTTTATTTATTTTCATGACACTGATTGGAGGAAAAAAAGGGGCAAGGTCCTTCTTTGCGATATTCTTAAACTTTGGGATGATCATCTTTGTCCTCTTTTTTATGAACGACCCGAATATAAATCCTCTTTTCGTCACATTGATTGCCTGTGCAGTGATTAGCTGTATTAATCTTTTTTATATTAATGAAGTGAACATTAAGACCATAACGGCCTTTCTATCATCCATCATCACCATCGTCGTTTTAATCCTTTTTATTGTCATCATAACAGAGAAGGCCATGATTCAAGGCTTTGGTGAAGAAGAGATTGAAGAACTTAGTGTGTTTTCCCTTTATATCGGAGTTGATTTTGTCAAAATTGGCGCATCCGTCATCATCATGAGTACCATTGGTGCCATAACCGACACCGCCATGGCCATCTCCTCTCCCATGCGGGAAATCCATTATCATCATCCAGCTATCACTAAAAAGGATCTATTCACTGCCGGATTAAGCATCGGGAAAGACATCCTGGGCACAAGCGCGAACACCTTATTTTTCGCCTTCTTCGGAGGATACCTGGCACTTTTAATCTGGTTCAAGGATCTATCCTATTCAGCAGGAGAAATTGCCAATTCCAAAATATTCAGTGCCGAGATGATCACCATTCTTTGCGCAGGAATCGGGGTTACACTGGTCATCCCGATCACTTCATGGATTACGGCTTTCTATTTAGTGAAAAAAAGCAATAACACAGAAACCGTTGAATAAGCTAAAAAACCCTTCCCCGAATTTGCCTGGAGAGGATAGTACTGGCGAAAGGTTAAAATGCCGTTGTTTTCTTCATTAGGAATTTCAGCTTCGAAAAAATCATCGGATCCTTCATCAGAGTGGGATTCAAGAAATGCATCTAATCGTGAACAAGTCTTAGGAGAAAGTTGCTGATAGGTCATTTTATATAAATTCTTTTCAAAATTACCGATAGCAGATTCAATCATTCGCTTCAAACTTCCTACGGAAGGAGGTTCAACTTTCCACGTGCGAAAAAGACTGTATGCTTGATTTTTCAAGTAGTCGGTATCATGTGTAAACTGAACTTGTTCTTCTAACCACTTTACGAAAAGAGGATTATCATTTGCAGTAAGCTCTCGAAATCCGAAAAGGTTACGTATTGCTTTTCGATGTTCTGTATAACTTCTTTCTTTTCCACCCCAACCATAGCTGTCAAAAAAATCTTCAATCGAAGCATCTACTTGATCAGCTAGATGTTGAACAACCTCTTTAGGCACATCTTGCTTCTTGTTAGGAAACTGAGCTTCCTGTTGAAAATATTTAAGAAGGACAGCAAACCCTATACGGTTTGCGCTTGTTTTCTTACTCAGTACTAAGTGATTTTCATTTGATAATAAACTAAAATGTTCATCGAGTTCTTTTTGATTCCAATTTCTCTTCCATGGTTTCCCTCTTCTCGCTATGTCATTTTATAAATAGTATAAATTTCGACATAGAGAGCTATCAATAATCCTTCCCAAAATCATCAAAAAAATTGGTTTTTACTTTTGTTGGAAATAATCCTGCGGACTAGAACAGCTCCCCTGTCACTAAGCCTTAAACAGCTCGAGGAAAAAGGAATGGTCATCCGCAGGAAAAACCCTGAAGATAACCGTTTTACTTATGTCCGCCTGACTGAAGAAGGACAAATGAAAATCGCTGCCTACTGCGAGGAAAAGCTCCGCAGGTGAAGCTTTATAATGCGGAGGAAGTAAAATAAGAATTGCATAACAAAAACGCTTGGACTCCAAGCGTTTTTGTGTTTCTGTTTTATAGCATTTTTCACCAGTAAAAAAAAGCATATCCTTTTCTGCTAATCTTCCTTCTTCACCCATTCATCATCTTCATTTTTTTCATACTTGTTCTTCACGGCGCTCCACGCAACCTTAAAGGCTGTTTCCTCCTCCTTATACTCCCCGCTTGCCGAGTTGAAGGCCTCCTTAAAGATTTCCTGTGCGTGATGCGGCAGATTGTCTTTAACAGAATCCGGCAGATCGCTCAGTTTATCATATGGCATGAAGATTCCTCCTCTGCTTCTATTCTGTTAGGTATTTTTCCTGAAAAGGCGGTTTTCAAACACTTTTCGCCCATTTTCAGAGAGCTGATCAGTCATTGTTCCACAAAAAGACGCTTAGGATTTAACCCCCAAGCGTTTTAGTTTTATGGTCATATTTTTCAGTTTATCTTACACCCTCTGCCCGGCTAACTGCCTTGCATGGATTCCTGATTGACTGATTATAGCAAATAGATTAAAGGAATTTCTAATCCTTTTTACTTTTTATTTTCATTTTGATCATACGCAATCAAAATGACCTCTTCTCCTTTTTCTTCACTTAACCGCTTTTCAAGATTATGCACCTGCTGAAGATCTCCATCCGACAAATTCGCAAATTGATATTGTTTATCCATTTTCATCACCTTTTCATAAGTTTTCAGGATATATAAAGTATGTGTTTTCCAAGCGTTTTTATACAAAAAGCGATGTTGTACAAAGATGCCAAGTAAACAAAATGTAACTAGAATGTCACTGTATTCGTGTTGTTTGTCATGATCTACTCAGTATAGACTGATTTTAAGGAGTGAAAATAATGAAAACAGTAGCTGCATCACAATTAACTTTTAAGAAAAGGTTATCTATGATTGAACAAAGGTCACTAGAAGACACGGTTAAGAGATGGCTCAACGATCCAGAGGGAAAACTAAAGGACCTACTCCCCCTTCATTACACTGAAGACGTGTTTGCGAAGTTAGAGATCAAAAAAGAAAGTCAATTTACCATTTATACGAACGAATATTTTAGATATATTACCTTAACAGAAGATAACCAAATTATTATTGGAGTTTTAGATTCCAATCATTCCCTGCAGCATCGGGTTTTAACTTTAGATCATCTTTTAGTGTAGTTTTTAAAGTTTTTTTATTGAAGCGGGGGACTTGCGATGACTAAGAAAACAGCGAACATAGGGGATCGCATTTCTTTTCAAAGAAAAGAAATAACAATTGAAGGCGTTGTGGGCGTTGTAAGGGATAATAGTGTGATTGTTGATATTTCAACGGAATCGAGCCAAAGGTTACATTATGATACAACCAAAACCATCGTGAAACATTCTAATTATGTAGTATTATCCTCCGGGACATCCTAAAATTCTTCAATTACTCAATTGTATTCAACCTATTCCTTACATACTGTCAACAGGCCGCATTTTTGTTTATCGGCTAATGAAGAGGATAACATTTTTGTGAAATTATGTACTTAAACAAAAAACTCGCCATCACTGTGGCGAGTTTTTTGCATAATGGAAGTACCGTCCCCCCTCCCTTTTATATCCCCCAAATGGCAATGCTTATCACAGCCAGCACCAGACTCAGAAGCAAGGACATGCCCCAATGCTTCTTTTCCGTCATCTTAAACAAAACATTCATGACCGAACTAATCGCAAGAAAAATAAAGAAAACAAACAAGAAAATCATAAATTCCATCATTGCCTACCCTGCTTTCCATCTCGTTTCACCAGAAAATAGGAAGAGCTTCCCATCATCATCCCTCCGGAAACTCCCATAAAACTGCCGGCAGCCGTCCAAGAGGCAGGCAGATAGACTCCAGACATAATCAAAATCAGCCCTCCCCCAAAAATAGGGCTTCCCATTTGAAAGGCTAAAATGCTGCTAGCCTATCTTTTTAACAACCGCCATTTCCTTCCCAAAACGGTCGCCGTGATCCTTAAAACCCAAACTTGCATAAAGATTGTGTGCTTCCAGATTCTCCGGACTGTAGCCTATTACAATGTTCTTTGCTTCAGGCAATTTAGCCATTCTGGCAATCATAAGCTCTGTTGCCTTTTTGCCGATGCCCTTGCCTTGATATTTTTTATCGACCATGATTCGATAAATCCAGTAGCCATCCAATTCTTCCTGAACGGTATTGTACATCAGAAAGCCGACTGCTTTATCTCCCAAATAGATAGCGTATGGTTTTAAAGTGGTTTCAAATTTACTCTGTGCAATGGATACTGCATTTGGCTCCATATATACTTTTTGGTCCTCTGCAAGTTCCAGCAGGCAGCAGTCATACCAATTGTCTGCTGTTACTGCTCCAATTCTCACTTTAGCTGTATTCATATTCATTTCCCCTTTTCCTATTTTGGGGAAACGCTGCTTTTAATTAGGCGTTCTCCCCTTATTTTTATCCACAATCCCTAACGTATTTAGCATAGTGAACGCCTCCTTTTACGAAATTATCAGAAAAAAAACCAAGACTCGTTTATTATACTATATTATTCCATTTACTGCGCACTATGGATTTCAGTTATTTTTTCGGTGGAAAGGCCATATATAATATATTGATTCTGAAAAAAGGGGAGGATGCTTCATGCAAACTAAGCAAATTCGTCTAAGAAGAGTTCAAAACCTAGCCCATGATATTATGGTTGAGATGAATTCTGCGGATAAGCAAAAGGAAAATGAATCATACAGAATGGTGATTGACCATCTATCCAGAGCCATTGGGGAACTATCGGATCCATCGGGTGATTATTCATTGGACTATGTAGAAGAAAAAGTGGGCACCGCCCATTATAAGATCTTTAAAAACATGAAAAAACTCACGCCTCTCCGAAAGACAAAAGAATCAGCGCGATAAATTTTTTTGAATAAAACTGATAATGATTATCAATACTAATCAAAAGAACAGGTAACCAAAAATGGTTACCTTAACGTCTTAAACTCCCGGTTCAAACGTTTTGCAATCTGTTTCTTTGCTGTTAGACGCCTGATTGCCTGTATGGCTGACAACGTAAATAGCTTCTGCAGTACATTTATTTCCCTTTTCCCAATATGTGCAGTTATTTACTTCACAAAGAAC
Organism: Cytobacillus sp. NCCP-133; assembly: GCF_026011715.1. Classification (GTDB taxonomy): domain Bacteria; phylum Bacillota; class Bacilli; order Bacillales; family Cytobacillaceae; genus Cytobacillus. Next base: position 26,276 of record NZ_BRVM01000024.1, on the reverse strand, counting down.
ATCTTTAGCCATGTCTATCACCTCCTGCTTTATTATTTTGGTCAAAACAGGAGGTGATATACTAGCATGTTTATTTTTACTAGTTCCACACTTCCTTTAAAATCGCATAATAATATTCATCCCACCACTCATCGCCATGAGGAATGCACTTTTTGTAAAAGCCTTCCCGTCTCATCCCGATTTTCTCCATCACCCGATAGGAAGGCGGATTCTCCAGCTGGCAGGCTGCGATGATCCGATGCAGGCCCAGCTCTTCAAATCCACCCTTCAGAACTGCATAAATTTGCGGTTTAGAACCAGCCTGCCAGTCTTCCAATTAGAACTTGCGCACATTCAATCTCTCTGTTTTTAGATTCATTTTGTTCTTCCCCTATCAATAATTAGTATCTAAAGGTTCGCTTATTTTGAGTGCAATCCCTTTTAGAAAGCGAAACGCACATGAAAAGTTTATCCGCACATAGATCCTTTCCTTTCAGATGCAGGAGGCTTTTCCACCACTTTTTCAAAGAAAAAACCCGCCCCCTACGCAAACTGCGGTTGAAAACGGGATTTTTCCATTTATATTAATTCAATTCCCCCTCCATCTCATCAGGTCCACCTGGCCTAGAGATAGCCTTCATTAAAATCACTCATACCGCAGCGATTCAATCGGACTCAGCCTCGACGCTTTATTAGCCGGCAATAGACCGAAGATGATGCCTATGGCCATGGAGAAGAACATGGCCCCTGACACCACCTGCCACGAAATAAGCGAAGGCAAGCCTGCAAAGTATGAAATCAGGGAACATCATGCTCGTATCAGTGATAGAGCGAACGAGGGAAACTGGCATCCGAAAAGCGCTTGGAGCGGCCCTCGAGGGGGCAGGCTGCTTGAGCTAGACAGTTCTCTAAGTTCAAAGGGATATAAATTCTGATATTAAAAAAAACGCCTGCAATACGCAGACGCTTCCTTGTTTATTCAACTAGCGTGCAATACTGACACTCTAGTTTTCTTCCGAATCCTCATTCATATTCATATCCGTTTCTTGATCTGTACCATCCATGCCGTCTTCCCCAGATGGCGTCTCTTCATTCATGCCTGGATCCTGCATTTCCGAATCTTCTGTTGTGGCTGGGTCCTGCATTTCTGAATCTTCTGATGTACCCGGATCCTGCATTTCTGTATCTGTATTATTTTCTTCCATTTCATTCTGTTCCAATTCCACGTCTTCCGTTTCCGGCGGCGGATCCTGTTCATCCGCTCCGCAGCCTGCCAAAAATAATCCTGCACTTAATGGGACGGAAAGCAATAATTTATTAAATTTCATTCTGTCATCTCCTTCAGCAGTATGATGGTTACGTTACGTCCTTTCCCGTTCCTCCTGTTCATAAACAAGTTTTCGGAAAAAACTGTACAAGGAGATGCTTTTACTCGATCAGCTAATATTTTGCTCCTTTTCCGCCTTTGCCGCTGTATACTTCCTTTTATTTGTAAACAAAGGAACCAAAATCGTCAGCACGCTAATGCCAATAAGCGTTAATGCAATCGGCTTATCAAGGAAGATGGAGAGACTTCCATTTGAAATGGTTAACGTTTGCCTCAAGGCCTGTTCCATCATGCCACCGAGGATAAAGGCGAGAATAAATGGCGCGGCAGGAAACGAAAACATTCTCATCAGGTACCCGATAATACCGAAGGCAACCAGCATGTATAAGTCAAAGGTGTTAAAGCTGATGGCATATACGCCGATCAAACTGAAGATAATAACCAATGAGATTAATAGCGGCCTGGGAATTCTAAGCACTTTTGCAATATAAGGGATCAACGGCAAGTTCAAGATCAGCAAAAAGATATTCCCAACATACATACTTGCAATGATGCCCCAGAATACTTCCGGGCGATCTTGAATTAATAGCGGGCCTGGCTGGACGCCTAATACTAAAAACGCTCCCAATAAAACAGCTGTCGTCCCTGATCCTGGAATCCCCAAACTTAACAGCGGCACAAATGCTCCGCCAGTAGCTGCGTTATTGGCCGTCTCAGGCGCTGCCAGCCCTTTAATTGAACCCTTTCCAAACTCCTCTGGTTTTTTCGAGATTTTCTTTTCCGTTATATAAGCAATAAATGAAGCAATCGTTGCACCCGCACCCGGCAAGACACCGATGATAAATCCCAAAAAGGACTGCCTTGTCATCGGCCCGCTCATTTCCTTCATATCCTGCTTGGAGATTCTGAGGCTTCCGAGCTCTTGATTGTTGCTCATTGTATCATCTTTCCGGTTCAATATAAGTGTACAAACTTCCGCAAGAGCAAATAGCCCAAGGGCAATAACTAGAAAATCTATCCCTTCAAGCAGATTCGGATTGCCAAATGTAAAACGGCTTGTACCCGTTTGGCTGTCGATTCCGATCGTAACAACGATAAACCCTAATGCTGCCGAAATAAACGCTTTAATTGTCGAGCCATCAGACAGGCTCGAGATCGCTGTCAGACCCATGAACATGAGGGCAAAATACTCTGCCGGCCCAAACGATACAGCCACTGCTGAGAGCATTGGCGTGAACAGCATGAGTAAAATAACACTCACAGTACCTCCTGTAAAAGAAGCAATCGCGGCAATCGCAAGCGCTTTGCCGGCCTTCCCCTGCTGCGCCATTGGATAGCCATCGAAAGCCGTTGCTACCGTTCCGGCCACCCCTGGTGCATTCAAGAGAATCGAAGAACTCGATCCTCCAAAAATTGCCCCGTAATATACTCCAGCCATCATCACTAGCGCTACGGTCGGATCCATGCTATAGGTGATCGGGATCATAATCGCAATGGCGCTAATCGGTCCCAGCCCAGGCATCATCCCGATGAAGGTCCCAACAAATACACCGATAAAAACAAACAGGAGCCCCTGCAAACTAAACGCAACCTGAAATCCTGACATTAACCCTTGAAATGCATCCATGCTCTTCCCCCCTCTTAAAATGGAATAATGCCCGCAGGCAGATTAATACGAAGCAAATAATTAAACAGCCCATAAATGACAAGCGAAAAAACAACCGACACAATTCCATTGGAAAGATGTTTTTTATAGCCCAGGAATAATGAACAGCCAAAAATAAAGACAGAGGTCATGATTAAAAATCCAAGAATCTCAAGCAAAGAAATATAAATTAAAATGAATGCCAATACAGCCAGCAGCACCAATAAATTGCTTTTACTCAAGTGTCTCTTCTGCTTTTCCGCTTTTGTTTCTTCCTTCTTATCGAAAAATAATAGAACAGCGAAGAATAATAAAAGAAAACCCAGCCCTTTTGGAACAACATCTGCATCAATAATCGCATTCGGATATTTAGGCAGGCTGTAGCTTATGATCAAATAAACACCGGCAATAGCCGCAAGGATGACAGCAATTTTTTGATTAATCCTCGAAAGCATCTTTATCACCTCAATTAATAGAATGAAAGATAGAACCGCGTGAATGTGTTCTATCTTTCTTTTAAGTTCTGTGAAATTTTTCTGCTGAATTCCGCTTCAAAAGCTCAGTCAACAGAATGCCAAAACACGTTTAAACAGCCAAATGATTGATTAGTTTCGAGCCAGCCCTAATTCCTTCAGTAGAACTTCCATCTCTTCCGCTTCTTTTTTCAGGAACTCACTGTACTCTTCACTGTCCATATACAGCTCGCCCCAGCCATACTTTTTACGGATCTCATCCCATGCTGGCGAGTCATTCAGCTCTTTGAATTTTTCCTCATAGTATTTCACAGCGGCAGGGTCCATGTTCGGAGGTCCGAAGAAGCCTCTCCAGTTAATAAATGTCTCATCGATTCCCTGCTCTTTGGCAGTTGGGAAGTCTGATAACACATCGCCTTCCAATCTTTCTTCAGACGTGATGCCTAGCACTTTAATTTTTCCTGCACGTACCTGTTCAATGGTTTCAGCGACACCTGTTGTATAAACATCGACACTTCCATTCAGAACTGCTGTTAATCCGCCTGCATCCGGGTCGGAGATATATTTAATCTTTGTCACATCCACTCCTGCTGCTTTCGCAATCTTGACGAATTGCATATGGTCCATGCTTCCTGGAGATGATGTCCCAATGATGCTGACGCTTGCAGGATCCTTTTTCATGTCTTCAAACAAATCATTCAGGCTGTCCCACTTTGCATCCGCTTTTACAACGAATGCACCATAATCGGCAATGACATTCGCTATTGGTGTAAAGTCTTCATAGCCATACTCCGATTGGCCATTCAAAGGCACCAATACGAGCGGAGGCGATCCAACAAACATATGATGCGGGCTTCCATCTTTCCCGGCCACATACGCCCAGCCAATTGCCCCGCCGCCGCCTGCCTTATTGACAACCGGCAGCCGTTTATCAATGATTTTTTCCTGTTCAAACACCTGAGATGCCATCCTTGCCGTTGTATCCCAGCCGCCGCCAGGTCCTGAAGGTGCCGTAATTTCAATTGGCTGCGACGGTGTCCACTCTCCATTAGCGCTTGTATTTCCGCCAGATGATTGACTTGAACATCCGGCAGTCACAAGCATCATCAAAGCAGCTGCCGTACCCAATAATTTCTTCAAAATGATTCCCCCTCTGTTTCATCCATTCTTCCATCCTTAAACGCTATGATAAGTCAGAAAAGTAAAAATGTAATCGTTTCCAAAATATCCTGCATAAAAACCTTTTTGGCTATTTTGTTCATTTTGTTCACGAAGCATGGAAGTTCATAATGAATTCGCATAGGCTGCGAAAAAGAAAGCAAACTAAAACCGCGGATAGCTGACGCTTGGCGAGGGTGTCCATAAAGAGATGGCAAGGGTGGTGAAATCATGGCTAAAAACAAGAAAAAACAAACTGAACATAAAAACAATGCACTTCCAAAAGACACAGAATTTGCGGATGACAGAGAAAATGGTCTTGAAAGAATCGCATTAAAAGCCCAGAGAGATCACACCAAGTAAACAGAAAAAGGGACAGTTTGTCTGTCCCTTTTTTTATGGCTAAAAAAAACACCTCCCTAAAAGAAGGTGCACATTAGACCAAATAATATTTACGTTCAGGCCTTCCGACAATACCGTACTCCAATTCAGCTTTTGCTTTTCCTGCAGATATCAGGTACTCAAGATATCTCCTTGCGGTTGTTCTTGACGCGCCAAGATGCCCGCTTAATTCCTCTGCATTAATGCCATGATTTAAGCTTTCCATTGTTTCCTGCACTTTTGTCAAAGTTAATGGATCAATTCCTTTTGGCAGGGACACCGTTTTAGCTGCATGGGCCCGTCCGGACATGACCTGATCGATGACAGTCTGATTAAGATCATTCTCAGACTCCAGCAGCTTTCTTCTGTTCATTACCTTTTCCAGAGCCGCCTTAAATCGGTTTATATCCACTGGCTTGACGATATAATCGAGGACTCCATTGCGAATGGCAGGCTCTACCACTTTCCTCTCCGTTGAAGCTGTGATTAAAATAACGTCCAGCTTCGGAAACCGGCTCCGCAATTCCGGCAGGATCGAGACCCCGCTGCGATCCGGCAAATAATTATCCAATAATAAAACATCTGCTTCTTTCGTTTCCAATAGGGCAAGGGCCTCGGATGCATTTAGCGCTTTCCAGGCCACTTCAACACCCTCGATCTTTTCTAAAAATTGTTCATGTATCGAAGCGACACGGAAATCATCCTCTGCAATAGCAATTTTCATGAACGATTCACCTCTCATTTTTGGATTCCGGCTGTTTTTTAGGCAGATAGATTGAGAGTACTGTTCCGCTCCCAGGCGTGGATTGCAATTCAATGGTTCCATTCAGGTTTTCCACGCTTTGTTTGACGATCGCCAATCCAAAGCCTCTATTCTGCCCCCCTTTAGTTGAATATCCCTTTTCAAAAATCTTATCGGATTGTTCTTCTGGTATGCCCTGACCATTATCATAGACCTCCATGACCAGATCCTCCCCCACATCTATGGCAAAGAACGTGACTTCACCGTCCTTTCTTTCCTCCACAGCCTCAAAAGCATTATCAATAAGGTTGCCGATAATCGAAATTACTTCAGAATAAGAAAAATGCGCCGGCAGTACATCCATGCTGCTGTTTTCATCAATCCTAAACTGAATCTTTTTCTCTGAAGCTTTGCCCAGCTTCCCAAGCAGCAGGGCTTGAACTTTTGGATCATGAATCTGCTCAAAAATGATTTTATTCTGATTTTCAATGGCAGCAGACTCTGCCTGAATCATTTTGATTGCATCATCATAATTCCCTAATTGCAGAAGACCGGATATTACATAGAGCTTATTTGAAAATTCATGCGTCTGTGCCCGCAGATCCTCTGAATACTTTTTCACTTCCGTTAACGTTTCGACCATATGATTGATTTCGGTTTTATCCCTGAACGTGGACACGGCGCCAATAACCTGGCCCTTTTCAAAAATCGGAGTCCGATTGATGATCACATCCCTATTTCTTAATGTCACTTCATGGTCACGATCCGGCTCTCCCGTTTGGAGCACTCTATAAACGCCTGTATTGGGAAGAATGGTTTCGATTTTTTGATTCAGAATATCATCCTTTACACCCAGCAGATTTTTGGCTGATTGATTGATCATTTTGATAAACCCATGTTTATCAACAGAAATAATTCCTTCTTTAGTAGAGTACAGGATCGCGTTCCTCTCAAGGTATAGGGATGTCATTTCGTACGGCTCCATCCCCAAAGTTGTTCTGCGGATATTTCTCGCTAACAGATAGCTTGCGATGACCCCCATCATGATAACAAATAAGGAAAGGAAGCCAAACTCTTTCCCACGCTGCAATACGGTCTCTTGCAGGTCTTCCATTAAATATCCAACAGAGACGACACCAATGATCTGTCCTTCTTCATTTTTAATGGGCCCTTTTCCTCTAATGGAATTGCCAAGCGATCCCTTTGCTTTGGATATATAAAACTCACCCTTCAGCGCCTGGCTGTTATCGCCTCCCACCATTAAGAGGCCCAGCTTTTCATCATCCGGATGGGCGTAGCGGACTCCCTCTGTATTCCCTATGACAATGAATTCCGCTCCCGTTTCTTTTCTAATTTTATTCACCATTGGCTGAAGAATCTTTGACGGCTCGTCCTTCTCAAAGGACGAAACAACGGAGGGCATCGAAGAAACAGCAATTGCCAGCTGAAGAGCCTGCTTGCCCATTTGCTTTTCCACATGTTTATATTCAATCACTAATGAAATAGCGAAAAAAATGAAAATAATAAAAACGGTATTTAAGATATTCGAACCAATAATCTTTGTTTGCAGCGACATCGGAAGTTTTTTGGTTTTCATAAGCACCCCGGTTTGAACACAAAATTTTTAAATCTATTAATATTCTAATAATAATTTACACTTTTGTCATCACGGTATGGGTGCTAATCACTTGCTGCATTTGAAAACACACTGATTAAATACCGTATCTTAACAAATACTATTCTGCATAAACCACTGGAGGACTACTATGAAAGCACTTATTTCCATTGTTTTACTTAGCTTATTGAGCATACCGCTTTGCAGTGTACCTATGGCAGAAAAGGACAGCTGGAACAAGCAGGGCCTTTCAGAAGATTACCACGGTCATATGGACGAACGTTCAGAGTCCTTAAATCCTCAAATCAAGCTCCTGGGCATAAACGACCTCCATGGCCAGCTGAACGTAACCCGGCAGGTCAATGGCCAGCCCGCAGGCCGCGCTGACTATCTGGCTGCTTACCTGCGCCAGCGTGCCGCTGAAAGTGAAAATACGATTTTGCTTCACACCGGCGATATGATCGGAGCCAGTCCTCCGCTATCGGCACTTTTGAAAGATGAACCCACTATCCATTTTCTCAATCTGATGGGATTTGATATTGGAACAGTCGGCAATCATGAATTGGATGAAGGAGCTGCTGAACTGATTCGGCTTCTGTACGGTGTCAAACCTACCGCAACCGGGGGTTTTACCGGATCACAATTCCCATGGATTGCGGCAAATGTGATCAGCAATCATACAGGCAAGCCTCTCCTTCCTCCCTTTAAAATTTTAAAAAGAAGCGGGATGCCGATCGGCTTTATTGGAGTCGTCATGAAAGAAACACCCAATCTTGTGGCGCCAAGCGGGGTTAAGGGGTTAACGTTTACAGATGAAGCAGAAGCCATTAACAAATATGCAGGCATGCTCAAGAAAAAAGGAGTCAGAGCAATTGTCGTGCTTGCCCATATTCCCGGAAAGTCAAAAGCCGGCGGGGAACAGCCCACTGGCCTTCTAATCGATTTAGCAAAAAATGTCGACGATGAAGTGGACATTCTTTTCGGCGGCCATAATCATGCATACTTAAATAGCATGGCAGATGGAAAACTGCTCATCCAATCCTATTCATATGGAACAGCCTTTTCAGATGTGGATATTGAAATCGACCGGAACACAAAGGATATCGTCAGCAAGCAGGCGGAAATTGTGACCGTTTATCAAGAGAATATCCAACCGGCCACCGATATTACCCGGATGATTGAAAAATATGAGAAAAAGGTTGAATCGATTGTAAACAGGGAAGTAGGTATTGCTGCGAACCAGATTAAGGCCGAACGGAATCAAAGCGGTGAATCCGCACTCGGCAATCTCATTGCCGGCTCCCAGCGTGCTGCCTTGAACACTGACTTCGCTTTCATCAATCCAGGCGGAATCCGGGCTGACATTGATGCAGGTAATGTCACATGGGGCAACCTTTACACCGTTCTTCCTTTTAACAATCAACTGGTCAAAATGAATCTAACCGGCCGGCAAATCCGCGACGTCCTGAATCAGCAATGGCAGCCGAATGCAACGAGGATCCTGCAGATTTCTGATCTGGCTTACACATGGGATGACAGCCGGCCCCGCGGTAAAAAAGTAATGGATATCACCGCTGCGGATGGGAAAAAGCTCGATCCCGCCCAAAGCTATTCAATCGCTGTAAACACCTACCTGGCTGAAGGCGGGGACAATTTCACCGTCTTCCGCAATGGGACCAACCGCGAAACCGGGCCAATGGACATCGAGGCGCTAGTAGATCATATTCAAAAGCTGAAGCAGCCGTTTAGCTCAAAGATCGATGGGCGGATTCAAAGAATTAACTAAAAGGTACTTCTCTTGCTCCATTGATCCTAAAAAAAAGTCTATTTTTATTATTTCTAGTTACTTGCTCAAACGCTTGTCTGCATTTCTCATATAATACATTGATTCTTCTTGAAGGGAGGTTATGATATGTGTAACTTTAGACGCAGGGATGATGACGTAGCAGGAGTAAGTGACAGGAACAGAAGAAGAGACTTTACGTTTGACGCAAGAATTACAATTGACAGAGATGATTTCTGCCGTGCAGTAGACCGCTGTGTGGAAGCCGAAGAAGATCGCAGACGCCGCCGCAGACGTTCCCGCTGTAACTGGATATAAACTGAATGGAGGGTGTCCCAAAAGTATAGCTTTTGGACACCCTCTTTCATACTTTCTATTAATAAAAACAGGACAGGCATCATATCTTTTCATTAATAAATGGAAAGGACAGATCTCATGAAAAAATATCTATACTTTTTAATGCTTTTCGGTGTTTTCTTTCCTGTTTTTCAAAAGATAGCTATTGTAATAGATAACATACGGCTATGTTCTAATTACTCTATACTTATCGGCTTCCAGCTTTACGGATTAGATTCTATGAGAAACTTGCTGATCTCTGCCTTTGCAGCTTTATGCGCTTTCTTTTTTACCAATGTATTTATCCGATGGGATAAATACTCCTAGCTCTGTTACTTTTTTTCCGAGCAGACACGACGGGCACATGAATGGGCATCTTAATCGATCCGGACCTATATGCCTGATTCATATTTTACCAGTTTCTAACTCTTTATACCTATTTAATAGCAAAAACCTATCCCCCATAGCAGCATGCTTGTATAATCAAGGCAAGGAACCAATGAGAAAGGAGCATTAGTCAAGTGCTTTATATTTGGGATATTGAAAAAATAATCAAAAACACTTTAGCCGAGCACCGTTTGAATATAAACGATGAATTTAACAATAAACTAAAAGCTCCCATGAACTTTAATGTTTCTACTAATACCATCAAGTTTAACTACCTGGAGGTTAACGGATACATAGCCAAAATTAATTTTAAAATTAAGGAAACCGATGAAAACATTGTCAAATTGCTTCTTTATCATGAAATCGGCTATTATTTGGATTTTAAGAAAAACAAATATGATATCAGGACATTATTGTACGGAGAAGACGAGGAAAAAGAACAGTTGATGGCTGCAATTGAAAGAAATGCGTGGGAATATGGACGGCTGTTAGTGCCAGAGCATCTCGCAGCCGCCTATGATCAGGTAAGAAAGCTCGACGAGGTGCTTTTATAATGCCGCTGACGCAAATAAACATGCGCCCCCATGTAAGAGAATCGAGGGCGCATGTTTGTGTACACTGCTGAATTAACCCAAATAGCGGTGATACAGGTTTTTTGCCTGAAGAACATCCTTTACCCCATGAACCATCACTCGACCATCTTTAAAAACAACCAATCTGGCCTGATCGATCAAAAACGAAAGCAAATAAGGGTTGCTCTCTACTTTGATTTCTTGATCCATCAAAGTTTTTTCCAAATAGGCGAAATCAACATCCTGAAGGGCAGAAGGCCTGATTTGCACTGTGTCTCTTCCGCATAACAGCGCTGTTTTTATCTGATTTTCATAAGCAAGGAATGGGTAGGTTTGATTACTTCCACAGGATGGGCATTCCGGGTTTTTTAAAGCAGATACATTTATCGAACTAAAGTGATTTTTCCAAATATCAAATGAGACAAGCGTTCCGCGCAATGATTCGAAATCCTCCGCCAAAATCTTTAATGCCTCTGCTGTCTGGTGAGATGAGACCGCCACGATAGCCGGCTGAATAACACCGGCCGTATCACAGGTAATTCCTCCTAATGGCAACTTATCCATCAAGCAATTCAAGCAAGGTGTCACACCAGGCAGAATCGTAAAACTCAATCCGTAGCTTCCAGCGCAGCCTCCATATATCCATGGAATTTTGTGCTTTTGAGAGATATCATTGATCAGAAAGCGAATATCAAAATTATCGGTTGAGTCAATCATTAAATCAACGCCCTCAATCAGCTCTTCTAATTCCTGTACTCCTACATCCATTATGCGGGGGATGATGTGCACCTCTGAGTTGATGTCTTTTAATCGGTTAGCTGCAGCAATGGCCTTGGGCTTCCTCTGACTAGCATCTTCTTCACAATAAAGCTGCTGGCGCTGCAGATTGCTCCATTCTACATAATCGCGATCCACAATGGTTAGTTTGCCGATGCCTGCTCTCACAAGGGTTTCAGCATTTGCAGCCCCCAATGCACCAACCCCTGCTAATAAAACATGCTTTTCTCCAAGCCTTTTCTGGCCTTCCTTGCCAATTGGAGGGAATAAGATTTGGCGGGAGTAGCGCTCATTCAACTAAAAATCATTCCTTCCGCCGGGCTGCTCGCTGATGCATAACGTTTTTTCGGCATCCGGCCTGCTTCATAGCCTAGCCTCCCTGCTTCAATGGCCAGCTTCATCGCTTTCGCCATCTTGACAGGATCATTTGCAGAGGAAACAGCTGTATTTAATAAAACACCATCTGCCCCAAGCTCCATGGCCAATGCTGCATCTGCGGGACTTCCAATCCCGGCGTCCACAATAACTGGCACATCAGCCTGCATAGTAATAAATTCAAGATTAACCGGATTAATGATCCCCTGCCCTGAACCAATTGGCGAAGCACATGGCATGACAGCATGACAGCCCAGCTCCTCCAGCCTTTTGGCAAGCACTACATCATCAGAAGTATATGGCAAGACAATAAACCCTTCGTTTAATAGGATTTCCGCCGCTTTCAGTGTTTCAAACGGATCAGGAAGCAGTGTTTTGCTGCAGCCGATCACCTCAACCTTGATCATGTCGCAAAGACCTGAAGCTTTCGATAGCCTGGCAATCCTTACTGCTTCATCGGCTGTACTTGCTCCGGCCGTATTAGGCAGCAATTTATATTTTTTCAAATCCAGCTTTTCCAAAAAGTTGGGCTGGTTCGCTTCGAATAGGTTCATGCGGCGTACAGCAAACGTAAGCACCTCTGTACCAGAAGCTTCTACCGCTTCTTTTTGACTATCAAAGTTAGGATATTTTCCTGTACCCAGCAGCAGTCTTGAGTTAAATTCATACGGTCCAATTTTCAACATATTATCCGCCTCCCACAAAGTGTACAATTTCCATGCGATCTCCATCCGATAAAACCGTTTCAGCATGCATCGATTGATCTAAAATCGTTTGGTTCCACTCAACAATGACAACCTTTTGCTCCAAGTCAAAGTATTTGAGCAAGGTGGAAACCCGGTTCACTGTGCCCGGAAGCTCGACACCTTCCCCATTAATGACCACTTTCATAAAAAGCACCCCTTTTTTAGGTTTGAATGAAAGGTTTAAGGCGGGACAGACCAAATGGGTTTGATTGCTCTGTTCTTCCTTCGACAATGTCTGCCATAAGCTCTCCAGTAGCCGGGGCAAGGAGGATCCCATTCCGGAAATGGCCAGCCGCAATATATAGCCCTCTATATAGAGGATGTTCTCCTAGGAATGGCTTGCCATCAGCCGATTGCGGACGAATCCCTGTCCATGCCCCCTCCCATTCAGCTTTTTCGATGTCCGGCACCAGGTTTTTCGCCCTTTCCATCAACGAGGAGATTCCCCCAAGCGTCACCCTCTCATCAAATGAGTTCACATTAACAGTCGCTCCAACTACTAATCTCCCTGATTTCTTTGGAACGATATAGCATCCATGAGAAAAGATCGTTCCCTGTACAAGCAGTTTCTCAAAGCTGACCGAGAAACACTCGCCTTTGACAGGGATCAGCGGCAATGACAAGCCCGTTTTTTCAAGAACTTCCCTGCTCCAGGCCCCGGCAGCCACAATAACGGATTCAGCCAGAAATTCTCCCTGACTCGTTTTGACCCCATGAACTCTTCCATCCTTTAAAATAAAATCTGATACATTTGTATACTCATAAATGTCTGCGCCGAGTGCCCTGGAAGCTTTTGCAAAGGCAAGGGATAATTCATATGCTTGGACCTGGCCATCATGAGGGATATACATGGCGCCAAGCAATTCAGCTGATATGGCTGGCTCACGTTTGGTGAGCTCTTCAACAGAAAGCCACTCCGCCAGCTCGCCTGCTTTTCGCTGGCTTTCTATTATTCTCTTAAGTTCCGTCTCTTGATCCTTATCAGCGGCCACTTTATACATGCCTTTGTTACGATAGCCAATATGCACTTGTGATAGCTCCTCCAGCTCGGGAATCAGGCTTCGATACATGGAGCGGCTTTTGCAAGCAAGCCGGAATAGCGGGCCATCTTCTGTCAGCTCCGTTTGCGCACCTAATATTCCAGCTGCAGCTCCTGAAGCCTTTTCAGCTATTTTCCCCTGTTCCAAAATGGCCGCTTTCAATCCTCTTTTAGCCAGCTGAAAAGCAATGGAGCTTCCATTAATGCCTCCCCCAACAATAACGGTGTCATACACTTTCCTCATTACTGACCCTCCCCGTTTATTTTCTTTGAAAATTCCTTTGCTGCCCTGACAGGATCCCGTGCCTGCATAATCGCTGACATCACAGCAATGCCATCAGCTCCCGCCTCCAATACCTCCGAAATGTTCTCCGGTTTCATGCCCCCAATTGCTACTAACGGGATCACACTGCTTTTTTTTACAGCCTCCAGCTCTTTAATTCCTTTTGGCGATACTCCCTTTTTAGAATCCGTCTCAAAAATGTGGCCAAACAGGATATAATCCGCTCCTTGCTTGGCCGCCTTATTAGCTTCATCAGGAGAATGAACAGAACAGCCGATTATTAGATCAGGAAAATGTTTTTTTGCAACGTGTACCGGCAGACTGTGATAGGCAAGCTGCACACCTGCTTTAAATGCCCACGCAACATCTGCCCGATCATTTATAACCAATTTCTTAATAGGGACTCCCTTTCCAATCAGCAGCTCTACTCCCCCATATAGCTCTCTAGAGGTACGATGTTTTTCCCGTAAGTGAAACCTGTCCACAAAGGGTTCCACTTCACCAGCAATCTCAGCAAAAGCTTCCAGAGAAAGCTTGCCATCCGATATAACATGCAGCTGCTTTTTCATTGCGATCTCCCCTGTTTTTAAAATGAAAAGCCGCCTCCAAATAGGAAGCGGCTGTATGGGTTATAAAATCCCGATACTCCACTTCCCTACGCCGGAATAATCCAGATCAGGTTCTAAGGGTCTAAAAGCTTTTGCTCTCATCTCAGCCTTCAAGCAGGCACCCCCAGCGGACATAATTTCTATTAAACTATAAAAAGATTACTGATAAATACGGCCTCCAGCTTGCTGGAATTCCTCAGCTTTGTCTTCCATGCCTTTCTTAATCGCTTCCTCGGTGCCGAGTTTATTTTCTTTTGCATAATTGCGGATATCCTGAGAAATTCTCATGCTGCAGAATTTCGGTCCGCACATGGAACAGAAGTGAGCTGTTTTGGCTCCTTCTGCCGGCAGAGTCTCATCATGGTATTCCAAAGCTTTCTCGGGATCCAGCGATAAGTTGAATTGATCTTTCCAGCGGAATTCAAACCGGGCCTTTGACAGGGCATCATCCCTTTTTTGCGCTCCCGGGTGGCCTTTTGCCAAGTCCGCAGCATGCGCGGCTATTTTGTAAGTGATGACTCCCTCGCGCACATCGTCCCGATTTGGCAATCCTAAATGTTCTTTTGGGGTTACATAACAAAGCATGGCAGTGCCATACCATCCGATCATGGCCGCCCCGATTGCAGATGTAATATGGTCATAACCTGGAGCAATATCTGTTGTAAGCGGCCCAAGTGTGTAGAAGGGGGCTTCCTTGCAGATTTCTAATTGTTTATCCATATTTTCTTTAATGAGATGCATTGGAACATGGCCCGGTCCCTCTACCATCACCTGTACATCATGTTCCCATGCAATTTTGGTGAGTTCTCCGAGCGTCTCAAGCTCTGCAAATTGAGCCTCATCATTGGCATCTGCAATCGATCCAGGCCGCAGGCCATCCCCCAATGAAAACGCCACATCATACGTTTTCATAATTTCGCAGATTTCCTCAAAATGCGTATATAAAAAGTTTTCTTTATGATGATGCAAGCACCACTGTGCCATAATCGATCCGCCCCTTGATACAATTCCGGTCATCCTTTTTGCAGTGAGCGGCACATACCGCAAAAGGACACCCGCATGAATGGTAAAATAGTCAACACCTTGCTCCGCTTGTTCAATCAGGGTATCTCGGTATACTTCCCACGTTAGATCCTCGGCAATGCCATTTACCTTTTCCAGAGCTTGATAAATTGGAACCGTGCCGACCGGGACTGCAGAGTTTCTGATAATCCATTCACGCGTTGTGTGAATATTTTTTCCTGTGGAAAGATCCATAATGGTATCGGCTCCCCAGCGCGTCGCCCACGTCATTTTTTCTACCTCTTCTTCAATAGATGAAGAAACAGCAGAATTTCCAAGGTTCGCGTTAATTTTAACGTGGAAATGCCGGCCGATGATCATTGGCTCTGTTTCCGGGTGATTAATGTTAGAAGGAATGATTGCACGGCCTCTGGCTACTTCGGATCGTACAAATTCCGGATCCATATTCTCTCTAATCGCTATAAACTCCATCTCTGAAGTAATGATTCCTTGTTTAGCATAGTGAAGCTGAGTCACATTCCTGCCTTTTTTCGCTCTCAAAGGCTTGCGGGATAATCCAGGGAAAACTTTATGATTGGCCCGCGGATCATCCTCATTGCGATACCCATTATCCTCTGGCTTCACTTTACGGCCTTCATACTCTTCGGCATCCTCCCGTTCAAAAATCCACTTGCTTCTCAATGCCGGCAGCCCTCTTGTGAGATTCGGTGTATAGTGAGGATCCGTATAAGGTCCGCTCGTATCATATACGCGAACAGGTTCGTTGATGTCCTCTCCAAAAGTTCCGGAAGTCGGGCTTAGCTCAATCTCACGCATTGGTACCTTTAGATCGGGCCTCGATCCCTCCACATATACTTTCTTGCTTCCCGTAAAACTCTTCATAATGGAAATGCGATCATGATTTAATGTACTTTCTTTCATTGATAAATCTCTCCCTTATTAGATGTCAGGACGAGATCCAGAGCAAAGGAAGTGCAGATATGTAAAAAAGCCGGCCCAAACGTAAATGGACCGGCTTTAACCGCAGATGTCTTAGCACAAAATACAAATTGCACTTTCTAACTTCCCCACGCTGGTATGATCCAGATCAGGTCCAAAGAGTCAAGAAACTTAAACGCGTTTCTTTCTCAGCCCAAACTATTGGGCACCCCTAGTTATTGCTATTAAAATTTATCTTCAGTATACATAAATATTGGAACAAATAAAAGATTTTTTTAAAACATCCTCCAATATTCACCAAAAACTTAATACCTTCCCGTTGATTATGACGTGGAAGATACCCGCTTACAAAATCTTTTTTCCTGTCTTTGCCATTTACTCATCCACGTGATTAAATTTTTTTCTTAAAAGTAAGTTAAGCCTTATTCAGACTCGCTTCAAACAAATCGATAATTTCCAAAAACCTCTCAGCTTCCCTAAATGTATGGTCTGCCAGAAGTGGGTGAATATTGCTCTTGATGCGGCATGCCTCAATTAATTCTCTGGCTGTTTTCTTAAAGTCTCTTAACGAAGCAACGGAAACCTTATTCTGATTTAAGAATTGCCTAAGTATAGGTTTTGTTTCTGATTGCGGCTGCATCGAATCAAGATCAACAGCCTGGAATACCAATTGGTCAAAATCATGGCTAAACTCTCTGGCCTGTTCAACTAGCTTTCTTTCTGAAGGATCTAAAAGATGGCCGATAAACTTAGCATGATCCGCCATGATTTTGAGGAAGAAAACATTCTCTTCAATAATTGCTTCAGGTTTTGGAGCGAGTACCCCTGAATTGAGTTCTTTTAATCGATTAGCAAAATAGGCAGCTTCTCTGCTGATATGGTCGATTAATAAAGGAAAATTATTTGACCGGATTTCACATCTTAATGTCAGGCCCAATACTTTTCTTTTATAGCTCCAAATAGCAGCTGCTGCTTGATAAACCTCGTTATTAAAAGCTTGAACTTGGCCTAGTTCCGAGTTTACAGTAAACCTTGCCAGCCTTTCCTCTATTCTTTCAAATAGAGCGATAAACTGCTGTGCTTCGGCAATCAGCTGTTTCTGTTCATAAGTAAACCCCAGACTCAAAAATAAAGCATGTTCTTTCATAATCCTTGACCAAAATCTAATTTCATCCAGTGATCTTGCAACAATTGGATTGGCCATGTAGTCCCTCCTTATTTCTACTCCCTTCTCATATATATGAATGGTTTTGAATCCTAATACTACCAAAATTAAATTGCCAATCTCCGTATTTGTTCATCGCATGCCAATCAAATACCTGCTGCCCAAACGGCAGCAGGCATTCTTTATTCATATTTTGAAAAATCCATAAAATAGCTGTAAACCAAGTAAACAACCATCGCAAATGCCGTCGAGATAAAGCCCCATCCAAGCGTAATCTGCTCGATAACCAAATAATTGTTGCAAAGCTGGACAGGGGACCACATATACAGCCACCCCAGTGCCAGGAATAAGATTGTAAAAAAGATAATAAGAGCATGTTTCCAAAAAGAACTTAACTTTGGCCAGCTGTCCCGCAAAGGCACCCCTGCCAAAAATGGCAGAGAAACGAATTTAAAGGCTTCCACACTGGTCAGCGTCAATGCTTCATCCATGGTCCTCGGCAAGGACCAATACGCCATAATAATCGTAAACAGCAAGATCCCCGGCACTCCGTTTTCATTCCATTTTGCAAAGAACTGCAAATAGTGCTGCTGAAAGAACTTCGCCATTAAAAATCCTGCAATCACCAGTATCGGCATTTGCATATGCATATGGGTAATCATGATCGATTCCAGCAAATTGGCGACAGGAGGGAGCAGCATCACAAGCAGCAGAATTAAACCATAGCCTGATTGCTTCACCTCTCATCCCCTCCGCTCTCCAAAATCTCCTTCACCCGAACAGCCGCTTCCTCAATCAGCGTATAATCCATCACTTCCATTAATCGTCCCTCAGGGTTCACAAGATAAAAAGCGGAGTTATGGGCAAAGTTTCCGTACTCATCCGGTATGACGATTACACCGAATCGATCTAACAGTGACTGAAGCTCCTGCTGATCAGGAATCCTTGCCATCCTCCATGTTTCCCCGTCACTTCCAAATGCTTTCCGGTATGTGTTCAACGTTTCAGGATCATCCCGCTCCGGATCAAAGCTGATGCTCAGGAACTGAATATCTTTCCCCATGTATTCTTCCGGTATCCGTTTATACACTTCAGACATATTCACCTCAAGCTCCGGGCAAACTGTTCCACAGGATGTATACAGGAAGGTAATAAACACATACTTTCCTCCAAACTCTGAAAAAGAGTAGAATCTTCCTTTATGGTCCTCAAGTATTACATCCGGAAACTCCGGCTGTTCATCCTTTAACTGATTTACCCGGGCTGTTTCTGCTGTAAAGGCCTGAAAGCCATCGGTACCGATATAAAACAGGACAACCCCAAACAGCAGGACGACCAGGCTCGATAAAGCCGTTCAATTTTTCAGAAACATGTTTCATCACTTCCTTTTAAAAGAAAGAGACAGCCCAGGCAGCCGAGCTATCTCTTAATTCTTACCAGGTCTTATATGGAGGAGAACCTGGAGGTGCATTGACAATGAAGTCTACTAATGGGATGACATACGCCATGCCGACAAGAACAATCATGCACACAATCCATAAGCCCCAGCGCTCTGTCCATCTTGGTGTGGGCGCTGCATCCTCTTCCACTTCAGCCACCGGAAACTCAGTATTTCCTTTTGGTGCAAAGAACATGAGGTAGAATACTGCGTACACTTGGATGAGCACACCGATCATTAACAGCGTTCCGCCGATTGCCAGGAAGAATAAATATGGATCCCAGCTTAGAGCCGTTGCATTGTCAAAATAAGTGGAATAAGAAGTTCTTCTTGGAGATCCAAGTAAACCGACCCAGTGCATTGCACCAGACATGATCACCATGCCGATCGTCCAAATAATTGTTTGAATCACACCCAATTTATTAATCTGCGGAGTCAGCACTCTTTTTGACACATAAGGAACGAGCCAGTAACTGATGCCGAAGAATGTCATCACAACAGACATTCCCAGTGTCAAGTGGAAGTGGCCGACAATCCACATGGTGTTATGAACAACTTGGTTCAACTGGTTTGTGCTTTGGACAATCCCGCCCGCACCGGCAGGGATAAAGGCCGCCATCGCGATAAACGGTGCAAGGAAGCGGACATCGCCCCACGGCAACTTTTTATACCAGCCCACAAGGCCTTTTCCGCCCTTCCTTCGGGCTGTGCGTTCAAATACAGCAAACATCGCATAAGCAGTCATCAAGGACGGGAAGCCAATGGCTAAACTCATAAACACGTGCATGTATTTCACTGGTTCAGAAATACCAGGGTCAATAATCTGATGATGGAAGCCCCCTGTAATATTCATGATCACTAGCGCAATAACCACAATTCTTGTTAAAAGATCATTCCATCTTCGTCCGCCAATAATTTTCGGCACAATCACATACCAGGCAGAAACTGCAGTTAAATACCAGATGTTAACGAGCGTATGGCCGAATGCCCAGAACAGCGTACGTGCGACCATAACATTTATTGTTTCAACCCAGCCGAAAGCCCAAGGAATGATTGTAAACACCTCAATTGCTACTGGCAGGCTTCCGAAAAATAACAGGACAAACACACCAGTTGCAAAGAAAGAGAGAATGGGAATGTGCTGTCCTGGATTGCGTTTTCTCCAGCTCGCCACATTGATAAAGGCCCCGAATGCGCACATCCAAACTCCAAGAACGATGAACACCAATCCGATATAGAAGATCGGTGAAGCAGCCATTGGCGGGTAGAACGTATACATAACAGATGCTTCATTCATTAAAATCGGAATAACAGCTAATACAAACCCGAATATCTTCATCCAAAAGCCGATCCATGCCATCTTTCTGACCTTTGGAAGCAGTCCGCCCAATGTATGGGATAAACCGGCATAGAAGTAACCGATTGTAAAGAAGGCTGACAGTACAACCACCAGCAGAAGACCGTGTGCCGTCAATACCTGATAGTAGTTCAGCCATACCGGAAGCTCGAGCAGCCCAGCCCGGTTCAGCCCTTGCAATAGTCCAAGCAATCCGCCCAGCAAAATGGCCAAGAACGCAACAGATAAATATGATTTCGTTAATCTCGCATCCTCCAGGCTGATGCCCAAGACTTTATTTACTTTTTCTCTAATAACTTGTGTCTTCCCTGACTTATTCATAATGGTTTCCACTGTTTATCCCCCCTTTATTTAACCGTAATCGTCGTGCTCATCATTTGGTGCCCGGCACCGCAGTACTCATTGCACAAAACTAAATATTCGCCCGGATTATCAAATTTTTGAGTAATCTTTTGTACATATCCGGGAACCACCATGGCATTCAAGTTGGTTTCTGCAACCTGGAACCCGTGAACAACATCTTTAGAAGTTAGTATAAAATGAACAGTTGATCCAGCAGGAACTTCAATCTTGCTTGGTGTAAAACTGAATACCTGAAGTGTCATGACCACTTCATATTCATCCTCGCCAATCTGCTTAATGCCCGGATTATCAAATGGTGCTGTTTCATCTACCTTCTGAGGATCAATTCTTTCCCCATAGCTTGGCGGGCCCATTTCCAAGGCAAATGTCTGATAGCCCGTTATGAGCATGAACCCGATAATCATTCCGAAACTCAAGAATAGCCATACCTTCTCTGAGCGATGCATCATTGTTTATCCCCCCTATAATCTGGCCATATAAAGGCCATAAACAAGTAAGTACGTAACAAAAATTCCTAATCCCACTACAGTTACTGAAAAAATGGTCCCTTTCAAAGTGCCAAGTTCCTTGGAAGCTTTGCCCCCCTGGTTCACTTTTCTCGTTTCCACCCTCATCATCTCCTTTAATCATTTCTTACTTAAAATATAATTGAGAACGCTTTTCACAAAAGTGAACTGAATCACACTTTTCTCACATACTCTTATTTAGTACAAGCATCGGATCCTCAAATGACTCAGGAATACCAAGGCTTCGAGCACCCTTTCCGGTTAAGTATTTGCATTAGCCGTTCACAAATCATTCACATTTCCAGAGCTTTGATCTTATAAGCATTAGTGCTCTTCATCTTCTCTTTCCAGCTTCTAAGGGAACGAATGATTCTGATAAGATCCCCTCACTCTTTTTTCCTTGTACCAACGGCACTAATGACTCTGATCCGTTCCGTTCACTTTCTTTTTTCTTGCTTCAAAACTGCACTTATAACTTCAATTAGTTCCATTCACCTTCTAATTCGCGCCTCAATCGGCGCTAACTTCGCCGATTAGTTCCATTCACTCTTACTTCCCAGTTTCGATGGACTTAAAAAGAATGACCGTTTTACCTGAACGAAATATAACCCAAAGCCAAAAGAAAAAAGCCTGTCCCTTAGAGACAAGCTTCATTATCGATCATTTAATTCTTTTTTATAATGATAAGCTGACAGCAGCTTCACACCCCGCAGATTCCTCAGCTGCTCCTCAACCATTTCCAAAGCCTCAGCATTCTGTCTACCCCGGGTGTTCTCTTCTATATCCAGAAAAGTTAAGAAGGTTTTATCTTAACAAGTCCTTTATAGTATTCATACTGCTTCTAATCTCCTTCGTTTCCTGCAATGACTGCACCGTTATACCATGGTAAACATTGCTTTGTGAACTACTCCCACCACTTCCTACCCTTGCGGGTTGCTTGAAGTGGGGGCTTCTTGGGTAATCGCCACTTTTGGTAGCTAACGAAATTGACCAAGCTAACCCTCTTGTTCCAAGAGTTTATATTTTTAGTAGGCACTTGCTAATAAGCGAATGCCTTCTTTTTTGATATTGAGTGCTGAATTATAATCTCTATCGATATTTAGCCCACTTGAACAAGCGTATGTCCTAATTTCCATAGGCATAGGTTGGGTATTTCCGCAACTCGAACAAGTTTTGGTATCTATTTTGATAAGTTGTTTCCCTCGTTCACTTAGTTTGTACTGTAAGAAAGAAGTGAACATTCCCCATCCATTATCAGCTACGCTTTTACCGAAATTAAGTGCTTGTGACATTCCTTTCATGTCTAAATCTTCAATCACAACAGCATCGAAGGTAGACACTAACTCCTTTGATTTATGATGAAGAAAGTTTTTCCTTTGATTGGCAGTTTTTTTCTTGAATTTTAGCTACTCGAATACGTTGTTTATTCCAATTTGAAGAACCTTTCTTTTTAAGAGAAAGGTTGCGTTGTTCTTTTGCTGATTTCGCAAGCATTTGTCGATAAAACTTGGGGTAATTGGCTTTCTCACCCTCGCTATCAACAAACAACCCATCCATCGCAAAATCTAGCCCAACTACTTTTTCAATTTTTTTGATTTCAATCTCCTTCTCATACTCTGTAAGAATAGAAATATAGTATTTTCCTGATGAAGTCATTGATAGTGTACAAGATTTGATTTTGTATTCAGAAGGGATTTCTTGATGTTGCTTGATTTTGACCATTTTCAATTTAGGTAATTTGATATGACCATCCAACAATTGAATATTACCGTTTACGACATTTGCTGTGTAGCTTTGTTTGTGTCGTTTCCTTTTGAACTTTGGGAACTTGGCATTCCCTTTGAAGAAGGCTTTATATGCCTTATCTAAGTTTAGTTGAGCGTTCGCCAACGCTAAAGAGTCTACTTCCTTTAGCCATTCAAATTCCTTCTTATATTTAGCAGGAGTAGGAGGTTTTCCCTTTTTCAATTCTTCTTTATCATCTTTTAGGCTTTCATACGTTTCTTTTCGTTCTGCTAACATTTTGTTATAGACAAAACGAACACACCCAAAGGTTTTGCGGATAGCTGAAGCCTGTTCATCTGTTGGACACAACCTGAACTTGTATGCCTTATTTTGTTTAGCCATATCAAATCACCTCACTTCATCCCTTGATTTTCAATATATTTTTTCACCGCTTCAATAGGTGAGCCACCAGTGGTCAACAAACAAAAACTTCTTGACCAAAACATTTCTTTCCATAACTTTTTGCGAACATGAGGAAAATCCTTCTTGATTAGTCTTGAACTAGCACTTTTATAGGCATTGATGAATTTCGATCATTCACTGTTGGGTTGTGTGCTTTGAACAAAATATGAACATGGTCAATCTCGTGGTTCCATTCGACCTAATGTAATATTATATTTCTCACTCAAAGATACAAATTGATCTTTGGCATAGTCTGAAATAGTATCATCTATTACTTTCCTTCGATACTTCACAACTAACACAAGGTGGTAATACATCAAGAACACTGAATGATTATTGCTGTCTAATTTCAATGTTATATCAGTCCTTATCCTTTATAATACTGACTATACCATGTTAAGCAAAAAGACAAGAGAAAAAGCCTTTGGGCTATCGCCCAACCGAAATTCATCTCTCCCTTACCATTGGGCTTCGCCCTTCACACGCTTGAAGAGGGAGACTTCTTTCGGAAGTACGTTAAAGCAGGCAAAAGCCTTTTAGCCTCGTCCGCAAAATGATTTCATCCACTCGTTAGATCGACTTGGAACGGATTTTTGCTATTCTCCTCTAAAAGTCTATTTACTTTACTATAAACAAAAAAACTAACCCGTATAGGATTAGTTTAAATGGTATGTATAATGGTGGGCCTAAGTGGACTCGAACCACCGACCTCACGCTTATCAGGCGTGCGCTCTAACCAGCTGAGCTATAGGCCCATTTTCGTCTAGCTTCGGCTCCTAGCTTTTTATGTTGGAGCGGGTGAAGGGAATCGAACCCTCATCATCAGCTTGGAAGGCTGAGGTTTTACCACTAAACTACACCCGCATTGATTTTTTGTCTGGAGGCAACACCCGGATTTGAACCGGGGATGGAGGTTTTGCAGACCTCTGCCTTACCACTTGGCTATGCTGCCTTAAAAATGGCTGGGCTAGCAGGAATCGAACCTGCGAGTGACGGAGTCAAAGTCCGGTGCCTTACCGCTTGGCTATAGCCCAATAATTAGTTGTTATAAAAGAATAATGGGGCGATTGATGGGAATCGAACCCACGAATGTCGGAGCCACAATCCGATGCGTTAACCACTTCGCCACAACCGCCACTATCCTACTGGCAGGGGTAGCAGGAATCGAACCCACATCAAAGGTTTTGGAGACCTTCGTTTTACCATTAAACTATACCCCTATTTAACTGGTGGAGGGGGGCAGATTCGAACTGCCGAACCCGAAGGAGCGGATTTACAGTCCGCCGCGTTTAGCCACTTCGCTACCCCTCCATGTCTGAGAAGACTTGAAAAAATGGTGGCTCAGGACGGAATCGAACCGCCGACACAAGGATTTTCAGTCCTTTGCTCTACCGACTGAGCTACTGAGCCATATAAAATTATTACGTCTAGATTTAAATCACTATAATTCAAAGTCCTGCGTTCTTTGTCGCAGATTTTAAAAACATGCCATTCGATGACGTTAGAGCTTCGCAGCTGTCCTCTGCCGACTAAGCCACATTATTATTAGCTTTTTATTAAAAATGGCGGTCCGGACGGGACTCGAACCCGCGACCTCCTGCGTGACAGGCAGGCATTCTAACCAACTGAACTACCGGACCAGATTGCGGGGGCAGGATTTGAACCTGCGACCTTCGGGTTATGAGCCCGACGAGCTACCGGACTGCTCCACCCCGCGATAATAGTATTTATGTGATTTTTTTATGCTCACATCTAGCATAAGGACTGTCCCAATCTCAATCATAGCATTAAAACAATGGAGGAGGAAAGGGGATTCGAACCCCTGCGCGGTTTGACCCGCCTGTCGGTTTTCAAGACCGATCCCTTCAGCCGGACTTGGGTATTCCTCCGAAATATTAATGAATCATATCTTTGGTAGCGGCGGAGGGGATCGAACCCCCGACCTCACGGGTATGAACCGTACGCTCTAGCCAGCTGAGCTACACCGCCAAAATGATAAAATATTTATGGTGGAGCCTAGCGGGATCGAACCGCTGACCTCCTGCGTGCAAAGCAGGCGCTCTCCCAGCTGAGCTAAGGCCCCATATGTTAATAATAAGTGTCGCTGGTCGGGAAGACAGGATTCGAACCTGCGACCCCTTGGTCCCAAACCAAGTGCTCTACCAAGCTGAGCTACTCCCCGTTCATATGGCGCGCCCGAGAGGAGTCGAACCCCTAACCTTTTGATCCGTAGTCAAACGCTCTATCCAATTGAGCTACGAGCGCAAAATAATGGAGCGGAAGACGGGATTCGAACCCGCGACCCCCACCTTGGCAAGGTGATGTTCTACCACTGAACTACTTCCGCTTAAAATGGTGCGGGTGAAGGGAGTCGAACCCCCACGCCTTGCGGCGCCAGATCCTAAGTCTGGTGCGTCTGCCAATTCCGCCACACCCGCAATATGAAATAAAAATGGTGAGCCATGAAGGACTCGAACCTTCGACCCTCTGATTAAAAGTCAGATGCTCTACCGACTGAGCTAATGGCTCATGCTTTGATATTAACTTCCTAAACCTTGTTTCAGCGGTGCTTCAAAGCCCTGCGTTCTTTGTCGCAGATTTTAAAAGTTTGCTATTCGTGGATGAATCCCTTCGATGCTGCAAATTTTAAAATCCTCTACCGACTGAGCTAATGGCTCATCCTTTATGAAAGAGCAGACAGCTCGTCCAAAAATGATGGTGGAGGATGACGGGATCGAACCGCCGACCCTCTGCTTGTAAGGCAGATGCTCTCCCAGCTGAGCTAATCCTCCGAATGAATGGTGACCCCTACGGGATTCGAACCCGTGTTACCGCCGTGAAAGGGCGGTGTCTTAACCGCTTGACCAAGGGGCCATTTATGGCTCCGCAGGTAGGATTCGAACCTACGACCGTTCGGTTAACAGCCGAATGCTCTACCACTGAGCTACTGCGGAATAGTGGTATTATGAAACAGCCCGGCAGCGTCCTACTCTCACAAGGGGACAGCCCCCAACTACCATCGGCGCTGAGAAGCTTAACTTCCGTGTTCGGTATGGGAACGGGTGTGACCTT
>NZ_BRVM01000023.1 GCF_026011715.1 Cytobacillus sp. NCCP-133 | reverse complement strand
TAGCTAAAATTCAAGTAGCTTGGTCAATTTCGTTAGCTACCAAAAGTGGCGATTACCCAAGAAGCCCCCACTTCAAGCAACCAGCAAGGGGGTGGTATGTGGTGGGAGTAGTTCACTAAACGGAAATTTATTAGGTCTTACATACTCAATGCCTTTGCAGTCATCGTGAATTTAGAGATTTGTATTGAATCATGCAACGATGTTTAGTGATCTATGTATTGAGACTATAAATTGAAATTTTAATAGGAGGCTTTATCCCTGCATAATTTTCCCAATACAAGAAAAGATAAAGGTGAGTATTTTGAGGAGGTTTTGCGTTTTGGATGAGAAAAAAGATCAGAATGCTTCTAACAAAGATGATGTGAATCGTGAAACGTTGACAACACGCCAGGGACACCCTGTAAGGGATAATCAAAATATCCGTACAGTGGGCAATCGTGGACCAGCCACACTGGAGAATTATCATTTCATTGAAAAGATCTCCCACTTTGACCGTGAAGAGGTGCCAGAACGTGTCGTTCACGCACGAGGCAGCGGTGCTTTCGGTTATTTTGAAACGTATGGAAAAGCAGGTGATGAACCGGTAGAAAAGTATACTCGAGCAAAAGTATTTTCGGAAGCGGGAAAAAGAACGCCGCTAATGGTTCGTTTCTCTACTGTCGCAGGAGGTAAGGATTCGCCGGAAACAGCACGGGATCCACGCGGTTTCGCGATTAAAATGTATACGGAAGATGGTAACTGGGATTTGGTAGGCAATAACCTGAAAATTTTCTTTATCCGCGATGCGATGAAGTTTCCTGATATGATTCACGCTTTTAAACCGGATCCTGCTTCTAACGTGCCAAATCCTGAGCGGATGTTTGACTTCGTGTCACGCACACCTGAAGCAACCCATATGATTACGTTCCTGTTCTCACCATGGGGAATTCCGGCTACATACCGACATATGCAAGGTTCTGGTGTAACACGTATAAATGGGTAAATGAAAAAGGCGAGGCTGTCCTGGTTAAATATCATTGGGAGCCGAAGCAAGGGATCCGTAACTTAACACAAGATGAGGCCAACGAGATTCAAGCGAAGAACGTGGGGCATGCGACACAGGATTTATATGAAGCGATTGAGAATGGAGATTATCCAGAATGGGAGCTCTTTGTCCAGATCATGGAGGATGATTATCATCCAGAGCTTGATTTTGATCCGCTGGATGATACAAAACTTTGGCCGGAGGATCAGTTTCCCTGGCTGCCGGTGGGCCGCATGGTCCTTGATCGGAATCCAGTCGATTTTCATGCGGAGATTGAACAAGCCGCCTTCGGTACAGGGGTTCTTGTCGATGGAATGGACTTCTCAGATGATAAGATGCTCCAGGGGCGAACGTTCTCTTACTCCGATACGCAGCGGTACCGTATAGGGGCGAACTATCTGAAACTTCCAGTGAACGCACCGAAAGCGCCTGTCCGCACGAACCAGCATCGCGGACAAATGGATGTTCATGATCCTAAAGAATTTGGAGATAATCTTCATATTAACTATGAGCCATCCATGCTGGGAGGATTTGAGGAAGCGAGCAGTGAAAATCACCCGCCGCACCAGCCATCATACAATGGGGCAGTGATGAGTGCACCAATTGACCGTCCAAATAACTATGGTCAAGCAGGCCACACATACCGCAGCTTTGACGATTGGGAGCGCGATGAATTGATCAAAAATCTGTCGGAAGCGCTTGCGGCATGCAACAAACGTATTCAGGATGCCATGATTAAGCACTTCACACAAGCTGATGAAGAATATGGGCGCCGTGTAAAGGAAGGCATTGAAGTGAAGATGAAAGAAATGAAAGAGATAAAGGCGGATAACCAATTGCCGGGACGTGAAGCAGGTAAATCAAAGTATGGTCAAGGTGGCCTAGGAACACTTTCGGCAAACGAAGCTGCAAAAGACGCTGTGAAGAAAAGCCACGAAGCGGATCCATACTAATTAAATATAGAAATGAAAGGACTGCACAGTGAATCAGTGGATCTATGATCTGACTTGCTGGCAGTCTTTTTTTGTGATCCAAGTTATGAATCGGCCGTGATAATAGATAAAAGACCCTACCTATGGATGTATGAGTTCATCCGGAGAAGTATTTGCAGTACAATCTCGATAAATATTAAAAATAAGTCCTATAAAAACTGAAAAAGAGGGGCTCATTTTTCCTCACCTTTTCATCGGCCTTCTATATCGGTTACTTTCACCAGTTTATCGGTCAGATTTCATTTTTATCGGTCACTTTTCCAATATATCGGTTAAATCCCAGGTTTATCGGTCACTTTTTTCATATATCGGTCACTTCGCGCTACATCAGCTTCCTACTGCAACGTATTGAAAAGGTTTCAGATAATTAAATTTTTTGAAACTTTATATCTGGAAAACCGTATTCACTATTGAAGCAAGGCTATAATGCTTAGTTTCCTGCTTAAAGCAGGTACATTAGAAAATTCTTTGTAAGGGGGAAGAATAGGATGTTTGAGTTTATAAGTGGGGTTATGATCTTAATTCCGATTTTCATCATTGCAGTAATAGGGGGAATAGGCTACTTCTTTTGGGTGAAATTTCGATATCGTACAGCTAAGTCAAACGAAGCCCTAATTATTACAGGTCCCAGGTTAGGCGATCCAGAAAAAGAGTCCAATATTTTCACAGACTCTGAGGGACGCAGTATGAAAATCATCAGAGGTGGAGGCTACCTCTTAAGGCGTTTCCAAACATCTACCCCGGTAAATCTGACGTCTTTTCAATTGAAGCTTGCTACCCCAAGAGTTTACACAAATGGCGGGGTGCCCATTGTTGCGGATGCCGTGGCAATGGTCAAAGTTGCTGATACATTAAATGGAATTGCTAATTATGCCGAGCAATTTCTAGGAAAGAAGCAAAAAGAGATTGAAGATGAATTATCGAAGTTCTCGGGAGTAATTTGCGGGCAATCCTTTCGAAGATGACGGTTGAGGAAATTAATAACGATCGTGAGAAATTCAATCATGATGTATCAGAAATCGCGCAGAAACAACTGGATTTAATGGGTTTCAAAATTACAGCTTTAGGACTTACAGATATCCGCGATGCAGATAAAGAGAACGGGTACTTAGAGAATCTGGGAAGACCGCGGATTGCACAGGTTCGCAAGCAGGCAGAAATTGCTGAAGCAGACAATGAAAGAGAAACCCGAATACATCGAGCGAAAACAGATCAAGAAGCCAAAAAAGAAGAATATAAGCGTCAAATTGCCATTGCTGAGTCGAAAAAAGAGAAGGATTTAAAAGATGCAGCGTTCATGGAAGAAACAGAACGCGCTCGAGCGAAATCTGAACAATCTTATGAACTGGAAAAGGCAAAACTTTCAAAAGAAGTGAAAGAAGAAGAGTTAACGCTGCAATATCTTGAGCGAGAGCGTGCGGTTAAGCTTGAAGAAGAAGAAAGCAAGGTTCGAAAAGCAAAAGCAGATGCTTCCTATTATGAAACGACCAGAAATGCGGAAGCTGAGGCTCGCAAAGCGGAAATTGATGGAGAAGCGAAAGCGAAGATACGCAGGGAATAAGGTTCTGCCGAAGCCGATGTTATTCGCCAACGCGGTAAAGCCGAAGCGGAAGCTCGAAAGCTATTAGCGGAAGCAATGGAAAAACACGGCGATGTAATTATCACAGAGAAATTGATTGAAATGCTGCCGGTCTTTGCCGAAAAGATTGCCCAGCCACTTACTAATATTGACTCCATTAAAATTATTGATTCGGGTAACGGCCAAGGAATCCCTTCTTTTGGAAAGAGCATTACGAAAACAATGGTGGATATGCAAGAACCATTAAAAGAAATGACAGGAATTGATGTAGCAGAATTAATAAAGTCCTATGCATCCAAGTCCAAAGGAGATAAAATCCAGATTATGATACCGGATAGAATAGAAGATAATGGAGAAAAAGAAAATCAGGATGATTAGTTTTCAGGTATATGCGAAAGCCAGGGGACAGGTCCTCCTGGCTTTTTTGTAATATCGGAATTTATATTCCATTGACTTAGCTTTTGGGAGGATGGGGGTCATGCAGACGTTGCCACAGGACGTTGCGCTCTTAGTCTGCGTTTCTTCGCGGGCAATGCGCCTTGCGCTTTCTTTTGTCACGGCTCTGGTTAATTAGCGTAAAGGTACAAGCAGGCAGTGCGGTAACATCGTATTACCTAACTTTATCGGCCAAAAAAAAGATAGTGTTTGCATTTTTTATTCAATTTCTTCTGCAATTTCTTTTCTATTAGGAGCAAGTGGCGGTTGTTCTAACCATTTGTTTTGTGCCATGAGGTTAAACCACTTTTTTGTAACCATAAGGTTTTTTAAAATAGTTCCTTCATAAGCGGTTATAAGGTCTGTGCGCATGGCTGAGGCTAATCCTGTCCCATGATAGTTTTGGGCAGCTTGGAACAGGAAGCCAATATGATACAACATTAGCTTATCTGAAAAAGGTGGATCCGTTGAAGATGTCACTTCTGTTTCCCAGGATTTCGGTACGGGTAAATTGTCTGTTTGCATTATTTTAGAAAACTTTTTTATTTGTCCATCTGCTGTTTCCCCGGAATCGGTTAAAAACTTCCTTACTTCTTTGGATTGAGCGACTTGACTGAATGCGATTGAAAGTGTTTTGGACATAATGCTTTTTTTGAGGTTGAAAGATATACTAATGATTTCTGTCGCTGTTAATGTTCTGCCTTTTCCGAAAAACCCATCTGTAAAATCTTCGCTGGTAACTAATTTAGGTTTTTTATCTGGATAAAATAAAGGGTCTCTTTGAAAATTTCCTTTTTCGAGCAATAACTCAATTGTTTGATGATACATCTTTTTTGCATCGTTATCGCAGGAATCGTAAAAATCCCTTAAGTCTTTTCTAACAGAAACCGCAAATGAAGTGGTGTGTCCCAGCAAACCATGTAACGTCATGATATGTAAATAATTCAAGCAAAAAACATCTGTGAATAATCTCTGCTTGGTTTTGAAGAGGTCGGACTCATTAAATCCAATCGGAACGGGAAACCCTTCTTTCTCTATAAAGGTTACGATTTGTTGCTTTTGCTTTTCAGATATCTTAATAGCTTCCTCAAAAATGGCTTTAATCGACTCGTCTTCAATAATGGAGACCATATATCGATTAACCATATCTGTCATTGTACCATTTATAAATTCTCCCCAAAGTGTTCCTATTTCAGAAGATGTGAGTTTTAAATTATTCTTATCCACCTAATCACCTCCTTGATATTATTTATCAAGTTATCTTCGAGATATGAGTGTTAAATATTGGGAATCAATCTTATAGTTACGGGAGGAAGACGGTGGAAACAACTTTTTCCAAAAGTATCTGCATGAAACAAACGGTTTTGATAGAAAATATCAGCATAGATATTTGCAATTATGGGGTGGGTGAATGGGCCACACATATAAAATGAAAAAACCTGTAAAAAAGCTTGCTCACCTGAGCATTTTTGGCACCACGCAAATCCATTTGCGCAATCCTTTTGTCATAGCAATGTGGTCAGTTGTTTTCCCGGGATTTGGACATCTCCTTTTGAACAAGTATCTGAGGGGCTTTGCTTTAGTGTTATGGGAACTTTTCATTAACCAAATGATCAAGCTGAATTCAGCGATGGTCTATTCATTTATTGGAGAAGTTGAAAAAGCAAAGGAAGTATTGGATGTCAGGTATATGCACATGTACATACCTGTTTACCTGTTTGCGATTTGGGACAGTTATCGATCTACCGTTGATATGAACCAAATTTATTTATTGAACGAAAAAGACTCAGCATCTATCGAGAGAACGGTGATTAAACCGTTTGAAGTAAATTATCTCGATAAAAGAAAACCGATGGCGGCTTTTTTATGGTCTATGACGATTCCAGGACTTGGACAATTATATATTCATCGGATATTTTCCGCACTTTTCACGTTTGTGATGACGGTTGTCTTTATTCATTTTTCCCATTTCATAGAAGGCTTTCATTATCTCTTGCTTGGAGAGATTGAAAAATCGTCAAGTGTATTGGATATGCAATGGCTCCTGTATTTGCCATCGTTCTATTTTTTTACCATTTTTGATTCCTACATGAATGCAGTAGAAAATAATAATTTGTATGATGCCGAGCAAAAACGTCACTTACGAAAGTATTATCAGTCCAATTCATTCTTAATAAAGAAAGGCATTAAGGTGGAATAAATGCAGATTTTTGCTACATTTGACCATTCACCCTATCTCGAACAGGCCATAAGAAAGCTTGAGCAGCAAGGGATTCAGGATATTTTTGCCATCCCGTTAGATAATCGCAAGGAAGACTTGAAAATGTTTGATACGATTCACTCATCGGATGGCGAAACGCTGATCAATAAAGGAATGCTCCTTGCCGTGATTTTTTCGGTTGTTGGTGCCAGCAGAGGATTCATCCTGGACTGGGGACCTATCTATTGGGGCATGATTGGAGCTGTCGGCGGGTTTTTATTGGGTTTTATGATTGATCTGATTCTGGTCAAAATAAAAAAAAGTAAGCCTACTCTAAAGGGAAAAAAAGCTGAAGTTATATTAATCATTGAATGTAAGGATGAAGAAGGGAAACAAATTGATCATATTTTATGGGAAAACTTAGCACTTGGGGTGGCGAGGGTAAAATGAACACGGTAGACATATAGTTGTCAGGACTGCCGGTATTGATGGTTCAGTCTATGCCATACTGCTATGACGATTCCTAAGGAGAAGCGCAATAAACTTCTGTTCTTCACTATGAACGAAATATTACATAAATAGCAGGTGGACCTAGAAAACTCGCAGTAGCGTGTATTCTAGGTCCTTTTTGTCATCCTTAGAAAACGTTGAAACGGGCATTTGGAAATCCTTGTATTATCGTCCCTTAAAAAATACTGCTTCCATTCAAGATTATCTGCAGCTCCATAACTGTTCAGGTCGGGGTGAATTGTAATTATGTCATATTTTTCTAGTCGTTTTCGAACCTGTTCCTTCATTCTCGCGGCAATCGATTTCTTTTTCATGAATTCCTGCAAAACCCATCTCGGTGTAATGGCAAGCATCATGCAATCAAAATGGCGGCTTTGCCGGTTTTTGTGGGCAGGGGTCGCGCAATACATGAAGAATTTTTCTCCATGAAAACAGAATTCCCAAATCGGATTATAAGGGTCTTTCGGAATCTCTTTCGGCCACTCCATTTCATCGATTTCGCTTATACTCGCTAACTGCTGCCAGAACAGCAGCTCAAATTTTTCTACTATAAAAGAATCCTTCAAATCTTCGGGTGTTTTATAGAAGACGATAAGGGAGGTGTAGTGTCCAAACTTTCTGGATTGCTCGGTGAATTCTTTCAGAAGTGCGGTCACTTGTTTCACGGAGGACTCTTCCCTTGGATCATCCGCAAACCCATACCGCAGCTGATTTTTGCCAAACCCTATTGTGGCCGGGATGCATGGGAAAGGTTTCTCTTTATCAGCCATCTTTGTCACGAAGTTTTCCAATGCCGTTCTTTCCCATTCCTCGAGCTTGTGCCGATCGGAGGATTTAGCTGTGTAAAGAACGCTGATCCTGATCACCCCCTTATGACTCCTACAATATATTCGCTTTATGATAAGGCAGGTGATTGTCCATGGGAAAATGGGCAGGGCAGAGTGCGAAGGGAATTCGAGTGGGAGTTTGTTTGAGGATTCTGTTAGGTGGATTTATGAAGACGGAAAGGGTAGCGGAGTTGGGAAGATGGGCGTGATGGAATGTTCATGAAGCCGGAAGACGGAGTGGGGCAAGGAACAAGGTCTTCATGCGGTGTTCATGAAGCCGGAAAAGGGATTCGAGCCGGGAGAAAGATGGCCATGAAGGGTTCATGAAGCCGGAAAAGGGATTCGAGCCAGGAGAAAGGTGGCCATGAAGATTATAAGAGAACCCCCTTCTTATTTCTTGTCCAATATTTTTAAAAAATCAGGAAACCAGGTTTAACAGCTTCAAATTCGGGTAAAGAAATATGCTTGAGAGAGAATGATCTAGTTAAATTTGGATATTTTGGGGGCAGAAAATGAGCAATCAGATGCGTTTTATCGGGGAAAAGATTTTGAAAGAGAAAGATAGCATAGCAAAAAAGCTGCATGAAGAGCGTATACGCGGCGTGCAGATGACAGTATTGGAGAGAAGTCAGTTTGCCATGATCGAACAGCGGATTATCCAAATTCGCTCTGATTTTGTTGGCTTGTTCGGTGAAGCGATAATCGATTATCACAATAAAGAAAAGAATCATACAAAAATAGATCAATGGGGCAAAGAGACAGGCGAATATTTCTTTAAACTTGGCATTTCTTTGGATGAAGCATTAAAGGACGCAAGCTACTATCGGAAATATATTTGGAAAGCAATAGAAGAAATCATGACTGAGCATGATATGCCTGCAGCAGAGGTATTTAGAGTCATTTATCTGATAGATCCCCTGCTGGATCATGCGGTATATTGTTTCAGCTTATCCTATGTCCAATATCATCAGGTAACTTTGGAAAATGCTAAGCAAGCGTTCCTTGAATTATCAGTTCCCGTAGTACCACTTTCTAAAGGGGTGGGCATCCTGCCGCTAATCGGGAACATTGATACAGACCGGGCACAGCTCTTAATGGAAGAAACATTAAAACATTCTGTGAGGCTCAAGCTGTCACATCTCATATTGGATTTGTCAGGTGTCATGATTGTCGATACGATGGTGGCAGATCAATTATTTAAGGTAATCGAAGCCCTTTCCCTTGTCGGTGTAAAAACAATCATTACTGGAATTCGTCCAGAAGTGGCGCAGACAATTGTAACCCTTGGCATTAAGCTAAATGGGATACAAATAAAAGCCAACCTTTATCAGGCTTTTGAGGAGATACATGGGTGAATTTAAACGACTCAAAAAGCAGTGTGCATCCAAAACAGGTGCACACTGCTTTTGTATTAATGGCAGGCGTTTAAGCCCTGCCAGAGGTTCATGAAATGGACTTAAGGCTGAGGAAGAGGAAAAAACATTAACCTATGAAATGAGTTTTAAAAACGAATAATATTTGAGGGATAAAGATGTAACTGATGTTGAGATTGATTATGTCATTGGGATTAAAGTCAAACCCGCTCCGTAAATCGTTTCAAAGCAAATACATCATCCATTTTCATGATGGAATAAAGATTTATAGGGGACAGGTTTCTTTAATCGAGTCGTATTGGACAGAACTATGAAGCAAAAAGAGTGAACTAAAGATTAATTCACTCTTAAACAGAATTATACATTGTTATCGGTTTTTATTCTCTACACCATTAACTGAATCCGGCTGACCGTATCCCTCAACTTTACCAGCACGTTCTCTGTGATATTCTGATCCTGAACCTTGACCATTACCTATTAATGAATTTGTGTTTTGTTTCTCTGACTTACTGTTTTGATTTGACAAATTGTTTCACCTCCCGTTCACAGTTTAGAATGCTTAATATTTGTGAAACTATTCAATAATAGGAAAAGAACAGATTTATCATGAACTATAGTGTGAACGGGATCAGGTGCATTTTGAACTGTAGCCAAGTAATATAAGTTGATGGGAGAGCTGTCATCGAGGTCAATTTTCGTTCGACTGTAACGTGGGTTAAGGATATTCAAGCCTCATCTGCAACTTATCCTAAGAGAAAGATAAGACTGACTTTTAAATATTTTATTTACATAATAGCTGCTTATTAAATGAATTTTGTGGGAGTTGGAGAATATGAGAATACCAATCTATCAAATCGACGCCTTCACAGACGTAAAGTATAAAGGAAACCCCGCGGCTGTATGTCCATTGGAAAAATGGATAGAGAATGATTTACGAATAATCTTATACCTCAAAGAGAAAACTTTTAAATAAAAACTCTGGAGGAAAGTCATGAGAATTTATAAAGAAAAACCTGAGGACACCCAAAACGAAGAGTTAAATGAGATAAGCAATACAAACTACGGACTTGAGTTAGTTGAAGAAGGCTGCGATTTCGCTGAGGGAGATAAGAACCAATCTCCCCAGTGTGGCGGGTTATAGAGTCCCAGGCTTGTGTAAAATTAAGGGGATATGTTGTTTGCAATTATTTGAACAAGAATGAAAACGAATCCGTTTGAAGGTGTGAAATACTTTGTCATTATCAATTTTCAGCTGAAAATAGAAACCAAAATAGCTCACGCTGAAGTGAGCTATTTTGGTTTAGAGAAATTATATATCGGATCCCGCTTTTAAATTTTCCTATTGTTTTTGAATAGATCTGGCAGGCAATCTCCAGCTGAAACGATGCGATATTCCCCGCAGCATTAAAGTAATCGTAAAAAGAATATAGAAATGATAGGAATCTGATAACCAATCCATGCCTATAATAAACCCGGCAAAAACACCCCATAGAAGATATACTTCATCTCGTAAAACAATGGGCTTTCGCTGAGCCAAAACATCACGGATCATTCCTCCGCCGGCACCGGTTATGGCAGCTGAAAACATAACAGCAAATAAGGGCAGGTCAATGGATTGTGCATACATAGCCCCCTGAACAGCAAACGCTGACAAGCCAATTGAGTCAAAAATACTCCATTTCGTCAGAAGCTGAACGGCGCTTCTTGGCAATAAGATGACGATGCTGATGGTGATAAGAGCAACGATGAAAAGAGTGGTTTGCTGCCATAATTCTATGATTGGAATGCCAGTAAAAAGGTTTCGAATAGCTCCGCCGCCAAATGCTGTAATTAATCCCAGAACATAGGCGCCAACAATATCGTATTTTACTTCCAGCGCAACGACTGCCCCGCTCATTGCAAATGCAATGGTTCCAATCACGTTCAATACATCCCAAACCATACAATCCCCCTAATCAAGTATCTCTGTCCTTGTACCTGAGAGGTTTACCGATTTAGAAGGCCTGCCCCGTGGGTGGATCATGCGCTCTCCAGAGTAGCGTCCCGCTGTGGTCTTTTTACCTGAGAGATTCATCTTTCCTAAAGATTTGCCCCTTCGGTGACGTACGATACGTTCTCTCCCGCAGCAGTCATTCGCAAGTGTTTGTTTTTATAATTCTACAGTATAGAAGGGAGTCTTGAACTGTCAATAGAAATGTGTTGGGGGGGAGTGGAAGTTAGAAAACGGCAAGTAAGAACTGGGAAAAGGAGTTCATATGCAGGTGAAAGGCGAACAGGTCTCCTAATTTAACCAGCAATCGTATTTTCAGGTGCATAGGCTGTTGCACCAAGATGGGCTACATTAGGGGGGAATAAAATTACATCCCATGTTTTTGTATACAATTCCTTCTCTTCTTTAAACGAATATTACTTTGAGTGAGGAAGACTTAAAGCTCAAAAACCCCCGCATTGCGCGAGGGCCGCTGTTACCACGTATAAGCACCTTCACATGTATTAGCCTTTGGTTCATAATAACAATGCAGTTTAAATTGTCCTGAAAAAGGCTGATCGTACCATGTAGGGGGACATGGAGCATATGGATTAAAATACCATAGAGCAAACTTGGAAGGATGCTGTCTCCAATAGTCTAAGGTTTGTTTGGCCAATCTTTTTTCTACACTTCTTGCCCTGTTATAAAAAACATTCCCTTTCTGCACAGCTTCAAAAGAATAATTTCCTCCTTGTACTTGAAAAATCACTTGCGGTATGGTCCTTAAACCTTCAAAATCGAGACAATTCGCTTTTCGGCGATTGACAATTACATTTCCAACCATCAGCATCCCGAGTTTTCCTTCACCTTCGGCTTCTGCCCTCATCATCCTTGCCATTAATGCAACGTCACTGTCGGTATATTGTACTCTTGGCACTTTTTATCACCTCTAAAAGAAGTGTATTAAGAAATCCTGCAAAAATGTTAACGGCTTCAGTTTGAGGGAATATAATTCGGCCATAGTATACGTTTGAAAGCTCTGCCTATGTTCAGAGCAAAGGGATTGGTCTGTCTTTTTAAGGAACCCAAACTTTAGCGGTTATTTTTAAAGAGGGATGAAAGTCGCCTCTTTTTTGCTGTCTTTAGAAATAGAATAAAATGAATTCAATTGAACATAGGCAAAGCTTGTTTTATTAAGTGAAACTTCAATCAGCAGGGATTTTATTCCTCGCTGATTGGTTTAGACCAGAGAGCTTCTAGGAGTCTCAGCTGGATGGAGCAGTTTGACTTCCACTTTTTCTCCTATGATTTCTTTGGTCTTGAACCGGGAGTTATCCTGCCCGTAGACGCGATAATTCACTAATATAGAAATGAGTGATAAATTATGAGTACAGTCAATCATAATCTTCAGGAGAATTGGCTGAAGAATATTATTCTCTTTTTAAGCAGTCAGAGGATTTCGCTTTTTGGATCGTCCCTCGTACAATATGCCATTATGTGGCATATAACGTTAACGACAGAATCAGGTTTGATGATGACACTGTTCATCATCTGCGGGTTTATTCCACCTTCTTTTTGTTACCGGTTGCAGGTGTCTGGGCGGATCGATACAACCGGAAAATGCTGATTATTTTGGCAGATGGTCTTATCGCATTTTTAACGCTGATTCTAACCATACTCTTCATAATGGAAATGAATCGATATGGCTTCTGTTTGCCATGGCTGCCATTCGAGCCCTCGGAACAGGAATCCAGACACCAGCTGTCGGAGCGATTCTGCCGCAGATTGTCCCTAAGGATAAGCTCACAAAGGTAAACGGAGCCAACGGAAGTATTCAAGCGGTTATTATGTTTGTTTCGCCAATGGTCAGTGCGGTTTTGCTGGCAGCTGCATCACTTGAGATCATCTTCTTCATCGATGTCATCACAGCGGCGATTGCCATTGTGACACTGTTGACGTTTGTAAAAATCGCTGTGCACAAAAAAGCAGCAGCAAAACAGACAACGAGCTACTTCAGCGACTTTAAACAAGGGCTGCAATATGTGAATAGTAACCCTTTCCTGAAGAAGTTTTTCTTGTTCTTTGCCATATTCATCGTACTAATGGCGCCTGCTGCCTTTCTGACGCCTTTGCAGGTCACCCGTACCTTTGGTGGGGATGTATGGGAACTGACTGCCATTGAAATTGCTTTTTCAGTTGGCATGATGGCTGGAGGCGGATGGTTTTCTATGGAGCCGGAGAATCCATTATTGGATGAATATATTCTGCGGCAGTCAGGTAAAAAAAATCCTAAAATCTGTTATATTCCTACGGCTACAGGAGATTCAGAAGTTTGCATTCAGTGGTTTTATGACTTTTTTAAAAAACAAAAGTGCAATCCCTCCCATTTATCACTATTTAAACCGCCTACAAGAGATATAGAGGGATTTATACTGGATAAAGACATCATTTATGTTGGAGGCGGAAATACGAAGAATTTATTGGCTTTATGGAAAGAATGGGGACTAGACAGCATTTTGCGAAAGGCTTGGAATCAAGGGATTTTATTAGCCGGCATTAGCGCAGGCTCCATTTGCTGGTTTGAAGAGGGGGTAACGGATTCTTATGGTGATAAACTGGAGCCTTTGACATGCCTGGGATTCTTGAAGGGAAGCAATTGCCCTCATTACGATGGAGAAGCGGAAAGAAGGCCTGCCTATCATGAATTGTTGGCTGCTGGTAAAATAAAGCCGGGTATAGCAGCAGATGATGGAGTGGCGATCCATTATATAGAGGAAGAGGTCAGCCGAATCGTAAGTTCAAGTCGGGACGCCAGAGCCTATAAGGTTTATTTTGATAAGGAAGTAAAGGAGACTGAACTGGAAACCGAATACTTGGGTTCTTGAGGCGCATTGGTTAATATAAATCTGGAGTGCAATTTCTATAGCAGAAGGAAGGGGTAAACGATGGATTTACAGACGGTTATGCAGGAGCTGGAAGCTCTCGGCAAGGAACGGACTAAAAAGATGTACATATCCAATGGTGCACATGAGCCGGTTTTTGGCGTGGCTACAGGCGCCATGAAGCCAATCGCCAAAAAAATAAAAAGAAATCAGCCTTTGGCGGAGGAGCTTTACGCTACAGGGAACTACGATGCCATGTACTTTGCAGGCATCATAGCAGATCCTGAAGCGATGACGGAGGCCGATTTTGACCGCTGGATGGATGATGCCTATTTTTATATGCTGTCCGATTATGTTGTGGCCGTTACATTGTCTGAAACTGATATCGCACAAGAGGTTGCAGATAAATGGATTGAAAGCGGGGAAGAGCTGAAGATGTCAGGGGGCTGGAGCTGCTACTGCTGGCTTCTTGGAAATCGGCCCGACGCTGAATTTTCCGAAGAGAAGCTGGCCGAAATGCTTGATAAAGTGAAAGATACCATTCACGATTCACCGGAGCGCACGAAATCCGCCATGAATAATTTTGTTTATACCGTGGGTGTATCTTATTTGCCGCTCCATGAAAAAGCAATAGAGACCGCAAAAGCGATAGGCCCGGTAGAAATGAAGCGGGACAAGAAAAAAAGCAGTCTCCTGCGCGCATCAGAAAATATTCAAAAGGAAGTTGATAAAGGGAGGATTGGGTTTAAACGGAAATATGTCAGATGTTAAGAGGGACAAGGTGCACTGTTTAGACTTGAGCATTCTTCTTGAAAGCATGTCATAGAAATGAAAACGGAAAAAGAGAAAATGGCAGCCGGAGAAATGTACGACCCTGCAAGACCCTGTTACTGGCTCTGCCCATTGCACATTGGTTCCTTATTGGAAGAAGGTTTTAAATAAGACTGAATTTACGGCACTGCAATTATCAGAACGGGGCGGAAAGCTTTATTGTGAGGATATAGGCGATAAAGTGAAATTATCCGGTAAGGCAGTTGCT
Source organism: Cytobacillus sp. NCCP-133 (assembly GCF_026011715.1). Classification (GTDB taxonomy): domain Bacteria; phylum Bacillota; class Bacilli; order Bacillales; family Cytobacillaceae; genus Cytobacillus. Next base: position 33,150 of record NZ_BRVM01000023.1, on the reverse strand, counting down.
TATTTGGAAGGAAACATATATGTTTAAAGGATTTGTTTCATTGTTTGCTAGAACATGCCATAATGATGACCTTCATTACGATCCCGCTCATAATGGAGCGGATGCCAAAAAAGCCTCTGCTGATCAATAAAATGATGGAGGTGTAAGAGTATGAATAAACGAAGGACAATCAGTAAAATTAAAGATTCAGTAAAATTAAAGATTTCGTTGAGAAGAATTCGGAAAGTAAGCTATTAACAACGGAATATCACGGTTTTTCACAAAAGCTCCTATTTCAATGTGATGCGGCAGCCAAATCGAAAAAACCTTTACGAAATTTAAAAACAATCACCAGCGCAAATGTGACGTGTGCCAGCCGTCAAAAGCGTCGCGCTAAAATAACGAAAAGTGCCAGTTCATAGGGAGCTGGCACTTTTTTAATAAAATCTTTTTTCATTGATTGTTGTTTTTGCTAAGAATTTTGCCCGTTTATTTCCGCTGTAGTCACTTGCTTTCCGCGGGGCGGGCGGAGAGCCTCCTGGGCGCGCCTGTGGGGTCTCACTTGTCCCACTCCTCCCGCAGGAGTCAAGTGCCCTCTGCGAGGTAATCTGGTCCTAGTTCTTGATAGGGTTCACCTGTTTTTAAAATGTTGTAAGCGATTGTTAAAATTAAATGGGCGGAAGCAACGCGCCCTTTCATTTTTCCTTGACGTTTACTAATCCTTTTCCTATGGGACGAAATTCGCTTATTTTGTCTTGAAGTAGCCAGGACGCATTCGACAGCCATCGTTTTCAAGGCTTTATTTCCTTGTGTGGTTTTGTTTGTTTTTTTTACCGGCGCTTTCGTTGTTTCCGGGACAAACGCCAGCCCATGAAGCAAGATGTTTGGAGGATTTAACTACAGACATATCAACTCCCATCTCGGCGATAAATGTGGCGGCTGCGTTCTTGTTTACACCTGGGATGGTGTCTAGCAATTCTACCTGTTTACGATATGGAGACAGAAGATTGTCAATTTGTTCTTCCAACTCTTCAATTGTTTTTTCTAGATAATTCATATGATCCCAGTGGTAACTCAACATATCACGATGGTGACGGCGCATCCGTCCATTGATGGCACTTGCAATCTCTGCAATACTTGCTTTTGTTCACTTATCCACCAGTTCGTGTAGCTGTTTGGTTTCAATTTTTTCACCGTTGATAATTGCCTCAAGAATCTTACGTCCTGAAACACCAAAAATATTTGATAGAACCGAGGTTAGTTTGATGTTGGCATCCTGAAGAATTTTGTGAATGCGATTTCGCTCCGAGGTACGATGATGAATTAATTTTTTTCGATAGCGAGTCAGATCGCGTAAATCGCGAATATCCTCTGGTGGGACAAATGTGCTCTCAATAAGTCCGCATCGTAAAAGTTGCGCCAACCATTCGGCATCTTTCACATCGGTTTTGCGTCCTGGAACATTTTTTACGTGTCGTGCATTTGCAAGAACTAATCGGAAAGTGTCTTCGAGGATATTCCATACGGGTTTCCAGTAGACCCCGGTACTTTCCATAACCACATCGGTTACCTCACGTTCAGATAACCAATCACTTAATGCCAATAAATCCGTGGTCGTAGTTTCAAACGTTTCAATTGTTTTTTCTGGCTTTCTGTCTAATCGTCCAAATAATACACAAGCTACCACCGTTTCTTGGTGTACATCTAGGCCTGCACACCGTTCAATCATCGCTTCCATAGGAGAATCACCTCAAAAAATAAATTAACAATACAGGTGACAGTAGAAATGATGCAAAAATTTTGTATACGTACTATTCGTACAGTAAATGGTTCTTCAATACTGTCACAACCAGTTTCTTATACAGGGTATCTTCGTGGAAGACCCACCAAAAAAGCATTCAGCCTGGTTGTATTGTACGATCATTATGGACAGTGGTTTTGTGGGTTAGACTTCTTTTGGGGAAGGAGATGAATTTTTTTCATTGTAGATGGTGGCGGCTTTAAAGCCGCCATTGGGGTTTATTATGTTTTCAGCGTAAAGGAGCTAAGTCTATCTTTGTCTTTGAACAGGGCTATCATTCTCCATTTCACCTGCTAATTATAAAACATGATCTCTAAAAGCCTCTATTGCTAGGGATATCCATTTTTTCTTCTCGATGGACATGTGAGAATAAAAGGGCTCGAATTCTTCTGAATGGGCTAAGATTTTTAACTTGCCGCTCTCTGCTTTTTCTTTAACCGTGATATAAGGTAATGCTCAAAATCCAGGGCCGCTCATGACCACCTTCTTGATAGCCTCTATACTCCATAGCTCCATCGTCTGAAAATGCTGGATGCCATGCTTTAAAAGATATTTTTCAAACATGGCCTGGTAGCTGCAGCCTTCATTATTTGTGATATAAAAGGGGCTGGCCTGACTGGTTTGATATTCATCAAAATGGTCAGGACCATCATTCCCGCACACAAGGACAATTAAGAACAAGCCGCCTGAATGTGGTGAGTTTTATAGTCCCAGTCTTGTATTACATATGGAGTTATAAAGAAGAAGGAGAGCAATTGATCTGCACAATGCTCTCCTTCTTTTTTAGTATTAGGTAAAGGACAACTTTGCATGAATATTTTAGCAGAATGACAGGGCAAGTTAGGAGATGTTCTTGATGATGGATGAATTGCTGAATGTGCTGGAAGAACGAAAAGATGAGATGATCGCAATACGCAGTTATTTACATCAGAATCCAGAGCTTTCCTTTAAAAATCAGCCCGAAGCGCTACAGTTTCACCCGGCTTTCCCCCCTCTCAATCTCATAACGGATTATCCGGATTACGTAGATCCGAGAAACTGATATTCTTGGAAAAGGAGTAGCTGCTTCTCCTTTTTTTCGGATTGCTCTCTTAAAGCAGGGGGGAATAAAATTTACATCCCATGTTTTTGTATACAATTCCTTCTCTTCTTTAAACGAATATTACTTTGAGTGAAGAAGACTTAAAGCTCAAAAACCCTCGCATTGCGCGAGGGCCGCTGTTACCACGTATAAGCACCTTCACATGTATTAGCCTTTGGTTCATAATAACAATGCAGTTTAAATTGTCCTGAAAAAGGCTGATCGTACCATGTAGGCGGACATGGAGCATATGGATTAAAATACCATAGAGCAAACTTGGAAGGATGCTCTCCAATAGTCTAAGGTTTGTTTGGCCAATCTTTTTCCTACACTTCTTGCCCTGTTATAAAAAACATTCCCTTTCTGCACAGCTTCAAAAGAATAATTTCCTCCTTGTACTTGAAAAATCACTTGCGGTATGGTCCTTAAACCTTCAAAATCGAGACAATTCGCTTTTCGGCGATTGACAATTACATTTCCAACCATCAGCATCCCGAGTTTTCCTTCACCTTCGGCTTCTGCCTCATCATCCTTGCCATTAATGCAACGTCTCTGTCGGTATATTGTACTCTTGGCACTTTTTATCACCTCTAAAAGAAGTGTATTAAGAAATCCTGCAAAAATGTTAACGGGTACAGTAAAAGGGGAGAAAATATTAAATAGATTAGTGGTGGAGGGCATATCCCAAAGAGTCAAACTACTTCCATGTTCTCTTCAACTTTACTGTTTATTTCGTAAAGATGATGTTTTTGATCTAAAGTGGATATAAAGTAGAAGTTTAATGGAACAGCACAATATAATAAAAAAGTAAGTAGTTAGGAATGAGGGATGTTATGGGAAGAAATTTAGTTTTTCATATACCTGCTTATACAAGTATTAATTCAGCTTTTCCTAAACCAATCAATGATCAATATGATTATTGGATGCCATTAATAAATTATTTTTTATCAAAAGCAGACACGATTGAATTTCATTGTTGGAATGAAGAAAATAAGGTTGTTGAAGAGATCAAATGCCTTAATATAAATAAGATTGAAATGCAGGATATCACCATATTTAAAGGGGAAATAAACTCAGCTCTTACAGGTTATCTATTGAATCAATATTTGGATGACAACAACAATTTCAAGTGGTTTACGGTGGATTTGATTCACGATAAAGTACCTGTGTGTCATTCTGGTCATTGGGGGACGGAATTCTTTGTACCTAATGCTCAAGAAAAGGATGCTGCAATGATTAAAAAAGCAGTTTCGACAGAAACAAGTTTGCATCAATACTAGATAATTTAGGCATTTCTCATTATGAGGAATGCTTTTTTCTTTTGTCTAAAACGATTAAAATACATATTTCAATAAAAATATAATTAAAAACAGTATTTTTTTATTGAAAAACGATAAAAACCATGGTAAATTCAAATTGAAATTAAATAGTGAGGTGCTTTTTATGAAAAAAGGAACAACATTCTTTTTAAAGATAGCAGTCATTCTGATTGGAATCCCGGTTCTTGCATTGTGCATCTTTTTGGTGCCTGAGTTAGGGAATGTTTCAGCAGAATTGCTTCCGGAGTTCGCTGTTATAAAATATCTCGTTTCCATCATTTTTTATGCATCGGCGATCCCGTTTTACTTTGCATTATTTCAGGCTTTCAAACTCTTGCGCTATATTGACAAAAATGAAGCTTTCTCCAATTTATCTGTAAAGGCTTTAAAGAATATCAAATACTGTGCTATTTCGATCAGCATTCTGCATGTATTGGTCCTGCCGATGTTCTATCTGTTTGCAGAAATGGACGATGCCCCAGGTGTAATCTTCGTCGGATTGGTTGTTCCGTTTGCTTCGATGGTAATTGCAGTCTTTGCGGCTGTCCTTCAAAAACTTTTACAAGAAGCAATCGATTTTAAATCAGAAAATGACTTAACGGTCTGAGGTGAATACAATGGCAATTATAATCAATATTGATGTGATGATGGCTAAAAGGAAAATGAGCGTGACAGAGCTTTCAGAGAGAGTTGGGATCACAATGGCAAACCTTTCGATATTGAAAAATGGAAAGGCAAAAGCCATAAGGTTTTCAACTTTAGAAGGGATCTGCAAAGCATTGGACTGTCAGCCGGGAGATATTTTAGAATACCGCAGCGTTGACGGCACCAAAGATAACTAGAGCAGGTTGGACATTGAAAAAAAGAGAAATTTCCTTTTCCTATATTAAAAAAAGGAGAGTTATACATGAATACAGCCATTCATAAGACAGAGGGACAAACCATAAGAGCACTCAAGCAGCTTGTTCGTTTTGGGTGGGAGCAGGCCCTATCATGCTTGTTTCCTGTCGCTATTTTTGCTTCCTTGGCATTAACCCAATTCTTGCCGCTTCCTTTTCTGCCTCGATATGACTGGCTGCTGATCATTTGTCTTCTCATGCAGTGGATGATGGTGCGCTTGGGGCTTGAAACAAAGGATGAACTAAAGGTCATCACATTGTTCCACGTGATTGGTCTTGCCCTCGAACTATTTAAAGTACATATGGGTTCCTGGGCTTACCCAGAAGAGGGGTACTCCAAAGTTTTTGGCGTCCCTTTGTATAGCGGATTCATGTACGCCAGTGTAGCAAGTTATCTTTGCCAGGCGTGGAGGAGGCTAAAAGTGGAACTGGTCAAGTGGCCGCCGTTTTTGGTGGTTGTACCGCTTGCTGCTTCAATTTATTTGAATTTCTTCACCCACCATTTTTGGATGGATGTCCGCTGGTGGCTTTCCGGACTTGTTATCATTGTCTTTTGGCAATCATGGGCTGTATATGAAGTAGGCGGGACGCGTTACCGTATGCCGCTCGCACTTTCGTTTCTGCTCATCGGATTTTTTATCTGGATAGCCGAAAATATCGCAACGTATTTTAGAGCATGGGAATACCCAAACCAAGCTGAAGCATGGAGTCTCGTTCATCTTGGAAAGGTGAGTTCATGGCTATTATTAGTGATTGTCAGTTTTTTGATCGTAGCGACGTTAAAGCAGGTTAAGGGGAGAAATACCACTAAGGTAGATGCTAGTCAATTTATTTAACTGTTGTAATCATTAGCTTTCATGTTATAAACATTTCCAACGGCTACTTCAATATTGGTATCATCAATTATCTCCTTTTCCACACATCCGGCAAGCAGCAGAACCGTACACATTAAGATAAGCCTTTTGATTTCTTTTTCATCTTCTTTTTTACCCTTTTGGCAATCATGATGGCGGCAAAGAGCAAGGGGATATAAATGAATGTAAAGCCAAACCCTATTTTCCCAAAATAGTCATTAAGCAGACTAATCTCTTGGCGCGTATTAATAAAGTTAATCAATAATAATAAAGCACTGATAACAAAAAACACTCCGATTTTTTGTCTAATATTAAAGATTCTTTTGATAAGTCTAGAACAAATCCAAATGGCAATACATACATTCGGAAGCATAATTAAGTTCCAGTTTGCAATTCCTATATATTCGAAACGTTCCACAAAAGGCATTTCAACAATTTTCCACATGGTCAGAGTGGGCCAGACCTGTATAGCAAGCTGATCTTCCGAATAATAGGCAAACGTAATGACTGCTAAAATAGTATATATCAAGGTAGTGGTTAATACAGCAAGGTGAGCCCACTTTTTGGATTTCTTTGGTTCTTTTATAAAAGGGTAAAAAAACAGAATAATCTCAAAACCGATGAAGGTAAGCGACATATTGTAGGAACCTATGAGAAGTTCCTTAACTGAATGATCCCAAATTGGGAGGAGATTATAGAAATTTGAGAATTTAATGGCCCAGCCAAATGTCAGAAGAAGATAAGCCGGCAATATTAGGCCGAAAAAGGCTATACCCACTACCGTTCTGAGCCCTCCAAAAATGATATAAGTACAAAGCATCATGAATCCAAAGGAGAACCAGAAAGTGCTAAGCTCCGGAAACATCCACACTTGAATGACCTCGATAAATGTTCGTACTATAGCTAAGACGTACAAAAAAAGTAGCCTATGAAAATGGAGCTGATTGCTTTGCCGATCAAATTGCCTGTAAGGTACTTATGGGCTGTCACAAAATCACCATCAACCGTTTCGGCAATTTTATAAATCATCCAAATGATGACATGTATGCATCCCCCGGCAAACAGGATGGAAATTCAGGCATCATAGCCTGCATCCTTTGCGATGACTCTCTGATAGCCAAGAACCCCAATGCCAATTTGCATGGACATAATTAAATAAAACACTAGAAATGGAGATATCTTCAATCTGTCTGGTATTGGCTGCTCCTGTATCTGGTTCACCCCCGTTTCATGATTGGTAACTGGCTGCTGTAAAACTGCGTTCCCGCTCCCGAGTTATTCATCAATATTCTTTTTCTCTTGTGCTTTTTTCTTGCTAAAGCGGATAGGAATTTTAGTTCGCAAAAGAGCCGACTCTTGGATTGCATTTGAAATGGAAGCCTGATAATCACATCTTTCATATCTGTAACCCTTGGCGGATATAAATGCTTAAGTTCTGTTTCAATCGTCAGCATGACGTAGCCATTTAAAATTTTTTGTTCGATTAATGAAAGGTCATTTATTGAAGGGTCATCACAAATCTGCACATCTGCAACAGGTACAAGCTGTTTAATGTCCCGATTTCCCGGAATTCCTCTTCCAGAAGATATGGGAGAGAATACCATCCTGTATCATATTTTCATCAATTGAAGTGGCTATAAAGTAAGTCCAAAGCGCACATTTGTTTTTTGGTTGTAGTAAAAAAATTTCTTAAAGTCTTTGGATAAAGGATTTTTCCGATACCTAATACTGGATATCCTCTTTATTCCGTTTTTTTTCAACTAGAAAGGCGCAGGTCAAACCAATGATGAATGTGCGGAACCTACTGCTTCGTACAGTCTGTGGAGCAAGGTTATCGCTATTGTGAAGCCAACGTGGACAATTCTTCGACTCGGAAATCTCATGTTTGCATTTACTTCGCTTTCCTTCTCCAATGAAGGGGACGTAAAGTCAGTTCTTGGTCATTTATTCGCTTTGGGCTGTTTCAACACTTCGTCCTGCCACAATTGATACAGATAGATGATGATCGCAAAACCGACCATCATAGCAACAATAGCTATTGTAGACATAGTCGATTCACTCGAAACAATCCCCATCTGTTGCCATACCGGGTAAACAATGTACATAAATAACCCGTCCAATAGTATATTGACAATCAAATACATCCAAAATTTTCCGAAAGTGAAGCTGAATACCCAGATAACTATAACTAAATATGCCCCATACACCCAAGGAACCGGGACGACTTTATCCCACCCGAACAGACTGGAACCTGTCTCTTTCCACCATCCGTAATGGTAAGCCGCTTGATATGCCAAGGTATGAATAACGGTCATAAATAAAGCGACCGGCATGTACCTGCGTACAGTATCCATTTTCAAAAAGAACAAGGACGCCCAAGGCAATATCAAGAGTGACCAGAGAATAATCTGTTTCATGTCATTAAAACCCCACATTAGTTTTATGTGTAGTGTACTCTTGGTTCATATATTTATTCGATTATCCGATAAAAGTAACTGAAACACCGACTTGGTTAAGCAGAATAATATTCCACTTGGAAATAATGTTTGCGGTTGGCTACGATTTTTTTAGATGCTTTAAGGAAGGTTTAAATCATAAGACAGCAACCAAATGGTATTCGGATAGCGATGATTTATTTCCAGAATTAACAGAACGTTTCAGACCGGCAAATTTATCAAAGTGGATTGATTTTAAGTTTGCTATTAAAGCAGATTTGGAAGCTTATGAAAAACCATACTATCGATTTCCTGTGTTTAGTGATAAAGTATTCGTTTTTAACCTAGAAAATCAAGTGATTTATTTGCTTATATTGAAGAGAGATTTGATGGTGGCAAAGGGCGTTTTGTTGAAGGCTTACCCTCAAAAGAAGATTTAATGAAACTTTATTGGGCAAGTATGAGAACTCTTGATGAGTTTTTGAAAAACAAGCCTTATAAAAACCCTGAACTATATATTTTTGAACAAGTTCCAGTAAAGCTAATAGACTATATAGAGTAAATTTTTGTTCAACTAAAGCTCTGTTATATACAGTTTAGTTCAATGAGAAAAGGTAAATAATATGAGAAACACGGTTTGGAAGATCGAATAGGCAGAAATAAAATAAATTATGGTGAAGTATTACATATTTTGTTTTCAAGGGAAGTGGGACTGTGCATGTTATTTTATTACTAGGGTTCCTATTTGCAGGATGGAAATGGGGAGATTGGAGAAATTGGAAGAAATATTATTCCACTATTCTTTTCTTTATTATAGGGGACTTAATATATAGTTATTTATTGTATAATTATCCCATGTGGCAATTTCATCCTTCATTTGATAAAGCCATACTGCCGAACCATACTTTGATTTCTCTTGCAGTTGAATTTATTAGTTTCCCTGTAAAAGTATTAATTTACCTTGGGAATTTTCCCGAACATAAAAATAAAGTAAAGCAATTATACTATATTCTCACATGGGTGATCTTTTTTACAGTATTTGAGTTTACTTCAATAAATATATGGGGTGGTCTTTCACACCATAATGGTTGGAATATGCTTTATACTTTCTTTTTTTATATCGTTATTTTTGTCATGCTTCGACTGCATCAAAATCGTCCATTATTGGCATGGGCATTTTCTTTTGTGATTATTACATTTTTATTGTTTTCCTTCGATGTTCCCATTGGGTCCATGAAGTAAAAGGATAGATATACCTCAAGGGTAATTATCTAGACTCCCCTGCTAAAATTAGGAACACTCGCCGCTTATGTGGCGAGTGTTCCTTCATGTTAAACAAAAAAGCAAGTCAATTAAATCTATTAGATATTCTGAACTCTTTTTTCTATTATGAAAGGATGTAGCCACTCGCAATAAATATTGCAGTTGCCAGCACAGCCCCAATAGCCGAGACCTTCAATTTATATCGGGCATAATCAACAAGATCCATATCAAGAATGGAAGCGGTTGTGATGGTGGTATCACCAAGCGGGGAGGTTATCGCACCAAATGCACCGCTAGCAAAAACAGCTCCAACTGTCAGAGGAATGGACGCTTCGGTTGAGACAGCCAGTGTTATTCCCAAAGGCATAAACAGACCCCATGTTCCCCATGAACTTCCTATGAAATACCCCACGACAGATCCCAGTACAAATATGGCGGCAGGCGTCAGATTGGCGGGCAGAAAGCTTCCTAAAGAGCTCCCGATAAACTTGGAGAAACCAAGATCTTCGGCAGCCATTGTTAGGGCCCAGATAAGAATGAGGAGGCTAATCGCTTCCATCATCTGATTGCCGCCATCATAAAAGTGATAGAGGATTTCATTCATCTTCTCGCTTCTTATTATGTAGAAAACAAACGTTAATACAAGAGTGATAAAGACAGCCAGGAGCATGACAAACGTGGCATCCGCCATGGAAAAAGCTTCAAAAATGGTCTCTGCTCCCTGATCTATGCCGTCCTGCCATAACAGAAATAGTGAAAATGCCAGAAGCAAAGTGACCGGAAATATCAAATGCCATGGCTGTGCTTTTACAAGGGATAATTCTTTCTTAATCCCCTGGCGGTGAAACTCATGTTCTTGTTCTTCGAGATCCTGATGTACCTGTTTGTTTTGCTGGTTGATCTTTTTAGGTGACCAAAATGTCTGCACAACCCCGATCAGCAGCATAATGATTGCATAGAAGTTAAACAAGATGCTTAAGAGGAAAATTTCATAAGCGGACATATTCAGGTTAAGGCCGCTGATTCCGCCTTCAACCAAAGAGACCATGAATCCGACAAAGGCAGTCGCAACCGGCAAAAGCACAATCACAGACTCTGTCGAGATATCGAGCGTCATGCCCACCTTTTGCTTGGACAGGTTCATTTTTTTAATCAGAGTTTTTATTATAGGCCCAATCATCATGATCCGGAACATCGGCATCATGAAGGTGAAAGGGATGGTTATCCAAATGAAGCCCAAGAGGCCGCGTTCTGTTTTGATCCTGGTCCCAGCCCATTCTGAAAAACCCTTAATGCCTCCGGCTATATTCATCATGCCGACCAGCCCGCCGAATAAATATAAAAACCCGACGATTTTAATATTGGTTTCATCAGAGAGGGTGGTAACGATGTATGAGACGGATTGCTCTGTACCAGCCAGCAGGTCAGAAGAAACAATGATCGATCCAACCAAAATGCCCGCCACTAAACCAGGCAGAATGTTTTTAAGCCAAATGGACATTGCTATAACGATTAAAAATGGTAAGAGAGAAAGCCATGTTTGATCCAATTTTCTGCCCTCCAAAAAAAATGCCATTACTGATTTAGTATAGCCAAGGGAGGGTTGTCCATTCCTGAATCCTGACTGTAATTATAGAAGCATTAGATCGCCATCCTTCATTCAAAGAAGCGTTCATGAAACGATTCTTCATTTTATTTTTCAAAATGATGAAAAGGTAAGCTGAATCCGTCATTTTTATGAAATGGTTAGAAATTACTGAAGGTCGTCATGAAGGGCTCATGAAGCCGGAAATGAAGGGAGCGCGAGGAAAAAAGGTCGTCATGAAAGGTCTATGAAGCCGGAAATGAAGGGAGTGTGAGGAAAAAGGTCGTCATGAAACGCTCATGAAGCCGGAAATGAAGCGAGTCCGAGGAAAAAGGTCGTCATGAAACGCTCATGAAGCCGGAAATGAAGCGAGTCCGAGGAAAAAGGTCGCCATGAAACGCTCATGAAGCCGGAAATGAAGGGAGCGTGAGGAAGAAGGTCGCCATGAAGCTTTAATGAAGCCGATAATGAAGAGAGCCAGAAGAAAAGGTCGTCCTGGAGCGCTCATGTAATCGGTAATCAAGCCATATATGGAATAAAAGTCGTCATCAGTCAGTACTCTGCAGCACTATTGATGCAATTCACCTTATTTCATTCTTTCATGGTTAAAGGACGCCCGATAAATATGGGTGTTTACCTCAGTAACAATCCCCTAGCCTATCACATATTTTGATGAAGAGAGTATTCGAAGATAAGGACGGCTGATTTCGGATGTTCTTTAGTTTGCCCCTTTCAAGTTACTTCACATCTTATTAATAAATCCGGAGGTATGTACATGAATGATTTTCAAAATGAGCTTCAAATGTTGAATGTTGGGGATTTCCATGCGAACGAAGCGCTTCCTTGGGATCAGAACCAATACTATATGGATCAGTCTCGACAGTGCGGTGGTTTTGGCTTTAGCTGCTTCTTCTTTTTCTGCTTCAGCTGCTTTAACTGTTTTAATTGTTTCCGCTGCTCTAACTGTTTTCGCTGTGGAGGCCGTTGCGGAGGACGCTGTGGCGGGCGTTGTGGCGGCCGCTAGCACTAACAAGAATGCCAGTTTATTAAAAACTGGCTTGACCATCAAAAAAGGAGCCCCTGCATCTGCATGCAGGGGTTTTTCGTTTTAGCGTTTGACATATGAGACAAATCCCGGTACATAGGATTATAGAGAAAGATATTTTCATAAATAGGAATCGTTTACGGGTAAGGAGGAGCGATATGAAAAATTTGACCCCTTCTATGCGGTTAAAAGTGAAAAGGGACACGTTTTTTCTCCCTGATCCAACCAAGGGTGTGTATTTTCGGAACAATGTCAGCTCCTTCCGCATGGAAGGCAGTATGATCGATCAGTGGATTCAAAAGTTAATTCCGATGTTTAATGGTGAAAATACGTTGGGGGATTTGACAGCTGGTTTGCCGGGTCCACATAGAAATCGGGTGTTTGAAATTGCAGAAGTGCTGTATCGAAATGGCTTTGTTCGGGATGTAAGCCAAGACCATCCTCATCAATTAAAAGATCATGTTCTTAAAAAGTACTCTTCTCAAATCGAATTCCTGGAAAGTTTCGGCGATTCAGGTGCATACCGGTTTCAGGCCTATCGGCAGGCAAAAGTGCTGGCAGCAGGATCGGGCCCTTTTTTTGTTTCGCTGGTTTCTTCGCTGATTGAGTCCGGATTGCAGAAGGTCCATATGCTCATTACGGACCCGGAATCGACAAATAGGCAGCGGCTGAAAGATATTATCGAACACGCACGTCAAACAGATCCCGATGTCTCAGTAGAGGAGGTAACCCATCAGAAGGATGAAGATGATTCCTGGGAGGAATTGATTCAGCCGTATGATTCCATTTTATATGTGTCAGATTCAGGCGATGTGGAGGAACTGCGGGTTATACATGCCGTTTGCGGGGCGGAGAAGAAGGTGTTCCTTCCTGCTATATTTTACAAACAGGCTGGTCTGGCAGGTCCGCTGGTTCATCCGGAATCAGAAGGGTGCTGGGAGTCTGCGTGGCACCGCATCCATCAATCTGCGTTTTGCGAAGACAAGCAATTGCACACCATCTCCTCAACAGCAGGAGCCATGCTGGCTAATTTGATCGTGTTTGAACTATTTAAAGAGGTTACAGGCTTGAGTAGTGCTGACCAGCGCAATCAGTTCTTCCTGCTTAATTTAGAGACGCTGGAAGGAAATTGGCATTCGTTTAGGCCTCATCCGATAGTGACCGGAAAAACAGCAGCGGAATGGGTTCAAGATGCTGATCTGAAGATCGAACAGAGTTCGAGCAGAAGTGACCCGAACAGTTTGTTTCTTTTCTTCAGCCAATTGACATCCAAAGAATCAGGGATTTTTCATAAATGGGAGGAGGGAGACTTAAAGCAGCTTCCGTTAGCACAGTGCGAGGTTCAGGCAGTCGACCTGTTGTCTGAGGGTCCGGCAGAGCTGCTGCCAAGCATTGTATGTACAGATTTGACGCATGAGGAGGCACGCAGGGAAGCAGGTCTGACCGGGATAGAAGAGTATGTGTCGCGGATGGCTGGCCAGCTCGTTTCGGCTCTGCTTCCACAACGCGAAATAAATGTAAATTCTAATGAATTTTTTGGTGTGGGAGCAGGGGAAACCTTTGCAGAGGGGGTTTTACGCGGGCTGGACCAGTGGTTGGACGAGGAACTGGCTAAGCGCGCAAGGGATCAGAATACTGTGGCACGAGTGCACTTGAGTGCAGTAGAAGATGAACGCTGCAGGTTTTATTTGGACGCATTGACAACGATGCAGGGAGCTCCGAAAATCTGCATGGGTGAGGGAGTGTCGGGCTTCCCTGTGGTCTGGGTCGGTTCGAACGATCGCTGGTGTGGCAGTGCGGGATTTAATCTAACATTAGCGCTGAGGAAAGCGCTGCAGCAGTCGATCATACAGGGGCAAAACCAAACCGGCAGACATAAGGCAACAGCAATGGAGGCATCATCTGTGCTAGTGGAAGAAAAGGAGCCGCTAAGTTTTGTCATTCCGCCTTGTGAAGAGATTGCACAATCCCAGGTTTTGCTGGCTGCCAGACAGGTGCTGGAACGGAATCGCAAGCAGCTTTTAGTCTGTGAATTTTTGCTAGAACCATTTTTTAAAGAGCATCTGGCAGGGGTGTTCGGGGTGTTCATACGAGAGGAGGAATCTCAGTGAGTGCTGTCGTGGTAGTTGTTGGAGAAGGACTGCTGGCGGACAGCGTATGCAAAGAACTGCCCTCCAGATTGAATGTCGTTCGCCATAAAAATTTCGAGCCAGAACTGCCGGAAGGCACGCAATTGATTTTGGTGCTGCACGATACCTGGATGCCTGCTGTTCATAAAAAGGCAGAAGAGGTGTCACGGTCATCCGGAATTCCTTGGCTGCGGGGCTTTGTTTCATTTGGAGAGGGTGTGGTTGGTCCGCTGGTTCACCCTGGGACAGCGGGGTGCTCACAGTGTGCGGACATGCGGAAACTCTTTGCAGCGCGCGACCGCGAAGAGATGTGGGAATTGCAGCAGAGACTCGAAGGGCAAGAGGGATTGATACGTGACGCATGGGCATCGCGCACGGGACTTTTACAGATGGCTTACCTGCTCGTGGCGGAGGTGCAAAGGGTGCTGGAGGGCAGTTTGGAAGACTTTGAGGGACGAATGTTTTTGATCAGCCTGAAAACACTTCAGAATTCTCGTCACCTGATTGTACCAGATTCATTGTGTCCGATCTGCAGTTCCTTGCCTGAAGATTCAGAGGCAGCTGCCCGAATATCCATGCAGCCAAGCCCAAAAATAAGCGCAGACAGTTACCGCTGCCGTTCATTGGAGGATTTAAATAAAACGCTCGTTAATAATTATCTGGATCCACGGACTGGATTGTTTAATGGCAAAATGTATGATTTCACACCTCCATTTGCAGATGTCGTTGTAAACCTGCCGCTGTTTAGAGGAGACGAAGGCGTTGCAGGCCGATCGCATTCCTATAAGGTGAGTGAATTGACGGCGATTTTAGAGGGGCTTGAGCGGTCGTGCGGTATAACTCCACGTGGAAAAAGGACGGTAGTCTATGACAGTTACCACAACTTGAAAGATCGAGCTCTTAATCCTGTTACAGTAGGTGTGCATGCGGATGAACAGTATGAACGGCCGGGTTTTCCATTTAAAAAGTTTGATCCTGATAGCCCTATTAATTGGGTGTGGGGGTATTCCTTTTTGCAGGAGCGTCCGATTTTGGTTCCTGAGCTGCTTGCTTATTACAGCTTGGGCTGCGGAAATGGATATGTCTATGAAACGTCCAACGGATGCGCGCTGGGCGGTAGCTTGGAGGAGGCCATTTTCTACGGTATTTTGGAAGTGGTGGAACGTGATTCGTTCATGATGGCCTGGTACGGCAAGTTTTGCCTTCCGTGTCTTGATCCTTACTCCTCAAATGACCAGGATTTGCAGTTAATGATTGATCGAGTAAGGACGGTAGCGGGATATGATCTGTATTTGTATAACGCGACAATGGAGCACGGAATTCCAAGTGTTTGGGCAATGGCGAAAAACAGGAAGCAAAAGGGCTTGAATATCATTTGTGCGGCAGGGGCTCATCTGGATCCGGTACGGGCGGTAAAAAGCGCGGTTCACGAATTAGCTGGGATGATGATGACACTAGACAATAAATTTGAAGCGAACAAGAAGGAATTTATGCGGATGCTGCAAGATTCTTCGCTCGTCCGGAAAATGGATGACCATGGGATGCTTTACGGCTTGCCGGAAGCGGAGGAGCGCTTAAAGTTTCTGCTGGATGAAAATCGGCCGCTCCGAACGTTTTCTGAGGAATTCAAGCGGGAGGGGAGACATGCAGACCTGACAGATGAGCTGCAGGACATTCTTCAAGCGTTGCATGAAGTGAACCTTGATGTCATTGTGGTGGATCAGACCTCACCGGAAGTGAGGCGCAGCGGATTGTATTGTGTCAAAGTGCTGATTCCTGGGATGCTGCCCATGACATTTGGTCATCACTTAACACGCGTATCAGGGCTTGAGAGGGTACTAAAGGTCCCAACGAAACTTGGGTATGCCAAAGAACCGCTTACACTTGACCAGCTTAATCCACATCCCCATCCATTTCCATAAGCTCTGACTGGGAGGTAAAAGATGAGTCTAGAGACATTTCTGTACAATTTGCATTTTGATATTGAAAAGGTTAGCCCATCAGACTGGGAAGTGGATTGGGAAGATGCACCGCTTGCTTATAAGCTTTACCGCGGCTTGCCAGATGTGCCCCTGTCGCTGGAAGTTCCCCTTTCGCTTGATGAATGGGATCCACCGGCAAAGCCTGACCTTAGGAGAATCGGTCATTTTCTCTGGTATGTATTCGGCCTGCATCAAGTTTGCCAGTCAGTTTCTCTCTTTGATTCCAATGAACAAGATGATCCACTTATACAGTCGTTTCGGCGGTCTGTTCCTTCTGGCGGAGCGCTGTATCCAAACGAAATATACATGTATCTGAAATTGGAGGATTTACCTGAGGGCATATACCATTATGATGTGCTGCATCACCGCCTGGTTCTGCTGCGTGAAGGCAATTATGATTCATATATAGATCGGGCTCTTGGCAATCGCTGTGATGTGTCATCTTGTTTTGGTGCTGTGTTTGTGTCGACCATGTTTTGGAAAAATTTCTTTAAATATCATAACTTTGCTTATCGCCTGCAGGGGTTGGATGCAGGTGTGGTGATCGGACAATTATTAGAGGTGGCGAAGAGGTTTGGTTTTGCAGCGGGGGTGTACTTCCAATTTCTTGATCGTGCCCTCAACCATCTCCTTGGGCTATCTGAACAGGAGGAGAGCGTATATGCCGTTATCCCGCTCTCAGTCGAACCGACAAATTGGTTTAATAACAGAAGCAATATAGACGGGATCGTCTCTGCCTCCGAATTGTGCCAGGAAGTGAAATCGATTCAGACTCATTATTCCACCGGTTCGCTCAGAGTGAAAGAATTTCCGATGGTAACCAAAATCAATGAAGCGTCCATGCTGGAATCAACAGGATCGTTTCAGCAAATCATACCTGCAGTGAGGAATTGTGAGGGAAAGGAGGTTGCTCTTCCTTATGTAAAAAGATTATCTTTTGATCTGGCGTCAGTCTGCAGAAAGCGGTTTTCACCGGACATGGATTTCGCTTTAGGAAAGGTTAGCGGGCAGCAATTGGCTGCTCTGCTGCAGGAGGCAGCCGCTTCCTTCCCGTATCGGAACGATATAGACACGGCACCTGACAATCGACAGTCACTCGTCACACTTTATGGCTGTTTGAACCATGTTGAAGGCATTCCGGATGGCGCCTATTATTATGACAGCGATGCTCATACGCTGAGAGAGCTAAATCCTGGAGATCATCGGCTTTTAATACAATCTGGAATGCCTATGGGCAATGTGAATTTGTTCCAAGTCCCGCTCTGTCTGCATGTAGCAGGGGATAAAGATTTCTATAAAACGGCACTTGGCTTCAGAGGCTATCGTATTCTGCAAATGGAAGCGGGTATGCTTGTGCAGCGTTTGCTTATAGCGGCAACTGCCCTCGGGATGGGAGGGCATCCACTTCTCGGGTATGATGCGAAAATGTGTGATGAAATTTACAAACTGGAATCACAAGGGAAAACGAGCCTCATCCAAATCCCGATTGGCTTTTATCGGTCCCGTCCATGGCTGAGGGGAAGTTTAATTAGCTAGACAAGGCGATGATCCTGTTGCTGTTGGAAGTAAAGTTAATATCGACGCACAGCCGTACGGAACGACTAGAAGCTGCAACTTTTATTATAAGGCGCCTTTTGCTATATGCCTTAAGCAGAAGGCGCCTTGTGTTTTACCTGGAAACTCAAAAAAGATTGAAATGGCAATTGCAATGTGTCATTGTTCAAACTTTCGATGGTAATGCGACAAAGCCATAAGGGGAAAGATATAGCGGTAACTGTGATAGTGGATATAGAAGCTTTCTGCCATGGCTTGCCCTTTTGGATAGGCTGTGGTCCAATCCTCTTTATCAATCGAGTTCAGCAAATAATGAATTCCTTTTTGAATGGCTGGTGTCGGCCTGTCTTCAACAGCAAGTAAAGCATCAACTGCCCAGGACGTGTCCGTTAGGGTACTTGCATTCAAGGGTACATATGTTTTTTGACTGTCGCTCAGACAGGATTCGCCCCAGCCGCCATCATGGTTTTGAATCCTCTTCAAGAAGTCAGCGCCCTTCCGGATGGCTGGGTGACCTGGAGATAATCCAGCAGCCATAAGACCTGTGAGCGACGCCCATGTTCCATATATATAGCAAACTCCCCATCTGCCATACCACGAACCGTCCTGCTCCTGATTTTTTAAAAGCCATTTAAAAGCTTTTTGAAAAGATGAATGATCCTTTGGAAGATCTGTATAGCTGCCCAAAAACTCCAGGGTCCTTCCTGTCAAATCGGCAGAGGTCGGATCGCCAAAAATATATTCACCCTTTTCGATCGGCAGGAAATCGAGCCATGGATTCTGGGTATTCCTTTCAAATGAAGGCCAGCCGCCATCCTCATTCTGCATGGATAAAAGCCAGCTTATGCCCCGATCCCAGGCACCCTGATAGATTGGGGTATCCTTTGCGCTTCTGGCAATCGATCGGAGCGATGCAGTCGTGTCGTCTACATCAGGGTTGACTGTATTGACATCGGAAAATCCCCATCCGCCTGGCAAGCTATTCGGATTATGAATGACCCAGTCCCCAAACTCATCCTGCTGCCGCTTCAGCAAGTAGGTGTTTGCTTTTTGAACAAAGGGGTCTTTATGGGAAACACCGGCCAATTGGAGAGTAGAATTAATGAGGGAAGTGTTCCACACACTGGCATCTGTATATTGCATATGCGGGAGACTGCCGATATCCGTCCGAAGCGATTTCAATCCCTTCACGGCCTTTATTATGATCTGGTCATCCTTAGCGTAGCCCAATGATAAAAGGGCAAAGATCATTAAAAAGGTTGAACTGAAATAACTATAAAACGTTCCATCCGGTTCAATGCGCTCGAGCATATATTCTTTGGCCCGGTCCATTGCCATGGAGTGAAGCTGTTCCGGCAGGCCCAAGAGGTCTTCTATGCCGTCTTTAATGGCTGATAATAAGGAGCGGTAATCAGGGTGAATGGCCCAATCATCGTTTCCGGATCTTGTTAGGTTTAATTCTGAAAGGTCCGGGCTATATTTCGTTTTTAAGCTGAATTTAGTTTCTGCCAGAATCAGGATAGGAGCAAGATTCACTCGTCCGTATACGGAAAACTGATAGAAGTTAAAGGGAAAAGAAAGGGGCAGAAGCATGACTTCAACCGGGATCGGAAAGGATGCTGGCCATTTGTACTGCCCGGTGGAAGAGAGCATAATTTTCGTAAAAATATTCACATTTTCCATCCCGCCATTCTCAAGGATAAATCGCCTGGCTGCGATCATCCTTGGATCTTCCTTCTGAACATAGCCGGAGTAGAGGAGTGCGTAATAGGCCTCCAATGTGGCAGTCGCATTTCCACCTCTTTCATCATAAAAAAGTTTCCAGGCGCCATTTCCTTCCTGTTTGTTTCGTATTCGGGAAACCAGCCCCCTCATTAATTTTTCATCATGTATTTCCAGTGTTCTTAATAAAATGATCATATAAGCATCTGTCGAGATGCCTGTATCAAAGGGATATTTCCAAGAACCGTCTGAAGACTGGGCTTTTTTTAGCTTGTGGATTAACTGGTTAATCCCTTGAGTAGTATTGTACATGACTCACATTCCTCTCCCGGTAGTTTCCTATATTGATTCATATTCAGTTAACGGAGGGAGAATTCATAGAGGAGGGGATGAAGATCTTTTTCCGGACAAAACAAGAGCAGTCCCCCATTGAAATGATAAAGGAAGAATTAAAGAAAAGAACAGGTGTCCAAAAAACGGCAGCACTATCAGCAGAAGAGAAGAAAATCCTCGATCAAATCAAAAGGGAAACAGAAATATGGAATAAAAATAATGTCACAAGAACAAAAGCTTATTTGGATTTCTACCGGCAGCATCCAGAAATTCACTGGGCATTTCTCGGGCATATGGTTTCCCGGAATGGCGGCTGGAACATGACCGATCTCAAGGGTGAGCTACTGTCCAGATTATTATCGGACAAGGAGAAACAATCCTTTTTTTCTTTTCTGGAAAGGGGAAACTGGCTCATCTTTCAGGATGCCTATCCGCAATTTTTGATTTACCGTGAAAGCCTTAGAAAAAACAGGCCGTTATTTTTCCTGCTTCCGTTCTTAAATATTTCCGTCTTTATGGAAGCAATCTGGAATTGCTTCTGGAGAAAGCGTCAGCCATTCTTTCTCACCATCGCTCTGATTATAAATGAACAAAGCTACCTGGAAAAAAGGGTGATTCAGAATCACAATTATAAAAACGGGGTATTTCACAAGCTTGAATTCAAGCTTCAGGAGTTTCTTTCACTCAATCACATTCTTTTTCCATATAAAAAGGGGAGAGCAATTCACTTAAAGGGGCTGACTTTATATCATTTTGAGTCTTTGCATGAGCGGATTCTATTAGGGAAGAGACTGTATCATGTCTTATTCAGGAACAAGGATGTGCTTGCTAACACGGAACAATGGGCGAACACCCACCCTCATACAGGATCAAGGAAGGATTATTGGCCAGCTATTTTTAATGCTGTTCATGAAGGGGTGCCGGGCGAAAAATATCAGTTTCAATTAAAATCCTGCAACCTCCGGCCAGGGGGCAGAAGAATCTATAGTCCGGCCCTTGAAAACGCCTGGGAAAATGTAAGTCATGCAGTAGCGGAAAAAGGGGACTGGTTTGAACACTTTCACGTACTGGATTATTTTATGGAAATAGAAGATACCATTAATGGGGAGATTCAGGATGAATACTGTAAAACACTTGAAAGACTCGAGCTCGCAGCTCTGGCAAAAAAAGCCATCACGATTTGGCATTAAAAGATACATACCTGCCATGCTCCTCGCTTCCTTATTGGGAACCTATCTAGATCTTTATTATGTCGGAAAGCAGCTTTACCACTTCCCGATTCGCCCCTTGCCATCCATTTTTTCCATTCATATCGGATTTACACTGGTTGCCCTGCCGATCACGATGATTGTTATTTTGAATTTCCTGCAAAGGTGTAGGATATGGTTAAGGATCCTATTTGTATTGTGCTTGAGTTTATTGATGGCTGTTATGGAAAAAGCGGCAGAAAATATGGGACTGTTCGTTCATGCAGAGGAATGGAATCACATGAATACCTTTGCGGGCTATTGCCTATTTATTGGGCTGATCTATGCGTTTCATGGATGGATGAATAGGGAGAGAGAATAAGAGACTGGCGAGGAAAGAGTTCAATTACAGCAGTAGCCATTTGATGAAAGCGGCTATAATAAGTGAACGAAAAAGGACGCGTGAGATTCACACGTCCTTTCTTGCTGTCTGCCAACTAATTTAGTAATCCGTAACGATAACATCTCGTTCTAAAAACGCTTCGATCAGTTCACTAATTTGAAAAGCAGTCTGCGGAGCATCATAATTCTCCAATACATGTTTATAGTTCTTTTTATAGCCCATTGTTTCGTCGTAATGGGCCATGTGCCGCTTGATGTCTTCCTCAGGATCCTGGCGTTCTTTTTGCCGCTCAATAACCGTTTCGCGATCCGCAAAAATAAAGAAGCTCATAACCTGCTCGCCGTACATTTTTTTCAGCTTTTCGGCACCTTCAGGATTCAGCGTCAAATAGATGAGGGGATGCTTTTGGAATGCCTGGACGATATCCTCTTCGCGAATTCCATAATAATACCCATCAATTTCAACACTCTCGAGAAATTCTTGCTGTTTTTGCATCTGCTTGAAGGTTTGTTCATCAATGAAATGATAGTCTTCACCATCTTTTTCATAATGTCGGGGGGAACGAGTGGTGTAGGAAAGCACGGTTTGCATATCAAACGCAGTAGCCACCATTTTAGCAATGGTTTTTCTCCCTGATCCATCTGGACCAGTGTAAATGAATATTTTTTCTTTTCCCTGGATTTGATACATAAATGACCTCCTATTTTTAAATGTAGTAAAGAAACATCTGTCTCTGCGAAGTGTATTGCACCTTAATGCCAATATGCCTTTTGCAGCCTGCAATGAAGCTTTGTTAAAAAGTGAAAGAAGATGTCCCTTGTAATGATTGTACCTAAAAATGCGGCTGAATTGGGAAAATTCCTTTAATATTAACAGAATATTCAAAAGTTAATATCCTTAAAACCCCTTTTACAGAGAAAAAAAAGTATTGTGAGGAAGCTTTATAAGGGACTAAAGGAATCTGCGCCGAAAGGCTGTTTTGAATTTTAAATGTTATTAATTTATGAATCAGATTCTCACATGGATAGTACATTAAAGGACTTCTTCTATAAGACAAATATTAGTTTTTGCTGGTGTTTATTAAAGGAAGTTAACAGTCTATTTACAAATAGGTGAATGTCTAATTGTTCGACATTTTTTTAAGGATCCCTTGTTATTATGGCATTATTTTAGAAGGAAAGGAGCTGACAATTATTAAAACATTCGATAGTGATCGGGAAAAAACAGAATGAATTGATTGCCTAATTGGTTATTTGGATTAGCATTTAGCAGCCAGATTGATAACCACCTGGTGAAAACAATTTCCATTGTTCCAAAAGGGATCAAGTCTAAACGATGCTAGGAGGAATCGTGATGGAGGTTTACTTTATGTTGGTTTATATGTTTCTGTTACGCTTGTGCTTGGCTGGCTGATTAGCATTGCTTTTAATCTGTTTACACATTAGCGATTTATCTGTCATAAGAAGCTATAAAAATATGAATCTGCCACCGGCACTCGTCTCTCATTCAAAATTTCATACATACAGCAAGATCACCCATTCAGCAGCTGCCCTTTAGCGTTTTTGATTTTAAATATGAAAGATCCAGAGCTTATCTTCATAACCAGGGAGGGAATTGATGTGTGGATTTTAACCCTTCTTTTACAGGACAGAATCAAAATGTTTGAGTATGACAATAAGGATGAAGCCAGAGCAGAGTTTGAAAAAGCAGATGGTTGTAAATTTCTTTCTGAGATTATCCATTTTAAGGATTTTGAAAAAAGAGTAAGGTTAAAAACTGGTGATGTCAGAAATCCCCCTTGGAGATTTTGAGAAGAAGCGGCAAGTCACATACTAGCTGAAAATGGCTATGATGCACCATGGAATAGCTTTCTTATGTAAAGAGAAGACAAAAAGCCTATTCATCAAGCGATGAAAGGCTTTTTGTATGTACTCATTCTTTCGTCAGAACCGACAGAACTTCACCGGTGATTCTTTGTGCTTCCTGCTTCAATGCAGCGGGAAGGGCGGTAGCGATCGGGTGAAACACTTCAACGATATGATAATTCTTGAATCCCTGCACCTGGGCAGCTGTCGTCCCCTGTACGATAAACTTATCGGTACAGACGGCTGCAGAAGGGATTCCGAGCTTTTCTAAATAGATTCCATCAAGCACACTGCTTGAGCTGCATGATCCTCAGTCGCCGACACCTGCTACAACGGCATGGCAGGACTTCAATTGATCAAGCATAGCATCCGGAAACGGCAGGGAAGGGTTCTTTTTATCGAACCAGACGACTTCCGCATGATGGTTTTCACGAAACTCTTCAGCCAATGCTGATAAGAAAACATCCGAATTTCTTTTTCCGTTGTTGATAAAGGCAACTTTCCTTCCTTTCACATCCGATAGCCTGGGCGCCAAAACGTTTTCTGTTTCCACAGGGCCTTCTGTTGGATCAAGTACAATAACCTTATCTGTCAAAATCAATTCTTCTCCTCCTTTCACAGTTTTCTAATTGCCACGAGTCAAACTGACCCGTATTAGCAGTCACTTCATGTAAAGCCTGACAAACGAACCTGCTTCGTAACCGCAACAGATTGACTGACGCTTCCCCAGCCTGGAATAAAAGACGAGAATCGTCCGGCAGGACCTCCTCCGGTAATCAGCAGAATATCGTCAGGGGAAGGAAAGGCTGTTGCCCATTCATCTTTTTCCTCAGCTAAAGGTTCCAGTCTCAAGCCAAACTGATAAAACTCCGATTTTTTCCTTCTGGCATGTTCGAACAGAAAATCTTTTACTCTAGCTTTATCCCATCCATGCTCCAATAGAGTGGCCACATGTTCAGGGCAAAGCACCAGCGCACATTGCGTGCTTCTTTGCATATGGAAGGTTGCCAGATTGGTCATGATGTCAGCAATAGACATCAAAATTCCCTCTGGTATATGGGCTACGTGGTTGTTAATTTGATGCGGACCTTCGGAAGCAAAGGCAGTCACTGTGCTATCACTTCGATTAAACCCTCTCTCTACATGAAGAGGGTCCCATTCAGGAACATCCGCTTCCCCAATGCAAAAACTGATTTTTCCCGGATGTCCGATTGTCGTTTGGTCAAATTGAGAAGACCCGCCTGCATTCTTCATGATCAGGCCAATCGCACGTCCAATCGTTGCATTCGCTCGATGGGCGCCACCCATCAGATTTTTCCCGGTATTGAGCCCGATTTGATGAATAATCGGTCCGTTGACGATCAAAAGGATTGATGCGCCACCTGTACTTGCTGTTGGACCGTGAACCCCAAATGCCGGATCCAGAACAGCCTCCATTGCCGCCATGACGACAGGCATATAAGCAGGGATGCAGCCAGCCATTACCGCATTAATCGCAACTTTTTCAGCCGTAATAAATCGGTTTCTCTCCGGAATTGTCCCTGCAATGTCAGACGGCTGCGCTTTCACATAGTCAAGCATTGCCTGGACTCTTTCAGGGGTCGGGGGGATAATCGGCAGACCATCAGTCCAGCCCTTTTCGAAAAAGTGGTCTACTGCTTCCTGGGCTTGGCTGAATTCTAGTGTTTTGGAAGAAAGTTGGGTCATTGTGTCACCTCCTTGGGAAATGCTATTCTTCTTTTTTATTATAAAGCAAATAGGCTGACTTGTATAAATATTTAGATTATTCTAAATATAATTTATATGACCGGGGATGCCGACTTTGTCTGTTGTTAAACCGGCAATCACAATAAAGATGAGAAGATTCCCGGCTGGTCGGAGGGATGGGAGCTATTAGAAACCGGCTCTGCAGATGAGATTGAGGGAATCAGCATTCATATGAAAGATCCCGTTATGCTGATGTATACATCCGTTACAACAGGAAGACCTAAAGGAGCGATTTGGACACATGAAACGACTTTCTGGTTTTCGTCCATGCAGGGGCTAAGATGGAAGTTTACTGGTGAAGAAGTGGGGATGACAACAGGGCCCCTCTATCATGTGGCAGCATTGGAAGATATCGCATTGCCGATCATGCTGATGGGCGGCACACTTTTAATCACCAAAAGCAAAGGATTTAAGATTGAGAGAATTCTATCTGTTATTGAGAGCGAAAAGGTCACCGATTGCTTCCTATTTCCATTTATGATCTATGAAATGCTGAATTCATCTCAAATTGATCAGTATAAGCTTGAAAACTTAAATGTTATCTATACGGGAGGAGACCCCATTATGCCATGGGGACTCCAGCAGCTCAAAAAGAAATTTCCGCATGTGAGGCTTGTACAAGTATACGGCCTGACAGAAGGAACACCGATCGCGGCTTCGCTTGACCACGAGGACGTTTTTGAAAAAAGCCATACAGTTGGTAAGCCATCACCGCTGACCGAAATTAAAATCATTGATGACTCCGGAAAACCTCTTCCTGTAGGGACAGTGGGCGAGATCGCGATCAAAAGTCCAGCCGTATCCTCAGGTTACTGGGGAAAGCCAAGGGAAACAAAGGCAACATTTGTGGATGGCTGGTGCAAAACCGGTGATTTAGGAAAATTCGATGAGGAAGGATTCCTGACCATTGCGGGCCGAAAAAAAGATATGATTCGAAGCGGCGGTGAGAATATCTATGCCGCTGAAATTGAGGATGTACTTTTCCGGCATGATGCAATAAAGGAAGTATCGATTATTGGCATTCCTGACCCCAAATTTATTGAAGCGGTATGCGCTGTTATTGTCAAAAAGGAGGGCAAGCAGCTTACGGAAGAGGAAGTAATTGAATACTGCAAAAAACATCTTGCAGGCTACAAAAAACCAAAGAAGGTTATTTTTGTGGACGAATTACCGCGAACTCCATCCGGTAAAGTACAAAAGTTTGTTCTGCGAAACCAGTATAGAGGTGTGAATCATGGATAGGGAGGAAAGGAATTTGGGGACGGTACAAGCTGTTTCATGGTCAAAGCAGGATGGCATTGCAACGCTTATCATTAATAATCCGCCAGTGAATGTCCTTAGTAAAGGTGTTGTTGAACAATTGTCCATTGCTGCGGAAGAAATTAGAACGGACCTCGAGGTGAAGGTTGTTATTCTTACGGGGGCAGGCGAAAAGGCCTTTATGGCTGGAGGGGATATTAAAAGCTTTCCTGATTGGATTGGAAAAGGGGCAGAGGAAGCCAAGCAAAAATCCCTTTGGCTTCAGGAGCCGCTTAATAAACTTGAGAGGCTCCCGCAGCCGACCATTGCTGCGATCAATGGTTTAGCTCTAGGGGGAGGGTGCGAACTGGCCTTAAGCTGTGACATTCGGATTGCTGAGGAACAGGTTAAAATCGGTCTTCCCGAAATAAAATTAGGATTATTTCCGGGTGCGGGCGGCACACAGCGGCTTCCACGGCTAGTCGGGAAAGCACGGGCAAAAGAAATCATCTTTACCGGTGAACCTCTGACGGCGGAGGAAGCCTGTCAAATTGGTCTTGTGAACCATATTGCTCCAAAAGGAAGATCCCTGGAGAAAGCGATGGAACTGGCGAATAAAATTAACAAATTTTCTAAGCCTGCACTTTCTTATGCCAAGCAAGCGATTGATGATGGGTATGAGCAAGCACTGGAAAAAGGTTTGGTAACAGAAGCTGAATATTTTGGCTATGTCTTTCAGACAAGGGATGTAAAAGAAGGAGTTGAAGCCTTTATCCAAAAGCGGAAGGCTAACTTTATGGATAAATAGCGGATAGAGAAGTTTGAAAATTAAAACTTTTAGAGAGTTTTAAAGAGGTATGTATAGTGCTTTACAAAGGTTATAGAACCTCCTTGATTCCCTCTAGCTTCGTATTTCGGGGTTATCTTTCGCACCGTTTTTTGAAATTTCTGGTCAACCTATTCGATGATTGATGCTCGTAGGCGTATCGAACAATAGATTACTATTCTAGGAGTGAAGTTGTGAATCAAAGCCGAGCTATAGTAGAACAAACTGCTTTACCTGTCATTATGGCCCCCATGTTTTTAGTATCAAGTCCTAAAATGGTCGTTGAAGGCTGCAAAAATGGCGTCATTGGATCTTTTCCATTATTGAATGCACGAACTGCTGAAATTTTAGAAAACTGGATGGCTGAGATTACAAACGAGCTTCAGCAGGCACAGGATGCTGAGCCGCATAAAAAGATTGCTCCATGGGCCGTCCATTTTATCGCCCATCGTTCTAATAAAAGGTACGAAGCGGATCTGGAGTTAATTAAAAAATATCAACCACCCATTGTAATTACGTCATTAGGTGATCCAAGCCCTGTCGTTAAAATCGTACATGAATACAATGGGCTGGTATTTTCAGATGTTATTAATCTGTTTTATGCAAGAAAGGCAGCACAGAAAGGAGTCGATGGACTCATACTCGTCTGCAATGGTGAAGGAGGACATGCGGGAACACTTAATCCGTTCGCATTTTTAAGTGCCGTTAAAGAATTTTTTGATGGGATAACGATTTTAGCAGGAAGCATCTCCAATGGGCAAGATCTCCTTGCCGCAGAAGCCCTTGGTGCAGACTTTGCCTATATGGGGACGAGATTTATTGCGGCTGCAGAAAGTTTCGCCAATGAGCACTATCAGAAAATGCTAATTGATTCATTTATGGAAGACCTCATTTACACGGATGCTTTTAGCGGGGTAAATGCTAATTATCTTATTCCGAGTATTCGAGCGGCCGGGTTGGATCCGAATCAGTTAACAAAGAAAGAAGAAGTTGACTTTTCCAAAATGAACGAAACAGAAGCTAAAGCCTGGAAGGATATTCTCTCAGCCGGACAAGGCGTTCATAGTGTCAAGAAGGTGCAGACAACAGCTGAAATCGTACAAGAGCTTCAGGAGTCTTATGAAAAAGCTGTCGCTACTATACTGAAGAAGCATTCAGTTAATAAGTATTATAAGAGAGAATCCAATAACAAATAGTTTCAATGTAACTGAGAATGAAAGTAAAGAAAGGGCCTGCCCCTGGCTTCATTATTACGTAAGCGTCAAACTACACCCACCTAGTTTCAGTGTTATTGCCATGAGATAATCTTCTCATAAATAATGAGGAGGCTTCTAAATGAAAAAAACAGAATTGCATATGGAATGGGAACGGCGGATTGCGGATTACGAATCAAGCGGCCATACTCAAGCCACATGGTGTGCAATTAATAAAGTAAATGTTAATCAGTTAAAGTACTGGTTGAAAAAAATAAAAGGTCCAAAGCGAAACCGCAGCACCAAATCCAAATTTACACCTGTCGTTGTGACCGAACCACCTGCGAATGAATCAATGGAAATTAAAATCGGCCAGGCATCCATAGAAGTTCAACCAGGTTTTAATCCATCGTTCCTCGCCGATATTGTAAGGACGCTTAAAACCTTATGTTGAATGAGGCAGCCATAAACTCCGTTTACCTCGCTCGAGGCAGTACAGATTTAAGAAAATCAATTGATGGCTTGGCCGTTATCGTAAGGGAGGAATTCGATCTTGATCCCTTCTCTCCCTGTCTCTTCGTTTTCTGTAACCGGCAGCGCGACAAATTGAAAATCCTGCATTGGGTCCACAATGGGTTCTGGCTGTATTATCGCCGTTTGGAAAGAGGTACTTTCCAGTGGCCATCGGAAAATAGTTCGACACCATTGAAGATCAATTCCCGTCAATTGCGATGGCTGCTTGATGGGTTATCCCTTGAACAGAAACAGGCACATCAAGCCGTAAGTGCCCGAACAATCATATAAAATAATAGAAGAAATTCGGCTGTTTTTGTCGTATAATGAACCTATGAAAAAGACAACGAACTTCCCCACTCAAGACCCTACAATTGAAGATCTTCTGAAACGCTTGGAAGTGCTTGAAAACAAAAACGCTGAGTTAGAGGCGAAACTGAAAAACCAAAACGATTTGGAAAACAAACTAAAATGGTTTGAAGAACAGTTT
Source organism: Cytobacillus sp. NCCP-133 (assembly GCF_026011715.1). Taxonomy (GTDB): domain Bacteria; phylum Bacillota; class Bacilli; order Bacillales; family Cytobacillaceae; genus Cytobacillus. The sequence continues at coordinate 3,686 of NZ_BRVM01000023.1, read as the reverse complement.
CGTCTCCAGCAGCAAAAAAGATTCGGCATTTCGAGCGAAAAAACCAATCCCGATCAACTGGACCTTTTCAATGAAACCGAAAATGAAGCCGATCCAGAAATCCCGGAACCAGCTTTGGAGTCCATCACTTATCAGCGAAAGCGCAAGAAACATGGACAGCGTGCATTGATGCTTGAAAACCTGCCTGTGGAAACGGTCGAATACCGTTTGTCCCTGGAAGAGCAGGTCTGTTCGTGCTGCAACGGGACTATGCATCAAATGAGCACGGAAGTCCGACAGGAACTGAAGTTCATTCCTGCGGAATTGAAAGTGGTCAAGCATGTCCGCCATGTTTACGGCTGCCGTAATTGCGAGCGCAAAGAGCTTGAGACGCCAATTGTCACTGCACCAATGCCAAAGCCAGTCCATCCGGGAAGCTTGGTTTCCTCTTCCCTTATGGCTCACATCATGAATCAAAAATACGTAGACGGCCTTCCCCTTTATCGCCAAGAAAAGCAATTCAAAAGGATGGGGGTGGGATTATCCCGGCAAACCATTGCCAATTGGATGATCCATGGAGCGGACCAGTGGCTCAGCTTGATGTATGATCGTATGCATCAAATCCTGTTGGAGCAAGATATATTGCATGCGGACGAAACCACTCTCCAAGTCTTACGGGAACCCGACAGGCCAGCCACTTCAAAATCCTATATCTGGCTTTACCGCACAGGGAAGGAAGGCCCTTCGGCCATCCTTTACGATTACAAGGAAACAAGGGCCGGCAAAAATGCGAAGGATTTTCTCTCCGGGTTCAAAGGCTTCTTACAAGTGGACGGTTACGCAGGGTACCATAAGGTACCGGATGTCACCCTTGTCGGCTGTTGGGCCCACGCCAGAAGAAAGTTCGATGAGGCATTAAAGGCACTACCGCCTGCAAAGCGCCAGACCTCTGGAACCAAAGCGGCCGAAGGTCTGCAATTCTGTAATCAATTATATAGAATCGAGCGTGATTTGAAGGAGTTATCTGCTGAAGAACGCCATGAAAAACGCCTTGAACTCAGCAAGCCAGTCATGGATGCTTTTTTGACATGGCTTAAAAAACAAAAGGGCCAGGTGCTACCAAAGAGTGCCCTCGGAGAGGCCGTCACATACAGTCTTAACCAGTGGGAAAAGCTTGAGGTATTTTTGCAAGATGGGCGTTTGGAGATCGATAATAATAGAAGCGAACGGTCGATTAAGCCCTTCGTAATCGGACGAAAGAATTGGCTTTTCAGCAACACTCCACGTGGAGCGCGTTCGAGCGCAATCATTTATAGCATTGTAGAGACAGCGAAAGAAAATGACTTAAATCCATATTATTATTTACGCTATCTATTTGAGGAGCTTCCCAATCTGGATCCAAAAGACCAGAATGCACTGGACAAATTACTGCCATGGTCAGAAACGCTTCCGGTCCATTGCAGGCTCTTTAATCAATTATCTAAATCATAACTTGATCCCCATCTATAATATAGGTGGGGATTATTTTACGCTTACCCATCAAATATGACGGAGTTAAGAAAAAAGAGTAAAGGTCAAATAGAGGAGTAATTAATTTATTTCAACAAAAATCGGTCAAACTCATTTGACCGATTTTTGTTATGGAATTAAATGGAAATTCTGTTAAAATCCTCACTTGTTAGTGGGGGTGAACCCCAATTAATCCAAATCAATCCCTTAATCGTAACATTTTACATCTCTTTTAATAAAACTTTTCATTTACTTCCCACGATTCCACTGTTAAATAAGCAGCTTTTGGATCCATCCCCTTCCCCATCAAATAGGTCATTGCAGCAACTTCTTGTAAGGCATGCTCATAGGAAGTTGCTTTCGCTTCATTCAGACCATAAGTCACAAAAGGAGCAATTTTCCTTAATACTTTATCCTTTAAATGAGGATATAACGGCTGCTTTGTCACTTGTTCTGCCCATATTTCCGATTGAGGGTATTGAGGAAACTGTCGAACATGCTGAGATGGAAAAAAAGGCATATAATTGAGATACATATGACTCACCTTGTAACTATACCTCCCTTTTTTATTCCTGCGTTATCCTATGTTAGGTGATTATGCTAAGACTAGACGTTTACCTAACCATATAACCCTTTCTCTAGTTCATGTGATAGATAGCTTTGATCTATTTGGTAATTAATCATATTGGAATACATTGATTATTCATCCTTCCTTTAATGAACTGTAGGTTCCGATTTTGTTTATAGTGGGCTAAAAGGTACAAAGGGACCAGTATACACGTGCCATGGCTCATGGCTCATATGCCACGGAACATGACTCATATGCCATGGAGATGGACAAATATAATGATGCATTTCTTTCACCTCTTGGATATTTTTTGATGATTACATTTCCATGTTCTTCTTCAAAAAAACAAATCCTTTATAATTTCATCTTTGTGAAGACCTTAGCCTATACTACGTTCCACTATTGTCCTAGGTATAGGTATTTTCCCTAAAGATTCCCTTATTTAGGCTATAACCCTAGGTAATGAGCCTTTTGCTTCGGTATTACAAAAAAAGGAGGCAAGATAAATTCTGATATTAATAAAAGAAACCCTTGTTTTATTCTTTATTCAAGGGTTTCTCCGTATTGTGATTTTTTTGGTAAAACAAAGAGGATAAAATAATGCCCCATTTGCTTTATAATTATATGTTTTTACTTAGGTATGGTGCTTTACCAAAAATGAATCCAGGGGTCACGTCAACAAAGTAGTTTGCACCTTAAAAATTTAACAAGGAAACGTCCATTTTTTGTACGCTACAGGCTTCATATCTGAGATTTTAGGTAAGAACAGTATATTTCATCAAAAATTTGGTCTCTATTTTGGGTTGCGTATAAAGTAAAGCATAGATATGAATTTCAGTAATAATTTTTTAAAATGTAGTGACCTTGTTCCAGAAAAGGGCGCGTTTCTGGAACTAAGAAGGAACGCTTTTCTAGAAAGAGTTTTTTCCTGTAAATGCTGTAACTAAAGGAAAACAGGAATTTGTTTGGCTTGCCTATAACCTGTTAAAATTAAAATATACACTACAAATGAAACACATAATGGAAACCCGTAGGATTGCCAAAGGAGAAAGATGAAGGTGATTGGGGTGAAGAACGATGAAGAAGTTGTCAAGTTTGCGTAGACGGATTCGAGAATGGCTAAGAAAGAGGAGAGAACGAAAAGAAGAGAAGTCACTCCCGAGTTTTGGAAACCGTTTGATTAATGACCATCAGGAACAATTGGAAAAGCCAAAAAAATTTTATCAAAATGAAAAACCAACCGAGGAATAATTACAGGGTACGATGCTTCCATAGCGGAGGGTCGCTTTTTTCTTATATAAGTAAACCAGCTAATAGAAGCTCCTTGTTGTTCCATTAAAGGGCGCATTTCCGGAATAAGGATCTGCGCCTATTTTGCATGAAAAGGGCCAGATAATTGAAAAAGAATTTCAAATAAATTGGATATTTATGTTAACATTGGTTTGGAGTTTGTGAAGGATTGTTTAAGAAGAAGCCCCAACTTGGCTTCTTTTTTTGATTTTAGGTGACACATTAAGGACACATAACTAATATATAATTTTGTTTTAATAATGGTTAGATGTTTTTGACACCCTTAAATTTCCGAAAGTTGACGGTATTGCCTGTCCAGAATTAGTCGATTATAATGTCC
>NZ_BRVM01000022.1 GCF_026011715.1 Cytobacillus sp. NCCP-133 | reverse complement strand
TAAGCTCGGTTTGTCTTTTCAAAAAAGACTAAAGAATTAACGTTGACGTTTTTGTTCGTTCAGTTTTCAAAGATCAATCTGCCGCTCAGAAGCGACTTTATTATCTTATCAGGTTTTAACACCTGAGTCAATAACTTTTTTAAAAATCTTTTTTGCAAGTCGCTGTCTCGCAGCAACGAATATAAATATATCACCATACAGGACAACATGCAATATGTTTTTCTTATTTTTATTCGCAAAAGATAAAGAAAAAATATTCTCATTATTCTGTTCAAACAATATCCTAAAACACAATGATCAATCATGCAAATCTGCTTTTGTGCCTAAAATATGTTCTTGTTTTTAAAAGCAAAAAAGGCAGAGCACGGATTGTGTGTGCTCTGCCTCTTTAATAAAGTTTTAACGATGGCGCATTAACGGAAATAACAAAACATCTCTAATAGAAGGAGAGTTTGTTAAAAGCATGACAAGCCGGTCGATTCCGATGCCCAGTCCGCCAGTTGGCGGCATGCCATATTCAAGAGTTTCAATGAAATCATCATCCATCATATGAGCTTCATCATTACCCTCTTCACGTTCTTTCAGCTGTGCTTCAAATCGTTCGCGCTGGTCAATCGGATCGTTCAGTTCGGTGAAGGCATTTGCATGCTCACGGGCTACAATGAATAATTCAAACCGATCCGTAAAGCGTGGATCTTCTTCATTTTTCTTGGCAAGCGGTGAAATCTCTACAGGATGTCCATAGATGAATGTCGGCTGAATTAATTTCTCTTCAACCTTCTGTTCGAAGAATTCATTAACAATATGGCCATATTCCATATTGTCTTTAATTTCCACGCCGTGATCTTTCGCAAACTGCTGTGCTTCTTCTTTACTTGTTTCTTTCCAGAAGTCTACACCTGTGTATTCCTTAATAGCATCTACCATATGAAGCCTTTTCCATTCAGGCTTTAGATCCACTTCGTACTCGCCGTATTGAACAGTAGTTGTACCAAGGACTTCTTGGGCAATGTGAGCTATAAGGTTTTCAGTCAGACTCATGATATCTCTATAGTCAGCATAAGCTTCGTATAATTCAATCATAGTGAATTCAGGGTTGTGTCGTGTTGATACGCCTTCATTTCGGAATACCCGCCCAATTTCATATACCTTTTCAAGGCCGCCGACAATCAGGCGCTTCAAGTGAAGCTCAATCGCAATACGCATATAGAGTTCCATATCAAGCGCGTTATGATGAGTGATAAATGGACGTGCAGATGCTCCTCCAGCAATGGAATGCATCATAGGTGTTTCAACTTCCAGATAGCCATGGCCGTCAAGGTAGCGGCGCATGGATTGGATAATGCGGCTTCTTGTGATGAAAGTCTGTTTGCTTTCGTCGCTCATAATTAGATCCAGATAACGCTGGCGGTAACGCTGCTCAACGTCTTTTAGTCCGTGGAACTTATCAGGTAGAGGACGCAAGGATTTTGTCAGAAGTTCAAATCCCTCCGCTTTAACAGACAATTCGCCTACCTTTGTTTTAAATAGCGTACCGCTGACCCCAATGATATCTCCCAGGTCAGCTGATTCGAAGATTGCATAGTTCTCTTCTCCTACCGCATCTTTACGGATGTAGATTTGTATTTGTCCTGATAAATCTTGTATATGAGCAAATCCGGCTTTTCCTTTTCCTCGTTTGGTCATAATACGGCCTGCTAATGTGACAGAAACATTCTTTTCCTCAATTTTTTCTTTTTCAAGCTCACCGTACTGCTCAGTTAATTCTTTGCTTTGGTGAGTACGCTCGAAACGTTTTCCGAAAGGATCCATTCCCTGATTACGCAAGCTGTTCATTTTCTCGCGTCTAACTTTTAACTGGTCATTTAATTCTTCATGACTCTGGCTCACTGAAATCATCTCCATTTTGTAAATCTTTTTATGTACTCAACACTAAGGCCTTCAAAAATGTATATATCAATTATTTTACACAATGTGAGTAAATCAGACATCCTAAATATTAAATAGAATAAAAACTGCCAGTATTTACTGGCAGTTTCCTTTTATCAAAAGTATTATAGGCAAAGAATGACAACCTGTCAAACTTTATGCCGCTTATCCAGCCTGTGTCTGGCTTTTTTCTTTTTCTTCCGCATCGATAACTAAAGCGTTCAGCAGAGTAACAAGATCTTCTCTTGTATCGCACTCGTTAATGGCATTTCGGACTTTCGCATTGCCACGGACTCCTTTTAGGTACCACGCAGCATGCTTTCTCATTTCGCGGACTGCGATATTTTCGCCTTTTAATGAAATCAGGCGGTCCAAGTGAAGAATGCACACATCAATCTTCTCGCGTACAGATGGATCGCCTATCAATTCACCAGTCTCAAGATATTTGACTGTGCGGTAAATCATCCATGGATTTCCTAGTGCAGCACGTCCAATCATGATACCGTCACATCCTGTTTCGTCCAGCATGCGTTTTGCATCCTGAGGCGTTTGCACGTCACCATTTCCGATTAGCGGAATGTTAATGTTTTGCTTTACTTCGCGGATGATATCCCAGTTCGCTTTTCCTTCATACATTTGGACACGCGTACGGCCATGAAGCGCAACTGCCTTACCGCCAGCGCGTTCAACAGCCTGGGCGTTTTTAACAGCGTAGATATGATCTTCATCCCAGCCCATGCGCATTTTCACGGTGACAGGCTTTTCTACAGCATCTATCACAACTGAGACCATTTCATAAATTTTATCCGGATCAAGTAGCCACTTGGCACCTGCATCACATTTTGTGATTTTTGGAACAGGACATCCCATGTTAATGTCGATGATATCTGCATTTGTATTTTTATCAACAAACTTCGCCGCTTCTACAAGCGTTTCTTTTTCGCCTCCGAAAATCTGCAGGCTTAGCGGCTTTTCTCTTTCATCAATATAAAGCATGTTCATAGTTCTTTCATTTTTGAAGACAATGCCCTTGTCGCTGACCATCTCAGCACATACGAGACCGGCACCGAATTCTTTTACAGTCAGACGGAAAGCAGAGTTGCACACTCCGGCCATTGGAGCCAGTACAACGCGGTTTTTCAACTTGATATCGCCAATTTTGAACATGAATTGCACCTCCTTTTAAAATATTCAAACGTATATATTAATCGTGCTCCTGCCTGGGAGCCAATTCTTCCTGTGTTACTTTAAGCGCCAGAGCGATCTTTTCAATTAAAGCCGGTGCAGGCATGCGGTTTCCTCTTTCAATTTCACCTAATATCGAAACCGATACACCCAGCTCTTTCGCAAACCCTTCTTGCGTAAATCCCTTTAACTTTCGAAAAGCGCGAATACGTCTTCCCCATTTTTCTGCTTCCATATCCGTACTCCCTCTCTGTCAGGTATAGCTTCCAGTATTGAAATTAAGGGCCTCTCCATCTTCGAAAGCCTGATGCTGGAATCAACCTCTAAAAGAGGAACAAGGACAAATGCTCTTTCATGCATCCGAGGATGAGGAACAATAAGCTTCTCTGTTTCAATATTTTCGTGATTATACAGCAAAATGTCAAGGTCTATTGTCCGGGGGCCCCAACGGATTACCCTTTTTCTTCCAAGTTTTAATTCTATATCAAGGCATGTATCCAGCAATTCAAAAGGGTTTAAATCTGTATAAATTTGAATTGCCATATTTAAAAATGGTTCTTGATCTTCATAACCAACCGGGTTGGTTTCGTAAATAGATGAAGTATTTACCACCTCAGTATCCGGAAGCTGATCAATCATCTCAATGGCTTCCTTTAAGTGATCCGACCGGCTGCCAATATTTGAGCCAAGTGCAATAAAAGCGGAATTTTTCATGATCTGCCTCTCCTAATTTCAACGGCAACTGATTGATAGTGGCCAGGAATGGGCGGATCCGGCTTGATTACTTTTACAGTCAACTCCAGAATCAGCGGAAAATGCGCAAGAAGTTCTGCTGCCAGCTTTTCTGCTACAGCTTCAACCAGTTTATAGGGCTTTCCTTCCACAACCTCTTTGCAAACTGCATACAGCTCGCCATAGTTGATGGAGTCATCGAGATTATCCGTTTCCCCTGCTTTTTTCAGGTCTGCTTCCACGGTAAGGTCTACGGCAAAGCGCTGGCCAAGCCGTGTTTCTTCCGGAAAAACGCCATGGTAGCCATAAAACTCCATTCGGTTCACATAGATTTTATCCATCGCATTCACCTTTTCCCATCAAAGCGTCCATCATTTTAGCCATCCGGCTCATTTCCTTTACGTCATGGATGCGAATCATTTGACAGCCTTTTTGGATGCCATAGCAAACTGTCGCTCCTGTTCCTTCTGTCCTTTCCTCAACCGGAAGGTCAAGAATGGTTCCAATCATCCGCTTTTTCGATGCTCCAAGCAGCAGAGGGTAACCGATGGCAGCAAGCTTGTCCAAATCCCTCATCATTTGCAGGTTATAGTTCAAGTTTTTGGCAAAACCGATGCCCGGGTCAAGAATAATGTTCTCATCCTTAACACCTGCAGTCTTTACAAGCGCGATACTTTCATACAGGTCATTCACGACATCACGGAAAAATGAAGTATATTCCATATCTTTGCGGTTATGCATTAAGATAATCGGCGCCCCCGTTTCCGCTGCGACTGATGCCATTTCAGGATCCGCTTTGGCACCCCAGACATCATTGATAATATGAGCACCGGCTTCGATGGCCAGCTTAGCAACTTCAGCTTTATAGGTATCGATTGATATCGGTACCTCCACTTCCTTTGAGATCGCCTCAATGACAGGAAGAACACGTTTCAGCTCTTCGTCTGCAGGCACCGGATCAAATCCAGGACGGGTTGATTCTCCCCCGACATCAATGATATCTGCTCCGTCTTCAACCATTTCCAGAGCATGCTTGACTGCCAGATCCAGATGATTGTATTTGCCCCCATCCGAAAATGAATCGGGGGTTGCATTCAAAATTCCCATTACAATGGTTTTTTTCCCGTAATCTAATGTATATGGCCCACACTGAATTGTTGTTTTAGACATTATGAATCCTCCTACAGTTCATTCCTGCTCCATAAGTGTTCACAGTGATTTTCATAATGCAGCTGGAGCTCTGCTGTTTTCTTACCGGACATTCCTGGCATAGGATGGCTATCAAATGATGAAAGGGGAACTATCTCCTGAATGGAATTCGTTACAAAAGCTTCATCTGCCTCAGGTACAGCCTCTGGTCTATACATGTCTTCCTGCACATTCATCCCCAGTTTCTCTGCAAGCCTGATTACATATCTTCTAGTAACGCCATTCAGGATTCCTGTCTCACGAGAGGGGGTGAACAGACAACCGGCTTTTATCCAGAACAGGTTCGATACGACTCCTTCTGCCAGAAATCCTTCCTTTGTCAGAAATATACCTTCTATGCCAGGATGGTCTCCCGCTTCTCTTTTTGCCAGGATATTATTTAAATAATGATGGGACTTCAGACGTTCTGTCCCTTCAGGTGTATTGCGGGGGATCTTCAGCAATACTGCCTGCTTTTCCTGGTCCGCACTCCTTGGAGGGAGCGGCTTGCAGAAAATGAGCATATTCGGGTTTATGTACGGATCTGTCTGAAGGCCAATCTCACCGCTCCCCGCTGACACATTCATCCTGATATAGGCATTCTGGTATCCGTTTTTCTTGAGCAGACTTTCAAGCACTTCTAGCACATGTATTCTTTTATAGCTTGCTTTGATATTTAGAACCTTCAGACTCCGGTTTAGCCGTTTCAGATGGTCATCAAGTAAAAATGGGTGACCATTGTAGACACGGAATGTTTCAAACAGTCCCATCCCATATAAAAAACCATGATCAAAGGGGGAAATCCTTGCTTCCTCTTTCCTGACAACTTCTCCATTCATGTAAATATACAAGGTTTACAGCCCCTCTGTCTGCAATGAAGCTTTGTAATGCTGAATAAAGTTCTGCAGCAGTTCCTTGCCGGCAGTTGTCATAATCGACTCCGGATGGAATTGCACTCCCTCTACTGGAAGCTCCTTATGGCGTAGGGCCATTATTTCCCCCTCAGCTGTCCAGGCCGAGACCTCAAGACAATCAGGGAGAGTTTCCTTTTTTACGATCAGCGAATGGTAGCGGGTAGCAGGAAACGGATTAGGCAAACCATTAAAGATCGTTTTTCCATCATGAAAGATCTCAGAGGTTTTTCCATGCATAAGACGCTCGGCCTGTACCACATCCCCGCCGAATACTTGAGCAATGGACTGATGTCCCAGACAAACCCCAAAAACAGGGATTTTGCCAGCAAATGCTTCAATTGCTTCCAGGCTTATGCCTGCTTCATTCGGGCTGCACGGCCCCGGAGAGATCATTAAGAACTTTGGCTGAAAACCGCCTATTTCAGAAATAGACGTTTCATCGTTTCTTTTTACAACCAGCTCTTCGCCTAATTCACCGAGGTACTGTACGAGATTATACGTAAAAGAATCGTAATTATCGATTATATAAATCATAGCTGATCCCCTTTTGACTGTTCTGCGAGTTCTTTTGCTTTCCAAAGAGCCATTGCCTTTTTCAGCGACTCTTTGTATTCATTTTTTTGATTGGAGTCAATGACAATTCCGGCACCCGCCTGAACATGGGCCAGTCCTTCTTTAACAAGCATTGTACGTATGATGATGTTCAGTTCAAGATCTCCGCTGAAATTAATCCAGCCAAGAGAGCCAGTATATGGTCCTCTTGTTACCGGTTCAAGCTTTTCAATGATCTCCATGGTCCGCACCTTTGGAGCACCCGTAATGGTCCCTCCCGGAAACACAGCGTCGATGATATCAACAGCATTCTTGCCGTCTGCAAGCTCCCCTTTTACATTGGAGACGATATGCATCACATGTGAGTATTTTTCAATGACCATAAATTCATCCACTGTTACGGAACCATATTTGCAGACTCTTCCCAGGTCATTTCGCTCCAGATCGACCAGCATTACGTGCTCAGCACGCTCTTTTTCATTTTCAATCAATTCACTGGCGAGCATGAGGTCCTCCTCATAGTCCATCCCGCGGGATCTTGTCCCGGCAATCGGCCGCGTGCTGACGATGTTTCCTTTTTTCTTAATCAGCAGTTCCGGAGATCCGCTGACAAGCTGGTATCCCGGCGTGTGAAAATACCCCATATATGGAGACGGGTTTAAAGCTCTCAGCTGCTCGTATACATCCATGGCCTGAATATGAATTGGGCGGCTTTGGCGTACCGAAAGATTCACCTGAAAGACATCTCCCTGTGAAATATATTCCTGAACACTCCTGACAGCCGCCATGAATTCTTCTTCATTCATGGATACACCTAGTGTATTTTCAGCCTGATTATATTCTGCTTTCGCAGAAGGCTCCTCACTTTCATTCTTCCATCTCTGCTCCCAATTCTCTGCCCGTTCCTCAATCGTGTGCTCTTCCCTTTTTTCATATAAGAAAATCAGCCAGAGCTTTTCCGTTTCATGGTCAAAGACAAAGCATTCATTATAAATAAAAAAGTGGATATCAGGAATTTGCAGATCGTCTTGAGCCTCATTTGGAAGCTTTTCAATATACCGTGCGTAATCATAGCTGATGAACCCAATTGCTCCTCCCTGAAAGTCGGGAAGTTCATCCAGCTTATCCGTTTTATATTGGTCCAGCCATTCCTGCATCAAGTACAGAGGGTTGCCTTCCAGCACCTGTTTTTCACCATTCTTAACTATTTCAAGCTTTGAGTTCTTGCCTGTTAAAATAGCTTCCGGATTGAAAGCAGCAATACTGTACCTGCCGCCTCGTCCGCTTTCAAGTAAAACATGATGTGTCAATCCCTCCGACAGCCGTCGGTATTGGCGGAAAAATCGATTATATGTATAAGGTATATTTTTGGCATGGATGTGAAGCTGCTTCAATGAATGTCACCCCTATGTATTTCTCTTTTTTCATCATACATGAAGTGAGGCATGCTTTCATAATTTTTATTAAAATTGCTAAGCACACAAAAAAACAGCGGCCATTGGAGACCGCTGTTATTTCTATTATTCAGCTTCAAATTGATATAATGGAGTACTTAAATAACGTTCGCCATTACTTGGAATAATGGCCAGGACCTTTTTCCCTTTACCAAGCTCTTTGGCAACTTTTAGCGCCGCACTGATCGCCGCACCAGATGAGATACCTCCAAGGATTCCTTCTTCCTTAGCCGCGCGGCGGGCATAATCAAATGCTTCTTCATTCGAAATTTGAATCACTTCATCATAAATCTTTGTATCTAGGGTATCCGGTATAAATCCTGCTCCAATGCCCTGGATTTTATGAGGACCCGGCTTACCGCCTGATAGTACAGGTGAATCGGTTGGTTCAACTGCATAAATTTTAATGTTTTCATACTTTTCACGAAGCACTTTACCAGCACCTGTAATGGTTCCGCCTGTTCCGACTCCGGATACGAAGGCATCCAGCTGGTCGCCCATTTGCTCTGTGATTTCAGGTCCTGTTGTTAAACGGTGGATTTCAGGGTTTGCAGGGTTTTCAAACTGCTGAGGCACGAAATAGCCATTTTCTTTCGCCAATTCCTGCGCCTTGCGGATCGCCCCGCCCATTCCTTCCGGTCCAGGTGTCAATACAAGATCGGCACCGTAAGCACGAAGCAGATTGCGGCGCTCCATACTCATCGTCTCCGGCATGACAAGAACTGCTTTATAGCCTTTTGCTGCTGCAATCATCGCAAGCCCAATTCCTGTGTTGCCGCTTGTCGGCTCAATAATGGTATCACCCGGTTTAAGGCTGCCATTTTGCTCTGCCGCACTAATCATCGCCAGGGCAATACGATCTTTTACACTGCTTCCAGGATTCATGTATTCTAATTTCAGATAAACATCTGCACTTTTATCATCAACTAAACGATTTAGTTTTACAATTGGTGTCTGTCCAACAAGATCTGCAATTGAATTCGCTACACGTACCATCTTCCCCACTCCTTATTTCCGACTATTTTTATTGGTTTAATATAAAATTACCAATTTCCAATGGGAATGTCAATGAATTTGAATGTCTTTTAAAAGAAAATTCATACTTTTGTCATCATTATAATTAAATTACCCATCTATATACATGATACTCACTCCGGACCGCAATCTTTCTTTATGTAGTAAAAAACACGGAAAACTGCTCCGTGTTTTTTACTTATATTTCTTCTTCCCCGTAAAACCATTCCACATCCGCTTCTTTCCAAAATGGTTTTGCGGAAACTGGAACATCCATCTGCTCAAGGGCAATCTGGCGGCGAATCATATTTTTCACATCTTCAAAGGAATAATTCTCTCCTTTTAAATGCTCATGCAGCATCACAATGGCATATCCATCTTCTGTTTGTATCGGTTTAGTCCATTTACCAGGCTTTAGACCTCTAACCTGTTTAAGGATGTCTGCTGATAGGTGTTCATCATCTTCATTGATGTAACCAGCACTCCCTCCCTGGTTGGCAGTAAATTCATCGATTGAACGTTCCATCGCCAGCACCGCGAAGCTGGAGCCTTCCTCCAACTCCTTCAATGTTTGCTCTGCTTCTTCTTTTGTTTTTACGATGATCTGAGAGATATGATAAGAATCGGGGACAAGAAACTGGCTGCTATTCTGCTCATAGTAACTCTTCATTTCTTCTTCTGAAACTGAGACATCAGCGGTTAACAGCTCTTCAAGAATGAGGTTGTTTTTGATTTGCCTGCGCCATTTGTCTTCATTCATCTCATCGGAAAAATTGCCTCCATACATGGTCTTTACCATTTTCAATTCAAGATCTACAGCCTTATCAGAGATTTTCACCCCGTATTTTTTCCCGGCTTTTTCTATAACCTTTTGATCGATTAATTCACTTAATGTACTTTTCCCAAACTTTGTTTCCATTTCACTCATCCATTCCTGGCGAGTGATTTTATCTCCGCCGATTTTTGCCACTGCTTCCCCGCCATCTCCTTTAAAAAGCAAGAAGGCCAATGTTATAAGATTCAGCAGTACCAAACCTGCAATGATCATCAATAGTTGTCTCTTTTCCAACTACTCCTCCCCCTAAGAAAAGCGCAAGGTGCCTTGACCACCTCCGAAAAGCACAAGAGGGGGGTAGGCTTCTTGCACTAGACAGTATTCTAAAGTTCATTGCTTTGCTTCTGTTTTTAACTCTTCAAGTTCTTCTTTTGAGTAATGATATTTCTCATTGCAGAAGTGGCAGGAAGCTTCAGCTTGTCCATCTTCATCAATCATTTGCTGGATTTCCTCTTCACCTAAGCTGATCATCGCATTGGCAAAGCGCTCTTTTGAACATGTACAGGTAAAAGATACAGGAAGCTTCTCAAGAAACTTTACATTATCTTTGCCAAGGATGGTTTCAAGCATCTCTTCAGGAGTTAATCCCTGCTGAATCAATTTTGAAACTGGCGGTATTTCTTTTAACCTATTTTCAATTAATGTAATGGTCTCTTCATCGGTTTCAGGCATTAGCTGAAGAATGAATCCCCCTGCAGCCAGAATCGAGTTATCAGGGTTAACCAGAACACCCACTCCAACTGAAGATGGAACCTGTTCAGATGTAACAAAATAATAAGTGAAATCTTCTCCAAGCTCTCCGGAGATCAGTGGCACCTGCCCAGTGAAGTGCTCTCTCATCCCAATATCTTTCACAACAGTTAGTGTTCCTTCAGTGCCTACCGCACGGCGCACATCAAGTTTGCCCTGCTCATTAAGATCAAAGTGAGTCTGCGGATTCGTCACATATCCGCGCACCTCTCCCTTTGCATTGCTGTCTACAAGGATTGCGCCAAGAGGACCTCCGCCTTCAATTTTAATGGTCAGCTTATTATCGCCCTTGAGCATTGCGCCCATCATGACGCCTGCAGTTATGGCTCTGCCCAGTGCAGCTGACGCTGTTGGCCATGTATAATGTCTGCGTTGTCCCTCTCCAACTGTGTCCGTCGTGCGGGATGCATACGCACGGACTTGACCATTATAAGCAAGTGCTTTTACTAAATAATCGCTCATTTCCTGCTCCTTTCTACGAAAAACGCAAGCGCCTTGCCTGCCCCAAACAAACACAAGACGAGTCTTCCAAAAAAGCGTTCTTTGCCTTTTTGGAAGGATTGCCCGAAGTGTAGAAGCGACTGCCCATTCAAGTAACTCTGACTAAGAGTCCCACGTCCTGTGGCAACGTCTGCATGACCCGCATCCTCCCAAAAGCTGCCGCTTTCGGTCGTGCGATGATTATCCTCAAAAAAAGCTACCGCTTTTTTTCGTGCCAAAAGATTTGCTGACGAAGCTTTCCTTATCCTGCGGGCGGTCTCAGGCATAAGACGGTTCCTGTAAGAATGCTTTCTTCCTTCTGAATGTGTGGGCTTATGCCTCGATTCCCTTGGAGCCGAAACAAGACAAGCTTGTGAGCTCGAGGGGGTAGGCTGCTTGCGCTAGACAATTTTGAAGTTCAAAAGTTTACACACACTTATCTTTCAGAAAATCCGCCTCTCTAGTCTGCGGCCTTATTTTAAGGCGTACTATTTTTTTAGGGTTTCCATATTTCGTTTATAAATAATCTGCAAGCCCTTTAAAGTTAAAAATGGATCCACGACATCAATGATATCCGATTCCTGTGCGATCAGGCCTGCGAGACCTCCTGTTGCAATCACAGTCGTTTTTTGAGATGCCTGGTCTTTCATTCTTTTTACTATACCTTCAACCTGGCCAACATAACCATACAAAATCCCTGCCTGCATGGCAGATACAGTATTCTTTCCAACAATATGATCAGGACGGGCAATTTCTATTCTCGGCAGCTTAGCGGCACGCGAATAAAGAGCCTCGGTTGAAATCCCGATTCCCGGAGCAATAGCTCCTCCCATATATTCCTTGTTCTCGCTGATATAACAATAAGTAGTGGCGGTTCCAAAATCAACAATGACTAAAGGGCTTCCATATTCATGAATGGCAGCTATTGCATTGACGATGCGGTCTGCACCTACTTCTCTAGGATTCTCATACTTGATATTTAAGCCGGTCTTGATACCTGGACCTACGACAAGGGGTTTAACATGAAAATATTTCTGACACATTCTTTCAAGCGAAAACATGATTGGCGGCACAACAGATGAAATGATAATGCCATCTATATCTGAAAAGGAAAGATCCACATGCTCAAACAGAGATTTCACAATCATTCCATATTCATCCTCTGTTCTATTTCGGTTGGTCTCGATTCTCCAATGATGCTTTAATTCATCTTGGTCATAGACACCCAGAACAATATTCGTATTTCCTACGTCGAAAACAAAGATCAACATTCTCACCACTTTATGATTATTGACTTTTTATCATAAATTGTTGTTACTTATATCTAGCCCGTTGATTTGGAACACGAGGCACTTGCTTTCCGCGGGGAGGAATGAGAGCCTCCTCGGCTTCGCCTGCGGGGTTTCTCACTCTCTCTCCTCCTGCTGGTGCAAGGACATCGAGTAAGCTTCCTCGAATGAACACCGCAAGAAGGAAATGCGTTAGCACTTTCGAGATTCAAGCGCCCTCCGCTACAATCAACTCAGCAAATTAAAATAAGTTTGCAGTTGAGAGCAACAACCTTTACGAAAATAGCCTTATCTGATATTTTTTACACTGAAAACATCATATCACAACTGTTATTGTTTCGTGTAATGGGAAATTCCAACCGGTCTGGCAATTAGATTTTTTCCGCAAAAAAAGCGCCCTAGAGGCGCTTTTTTGGTTATTTATCTTTGTGTTCTTCATCGATGACAGGAGGTACTTCTGCTTCCGCAGGACTTGATCCTTCCCTTGTTTCAGGAATTTCACCTGTTTCAGCAGGATCCTCTTTTTTAATGCTGATGTTTACTTTCACATCATCATCAGCTGCAATGGAGGTCACTGAACGGTCTGGCAGTCTGCCATGTTCTGATAGGTGCTTAATTTGTTCTGCATCAAGCGTTTCAACTTCAAGCAATGTATTTGCGATCAGATTCAGCTTTTCACGATTTTCTTTTAAGAGTTTTCTCGCTCTTTCATACGATTCCTTGATGATGCGCTGAATTTCCAGATCAATTTCATATGCGATTGCATCTGAATAATTCTGTTCATTATGGAAGTCGCGTCCAAGGAAGACCTGGCCGCCTTGAGATTGTCCAAACTGCAATGGCCCGAGCTTGTCGCTCATACCAAATTCGGTTACCATGCGGCGGGCAATGCCTGTCGCACGCTGGAAGTCATTATGGGCCCCTGTACTCACTTCGCCGAACACGATTTCTTCCGCTACACGTCCGCCAAGCAAGCCGACAATTTTATCAAGAAGCTCCGGCTTCGTTTGGAAGTAGCGATCTTCTTTCGGAAGCATAACTGCGTATCCGCCAGCCTGACCACGCGGTACGATTGTAACCTTATGAACCATTTCAGCTTCATCAAGCACTAAACCAATCACCGTATGACCTGCTTCGTGGAAAGCAACGATGTTTCTTTCCTTTTGGGAAATAACCCGGCTTTTCTTAGCTGGCCCCGCAATAACACGGTCTGTTGCTTCATCGATATCATCCATATCAACTTTTTTCTTATTTCGGCGAGCAGCTACAAGCGCTGCTTCATTCAGTAAATTTTCAAGGTCTGCACCCGAAAACCCAGGTGTGCGCATGGCGATGCTCTTTAAGTTAACTGACTCATCCAAAGGCTTGTTGCGGGCATGTACTTGAAGCACTTCTTCACGGCCTTTGACATCTGGACGGTCAACCGTAATCTGTCTGTCAAAACGTCCCGGACGCAATAATGCCGGGTCAAGAATATCGGGACGGTTTGTTGCAGCAATGATAATAATTCCTTCATTCGCACCAAATCCATCCATTTCAACCAGAAGCTGGTTAAGAGTCTGCTCCCGTTCGTCATGTCCGCCGCCAAGGCCGGCACCACGTTGACGACCTACAGCATCAATCTCATCGATAAAAATAATGCATGGTGCGTTCTTTTTCGCATTTTCGAACAGGTCGCGGACACGGGAAGCACCCACACCTACGAACATTTCAACGAAATCAGAACCGCTTATAGAGAAGAACGGAACACCTGCTTCACCGGCTGCTGCCCGTGCAAGCAACGTTTTACCTGTTCCCGGAGGTCCTACAAGAAGAACCCCTTTAGGAATTCTTGCTCCCAATTCAGCAAACTTGCGCGAGTCTTTAAGGAACTCAACGACCTCAACAAGCTCTTGCTTTTCTTCATCAGCGCCTGCTACATCTTTAAAGCGCACTTTCTTTTTGCTTTCATCATAAAGCTTGGCTTTGCTTTTGCCGAAATTCATCACACGGCTTCCTCCGCCCTGCGCCTGGTTCAGCAGGAAGAAGAATAAAATAAAGATGATGATGAAAGGAATAATTGATGTAAAGAATGTGACCCAGCCGCTTGTTTCTTTAGCAGGCATTACTTCTACATCGGAAGTCTGGGCTAATTGATCAACACGGTCAAGGATACTATCATTGTTCATGATATAAGTCAGAAAGTACTTGTCTTTCTCATATCCTTCAAGCTGACCCCGTATTTCAAAAACACCTCTCTCAGGCTGAAGGGAAATGGACGTAATATCGCCGCTTTCCAAGTGATCAACAAATTTATTATAAGAGATGTGCTCCGTTGGTTCATTGTTGCCGTTAAAGAAGCTGACAACTCCAATAATGACTAAAAATATTAATAAATAAAAGATGGTATTCCGGAAGATCCGATTCATCCCTTACCTCCTCCCACGGTAAACAAACTATAGTGTATAGTATCATAGAAAATCATGCCAATACAAGGAATTAGACTTTTCAAAACCGGGTGTTTCAAGTTTCAGTAAAGGGCTTTTCTTACTTATTGATTCTTATAATTCACTTAATCATTATTGCTGTATACCTCTGGCTTCAGCACTCCAATATAAGGAAGATTCCGGTACTTTTCGGCGTAATCCAATCCATAGCCTACTACAAATGCATCCGGAACAATAAAGCCTACATAATCTGCTTTGATATCAGCTATCCTGCCAGTCGGCTTATCAAGCAGCGTTACAATCTTAATGCTTTTAGCCTTTCTGTAACGGAAAAGCTCAACCAGATAGCTAAGTGTCAAACCGCTGTCAATGATATCCTCAATAATAAGGATGTCTCTTCCTTCTACAGAAGTATCAAGATCTTTTAAAATTTTTACTTCACCTGAAGAAACCATTTCATTTCCATAGCTAGATACATCCATGAAATCCATCTCAAGGTAGGTGTCCACGCGTTTTAAAAGATCGCTCATGAAAGGCATTGCCCCTTTTAAAACACCAATTGCCAGCGGAAATCGATCTTTGTATTCTTCAGTAAGACCAGCAGCAAGGGATTTGATTTTATCCTGCAGCTCTTCTTCCGAGATCAATACTTTTTCAATATCATTTTTCATCATTTATTGTGCCCCCTAGAAGATCATTGCATATGTATTTTAAAATTATATAACTAGCATCATTTTTCTTCTGCATGGTGTAATTGGATTTTTTAAGCCCGGGAATCCATAAGATGCGGTCATTCCGGTCTGTAACGATTGGCCAAGTTTGCCTTTCCTGCAGCGGTACTTTTTCATCAATGAAAATGTCCTTTATCTTTTTGGTTCCCTGCATCCCCTTTAGAGTCATGCGGTCTCCGGCTGCCCTAGTCCTTATTATCAGCGGAAGAGAGACAGATTCCCTGTTTAGCAGCAGGACATTATTGTTTAGATTTCCATCAGGACAGTCAGTATATTCAAATATAATGGATCCGCCATTCGGGAGTTGAGTGATTGCTGGTTCGCAGACTTCGAATCGATAGGATTGTACAGTTTCCTTCGGGAATTGGAAATAGCATTGCCGGTAGGAGCGTACAATATGTAAATCGTTTGGAAAATTTAGTTTTCCCGATGGATGAGGGCTTTTCAATAAGGAAAATATGCTCTTTATATGTGAAGCTGATAAAGATCCAGGCCTTTCCTTATAAAGATAGTTTAATATTAGTTGAATCCCTCTCCTTTGTAAAGGCATTGGCATTGCCTCAAAAGCATCTATATCCAAGCTGAGTTCCCCATCTGCCTTCTTTTTCATTACTGTATTCATTTTATGGACAGTTAATTCCTGCAGATAAGCTTCATCACTTTGCAAATCTTCACTAAATCTTTGAAAATGCTCATGTACCTGGGGGTTCTCTTTTCTCAGGAATGGAAGCACTTCCTTTCTAAAGCGGTTTCGGCTATACACCCCTTTTTCATTGCTAGGATCCCTCCGGGGGTTCAGCCCCTTTTCCAGGCAATATTCTTCTATTTCATTTCTGTTCAAGCATAAAAAAGGACGAATGATATAACAATCCCCAAACGGACGCATAAAAGGCATTCCTCCTCTAGCTTTCCCGGCACTTCCTCTTGTTAACCGCATTAATATGGTTTCTACTTGATCATCTCCATGGTGCCCCAAAGCAATATAATCGGCATGATACTTACTAGCGATTTTCCTAAAGAATCCGTATCTGCAATCTCTCGCTGCTGTTTGGGAACTCTTGCCCGACTTATTTATATGTTCAGGTACATTTATTTGCTCCATTGCAAAAGGGATCCCCTTTTTTCTGCAATAGTCCCTGACAAACATGGCGTCCCCGAAGGATTCTGCGCCCCTAAACATATGATCGACATGAGCAGCTATCACTTCAATATTATGCTGCTTTTTCAAGCTCCATAGGTAATGAAGCAAGGCGATTGAATCTGGGCCGCCAGAGACCCCAACCAAGAGCTTCCTATTATTCAGTTTTAAACCCTGCTGTTTAAGGAAAACTCTTACTTTTTCTTCGAGCATAGGCTACTTCCTTATCGTTAAAGATATATTTTTCCTTACCCTTGCCATGAACATATAATCCTTATGCATAAAAAGCATATCATTTTTTGCATTAAAATATCAAAAGAGAATATATAACCTTTATATACGGTTTCGCAAATAAAAAGTTTCATCTTTTTCTTAAAAAGTTAAATAAGCTGGCCATATATATAGATAAAATAAAGAATGGTTACAACCAGAATAATTAAGACCGTTTCGATAAAGCTGCTCTTCTTCCTCTTTTGGACATATGCCTGCTGGCGGCTGGCTGTTTGTCCAATTTTATGGTTAGATGCACACTTTTGCCCTGTTCTTGATCGTGTGAGCTGAAGCATCTCATTTCTCATCTCATCAGCAGAAGCATAATGTCCTTGAAGTGCATTTAAGATAACTCCTTCATATTTCAGCAGTTCCTTTTTTTGCCGGACCATCAATTTCAGCTGTTTTAAATCACCTGTGCTTTTGCTGAACCTTTTGGGGTAAGCTGTATTTATTAATATCATCGCGACTGCAAAGAGGTCGTACCCTGGATCTGCCTTCCGAGTTCCAAGTCCCCAATAACCTCTGTCATAAAACTCTGTGAACTCTTTGATAGCTCTCCCCTGGATCGTTGTTCCTCCTACATCAATGGTGCGTATTTTTGGCGGAGGTCCCGTTACAATTAAGTTATCAGGCTTTAAATCACCAAAGACCCATCCATTCTTATGCAACGACTCCAAATCATTTAATAACTGAACAATTAAGACACCTGTCCATGATGGACCCTTTTGGGCAATAAAGGATAGTAAGTCAGGTCCTTGGATATATTCCATTACATAAAAGGAAATTCTTCCTTTTCTTCGTTCCCAATCATCCACATCAAGCAAAGAAGGCCCGAGGGCAGAGCCTTGGACCTTTGCAAAGGATTTGAGGACGTTCACTTCAGAGGTTATGGACATCCCGTTATCACTCATTTTCAAAGCGACCTGCTGATTTTGGCTTTTTGCCAGATAAACAATCCCATTTGCACCGTATCCTAATTCCTTCATGATTGTGTAACAATTACGGTGCCATTTTCCTTCAATTACGGTACCAGGATTTACTCTACACTGACTCTTCAAAGAATGATTCATCATCATCACGAGAAAGCAGACTCCTTAAGGAACGTTTTTTCTTAAAATAGGTTAGCGCTTCACGAATAGCAGGACCGGTTGGCGTGATTCCGCCTGTTGTAAGCTTTGAGAAAATGCTGGTTAGCGACTCAAGCTTCGGCGTCCAATCCAGCAATTTTTCGACATCTTTCTTTTTCCCGGGAAATACAAATACAGAAAAGCGGTTATCACCTGAACGGGCATTAAGGCTTAAGGATAAATCAAGCAGTGCTTCCTTTACTGTTGGGAGCTTATGCTTCATACTTGCACTTGTATCTACCAATACCAGTACTTCTAATTCAACTGTTTCGCCAAGTTCATCGACTACCTCCATCACTTCCCCGCGCTGCTCTGGCGGCAGGTCTTCCATCGTTTTTGAGCCGCCTAAAATCTGCTGTAATTCTTTGTTCACTACTCCTTGGAGAGTTTGGGTCATCGCTTTTCTTGTAACCATTTGGACGGTTTGCGACAATGCTTGAGCGTAGACTACCTGACTGACTCCGCCGCCTGACAAGGCAATCCCTTCGATCTCATTCATTCCTTGTTCATCAATTACATCATGCTCCATAACTCCGATTACATTTACAGTGATCTCCTGTTCCTTTGCCAGGGCAGCCATCGCAATAGGATCTTCACCTTGATTCGAACATCCATCTGTTATCAGCAAGATTTGCTTAAGTGTTCCTGTTTTCATGAAACTCCCCTCCACATCTGAGTTGTTACCATTTTCGACTGAAAAAGAGGGAAATATACCTGAGAAAAGCGGAAGTGCCTTCGGAACAAGCAAAGATGCTTGTTCTTGTCGAAGTTAACTCAAAGTAGCTTTTCTTAGTGTTCACCCCTGCATGCACAAAACGAGGAGGTAGGCACTGCAGCTAGGCAATTTTAAACTTCAAGGATCTTTTTAAGTTTTTTAGGCACAAGCAAATTAATCAGTTAGCTTTTTGGCGAATGGCATGTACTGGAATGCTTGTCCACTTAGGTGTATTATGCTTGATTTTTGACACCACCACTGTCATATCATCTTCAATATTTCCTGATCTGGACCTGATTACTTCTTCCATGATCAAATCAGCGATTTCCTGAGGATCATCTGTCTTTAACTCTGTAATTTTTCTCTTCATCCACAAATCAAAATTCTCGACATGCTTCGGCCCTTCAAAAACACCATCACTCATCATGATTAGCAAGTCACCGGCTTTTAGCTGCTCGCTTACTACATCCACATCAAACTCCTGGATAATGCCCATTGGGAGATTGCTGGCCTGTATCTTCATCACTTTTTGGCCTCTTTTCACAAAGCTGGGGGTTGATCCAATTTTCAAAAAATTCACTCCGGCATTTTGCAAATCAATCATCGCCAAATCCAGGGTTGAAAAGATTTCATCGGTTGTCCTTAATGCTAGCACGGAGTTCACTGATTTAATTGCCACTTGTTCTTCAATGCCCGATTGAAGAATTTTTTGCAGCAGCTGAAGCGTTTCTTTGCTCTCTGCATGTGCACGTTCCCCGTTGCCCATTCCGTCACTGATGGCAATGGCATACTTGCCGCAGCCCAATTCTATAGTTGAATAACTATCTCCTGAGATCAAACCTCCATTTTTCGCTGCGTGTGCCACTCCCGTTTCCACCGCGAAGGCCTTAGCTGAACGGAAGGTGACATGGCAAAAACCATTTGGAAATGCAGCACATTCCTCTGAATTTACTAATATCGTTTCTCCAAGAATATCCGATAGCATTGGAGCAATCAGTTTCTCACATTCCCCATGACCCTGACAATAGGGTATGGTCATATCAATGTCAACATTCCCCTGTTCAAGGCTATATATTTCCACATGCTCGATATGAATGCCGAATTCCTGCAGCGCCTCCAGAATTAACTCTTCCTGTTTATGATGGTTTTCCCGTTCCCGCTGAATCTCCTTCGCAAAGTCACCCATGACCTCAGACACGCCCATCAATTGATCAGCTACAAGCCTCCTGCTTTCCTGAACCTGCTTTTTCAATTTTTGGTTGGCCTTAAAATAGGTCAGCTCCTGCTGAACTGTCTCAGTTACTTTTTTGGACCTCGTACAGTATTTTTCCCATTCCCTTGAAAGTTTCGGAGAAAGAGAACCTTGATTAGTATCTACATCATGCATAATATCCATCATATATTCATAGGTTGTATTAAAGTTCTTTGTCCAGCAATGCTCTTTCTTAAAGCAAGTCTGGCAGGTTTTTTCCGTTACGTTGCTTAAGAAATAATCCAGTTCCCGGTCTTTGTCATCCTCCCACTCAGAAGACTCATCATGTGAGGCAAAACTTTTAGACAGCGCCTGAAATACACTGGAAAACTGTGCAACCCGCTGTGCAGTTACGTCCCTCATCTTACGCATATACTGCTGCTGTTCTGCTGCGTACTCGGGAGTTCCTGGAATGTGTTTAGACATTTTTATAGTTAAAGCCTGGGGAGTTAATAGAAATAATAAGATTGCTGCACCTGTTTCTGATAGGGTCTTCATTAAGTTTCCGCCGCCTTCTCCGTACATGCCCATCAGAAGAGTTGCAATTACTAACCCAAAAGCAACACCGATTTTTTTCCCTTCTTTTAAAAGACCGCCAAGCAAGCCTGAAAAGGCAAGCAAACTCATATGATAGAAGCTTGATATATTAGCAAGGGAGAAGATTAATCCGGTTACCACTCCTACAGTAGAACCTACCGTAGCACCCGCCACGAATGCAAATAGCAGAACAAGGTAGCGTGACATAATATGTTCTACAGATAAATCATAAACTGTCCATCCAATTGTGCCTGTCATAACCGAAGCCAGCATGATAATAAGACAGACAATTTCTTCTGTTTTTAGTGATTGCCTTCTTTTATTAATGGATAAAAGGGGCAGGCCCTGCAGAAAAATAAGGGTTAGAATGAAACCTAGACTGGCCTCGACACCCGCCATCATCCCATCATATAAAGAAAACTGGCCCTTTATAATAAAAGACTCGAGAAGCTTCCCCGCTAAAAGGGTGAAGAACACGTAAAAGGGCAATGCCTTGATTTCATTTTTAAGCCATTTTTTAGAAACCCGGAAAGCAAACAGGAATATAAACGCAATCCCGAAGGCTGATACGGCATGCGATATGGATAAAGTGGCTGCACCAGCGACCAATCCAACTAATGCGAGAGGTGCTTTATCTCTTCTTATAAAATAAACAGCTGCAAAAAACGGAAGGCTAAAAGGGGTTAGTTTCGCTAATATTAAGGCTCTTCCAAGCAAAAAGCCAATGATCAACAGAACGTAGCCTTTTTTAAGAAAGAAATTCTCCAACCCTAATTGGAGTTTTTTTAAGCCTTTGGCAAATTCCAGTTTCGGTTTGTTGAACGGCACTTCTCCGATCGGATCCATTACATTCCTTTCTACCTTTTCCATTAAACTACACTCCCCATATTTTTATCGTTGCTGACATTATAAGTGCCCTACCCTCAAAAGTTTGTCAAAATAGCGGACAAGCCCAGGCTTTTCGTTCGACTGTTTTCCACTATATATGGGGTTAGGTAACAATATTTAAGAGCTATTTTGCAAACAGCATCCTTTTACCTGAAAGAAGTGGCAACGCAAAACGCTGAAAAGACTGGATTATTAAGAATAAAATATCATGGAAAAATTACGAAGCATTAAGGGGAATTTGCGACATATTTCTTTAAATACCTTATTGACTTCCTTTTTAAAAGTTTGTATTATAAACCTTGTGCTTCAGGGCACAGCTTTTAATCTATAAATATATGGCGGTGTAGCTCAGCTGGCTAGAGCGTACGGTTCATACCCGTGAGGTCGGGGGTTCGATCCCCTTCGCTGTTATCAAGCGCCTCGGTCACCCTCAACAAGCACCTTATCTCGGCCCGTTGGTCAAGCGGTTAAGACACCGCCCTTTCACGGCGGTAACACGGGTTCGAATCCCGTACGGGTCACTTCAGAGAAGCGTCAGCCAAATGGCTGGCGTTTTTTTGATAGCCTTTTAGGACGTGAAAAAAAACAAGCCCTATTATACGGACTTGTTTTCCTGGCATATATCACGATTCAGCAGCAAGTTATCCTCGGCTCGCGCCTTCTTCTGCGTTTGGATTCAGTCTGAGACTTTCGGCAGCTCTGCAAAAGCTCCGAAATTTGTAATACCTGTGACCTTTCCTTGTAACTTGCTGCCTGCTTCGATTGACATTAAAAAACCTTCCTCCATGGAAGATATAAAGTGAAACTTCCATCAGTGATCATGGCATAATACTAGCTCAGCCCAGCTTTGCTGAAATAGATCTTCGCACACATCCACTGATGGTTAGTTGACTAATCTCGCCTTTACAGGCAGTTCCCTTTTTAATTACTTCATTAAGCCTTAACTTACTTTATAAAGGGGTACTGCCTGTTAATCTTCGATAAGTCATATTTTCTATATATCATACAGACTGCAAAAAAAGAGTGTCAATATAGCCTCTAGTCAGCTGATTTTTCCTTATCCTTTTTCTTTTCTTTATCTGTCTCTTCAGGGAGTTTAAAAATAATTTCATTATTGTCAGATAAGAAATAGTCCTTTCTGGCAAGCTTCGCGATGTATTCATCATCATTGAGCTTTACAATCTCCTCTTTCAGAACCACTTCTTTTTTCTTTAACTCAGTCAGTTCATTTTTAAGCTGGTTATTCTTTTCCCCTTTTTCTTCCAGAGCAGCAGATTGCGAAACGAGTGTAGAGATCATAAAAAAAGCAAATACGGCTGCCAAGGTAAAAAAAGCTGCTAATCTTCTAAATAAAAGCTTTTTTCTTCGGCCCGTACTGATCTCAGCCGCTTCCTGCTGTTTGACATAGCTTGTATCCATTTTAGCTACATTTCTTTTCTTGCTGACACTCATTTTCGCATTCCCTCCTTACTCTTTATGCTTTTTCCACTTGGCAATCCACTTTAAAACATAATTCTTTGTTTGCTGTAAATATCCTGCCAATTTATTATATAACTTCTCGACGGGTTTTTTAATATGTTTCGGCAAAAGTTTCCACAAAAGTGCCAAAATCCATTTAACAGGCATGAATGCCACCTTTACCGTAAACCAAATGACCCTGAAAATTACCTTTAAAAGGGAGTACCCCCCCTTCCCCAGCATAACAGTTATGGCAATAAACGCTGTTATGAGCCCTTGGATGGGTCTTAAAATAACAAAAGTAAATGCCTTAACTAAAAAGCGGTATATAGAGATAACCAT
This sequence comes from Cytobacillus sp. NCCP-133, assembly GCF_026011715.1. Taxonomy (GTDB): domain Bacteria; phylum Bacillota; class Bacilli; order Bacillales; family Cytobacillaceae; genus Cytobacillus. The sequence goes on along the minus strand of NZ_BRVM01000022.1, from coordinate 35,735 downwards.
TCTGATGGTAATCTCTAATACCCGCAAATACATTTTTTTGAATAAGCTTTGATAAGCAGCAAATCCGCATAGCAAGGCAACAAAAATATAAAACCTCAGTTCACCTTTATTTACCAGAAATAAAATATAAAAGATTGCCAATCCCTGCATCAGCCAAAAAAGAATATCGTTAATAAAAACAAGCCAGCTTTTCCGTTTGGTCCGCATAAGAAAGCGATTATAGGTATCAAGGGCAGCTCCAAAGACGCTTCCCATGCCAATCATCGCAAGCATGGTCAAAAATTGAGTGGTCAGTGTCATCGGAATAACTTGCTAAAGAAACCTTTAGCTTTATCTCCATTCTGATCGTCAATATAAACAAGGTCAAATACCTTCCCCTTTATGGAAACTATTCCCTTGTCCACATCCAAATTCTTCATTTGCAGATTCTGCCCTCTAATCGCCAGGAAGCCCATCACTGTTTCCAGCAGAAACTCTTCATTATCAAAGCTTTCAACCTGTTTAACGCCCGTGATATCCAAAAGCCTTCTGCCTCTCATAATGACATCATGCTCCTGGGGATTCACTTTGTTTGAACTTGACTCATAATATTGACTCATTATTCATCCCTCGCAATCACATTGTACAACCTTTTTGTACATGTTTATGAATTGGAAAATGAAATTAGAACAAGCCAATAAGAAAAGCTCTTGCGTCTTGGACACGAAGGAAACGCACACTAAAAGCGCCAGCTATGCTTCTGCTTCAGCTTTCTCTTCCTTAATAATTGAGTACATTTCCGCAGCCTCTTCTTTACGGGTCGTTTCCTGCAGGCGCTCCACTTTGACAGTCACCAGCTTCTGCCCAAAGCGAATTTGGAGCTCATCTCCCACTTTAACCGTTGAGCTTGCTTTCGCTTTGAGTCCATTAACGGAAATTCTGCCCTGATCGGAAACCTCTTTAGCCAATGTCCTTCTTTTAATAAGCCTTGATACTTTTAAAAATTTGTCCAATCTCATCTTTGCCACTCCCTTTTCCCATTAATATCCTTTCACTTTTGCCTCATCCCATAACGCATCAAGCTGTTCCAGTGTATAGTCCTCAAAATTTCTGCCGCTTTCTCTTACCCGTTTTTCTATATATGAAAAACGGCGGATAAATTTCTCATTCGTTTTTCTGATTGCTTCTTCTGCATCGATTTTATAGAAACGGGCAATATTGACAAGCGCAAACAAAATATCACCAAACTCGGCTTCCATGTGGCTGCTGTTTTTTCCTGCTTCTGATTCGAATTCAGAAATCTCTTCTTTCACTTTCTCCCACGCAGGCTCAACTTCCTTCCAGTCGAAGCCAACTTTAGCTGCCTTTTTTTGAATTTCTGATGCCCTCATTAGGTTCGGAAAAGACTTGGGTACACTATCCATGATAGATTCCGGCTTTTCACCTTTCTCTTCCCGCTTGATGATTTGCCAATTTTTCAATACATCCTCTTCATTATCAGCATGTACATCCCCAAAAACATGCGGATGGCGGCGGACCATTTTTTCTGAAAGTCCTCGGATGACATCATCAATGGTGAAAAGGCCTTCATCTTCACCTATCTGGGCGTGAAGCATAACTTGAAGCAGGACATCTCCAAGCTCTTCAGTCATATGGTCGCTATCTTCATGATCTATCGCTTCAATCAGCTCATATGCCTCTTCGATCAAGTATTTCTTCAGAGATTCGTGAGTCTGCTTTAAGTCCCATGGACAGCCGTTTGGTCCCCTCAGTTCCGCTATGATGCTGCGAAGCATTGAAAAATTTTTATATAGAATCGTTTCATCCTTCACAGGAGGCACGTATACAGAGGTTAAGTTATTCAGCTCCATTCCATGGTCCAGTTCATGCAGCGGGACTTTTGCCATTTTCTCTTCCTTGCTGCCGGCAGCCGTGACAATGTATACCTCATAATCATAAGGAAGCTTCTCCATAAGTGTCAGCTTAACGTCACTGGCTACAAACTGGTCATACACCTGTCCAATGATGACATGCTGAGCCACCTCAATTTCATCCCTTTTTAAGAGGGTTCCATCGAGGAGCTGAAATCCTTCAATTGGATCGATTTTCAGTGCCTGGAATAAAGGATCGAGAAAGCTTTGCCCGCCGCCAATTTCAATTTCAATGCCTTTTTGAGGGGCTCTTTCGATCAGGAGCTGAACGGTCCTTTCTGCTACAAGCGGATGACCTGGCACAGCATATGTCACTGTTTTGCCAAAGGCTGCCTCCAGCAATGTTTCAGTGATCTCTTCATAAACTTCTTCAAACTGGCTATGCTTTTCATATACGCTGTCAAAAGACTTGTACACTAGCCCTTCTTGTTCAAGTTCTCGAAGAACAGGATGCTCCTTTGTACGTATATAAAGGATCTCTGCATTCTTAATCTTTTTATAGACTCCAAAAGGAAGCTGATCTAAATCTCCCGCTCCAAGCCCGAGAATTGTTATTTTCTTCATATGTTAATTCATCTCCTATTGTCTTTAGGCAGCAAGAACATTAATTTGCTTCCAAATGGAAGCAGAGCGAGCTCTTCCTCTTTAAATGTATTGCCTTTAAACACGATATATAAATAAATAAATCCTCCAATGGCCACAGCAGTTAATGCCTGAAAACCAGCATACAGACGATTATGTGCAAAAACTCCGAACAATCCTGTTGCCCCTAAGTACAGCTGCAAAACAATTGCCATAATGGCAGCGGCTAAAGCAATGACAACCAAAAAGCGCATTGAAATCAAGGATATTTCCAGGCACTTCTTAAGCTTAATGACAAGGAGCAGCAGCACCGTCCCAAGTGCAATGCACGAAGCTATTGCTGCCCCGATTGTCCCATACAGCGGCACCAATAGAATATTCAATCCATACTTAAACACAAACCCGAAAACAATCACAAACGCAGGATATTGAATAAATCCCAGTCCCTGCAATATGGCCGTAATGGTGATAATCATGGAACTTAATAAAATCAAAATGCTAAGAACTGACAGTACATCGGAGCCCGAGCTATTTTCAAAAAGCATAATGTTTGCAGGTTTCATAATCATCCATAAACCAACTGTTGCAGCTGCCCCAATGAGAATAGCTATTTGAAGGGCAAGTCTGATTTTATCTTGAAGAAAGGCTGCCTGTTTTTTCATTTTTTCTTTGGATATCAGCGGGACAAGCGACAAAGACATCGAAGTCGCAACTACCATGCCAAGCTGTACTATTGGCTGGCCGCGGTCGTATACTCCCTTCAGTTCTTTTGCTTGTTCAGCCTCAAAACCAGAACTTAGCAGAAGCGAATACAGATTGAGTGAATCTGCCAGCTGGATGAAAATAAGGACAAGGCTGCTGATGCAAATGGCAAATCCCTGGATCACCAGCGCCTTGGCAATTTTTCCGCTCTTTTTAAAATCAATTTCAATGAAAGAAGGAAGCTTCCTTCTTTGCTTTAAATAAAAAAAAGTAATTAGGATAAGTGATCCAGCAAACCCGCCGGTAATTGCCCCAAAAAGGGCACCTCCTCCCACTATATAAAGCGAGTGTCCTTCACTAACTAGCAAAAAAGCCGCAAGCAGTATGGTTACCACCCTCACAAGCTGTTCCCCTACCTGTGAAACAGCAGTTGGAACCATATCCCCTCTTCCTTGGAAGAACCCTCTAAAGATTGAGACGATAGGAAAAATGAGAAAACCTACGGCTACTACTCGGAGCAAAACAGCAAGCTGAGGATCGTTCATTCCGGCAGCCAGCCTGTCTGCCCCCCAAAACAAAACCGAAAACCCTATGAATCCTATTATGGCCAGGATAAAAGCAGCAATCACAAATAAATTTTGAATGTCCTTGTTCGCCTTTAAAGCAGCCTGCTCTGCATAAAGCTTTGAAATAACGACAGGAAATCCATATGTAGATAAGACCAAAATGATTCCATAAAAGGGATAAACCTGCTGATAAATATAAAAGCCAATATCACCGACAATATTTTGAAAAGGCACACGGTAAATGGCACTTAAAATTTTTGTAACAATAGCTGCGATCGCCAAAATAAAAGTCCCTTTAAATAGATCACCTGATGTATGAACGGGCTTCAATGGCCCATCTCCTTCCAAATGAATTCGAAAGTATTATAGCATATCAGGACAGCTGCTTCAGATTGCTTGTTTTTTAAATTTGCAAGACGGACTGTTACAAGTGCGAGAAGATTGTCTTTGTACGCAGATTCAGATGGTTTTCTCGCGCCTCCCCTGTACAAATAAGTAAAGTGATTGCGCTAGACGCAGATTAACTATTTAACAAGTTATCAATACGCAGCAAATTTTATAATTCCTTAAACAAAGAAAAAAGGCAGCGTTGCGCTACCCTTTTCATAAAGTATTCATTTTTATGATTCCATTTGTCTGGCTAGGAAACCTGCAGCTGTTTCAACTGCTTTTTGTTCAACATCTCCTAATGAATCTTCTTTTGCAAATATAATAACTGCTCCAATTGGGTCTCCATTTGCAATGATCGGGCCAATTGTATAAGCGGAGGAAGATTCTGTGTTCCCGTCAACAAGCGAGATATCGCCTGGCTGGTTAACTAGGACAGAAGTGCGCTCTTCCATTGTTTTTTCAACAAGGTCACTTATATTTTTGTTTAAGTAGTCTTTTTTAGAACCGCCTGCAACAGCGATGTAAGTATCTCTGTCACAGATTAACACTGGATTTCCCAGGCTGTCATATAAGGCTTCTGCGTATTCTTTAGCAAAATCGCCCAGTTCACTGATTGGTGAATATTTCTTTAAGATGACTTCTCCATCACGATCTACGAAAATCTCCAGCGGGTCCCCTTCCCGTATACGCAATGTTCTGCGGATTTCTTTAGGGATTACTACACGACCCAAATCATCGATACGACGAACTATACCAGTTGCTTTCATCCAACGTTGCCTCACTTTCATCTGATGATTTATTAGAAAAGCGAAAAGCGCCTTGTTCACCCTGGCAAGCATAAGACGCATCACGCAGGAAACGCTGATTTCTGGAGTGATTTGGCTTATGACTCGAAGGGCTAGGAGCTAAAGCTAGACAATTCTATCTTCAGCGCAGCACTTGCTCTTTCCTCTTTTGGCTATGACTCATATTGGGAGAAAATGAATACATCGCCATGTTTGAACTTAGTATCTTTCATATGGAAAGTTATATACGTGCACATAAACTTTTTCTCATAGTTGTTATAGATTCCAAAACCGGATAAACATTCCAAATGATCTCTCAAATAAAAAATACCCTTGTATGGAACAGATAAACATTTCTATTGTTTCATTTTAAGAACATAATTATTTCCATATTTTCACACAGTTGGATGCTGCTCTTTTTTGGCTTCATGCATACCCTTAATCACTTCATAGGCGATATCGAGCCACTCATTTATTTCAATGCCTTTAATATGGAGGACAGCCTTTAATTTTTTCCCTTCCATTCCAAGGCCAATCATTCTTCCGTATTTGCTTGTGATCTGGAATATTTTCTGGCCGTCGATGTTTTCGCTTGCTTGTTCAGATAAGAGAATCAGTATTTCATTCTTAGACTGCTTAACCGTTTCAATGCCTGCCAGCTCGCCGTAAACCTTCATTTCGGCAATCTGGAATAAATAAGCCACCTCTTTTGGATATTCACCAAAGCGGTCCATCATTTCATCGTTCAGCTCTTCCACATCTTCAAGCGAAGAAACGCCTCTGAAGCGCTTATACATTTCTATTTTCTGATGGCCATCAGACAAGTAGAAATCCGGAATATAGGCATCTGCATCAAGATCGATTTCAATTTTAGCCGGTTTTCCCTCGACGCCGTCCAACATGTCTTTCCGTTCTTCAATCGCTTCTTTAAGCATTTGCGAATACAGGTCAAAACCGACAGAGTCGATAAATCCATGCTGTTCGGCTCCCAATAAATTGCCAGCGCCTCTTATGGATAAATCACGCATGGCAATTTTAAATCCTGATCCAAGTTCCGTAAATTCCTTTATTGCCTGAAGCCTATTCTCAGCTACTTCAGTTAACACCTTGTCTTTTCTATATGTGAAATAAGCATAGGCAACCCTGTTGGAACGTCCGACCCTTCCCCTTAACTGATAAAGCTGAGAAAGGCCCATTTTATCAGCATCATGGACGATCAGTGTATTGACATTTGGAATATCAACACCTGTCTCAATAATCGTAGTGCTGACAAGAACATCCGCTTCGCCTTCAAGAAAACTTAACATTACAGATTCTAACTCATTTTCCGTCATTTTCCCATGAGCATAAGTTACCCTTGCATCTGGAACTAACATGGAGATTTCCTCGGCTTTTCGTTCTATATCCTCTACACGGTTATATAGAAAATAGACCTGTCCATCTCTCGCCAGTTCCCTCTCTATTGCTTCGCGGACTAAGGAGCCGTTGTATTCCATTACGTATGTCTGGACCGGGAATCGGTTTTCCGGGGGAGTCTCAATGACAGATAAGTCCCGGACACCAAGCATTGACATATGGAGTGTTCTCGGGATCGGCGTTGCTGTCAGTGTAAGGACATCAACATTTGTCTTAAGCTGCTTGATCTTCTCTTTATGTGTCACGCCAAAGCGCTGCTCTTCGTCAATAATGAGCAGGCCTAAATCTCTATATTGGATATCTTTCGACAAAATCCGGTGCGTGCCGACAACTACGTCAATAGTCCCTGCCTTTAAGCCTTTTAAGGTTTCAGTTTGCTGCTTTTTCGATCTGAATCTGCTTAAAAGCCCTATTTCAATTGGATAATCCCGGAAACGCACCCTCATGGTTTCATAATGCTGCTGGGCAAGTATAGTAGTAGGCACCAGGAAAGCGACCTGTTTTCCATCCGCAATGGCCTTAAAGGCAGCGCGGATTGCCACTTCTGTTTTGCCGTAGCCCACATCGCCGCATAATAGTCTGTCCATTGGACGTTCTCTTTCCATATCTTTTTTGATTTCATGAATGGAACGTGTTTGATCCTCTGTTTCCTGGTAAGGGAAGGCCGCTTCAAACTCCCGTTGCATATCGCCATCAGGACTGAATGCATATCCCTTGGATGCCTCACGCTCCGCATAAAGTTTGATTAAGTCATCTGCTATATCCTGAACCGAGGATTGAACTTTTTTCTTAACCCTCTCCCAGTCATTGCCGCCCAATTTATAAATCTTTGGCTCTTTCGCTTCAGAACCAACATACTTTTGGACAAGGTCAATTTGCTCTACCGGTACATAGAGCTTGTCGCTTCCCTGATAACGGATATGGAGGTAATCCTTATGGATTCCGTTGATTTCAAGCGTTTCAATCCCTAGATATTTACCAATCCCATGATTTACGTGAACCACATAGTCGCCGACTTTAAGCTCAGAATAGCTTTTAATTCTCTCGGCATTGGAGAGCTTTTGCCTGCGAGTTTTCTTTTTAGTGCGCTTGTTAAAAAGCTCTTCTTCCGTAATAACAGCAAGCCTTTGGGCAGGAAGCTCAAAACCTGTCTGAAGGCTTCCTTCTAAAATTTGAACTTTCCCCTTCAAAAGAGCCTGGTCTGCACTTACAAAAGCTGCATCAATTTCATAATCTTCAAGAACCCTTTGGAGCTTTTTGACCCTCTCTTCATCAGGGCCTAGAAAAACAACGGAATACTTGCCTTTTTTCCACCTATCCAGTTCACCTTTCAGCACATGCATCTGACCATGGAAATTTTGCATTTGCTTAAAGGAAATATTGATGATATTTTGCGGATTCGTGTTTGGCACATGCCTTAAGAACAGTGACATATATGTAATCGGCTGTTTTGATCGATGCAAGAATTCTTTTAAGTTATGAGAAATTTTCACATCATGAATAATCTGGCCTTCACCCAATAGGCTTGTGTACCATTCCGCTTCTTCTTTCTCAAGGGAGTCGTTCATTTCCTGCACACGGCTGATTTCATCTATGAAAATTAAACCATTAGCCGGAAGGTAGTCTACTAAACTACTTCCTTCATCAAATGCAAAGGATAAATATTTAAAGAGCTGTTCAGGCTTATTCCCCATTCTTAGCTGCTCCAATTCATATCCTACATTCTGAGCCAGCTGAGCCTTTGCTTTATCATCCTTCAGTTTTTTCAGGCTGGCAGCCAAGCCTTTCTCCAGCTTTTCGATCAGTTTATTGAAATGCTCTGAATCCAGCGGTGTTTCGGTAGCAGGGCCAATCGTGATTTCAATTAATTTTTCTTTAGATCTTTGGTCTTCTAAAGAAAACGTCCGAATAGAATCCACTTCTGTATCAAAGAGCTCAATCCTAACAGGGTCTGCCTCTGTTAAAGGATAGATATCAATAATGCCGCCTCTGACACTGAACTCCCCTGGTGAGGAGACCATTTCTGATCGCACATATCCCATTTGGACAAAGTTTTTTAACTGCTCCTCCGTCAATTCATCGCCAATCTTTAAGGAAAGCTGATATTGACTCCAATAGGAAGGAGAAGGAAGAACTTTCCTTAACCCAGCCATCGGAACAATCATGATTCCTTTTTTGTTTTTACTCCAATAATTCAATGCTTCAATCCGCTGCGCCTTTAACTCCGGACTGGCAATCCCAATTTCAGCGGCAATCAATTCATTGGCTGGATATAAAAACACCTCCTCTGTATCTTCTGCCAAATTAATAATATCATCGTAAAGTTTCTGGGCCTGAAGGAGATTATGGGTTACAACAAGCATCGGCCTTTTGGATTGCTCAAATACAGATGTAAGGAACAGAGTGCGCGCAGAACCGGATAAACCGGCAAGCATTTGCTCCCTTAACCCTTCCTCTATTCCAGACAAGATCGCACTTGCTTCATCCTGCTGGCTAATAATCTGTTTAAGTCCTAACATGAAAGCCCTCCTATTAAGAAAAGCGCAAGGCGCCTTGACCATCCCCGACAAGCACAAGCTGGGCCTCACGGAAAGGCGTCCTTTTTGGGAGGATTGCCTGAAATGTGAGGCGACTTGCCCAGGGACGACAGGCATAAGACAAGCCCTATAAGAAGGTGTTCTTCCCTTCTGGAGGGGATTGGCTTATGACCCCGAGTCCCTAGGAGCCGCAACTAGACAAACCGAAATGTGAGGCGACTTGCCCAGGGACGACAGGCATAAGACAAGCCCTATAAGAAGGTGTTCTTCCCTTCTGGAGGGGATTGGCTTATGACCCCGAGTCCCTAGGAGCCGCAACTAGACAAGCTTGTGACCTCGAGGGGGTAGGTTGCTTACGCTAGACAGTTATCTAAGTTCAAAATTTATGCTTTCTTATCTATTAAAAAAAGCGCATGCGCCAAGAGTGTATCTAGACATGCTTTTTGCTTTCAAAGTGCAAAAGCCCAACTGCCGACTCAAGTTTTTATTTTTATCTAATAGACTTGCTTCATCACCTAACTATCATAATCTTACTAAAAAAAATAATGATCCAACAAGAACTCTATAAATGAGATTTTAAAATAACGCTGACATTCCGATATGCAGGAAATTGCATATGATTTTCGCAGAAGAAATTTTACTGCTCCCATTTATAGTGAATAGAAATAGAAAAACGCTTTGGATTTCCTCCAAAGCTTTAATGAATGATAAAGTCCTGCTGATGATAATCTGGATTGCGTTCAAGCGATTCCTGGCAATCCTCGCATATTGCAATTACATGCAGATTTCCTGATTGGTCATAGGAGATCATTTCCTGGCGCTCTTCATCATTTAACTTGTGAAAGCCAAGCTGTTCTGTATGAACCGAGTCATTCTCAATCAAACCAATCTTCGTTCCACAATGGCGGCATTGATAATGGATAGCCATGCCTGTCCCTCCCGTCAAACTGAACATAATTCTATTATGAACGTTTGGCAGGCAACTTATTCATACACCGAGGCAGTTGTTTGGATGATACATTATTTTATGATAAGAGCAAAAAAATATGAAGATTATTGATTAAAATCATTCATAACCTGTAAAAATGGTTTTTTAAACCACTCTTCACATGCATCCGCACATCTTTTCGACACTTCATTCATCATTTCCTGTTCCTCATTTGTAAACCGCCCCAATACATAATCAGGAACTTTCACCCCGCTTGGCGGCCTGTCAATGCCCACCTTTATTCTGTTAAACTTCTGTGTACCGAGGTGGGCAATGGTTGACTTAATGCCATTATGCCCGCCGGCACTCCCTTTTTGCCGCAGACGAATCTTACCCACGGGCAAATCCAGATCATCATAAATGACAACAAGTTCATCAGCCTTAAGATCAAAATAATCCAATACAGCCCGGATGGATTCACCGGATAGATTCATATATGTAAGAGGCTTGAGAAGAAACACCTTTTCTCCATTTACATAGCCGGTACCAAATACACCCTTCAATTTGGCTTGATTCAAAGGTATATCCAGCCGTTGTGACAGGATATCAATTACTTCAAAGCCTATATTATGTCTTGTTTTATCGTATTGCTTGCCGGGATTTCCCAAACCTACAATCAGCTTCATTTCTTCACCCCTAAAAAAGTAAGCTTATGCACCATATCATATATAAATTAAAAATAGAAACGGATTTTCAGGAAAGCACTTCATATGTAAAATCAACATCGAACTTTAACACACCTACTCATAAAGGCTGCATATTCCAATACTTTATTCCGTTTTTACTTTCCTGAGGATCCTTTATGCAAGAAGCAGGGGCTGGCTAAAATTGCCCAGCCCCTGCTTGAAAAGGCTTTTGTTAGCCTATTCCTCACCTGCTTCATCTTCTTTTGCTTTTGTTTCTCGTCCTTCTTCATTATCAGGCGTACCCGCTTCCTGCTCTTCTCCGGTGCTGATTTCCTCTTCCTGTCTAGGAGGGAGAATTGAGGCAATCACCTGTTCCTCTTCGTTATTGATTTCATAGCCTCGGTCAGCCTTAATATCAGCAACGGTTAAGCTCTCGTTAACCTGAAGTTTGGTAACATCGACTTCAACAGAAGAAGGAATATTGTTTGGCATAGCAGTGACAGAAACTTCATGCATAGATTGCTGCATAACGCCGCCATCCTTTACTCCTGCTGCATCTCCAACCAGCACAACACGTACATCTGCAGTGATCTCCTTTGCCATATCTACAGCCAGGAAGTCAGCATGTACAATGACATTTTTCAAAGGATTGGACTGGTATTCCCCTAGCATCACATCGTATGTATTCCCCTCCAAATCCAATGAGAATACACCATTTCTTCCGACTTCTTTAATTGTCTTAAGAAAGTCCGCCTCACTTAAATATATGGATCTGCTTTCAAGCTTTGACCCATATACTACAGCAGGAAAGTTTCCTTCCTGGCGCAATGAAGTTAAATGAGAATGTCTTGAACCTTTTCTTTCTTTTGCTTGCAATACAGCTGTCATGATTATGTCCCCTTCCTCAATTTAGCATTTTTCAAGTCATTGACTGTCTATATAAAAAAATGCCCTAAAATGAGGAAATCTAAACGTTTTTAATTTTCTCAGCCAGTATTTTTATATTTTAGATAGCAGGGCAGGCTTGCTTTTCAGCAAGCCTGCCCTGTCTATGAAGTTATGCGATCAATCGAAAAGCGTGCTGACAGACTGTTCTTCATGAACACGTATAATCGCTTCGCCGATAAGCGGTGCTACTGACAGTTCGACAATCTTATCTGTTTTCTTTTCTTCTTGAAGAGTGATTGAATTTGTCACTACCAGTTCTTTAATGGTTGAGTTTTCAATTCTTTCGATGGCAGGGCCTGATAGTACAGGATGCGTACAGCATGCATAAACTTCTGATGCGCCATTTTCTACAAGTGCATTTGCAGCTAATGTTATCGTTCCGGCAGTGTCAATAATGTCATCGATTAAGATGGCAATTTTACCTTCAATATTACCTACAATGTTCATTACTTCCGCAACGTTTGGCTTTGGACGGCGTTTATCAATAATGGCAATAGGCGCCTTTAGGCGATCGGCCATTTTACGTGCACGTGTAACACCGCCATGGTCAGGAGATACGATTACGGTATCGGCATCCAGAATTTTGTTTTTAAAGTAATCAGACAGGATCGGCACACCCATTAGATGATCAATAGGAATGTCGAAGAAACCTTGAATTTGCGGTGCATGCAAGTCAAGTGTAATCACGCGGGTCGCTCCTGCAGTTTCAAGCAAGTTTGCTGCTAGCTTAGCTGTAATCGGCTCACGTGCTCTGGCTTTCCTGTCCTGACGGGCATAGCCATAATAAGGCATAACAATGTTGATTGTTTTTGCTGATGCGCGTTTAAGCGCATCAATCATAATTAAAAGCTCCATTAAATGCTCATTTACTGGAGAGCTTGTGGATTGGATTACATACACATCGCATCCGCGGATACTTTCCTCAATATTAATTTGGATTTCACCATCGCTAAAGCGAGTTACAGAACATTTCCCCAGCTCTACACCAATGACATTTGCAATTTCTTCAGCTAGCTTCCGGTTAGAGTTTAAAGTGAACAACTTTAAATTTGGATCTAAATACTGGTTAGACATGTTGGGCCTCCATCGCATTATTACTTGTTAAATTTTTGAACGTAATTTTCTTTATTTACCTGGCGTGCGCGGGCAATGGAAAGGGCTTCACCTGGCACATCTTCTGTAATGGTTGATCCTGCTGCAACATAAGCACCTTTACCAATGGTTACCGGTGCAACCAAATTTGAGTTGCAGCCAACAAAAACACCATCTTCTATTTTGGTCAGATATTTATTTTTCCCATCATAATTAACTGTAATTGAACCGCAGCCCAAATTAACATCCTTGCCAATCTCTGCATCACCAATATAGCTAAGGTGAGATGCCTTGCTTCCTTTTCCAAAAACAGACTTTTTCACTTCAACAAAGTTTCCGATTTTCACTTCATCGTGAATGTCAGATTGAGGACGAATATGGGCAAATGGCCCGATATTCACCTGTGAGCCAATATGGCTATCCAACGCTGCAGACTGGCGGATTACTGTCTGATCCCCTATGCGGCAATCAGATATTTCCGTATGCGGTCCAATTACACAATCTGAACCAATCAGCGTATGGCCTGAAAGAATGGTTCCAGGGTAAAGTACAGTATCAGAACCAATTTTAACATCCGAACCAATATATGTGTTTGACGGATCAATGATTGTAACTCCATTACGCATATGTTCTTCATTTATCCGCTTTTTCATAAATGTTTCTGCCTGGGATAGAGCTACCCGGTCATTGACGCCCAATGTTTCTTCAAAGTCGGCAGTTTGATAAGCAGTAACAACTTCACCTTCATTTTTAAGAATCTCGATTACATCCGGAAGGTAATATTCCCCTTGTACATTGTCATTTGTAACCTTATTCAGGGCCTCAAAAAGTGCTTTATTATCAAAGCAGTAAGTTCCAGTATTAATTTCTTGGATCTTTCGTTCTTCTTCAGAAGCATCCTTATGTTCTACAATCTTTTCAACCATCCCCACGTCATTGCGGATCACGCGTCCATATCCAAATGGATTTTCAGCTTGTGCAGTTAAAATAGTCGCTTTTGCAGACAGCTCCTCATGATGCTTAAAAAGCGCTTCCATTGTTTCATGCTTGATCAGTGGCGTATCTCCGCAAACCACGATTGTGACGCCATCCTTGCCCTCAAGCATTTCGCGCGCCTGCATAACGGCATGAGCAGTCCCCAGCTGTTCTTCCTGAAGGGCATATTTGCTGCTTGAACCAAGCTGTTCTTCAACCATCTCAGCCCCATGCCCAGTAATCGTGACAATTTCTTTTATATTAAGCTTTGAGACTTGATCAACCACATGTTGAACCATCGGCTTGCCGCACACAGGATGAAGGACTTTATAAAGCTTCGACTTCATTCTCGTCCCCTGGCCTGCAGCTAAAATTACCGCGTATCGATTAGACATTTACTAGCCTCCATTTTAACCTTTTTATCCATTAAGAATATATCTTAAATGGGCTTTCATTTCAAGGAATGATGATAAAGTACAAATATTTGTCATTACCACACACGGATTTTCACAAAAAATGGTTTACATCCCCAAACAACAGGGTAAAAGAAAAAAACCCTAAGCACCTCCAATAGCTGGTGAACTTAGGGACATGATTTATAGGACAATAAAAAAAAAGAGCCTTACTTATGTAGTAGGCCCTTGGTGTTATACTTTTTAGGAAGCACCGGCTTCTTCAAATTCAACTTCTAATTCACCTAAACGGTGGTACTCGGCTAATACAGCCTCCTGGATTTTTCCGCGTGTTCCTGAGTTAATAGGATGCGCAATATCTCTAAATTCCCCATCCGGAGTACGCTTGCTGGGCATAGCTACAAATAAGCCATTGTTTCCATCAATTACACGAATATCATGAACAACAAATTCATGATCCAAAGTAATAGATGCGATCGCCCTCATTCGTCCATCCGTATTGACGCGGCGTAATCTTACGTCTGTTACTTCCATTCTGTTCACCACCTTTTCGAGAATGTATAATCCTAATTTTATGTATTCAACAAATTTCCTGAATCTCCTTCTTAATTAAAAAATATTTTTTGAATATTTTGTTCAAATTTTATCTTTTATTCTATATACATGAAAGAATGTAAACTCCTGCCCTCTTAATTACACCTACTTCACTCTTTTCGGATAACAAAAAAGGCCCGTTAAAAGCACAACGGGCACTGGTGACTATTCATTCTATTTAACAAGTGCTACAACTTCAATCTCCACCAAAGCATCTTTAGGAAGCCGTGCAACCTCAACACAAGATCGAGCTGGCTTATGTGTGCTGAAGTATTCTCCATACACTTCATTAATCGCTGCAAAATCTTCCATATTACTAATAAATACAGTTGCCTTTACTACTGTATTCAATGAAGCGCCTGCCTCTTCCAGCACAGCCTGAAGGTTTCCAAACACCTGATGCGTCTGTTCCTTTACACCGCCTTCAACCATTATGCCTTCTGCTGTAAGCGGGATTTGGCCAGAGCTGTAAAAAAGGTTATTGACCGTGATCCCTTGTGAATAAGGCCCAATTGCTGCAGGAGCCTGATTCGTTTGAATGACTTTCATGGATTATCCCCCTAAAAATATCATTTATATTTAAAATAATTGCCTTCACTTACGTTGATCTTTTTTTCCCGCACATCAACATCAGATAGTCGTACGAGAGAAAGATATTCATCAACCAGCCGTTCTTCTGCTTTTTCTGCTTCAACCAGAACAGCAATCCCGGCCAAATTGGCTTTGAACTCTTCAAGCATGCTGACCATGCCATTCACTGTTCCGCCGGCTTTCATAAAATCATCAATGATCAAAACATTGGAACCTTCTGCAAGGCTTCTTTTAGATAGAACCATGGTTTGAATCCTTTTGGTAGAGCCTGATACATAATTAATGCTTACAGTCGAACCTTCTGTTACCTTGCTGTCACGTCTGACAATGACCACCGGCACATTGAGATAGTTAGCGGCAGCGTAGGCAAGAGGAATCCCCTTAGTAGCCACAGTCATGACGACATCAATTGGCTTGGCAGCAAAAGCGGAAGCAAAAAGCCTTCCGGCACGCTGAACGATTGATGGGTCACCCAATATGTCAGTCATATAAAGATAGCCGCCAGGCAAAAGCCGTTCCGGACTTGCAATTAAGCTGCATAGATCATCCACAAATGGCCGAGCCTCTTCATCCTCCACCTTTACATTGAACTTAACCCCGCCAGCGGCACCGGATACCGTTTGCAGAGTCCCGATGCCCCTTTGTTCAAATGTTTCTTTAATAATTGTTAAGTCCTCGCTGATGGAGGACTTGGCAGAACCATATCTTTCCGAAAAGAAAGTTAAGGATACCAGCTGACGCGGATGGTCTAATAAATAATTGGTCATATCTATCAACCGTTCGCTTCTGCGAAATTTCATTTATGGAACCCCCATATAAATCCGAATATTTTAACGATAATATACCATTAATATACGGATTTAATCAAGCCTATGCCGATCACCAAGCATTCTGACCGCAAAAACCTGGTCACAGAATCCTCTAAGGCCGTTATAAATCCGATGCATCCTTGAGTCATGATGAACCAGGCCAAACACAGTAGGTCCGCTTCCGCTCATCAAAACCGCATCCGCCCCAAATCGTTTCATTTGGTCCTTGATATGCGCCACTTCCGGATGAATCTTAAGCGTCACATCCTCCAGAACATTCCCAAGGTTATGGCAAACACCTTCATAGCTGCCGTTATAGATAGCTTCAACCATCCCATAAGTATTCGGATGCTTAACATGGCTCACATCCAGCCTTTTATACACATCCGCTGTCGATACGCCGATAAATGGCTTGGCCAGAATTACCCAACAAGTTGGAGGTGCAGGAAGCTCTTTAATTATTTCCCCTCTTCCTTTTGCCAAAGCGGTCCCTCCGTATACACAAAAAGACACATCTGAACCAATTTCCGAACCGATTTCAGCCAACTCACCCATTGAGAGTCCCAGGCTCCAAAGCTGATTTAACCCTCTGAGGGCCGCTGCCGCATCACTGCTTCCGCCGGCTAGACCTGCAGCAACAGGTATGGTTTTTTCGATTGTAATGGCTACACCCTTTTTTACTTGAAACCGTTCTTTAAGAAGCTGCGCAGCCTGATACGCCAGATTGCGCTGATCATCCGGCACAAAACGGTTGTGGGAGATAATCTTTATTTCATTCCTATCTAGAAGCGTTAATTCGAGGCGGTCCGCCAAATCAATTGTAGTCATTATCATTTCAACCTCATGATAGCCATCTTGCCGTTTATATAAAACATCCAATGACAAATTGATTTTAGCAGGCGCCTTAACCATGACCTTCAACATTTCCACCTACTTTTTTGATATGAAAAAAACTATAAAGTGCCACTTCAATCAGTGGGGGGCGTTTTATTCCCGCTGATTGTTAGTTGAACCAATCGGGCTTTTACTCCCGCTTATCCTGCTTTGATTCTCTGAGTCTTGAAGAGGGAGTCTTACTGCCCGTTAGACTGCGATAAATATCGACTTTGATTGCTGACTAGCTGAGGGCACCAATGCTTAATGAAGATTTTTAATAAGCAGGGGCCTTGCACTTTTTCTTAGAGAACGTCTCCATTTTTTGTCCTATTTTACCACAAATTAAACAGAAAAGCGCAAGTGCCTGGAATATAGGGTTTTTCTGTGTTTTTCATTTTTTTATGAAGACAGTAAAACACAAAATGCCGAAGCAAATTGCTCCGGCAGCCGCAGTACTTTTATTGTTGTTAATGAGAGAACACTGATTCTTAGCAAATGTTATTTGTTTAAAAGACTTTGCTGCGCCATCTCAATGGCACGCTTCACCATATTGCCGGCATCTTTGGCTCGAATTCCGCCCCAGCCTTCTTTTTGAACGACATCATAAAATCCGAGCTCTTTTGCAATTTCCTCTTTTAATCCATCTGACATAATGCTTTTTCTTCTGCCCAACATTAACATCCCCTTTCGCACTGCGTTACTTTTATTATGGGACAAGATTCTGCTATTCATAAGAACCTTATTTATCCTGAATAAAAAGATCGAAGCGGAAAAAAAAGGCAAAACAAAAAGCAGCAAACAAATAGTTCACCGCTCCGCTGTACGATATATATTAGCTTAAAGCAACCTGTCCTGATGTGTCTTCGTAGAATGTAATTTGAACCGTTTCTGTTAAAACATCCGCATAGCTGTAAGATACACGTTCAAACGCGTTTTCATCTTGATCTAATTCAATCACAAATACAGAAGGGTATGTTTCTGCCAAAACACCTGAACGCTCGATTGTCTTTCTGCGTCCGCCATTCGCTTTTAGCATGAGCCTTTTCCCAAGATTTGAATCAAGAGCTTTTTTAATATCCAATAATGTTTTTCCCATTCGGTCCACCTCACTATGTAAAGTATATCACACTGACACATAACTGTCAATTAAAAATATAAATTATAACAGTCTTTAAAAATAAATGTCAATATGTTTTCTTCTACTTTTTCTTCTAAATTTCAACAATTTTAGGATTTCCTTAGACAAAGGAGAATATGTATAATTTTAAAAAGGCTTAAAGACAGGAGAGTGCTGGCTGTTTCGCATCTCATTTCCCATGTGGGCAAAATGTCAAAATATCGAATAATTTGCCGCCTTTAGAATAAAACAAAAAACAAGCCGTTCCATAAATACAACGGCTTGCCTGTTTACGATTCATTTAACTGTTCATCATTAAATGGCATTCCAGTTCTCAAAACACCGCGCGTTTCAATGCCGCCCAGTCCCTTTTCACCTGTTAACGTATTTCTTAGGATATCCCATAGATTGATCCTTTCCATAAATGGGGTAAGGCTTACTTTCGCAACAATATAAACAGGATCGAGCGCATGGATATTCACCCGCGAAGGTGAGCTAGCAAAATTGGCCCCGGCATGAATCAATGATTCAAAGTGGGATTGGCAGGCCCCTGCGAAAATGACGAGCTGGTCAAGATGAGGAATTTTTTTCCTCGCTTCCCTCACTGTTTGTACAAACTCCCTTGAATGTCTGTAGGCATTAATATCTGATTTCTTCCCTTTGGATTTTGAGTACGCATCATGC
Organism: Cytobacillus sp. NCCP-133; assembly: GCF_026011715.1. Classification (GTDB taxonomy): domain Bacteria; phylum Bacillota; class Bacilli; order Bacillales; family Cytobacillaceae; genus Cytobacillus. The sequence goes on along the minus strand of NZ_BRVM01000022.1, from coordinate 17,134 downwards.
CCTGTTATCACCAGAATATCAGGCCTGTAGTGATCGATAAGCTGTCCAATTTTCATTGGCATTTCCTTTTCACTGCAATGGATGCCTGTTACAGGGATGCCTATTTTATCATAAACACTCAAGCATTTTTTTAAATATGATGGGTCGCCATCCAAATGAAGCACCCTCCCAGGTATCTGAAAATAATTAAGGGTTTTGCTGTATCCCTCTGTAACGTCATACTCCTGTTTTTCCCTCAAAAGAGCTAAATCCTGCCTAAAAAGCTGAAAAGATTGCTCCTCTAAGGATCTATACTCCTGTTCGATTTTTATCCGGTCTGCCTGGTTAATGACGATTAAGTCCTCATAGGGAGCATCAGCCACAAGGCGGATATCCTCACCGAATAAAACAGCTATTTTTCTGCCGCCCTGCTCTTTAATATCAATAACCCGGAAAAGAATATCACAGCGATAAGAAATTCTTCCGACGATATCCATAATATTAATAGTCAATGTCGTCACTCCAATTAGCCCGCAGTGTAACCAGGGCTGCTCTAATCTCCTTGCTTTCATAGCCCGTAATAAAGAATATTATATTTATGCCATAAATTATGCATTCGTCTATAAACATGTGCGTATAAAAGAGGATGGGGCGGGTTAATATGACGTTTTCCGGTAATAAAAAAAGCCTGCATGACCGCAGGCTTTCGCTGATTAAGAAAAATAAGGAAAAAGAGCATCGCTTAAACGAGCAAACTCATCTATGGATAATGTTTCTCCTCTTCTTCCTGGATCGATCTCTGCTTTTTCAAGAGCAGAGATAATCTGTTCCTTCTTTTGTTTCCCCTCTGGCAGCTGGCTTGTCAAATTGTTAAGCAGAGTCTTCCTCCTTTGCGCAAAGCTTGATTTCGTTACCTGGAAAAAAAACGGTTCACTTTTAACCTCTACAGCAGGCTCTTGGCGTTTTATCAATTTGATAACTGCAGAATCCACGTTTGGCTGTGGAATGAACACTGTCTTAGGAACGATCATAGCTGTTTCCGCTTCTGTATAGTACTGTACAGCGATTGAAAGAGAACCATAATCCTTCGTACCTGGGCGCGCGGAAATCCTGTCTGCAACCTCTTTCTGGAGCATACAGACGATTCCCCTAATTGGAAGCTTATCCTCCAGCAGTTTCATAATGATTGGCGTTGTTACATAATATGGAAGGTTCGCTACAACCATAATATCGTCTATCCCGCTAAATTCCCGATCGATCGCTTCCTTAACATCTGCTTTTAGGACATCTTCGTTAATAATGGCAGTATTAGGGTAAGGCGAGAGGGTTTCCTCTAGAATAGGCAAAAGGCGCTGGTCAATTTCAAATGCGACGACCTTTTTGCTTCTCCTTGCCAGCTGTTCGGTCAAGGCGCCGATCCCCGGTCCAATTTCAATGGCTCCGGACTCCTCCGTTAAATCTGCATGATCGACGATTCTGCGAAGTATATTGGTATCAATTAAGAAGTTCTGTCCCAGGCTTTTCTTAAAAGAAAAACCGTATTTATCCAAGATCGCCCGTGTTCTGGCTGGTGTTGCGATATCTTTATGCATTTTATTCCTCCTTGCGAATAGCTTCTATTGCAGCAGCAAAATCCTCCCGGCTTACCTGAAACATCATTAATCTCTTATGAAGCTGTTTGCCATTTGTATAGCCAATTTTAAGGAACCTTCCAAGCTTTTCCCGTCTCTCTTTAGCACCGCTTCCGCCCATCAGGCCTGCTGTAACAAGGTCTTCCTGAGTAATTATCTCTACATAGCTTTCCTGCATCACTTGGGCACCCTTGAGGGCTCTGCGGATCATTTCAGGTGAAGCATGCTCCACCCCTACTCCCCTCCCATGCTTATGCAGGGCATCCGCTTTCTCAATAAAGGCATGTTTGCACCCAGGAACTTCATTCGTAATCGTATTCCTGATTTTCTGCCCCGGGAAATCCGGGTCTGTAAAAACGATAATACCTCTTGTCTGCTGGGCAAGCTTGATTTTTTCAATTGTTTCCCGGTTAATGGCTGAACCATTGGTTTCAATTGTATCGGCATCCAGCGCTCTCCTGATGGCTGCCGTATCATCCTTGCCTTCTACAACAATGATTTCTTTTATCTTCATGTTTCCTCCTCTATATGACAAACAAACAGCCCTTCTTTCCCGGCTTATTTAACTTTCAAATAAAAATTTTAAAAAATTGAAAAAAACTTGAAACATTTCTGTAATGTAAATCGTCTAAATACATGAAAAGCGAATATATTTATAAAGAATATTCTCTCGAAAAGGCACATGACGCCTTTCCGAGAGGCTCATCTTGTGCTTGAGGCCCCCAGGATGGGGGTCATGCAGACGTTGCCACAGAACGTGGCGCTCTTAGTCTGCGTTCCTTCGTGGTCAAGGCGCCTTGCGCTTGTCTTATTATATATGAATCAGCGGGAAAAGAAAAAATGTTACCATTTAACCTGCTCTGCAGCACAATAAAAAATGCAGGGGAATGCCCCTGCATTAACAGAAATATTTATAAAAAAGCTAATTAATTCAATATCTTAATCTTTACCGTTCTTCTGCCCCACCTGTAAGCTTCTGCTTTAGAAGAGAAGAATACATCGATTTTATTTCCTTTAATGGCTCCGCCCGTATCAGCTGCAACTGCATAGCCGTAGCCTTCAACATAGACTTTCGTTCCAAGGGGGATGACACTCGGATCAACCGCTATTACCTTTGCACCTGGATTAGCGCGCAGGTTCAGTCCAGTAGCAGTTTTGCCTGAACATCCATTGCAGTTGGCAGTATAAGCTGTAGAAGAAACGTAAATTTCTTTTCCGCCGCTTTCACTATTAGTGCTGGTTCCACGGGAAACCACCTGTGTCGCCGCAGCAACCTTCGTTCCGACAGCAACGACTTTATCCTGCTTTTCCCTTACTTTCTTTTCGCTTACTAGCTTTCTGGAAACTTCCTTGCCATTTTCCAGCATGACTTCATACTGCTTCGTTAAAAGGCCTAGTTTCCCGTCATTAACAATCTTTTCTTTTCCCTTAGCCAGACTGTTGTCCTTTTTTGTAACAACTGCGAAATTAATTGGTTCTTCCACTACATCGGTGACTTTTTCAACTCGAATGACTTTTACTGTGTCATTGGCTTTGACTGTCTCTTCCAACTTTGGTTCAACGCGGTCTAACTCATTGGTGGTGATTCCTTGCTGTGATAAAAAGTCAGCGACCGTAGTCGAAGTTGACCAAACCTGCTTTTCTTTTCCGCCATTATTCAGCGTTAATGAAAATGCCTTCTCTATTTGTATTTCCATGTTGCTTTTAACTTTTTCTTCTGGCTTTGGCTGAATTTTGTCGTGTTCATCCAAAACAATATTCTGCTCTTTTAAAACTTCCTCAACCGTCTTGGCTGCGGTCCAAATCGCTTTTTTCCCGTTATCTGTAACAACCTGCACCTGTTTAGCCGGTTCATAAACAATTTCCAGATTGTCCTTAACCTGTGTGTTTACCGAGGGAAACACATAATCTTCTGAGCGCAATGAAATATTTAGATCATCGAATATATCTTGAATCGTTGTTGCATGCGTTTTGATGACTTTCTCTTGGCCATCCAGCGTCAATGCCACTGTTCTCTTAGAGGTTTCATATAGAACGAAACTGAAAGCAGCTGCAAACACTATTAAACTAGCAGAAAAAATGGCCAATTTCTTTTTACTCAAAGACTTGGATAACAGGTTTTTCATGTTTTCAATCACGATGAAAAACGCCTCCTTTTCTCTTCGGAGTGATTATATAGAGTATCTTTGTAGCTGTCAACTCTTTCGTCTCCCCTTATCAGCCGCAGATGGCAGGAAACGATTTATTTGCCTGTAAAGAACTGCACTCTATCTTTATGTATGAAAGACAGATCCCCACTATGCATACCTTTCCTGTAAATAGCCCGTTATTCAATTCCGCTCACCTTGGTTTTATACCTTTCAACATTGCATTAAAAAATCCTTTTTTTCTTTTTTACTCGAATAATGAAAGACAGATAGCGATTCTGTTCTTTTTTTTCTAGTAAATGGCAAGCATCCTCGTAAACGTATTTCCTATTATGCAAAAAAATCAGGAGAAAGGAAAGAGAGACTTATCGACATGGTTATCCTATGAGACGAAGAAGACATGTAGAACTTTTTAGAAACAAAAAACATTTGGACAAGCTCCCACAGTTTTCGACAAAAAGCTTTATCAGTTTATGCCGAATAGTTTTTTTGCATTTTCAGCGGTTGCTCTTGCAACTTCCTCTACAGATATCTCTTTTATATCCGCAATCTGCTCGGCAACTAGTTTTACATAGCTAGGTTCATTTCTCTTTCCTCTGAATGGATGGGGAGTCAGGAATGGGCAATCGGTTTCGATCAATAGTTTATCCAATGGAATAACATCAGCGACTTCCTTAGGCTTCTTTGCATTTTTAAAAGTAACAGGCCCTCCTAAAGAAATGTAAAAGTTCATATCTACGCATTCTTTTGCAGTTTCAGGACTGCCGCTGAAGCAATGCATAATTCCCCCTACTTCTCCGGCTCCTTCTTCTTTAAGAATTTCTACTATATCCGCTGTTGCATCACGGTTATGGATGACGATCGGAAGCTTAACCTTTTTAGCAAGCTGGATTTGCTTTCTGAAGACTTCCTTTTGTACATCCTTTGGAGATTTGTCCCAATAATAATCCAGGCCCATTTCTCCAAGAGCTACTACTTTTGGATGCTGGGAAAGGTCTTCAATCCACTGTAAGTCCTCATCCGTCATATCAATCGCATCCACGGGATGCCAGCCGACACTTGCGTAAATAAAATCATATTTATCTGTTAGTTCCATTGCTTTTTCGATCGTTGGACGGTCAAATCCTACAACCACAATATTAGAGACTCCTTCACTTAAGGCCCTGTCAATAACTTCTTTCAAATCCTCGTTATATTCTTCAGCATTTAAGTGTGCATGTGTGTCGAAAAACATAAAAAAACTCCTTTTTCCTTATATTATTTTTCTGTTACAATTCTTTCACTCATATAACAGACTAAAATAGTTTTAGATCTTTTTTCAACAACCTTGTCATTCACCTTCTCCTTGTTTTACTTTTATAAAATAATATTTCTTAATAAGAAAAACATAGAAATGCTTACGATGAACGCTTAACACTTCTATGTTTTTAATTTTAATCATGTTAATGAATAATATTATTTAACCCTTGCTCCTACTGGAAGAGATTCTGCAATTGTAGCAAGCGAAAGTTCGCCGTCTTTCCCTCCTGCTAAAATCATTCCTTCTGATAGCTCTCCGCGAAGCTTGACAGGCTTCAAGTTCGTTACACAAATTACTTTTCTGCCCACCAATTCTTCCGGCTTATAAAATTTAGCAATTCCGGAAACAACCTGGCGTTTCTCATAGCCAAGATCCAGCTGCAATTTAAGAAGCTTATCAGCTTTTTTCACTGGTTCTGCCTGTATCACCTGTGCGACCCTTAAGTCGACCTTCATGAAGTCATCAATCGTGATTTCTTCACTGTCCGGTTTTTCCTCAGCTTTTTCTTCAGGCTTCGTTTCTTCTTTAGGAGCCGAACCCTGCATTTTTGTTTTAATGAATTCCACTTCTTCCTTAATGTCCAGGCGCGGGAAAATAGGATTCCCTTTTAAGACCTTTGTGCCCTCAGGAATTAAGCCGAAAGATTCAAGACTTTCCCATGATGTTAGTGCTTCTTTATTTACATTTAGCTGATTGAAAATCTCATTTGGTGTACGTGTCAAGAAAGGCTGCAGGAGCACGGCAATTCTGCGCAGAGATTCTGCTAAATGCACCATTACACTAGCAAGTTTTTCTCTATTTTCTTCTTCCTTTGCAAGAGCCCAAGGCTGAGTTTCATCAATATATTTATTAGTTCTGCTTACAAGCTGCCAAACTGAAGATAGGGCAACTGAGAACTCCATTTTTTCCATTGCTTCTTCGTACTTGGAAACTGTATCACAGTTCATTTGCAGAAGCTGCTGGTCGAACTCTCCTTCAGAGCCTTTATAAGTTGGGATTACACCGTCAAAGTATTTATTTACCATCGCAATCGTGCGGTTTAACAGATTTCCTAAATCGTTTGCAAGGTCAAAGTTGATTCTTTCGACAAAGCCTTCAGGTGTGAACACGCCGTCTGCCCCGAAAGGAACTTCACGAAGTAAATAGTAGCGCAGTGCGTCCAGTCCATAGCGGTCAATTAATGTAACCGGATCAACTACATTCCCTTTCGATTTTGACATTTTGCCGTCTTTCATTAATAGCCATCCATGTGCAAATACTTTTTTCGGAAGCGGCAGATCCAAAGCCATCAGCATGATCGGCCAATATATCGTATGGAATCGGACAATTTCCTTACCTACCAGGTGAACATCCGCAGGCCAATAGTTCAGATACTTGGAATCATCATCGGTGCCGTAGCCAAGCGCTGTAATATAATTGGATAAAGCATCAATCCATACATAAACAACATGCTTAGGGTTATTTGGAACTTTCACACCCCAGTCAAATGTTGTGCGGGATACAGCTAAATCCTCAAGCCCTGGCTTAATAAAGTTATTGATCATTTCGTTTTTCCGCGATTCCGGCTGGATGAATGACGGGTTTTCTTCATAGTATTGCAAAAGTCTGTCAGCATATTTGCTGACCTTGAAGAAATAAGATTCTTCTTTTACTTTGTGAACCGGCCGTCCACAATCAGGACAATTTCCTTCTGATAACTGCCGCTCTGTATAATAAGACTCACAAGGAGTACAGTACCAGCCCTCATATTCTCCAAGATAGATATCTCCCTGTTCAACAAGCTGGGCAAAGATTTTTTCTACAATCTGTTTATGTCTGTCTTGAGTCGTACGGATAAAGTCATCGTAGGAAATATCAAGCTTCTTCCATAGTTCCTGGATTCCTGCCACAATTTCATCTACATATTGCTGTGGTGTAACACCTTTTTCTTCTGCCTTTTCCTGAATTTTTTGCCCATGTTCATCCGTTCCAGTTAAGTACATAACATCAAACCCGCGCATACGCTTATACCGCGCCATCGCATCGCCTGCTACCGTTGTATAGGCATGCCCTATATGTAAATTTCCGCTAGGATAATAAATTGGAGTGGTCAAATAAAAAGTTTTTAATTTTTCCTCCACAAGATTCCCTCCCTAATTGGTTAAAGCTTTAAATACATATCTATATGCATTTAAGCCTATTATTGACTCATTTTAATTAATGGCTCTTTTTGTATAGATTGTTGTTTTTGGACTATAAAGCTTGCCCATTGATTTCCGCTCCAGTCACTTACTTTCCGCGGGGAGGAACGGAAGCCTCCTCGGCGTTTCACGCCTGTGGGGTCTCCCGCACCCTCTCTTCCCGCAGGACATTGAATAAGCTTCCTCAAATGAACACCGCACGAAGGAAATGCGTCAGCATTTTCGAGGATCAAGTGCCTTCCTCTCCAATCAACTCAGTTAGTTAAATTAGTTTGTAAGCAACACCCTTTGCGAAAACAACCTAATTAATTTCAGCAACTATTAAAAAATCCCGCCCAATTTGGACGAGAGTGAAAATCAGAAAATCGTGCCGTTTTTGGGCCAGCTATATCCGTGTTTTCGAGAAGTTATATTTATCATCATAACCTCTTATACCATCAAAATATACCTAAAAACTTGAAATTGTGCAACCAATAGACAGCAGGAAGCTGGACTCGGAATAAATATTTTAACAAAAATCGCTTCTTTGTCCCTATAAAAGGAAAGGAACACTCGAATATTATTATATGAATAAAAAAGATTTTGTAGAATATTGTCGAAATGTCGAAACAAGTCATGTTTTCCTAACCAGTAAAAATATACGCCCCGATTCTCTTTAATAATTATAAATATTCTATAATCCCTCTATACCAATACTTCATCTAATATCCTAAATTTACTATTTGAATTAAAAATAAAGTAATTGACGTATATGGGAATGGCTGGTATTATGTAATTAATAAAGATTTTGTCGAATAATGACGAAACAACATAGATAGAGAAAAATATTATTGGAGATTTGAGAGGAGAATTTTATTATGAAATCCACAGGTATTGTTCGTAAAGTTGATGAGCTTGGCCGCGTTGTTATTCCTATTGAATTAAGACGTACATTAGGAATTGCAGAAAAGGATGCTTTGGAGATCTACGTTGATGATGAAAGAATCATTCTTAAAAAGTACAAGCCTAATATGACATGCCAGGTTACTGGGGAAGTTTCGGATGAAAATATCTCTTTAGCCAACGGAAAGCTAATCCTTAGCCGTGACGGTGCAGAACAGTTATTAAAAGAAATCCAGAACACATTTGAATTAGTAAAATAATGAATAAAAGCTTCTCACAATTGTGAGAAGCTTTTTTATCGCAATCTAACGCGAGGATAAAGCCTCCCTGCGGATTGGGATTGAAGTTTCACTTTATCACTCAATATGATAGGCATGATATACATCCCGCTTGTTTAATCCCCGATCTTTTGCTGTTTGCTTAATGGATTCTTTGCTTGACAATCCTTTTTCTTCTATATAATGCTTGACATGTTCCTCTACTGAAAGTTCTTCCCACCAGGTTTCTTTTTCTTCCTGCACTTCTTCGGAGGTCCCTTCAATAATAATGCAGAATTCCCCTCTAACCTCACCGCTTGCAGTCCACTCCACTGCTTCAGTAACGGTTCCTCTAATAAATTCCTCATATCTCTTCGTTAATTCCCGGCATAAAGCGATTTTTCTATTGCCCATCAAGTTATCAATTAATAAAAGTGTTTCCTTGAGTCGATGTGGTGCTTCATATAGGATGATAGTTGCTGATTGCTTCGCCAGGTTTTCGAGCTCCTGTTTTTTTATCTTCTTCTGTCTGTTCAAAAACCCATAAAAGTAAAAAGGCTGTGTATGAATTCCGGATGCAATCAGTCCAGTTAAGGCCGCGTTCGCACCAGGAAGCGGCACCACTGTCAGCATTTGTTCAACTGCTTCTGTTACAAGGTCATAACCCGGATCCGAAATGGCGGGCATTCCTGCATCACTGACTAGCGCAATCTTTGCTCCAGATGCCACTTTCTCCAGAAGCTTTGGCCCGCTTGTCTCCTTATTATGTTCATGATAACTGATAATAGGCGTTGAAATGTCAAAATGATTGCAAAGCTTTTTCGTATTGCGTGTGTCCTCAGCTGCGATAAAATCAGCTTCCTTTAAAATTCTTATAGCCCGAAAACTCATATCTTCAAGATTTCCAATCGGAGTCGGAACTAAATATAGAATTCCTTTTGTTTCTTCATGTTCAAAGCTTTTTTGCTGCCACATATGTACCCACCCGTCTCTCACACGAAAAGCGCAGAGCACCATCAATAAACCGCAGATTAAAAGACTAAAAGACCGCCACATCCAAAAGCAAATGCTTTTACTTCGTGCGATAAATAGGCTGTCGAAGCCTTTCTCATCCTGCAGGCCATTAGACCTCGAGCCGATGGCGCCCGGAGCTAAACCGTTCTCAAATTTTTAAAAGAAAATATGATGCTGTCTTAAAAACTCATCCTTCTTTTTCCGGGACCATTGCTTAAATTCATACTCCGCCCTCATGGCTTCACCCTTATCGGCAAATTCTTTGGAGAACACCAGTTCAACTGGCCCTCTTCCTCTTGTATACTTAGCCCCTTTCCCTTCATTATGAACCTTTACCCTTTTTTCAAGATCATTTGTATAGCCCGCATATAAACTGCCATCCCTGCAATGAAGGACATAAAAATAATGGCTATTCTCCATATAAAATCTCTCTCATTTCAGGTGTGTATTCATTTCCATTATATATAAATAAGGGAGGCAATATTTTCAGATCAGGATTTCCATTCTTAACTCCTTCAATCAGCAGGGTATTCGCTTCTTTCCCAGCCTTAGGATATACAAACTGTACCTTTTTAGGCTCAAGTTTATATTTGCGCATCAAAGTAACAATATCAAGGAATCTGCCAGGACGATGCACAAATGCAACTTTGCCCCCCTGTCTAGAAAGCTGGCTTGAAGCTTTTATGGCATCTTCCAGAGTACATAAAATCTCATGGCGGGCAATTGCTAAATGTTCATTTTCATTGATTTCGTCGCGGGATGGCGTTGGAAAATACGGCGGATTGCAAGTCACGACATCAAATTTACCGTATCCAAGAACCCTGGGCATTTCCTTTATATCTCCGTGGATCATCTGAATACGTTCCTGAAGCTTATTGTATTCGATGCTCCTTACAGCCATATCATGCAAGCGTTCCTGAATTTCAACCCCTGTTATTTTTCCTTTTGTTCTCGCACTTAAGAATAATGGAATGACCCCGTTTCCGCTGCACAAATCAATGAGATTTCCTTTTTGAATCGGCACATATACAAAGCGCGCCAGCAAAACAGCATCCAATGAAAAAGAAAAAACAGCCGGACTTTGGATAATTCGCATATCTTCAGCCAGCAAATAATCCAGCCGTTCCCCTTCTTTTAAAAAGTCCATTCTTGATCCTCCATGCTTTTCTGTTCTTTACTGTATTGTTTTCTAAAAAAAGCAAGTTAAGCCCCTTTCATATGGAAAAATAGCCTTCCTTTAGACAGGAAGGCTAAAACTTTACTTCTTATTCAGGAAAGACAAGCAAAACAGGCAATCCCCTTCTTTTCTAGGGCTGCCGAAGTGGAGATTGCAAATGTGAAAACCTTCTTGATAAAGGCGGGCCAAATTATCATAGCCCTCTCCAATATCAATCGCCTTATCTTCATCCGCACCACCAGCAGGCTGTGCTGCTTTTTTCTTTTTAACAGATGTACTTTCCTTTTCAGTAGATATGTCTAAACGGCGTCTTAAATGCTCATTTTCCAGCTTTAAAGAGTTATTCTCTTCAAGTATTTCTGCCAAATGCTGCTTTAACTCACCAAGCTGCTGATATAACTCTCCAATTTGGGTTTCCATATTACTTACTGAGTCAAAGATTTCTTTTTTATCCACGCCTTCCACCTCTTAATCTGTGGACTGAACTGATACAGCACCTTGTTTTAAAATTTCGTCGAGAGTATATTCGAGGACACGCTCCTGTTCTTTCACATCGACCTGCAGAACACGCTCCAATATATTTAAGCCTACCACTTTTCCTGGGCCATCAGGGGTCTCAATCCATTCCCCAAGGTCCGGCAGCTGTTCCTTAGCTGCTTCGTACTCATCATTTTCATACTTCAGGCAGCACATTAAACGCCCGCATAAACCGGATATTTTCGTTGGATTTAACGAAAGATTCTGGTCTTTTGCCATCTTAATAGATACAGGGTCAAAGTCACCCAGGAATGTAGAGCAGCATAGCATCCTTCCGCATGGTCCGATTCCGCCCAGCATTTTTGCTTCATCCCTCACACCTATCTGGCGAAGTTCAATCCTCGTCCGGAAAATGGCTGCCAGGTCTTTGACTAGTTCGCGGAAATCGACGCGCCCATCAGCTGTAAAGTAAAAAATAACTTTATTACGATCAAATGTATATTCAACATCAACAAGCTTCATATCAAGCTGGTGTGTATTGACCTTCTCACAGCAAACCTCATATGCTTCTTTAGCGGCCTGCTTGTTCTCCTCGACAATCATGCGATCCTTTTGATCTGCAATACGAAGAACCTTTTTTAATGGCAGGACAACATCATGTTCATCCACCTGCTTCGGGGCGATTACTACCTTTCCGTACTCTACGCCTCGAACAGTTTCGACAATGACAAAGTCATCCTTTTGTATTGCGAGATCTCCGGGATCAAAATAATATATCTTGCCCGCTTTTTTAAAGCGCACTCCTACTACATCATACAAAGGAAGATCCCTCCTGCAATTTTAACACAAGCTGTTCCATCAACAGCTGCGGATTCATATTTGCCTGTAATTTTCTTTTTGCTTCCAAAACAGCCGTCATCTGTTCAGTAAGACGCTTTGCAGAAGATTGCAGTGCATACTGCTCTAAACGGTTCTTCTCGTTTAGATGGACAACCTGGTTTTGTTTTCCGAGCTGTATATATAGTAAATCTTTAAAAATAAGAAGTAATAAATCTAATCCTCGATCAATCTGCTCTTTCTCTTTAAAGTGCAAGAACCAATCCTCCTGAAGGGCAACCATGGCCTCAAGCGGATCCCTCTTAACCACTTCATATAATTTTAACACTATTTTTTGCGCTTGTACAAACCAATCATCAGAACTATATTCCAATGCCTCATCCAAATGATTGGTAATTTGTGCAAGTAATGGTGCAAGAGCGGGATCTACTCCATTATTCTTTAATTGCTCAATCATTTCCGCTGTTGATAAAGGTTTAAAAGAAATCATCTGACAACGGGATAGAATAGTAGAAAGCATCTGCTGAGATTGTTCCGTAATTAAAATGGCCATTGTCTCTGAATGGGGTTCTTCCAGAAACTTCAGTAAGCTATTGGCTGCATTCACTGTCATCCGGTCTGCATGCACAATTACATAAAGCTTTTTTTTTGATTCTACACCTGTCTTTGAAAACTCTTCCTGAAGGCTCTGAATCTGATTCTTTTTAATCGAAAGACCATCCGGCTCTAGGATATGGACATCCGGATGATTGCCGCTGTTAATCCGTTTACAGTTTGAACATGTTTCACATGGAACATACCCTTCGAGAGGATCCATGCAAAATTTGCTTTTTGCCAGCAGCATGCTCGCTTCCCGCTTTCCGGTCCCTTTCATCCCTTCAAATAAATAAGCGTGGGCCAGCCGATCCTTTACTATGCTATTTTTAAACATCTTCAATACAACAGGCTGTATAGACTCCAGCTGTTCCCACGTTTTACCCACAAACATCACTCACTTACGTATATAAATTTATTAATAGACCCTTTATTTCTCCAACCTTACCAAGTATATCAATAGGTATTTCTTCTTTTTTCATTAGTTCATCTGCCAGCTCGGAAAGCTTTTCGTCAATTGTTTCGACTACCTTTAGCGATCGGCTCTGTCCAAATTGATTCCAGCTATGTGATTGCTTAAGCTCCATGCCGAAATCAACGGCTTCCTTCACAAAACGCTTAACCAGCGTTTTAAACTTGGCCAAATCCTTAAAAGTCCGTGAACGGGAAAGGCGTTCACCGGCTGCATCTATATCCTTTAAAAGCCCCTTGAGCTGTGAAGCCTGCATTTTCTGATCCTGCTTTTGCACCATTTCATAAAATTTAGCGCCGTTCGCCGCTGATTGCTTTTGATCTTGGCGAACGTTTTCCATTTTGAGCCGAAGATCCTGGTTGATTTTCATGCATTATCCTCCGCAAAGGGACATTCGTCCCGATAAAGTTTTCCAATTAAAAGTGATGGAACTGTTCGACAGGCAATACAAAAACGGTTGCACCGCCCACTTCTACTTCTACCGGATATGGCACATAGGAATCAGCATTCCCTCCCATTGGCGATACAGGTGCAACAAGCTGGTCTCTAGCCCGGCAGTTTTCTTTAATAATCTGCAGAGCGCGCTCCACTCGAATATCTTCTGTCCCAATCATGAAGGTTGTATTTCCGGATTTCAAAAAGCCGCCAGTACTCGCTAACTTTGTTGCACGAAAATTATTATCCACCAAGGCATTCATAAGTTTATTGCTATCCTGATCCTGTATAACTGCCAGGATTAATCTCATAAATCCATCCCCTTTATAGTTTTTTATCCGTTGTTTCTTACCTTTATTATATCAATTATTTTATGCTCAAGCAGAAATTAAGGGAATACATCGGCGATTATTTTAAATAATGATAACTATATTCTCTCAATGATTGTTATACCTATCTTCCATATTTCATTTATTTTCAACTCTTATTAAGAAAAGCACAAGGCGACTTGCCCACGAAGGAACGCAGACTAAGAGCGCCACGTCCTGTGGCAACGTCTGCATGACCCCCATCCTGGGGGCCACAAGCACAAGATGAGCCTCACGGAAAGGCGTCCTTTGCCTTTTTGGAGGATTGCACGGAATGTGGAGGCGACTGTCCAGGGACGACAGGCATAAGACGATTTCTGTAAGAAGGCGTATTTCCTTCTGGAAGGAATCGGCTTATGACCCCGAGTCCCTAGGAGCCGCAACTAGACAAACCGAAATGTGGAGGCGACTGTCCAGGGACGACAGGCATAAGACGATTTCTGCAAGAAGGCGTATTTCCTTCTGGAAGGAATCGGCTTATGACCCCGAGTCCCTAGGAGCCGCAACTAGACAAGCTTGTAACCTCGAGGGGGTAGGCGCCTGGAGATAGACAGTTCTCTAAGTTCAAAAGGATATTCATTCTGATATTATAAAAAAACCTTAAAGACTTAAACTCTTTAAGGCGCCTTCTTTATATTTTTCCGTTCAGAATTTCTTTCAGTTTCCTTTCCGCCTGCTGATAGACTTCCTCAATTGGCTTGGAAGCATCTATCCTAAAAATTCGTTCAGGGTAAAGTTCCATTAATTTAAAATATCCTTTACGTACTTGATGGTGGAAATTCAAATTTTCCAGGTCAAGACGATTTACTTCCCGTCCCTTATGCTGGTTAATTCTCTCTAATCCCTCCTCTGGCTGAATATCAAAGTATAATGTTAGTTCAGGCATCATTCCCTCTATTGCAAAGCTATTAATAGAGAAAACCTCCTCCATGCCTAACCCCCTTGCATAACCTTGATAGGCTAAAGAGCTATCTATAAATCGGTCGCACAATATCAAATATCCTTTCTCAAGCGCGGGCATTACCCTCTCAACCAGGTGCTGTCTTCTGGCTGCGGCATACAAAAGAGCTTCTGTTCTGGGGTCCATTTTAGTATTATTTGTATCGAGTATAACACCTCTTATTTGTTCTGCAATCCCGATTCCACCAGGCTCCCTTGTCTGCAGGACTTGATGCCCTTCCTCCGCCAGTCTGTTTGCCAGCATGTTGATAATTGTCGTTTTACCGGCACCTTCAGGCCCTTCAACAGTAATAAACATTCCAGTATTCATGTTGCTTCCTCCAACTGTTCAATAGTTATTCGTAAATCTTAATGGTCCCATTTTTTAAATGTTCCCCGTTTTGAAACCGTGCACCCGCTTCTATGAGAGCTCTTATGTTATATATATCTTCACTTTGAATTCGTTCCCCCGGAAACAATAGCGGAATCCCAGGAGGGTAAGGAATCACCTGCTGAGCGCATATTTTGCCTGCCGAGTCTTGAAGGAATACTGTTTTAATCGCAAGGCCCTCTTGTTCCTTTTGATTTAACGTAAGTTCTGCAACAGGCTTTTTTGAGAAGATGATCATCTTTTTAGGGTCTTCTTTGTGAATATAGGGTCTTAATCCTTCTTTTAAAGATTTGACAACGCGTTCAACAGAATAGTCCATATCTGCTTTTAGCAGGGGAAAAACAAGTAAAACATTATAGGGATCCGCCATTTCTGCATAGATATGATGCTTCTCCAATATTTGCATCAGTTCAAATCCGCTAAGAAAAGTTGTCGATTGGATTGTAATTTTCAAAGGATCTCCGATATTGTTTTCATATGGGAGTACTTTAATGCCCTTTACCATGGATAATGCATTCCTAAAGCATTCAATCTTTTGAGACAGCAATGATGCATCTTCCTTTGAAAACGAAGCCAAATAAGCTCTGGCCACATCAAGTGAGACCATAATTGGATATGAGGGGCTGCTTGATTGGAGAATCCCCAAGTAGCTTTTTACCTTTTCTTCATTAATAAGTTTGCTATTAAAATGCAAATATGCCCCCATTGTCATAGCAGGCAATGTCTTGTGAGCTGATTGTACAACTATATCTGCTTGGAGTTGAACAGCAGAAGGAGGAAAATAATCACTTTTTATCAAATGCGCCCCATGCGCTTCATCTACCAATACAGGTATCCCTTGTTGATGGGCATATTTGATGATTCCTTCCAAATCGGAAACCATTCCATAATAATTGGGATGAGTTATAATCAAGGCTTTCGCATTCGGATATTGTCTAATCGCTTCTCGAGCCGTTTCCACTGCCACTCCACCAGCCACACCCCATTCTAAATTATAATCAGGAGCTAAAAAAACGGGTCTGGCCTTAGCTAATAAAATGCCATTAAGAATCGATTTATGGCAATTTCTTTGCACTAAAACGATGTCATTCTCTCCAACAGCTGCCATAATCATCGCAAGATTCCCTACTGTTGAACCATTTATCAGCAGGTAACTGTTAGAAGCTTTATACAAGGCTGCCAGCAGCTTTTGAGCCTCCATAATTGCTCCCTCAGGAGCGTGCAAATCATCTAGACCGCTAAGTTCTGTAGCATCCAATTTTAATATGTCTTTAAAGGAATGATCCCTCCCATTCAGAAGTTTCCCGTACTTATGTCCTGGAACATGAAAGGATAACGGATGATGAGAAGTATGCTTTTTTAATAGCTCTAATAAAGGAGTCTTTTCCTGATTCATTTCTTCACCAAATTTAATTGAATTTCCTTAGATTCTTATCCTATTTTAACAAACAGGATAGTTCCATGAAAGAGCCTTACCGGCAATAAGGCCAGTCCTAATTATTTTTAAGCTATTTATAAAAGAAAAACAAGATAGACATACACCCAAATACGTTTTTCATCATACAATATTAATCAACTAACCTCAAAAATCCGCCAATGAATATTCTAAAAATTGTATACAATATGTTATAACTGGGCAGAATAAGTGTATGGAGGTGGAGTAATTGGGTTCGCTAGTAGCAAAAAAGCATACAGGAGAAGAATGTGTCATTTGCGAGCAGACTAAAACAAGGGGAATACATCTATACACTTCTTTTATCTGCACAGATTGTGAAAATGATTTGATAAAGACAGATACAAGTAATCCCAAATATAATTATTATTTAAAAAAGTTAAAGAAAATAACTATGCCTGAAATTTTTTCTTAAGGCTCTGTTAAACTTGCCTGTTGATTTCCGCTCCTGGCACTTGCTTTCCGCGGGCGGTCCGGGAGCCTCCTCGGCGCTCTGTGCCTGCGGGGTCACTCTTTGATCCGCACTCCCGCAGGAATCTCGCACCTGCCGCCCCAGTCAACAGGGTGTCTAATTCAAATTCTACCATAAGCTTTATCAAAG
>NZ_BRVM01000021.1 GCF_026011715.1 Cytobacillus sp. NCCP-133 | reverse complement strand
GAGAGTTCTGCTTAAGGTCGGTCTTTTTTATCTTAATTGGACCCTTGACTTATTTGCCATTATACGCTGACCCCACATTCCCCGTTTTTCACTTCCAGTGTTAGTCGAAATCATTTTTCATGACTTTTTGACAATCCAATTGACTTCATACCATTCCATGATTTTTTCTAGCTTTGACTTCATCCACAAAATCCCTCAATATATATTCCCTAAATAATACTTTACTTCTTATATGTATCGTAATAGGGTGACCGCAATTTGTAAATCGAACTTTAAGTCAGCCGATTCATAGGTTTTTTTGCTCTTAAAACGGCAGAATTTTATATATTACACTTTAACAAACTCCAAATACTTTTATTTTTCCGCATTTTTTTCCATAATGGTCGTATACACTTTATTGAAAAGAGGTTTTTTATGATCTACCAATTAAAAATCCTGCTTCAGCATACAAGTCCGCCGATTTGGCGCAGGCTGCTGGTGGATAGTGAATTGATGCTGCCGGAGCTTCATGAAACGATTCAACTGGCATTTGATTGGCAGGGTTACCATTTGCATTGTTTTGAGGCAAGAAAGACGAACGGGATGAGGCTGACCGACAGGTTCATTTCCATCGGAGTCAATGACGAAGAACAGGTATTTTTCTCAGAATATGAGTTTGATGAGCGGGAAGAGAAACTATCCAATTGGCTTGTGAAGGAGAAGGACAAGCTTGTTTATGTGTACGATTTCGGTGATGATTGGCGGCATGAGATTGTGCTGGAGAAAATTCTTCCCGTGGAGCCGGGCCATACCTATCCGTACTGTGTGAAAGCCATGCGGGGGCCTGCTGCAGAGGATAGCGGCGGATTCTGGGAAGGTGAAGGGGAGAGGGAGGAGCTGAACCCGAAAGAGCTGCAGGCGGACATTAACGATGCTCTAACTTCAATTGCCCGTACGGCAGAGAGTGCAGCCCAGGTGCAGGAAGATCATCATAGGAATGGGAGTAACCGCAGGAGGCTGTTGCAGCTTGCTAAGGAGTTTAATGAGCAGGCTCTTTGGCAGTGGCTTGACGATGACCAGATTTTTGCGGTGCAGCATCCGGAGAGCGGCGAGCTTGCGTATTGTTCGATCATGGGAGCAGCCGGGCAAGAGTTTGGGCTGGCTGCTTTTATCGGAAATGAAGGGCTTCAATATTTAAAGGGCGTTTTAAGCGGGAAGTATGATAACGAAGCTGCCTTTTTTGAAAATCGGAGTATGGTATTAAGCTTTGACAATCGCAACGCGCTTTCACCGGAAGATTATGACATCATTAAAGCGGAAGGTATTTCATTCCGCGGGAAAAATAAATGGCCGTTATTCCGCAGCCTGGTTCCAGGCTACCATCCCTGGTTTTTATCAGATGAAGAAGCAGAATGGTTCTCGATTATATTAGAACGGGCGTTCGACGTCTGCTATAAGGTGAAGGAAGGCTTGGAAATTGCCGATCGCTTCAGTCAGCGTGACACTTGCTATGCACAAGTGCCGGCAAGAAAACAAGGCGAGGTGGTATGGACGGATAAGATCATCCCTGTCTTGGCGGAGGATGCAGCCCGAGAGTCAAGCAAGCTTCTGATTAGTGACCTGGACCTTCAAAGAGTAAAGTCCATAAAGAAGAAATATAACACTCCGCTTGAGATTGGGGTTTTTTACACGCTAAACGCCGTTCAGGATTCACCTGATGATAAGCCCTATTTTCCTGAAGTCTTTTTGGCTGCCGAGAGAAAAGGACATACTGTTGTCTTTCACGATTTGTTCTCGAAAGAAGACAGAGAGGCGAGAATTCAAATGGCATTTATTCAACTAGTAAATCACATCCAAGCCAGCCCTCGAGAAGTATGGGTGACACAAAGCACCTACCTGATCCTAAAGCCTGTCTTGGAAAAATTACGGATTTCCGCTATGCAGCTTGAAAGGTTGCCGATTGTGGAGAATGTGAAGAGTCAGATGTTCCAGTTCAGATAAATTGCTGGACAGCGGGAAGGGGATGCGAGCCAATATTCTTTTGCTCCGAAGGGTTCGCCGGCAGACCTGTTGCGGATCTCACTGTTATTGCATGTGCTGGATGAGCGGGAGCCCCCTCAGACTCAGGAGCGTCCGAGGAGCGCTGTGCCTCCTCGCGGAAAGCAGGTATTCCATGCTGAAATCAGCGGGCTAAATAATCTATGAGAAAAGAGCCTAGACAAAAAACCGTAAAGAATTTCTCGGTTTCAGCAGGAATTTTTCAGGGTAAAATAGAAATATAAATACATAGTCTTAATATACTTGTAAGACTAGGCATTCCTTTTCAGACGCTTTGGTTTTAGCTGTTCATTTTCGCGGCTGGCGTTCTGGAGAAAGCCGTTATTGTATAATGAAAAGGAGGAGTTCACTTATGAATTACAACGTTCGTGGTGAAAACATTGAGGTAACTCCAGCAATCAGAGACTACGTAGAGAAGAAGATTTCTAAGCTAGACAAGTATTTCGCTGAAACTCCTAATGCCAATGTACATGTAAACCTGAAAACGTATACTAATACCCGTTCTAAAGTGGAAGTAACCATTCCGATGCCAAACCTGGTTCTTCGTGCAGAGGAAGATCATGATGATATGTATGCAGCTATAGACCTGATTACGGATAAATTAGAACGTCAGATCCGCAAGCACAAAACAAAAGTAAACCGCAAATTCCGCGAAAAAGGCAATATGACGGCTGTATTTTCCCAGCTGGATGAAACAGAGCCGCCAGCAGCGGAAGAAGAAGAGAATGACCTTGAAGTTGTCCGCCAAAAAAGCTTTGACTTAAAGCCGATGGACAGCGAGGAGGCTATCCTGCAGATGAATATGCTGGGCCACAGCTTCTACGTATTCACAAATGCAGAGTCTAACTTAACCAATGTAGTGTACAAGCGTAAAGACGGCCGCTATGGTTTAATTGAAGCTCAATAATGATAAAGAAAAACCCCCGCCGTCAAAAGCGGGGGTTTCGTCTGTTTACGCAGGTGCAGTCTGTTTGCTGAATTTACTCTGCAGGAAAGCCGGTCCTATTAGCAATTTCCCATCTTCTATTTGCAGTAAGGCAGGCCCTATTAGCAGTTTTCCACTTCTATTTGCAAGAAAGCCGTCTCGATTAGCAAGTTCCCTGCTATTGGCAAATTTCTTAGTCCGATTAGCAGTTCTCCACCTTCTATTTGCATCGTTCACAATATCGCAGGTAACGAGCTTACTAGATTTTAAACTTCTCCAATTCCCGCTCCATCACACCGGTCATTTCCTGAAGCTGCTCTACTTTCAGCATTACCTGTTCAAAGGCACTAAGCTGTTCTTCTGTGGAAGCGGAAATTTCTTCTGTCCCTGCAGCGGTTTCTTCGGTTACCGCCGAGATATTTTCCACTGCCGAGATCACCTGCTTGCTCATTTCGCTGGATGCTTTCATATCTGAAACTAAGCTTACCAAGTGGCCATGGATGCCGGTTACATGGTCGGAAATGGCTTCAAAAGTCTGTTCTGTTTCGCTCATCGCCCCGGACTGCTCCCTTGAGAGGGTGTATCCTTGTTCGGCTGCGGAATAAATCGTGCTGATGCCTTTATGGATGTGGCTGACCATGGATGTTATCAAATCAGTCGCTTTTGACGTGGAGTCTGCAAGCTTCCGGACTTCTTCGGCCACAACCGCAAATCCTTTTCCGGCGTCTCCGGCACGGGCTGCTTCGATGGCTGCGTTCAGTGCAAGGAGATTGGTTTGGTCGGCAATGTCCTTCACCGTGTTGGCAGCACCTTCAATTTCTTTCGCATACTGGGCAAACTCGCTGACTGAGCTTTTAATGTGATGGGAGGAGCTTGAGATTTCTTCGGCAAGCTTCATTTGTTTTTTCAGTGAGATTCTGCCCTGGTTAACAGATTCCAGTGCATGTGTGCTTTTGGTTGCACTTTGTTCGCTTGAATGGTGGACTGCCGCAAATTGCTCGCCCATTGTGCTCATCAGCTCTGCCATTGACTGGACATCTTCCGAGATGGATTGGCTTCCTCTTGCCAGTTCATCTGTGGAAATGGCCACCTGGCTGCTGCTTTCATTCAAGCTTTCCATATAGGCGGCAACGTCCTCGGCAACTCCTTTCACATTCTGGCTGACCTCTTCAATGGATCCAACCGTTCCTTTCAAATTCACGACCATTTTTGAAAAAGCTTCCGACAATTTGTCCACTTCATAGCGGCTGTTTTCTGTAAAAGAAAGCTGTGATAAGTCGGCAGTAAGATCGCCTTCTGATATTTTCTCTGCTTTTTCCACAATGGCATTGATGGGCTTTGTGATTTTTCTGGCTGCGATCCAGGAAAAAATAGCGGAAAGAAAGATCAGCAGCCCGCTTCCAATCAGGGAGGAAGAGGTTATAAAGCCGATTTTGCTGTTCGTTTCCTGCAGGATGCCTTCATACCATTCATTTGTGCGTTTTTTCAGTAGGTGCATATCATTTAAAATGCCGGAGATTCTGATGCTTTGGCGCTTAATCTCCGCTTTGCTGCCATTGTTGAAGGCTTCAGTGGCGGCTTTCGAAAGTTCGGCGTACTTTGTTTCCATGTTGCCAATGATCCTTTTGTGCTCGGAAACCGTCGCAATCGAAGAAAGCGAAGCCAGGTTTTCCTGGACATTTGCAAGCATGGTCAGGGCCTGGTTTTTGTTGGCATCGCTTGAATTATACGTGAAATTGGACAGCGACTGGCTTGTCACAACCAGGCTTTGTTCAAGGTCCTTCACTTGCAGAAGGAGCTCTATATCATTTTCAGCAGAGCTTTGGATGTTTAATGTCTGGTATATGATAAAGCCGATCATGCTGACCGATAGGACGAGCGGGATCAGCGTAACAATAATAAGGCGTTTTCGTAATGTCATCGTCGGTGCTCCTTTATTTCTCAGCTTTCACTGAGATTTTTCCATCAATAATCTCTTCGGCCGCTTTTTTTAGCAGGGATTTTTGTTCCTCTGTTAAGGAAATAACCCGGACTTCGGATAGGCCGACCCCATCCTCAGCCAGTCCCCATTCATAGGAGGATGCTTCAATTTTGCCGTTTTCGGCTAAGGTTTTTGCCATATGAAAAACGGCTACATCGATGTTTTTCATCATAGATGCCGCGACTGCCTTTTCAGCGACGAAATACTGGTCGGAATCGACACCGCCCGCAAGCACGCCTCTTTCTTCCGCTTTTTTCAATGCGCCAAAACCGGTAAAGCCTGCGGCAGGATAGATGAAATCTGCCCCTTCAGCAATTTGCTTCTCTGCGATTTTACCGCCAAGTGCAGCATCACCAAATGATCCAGCATATTCGATTGAAATTTCAATTTCCGGATTCACATGTTTGGCTCCTTGGATAAATCCGTTTTCGAAATGATGAATAACCGGTACATCAAGGCCGCCGATAAATCCAAGCTTGCCCGTCTTACTCGTCATGGCAGCGAGCATCCCGACAAGGAAGCTGCCTTCATGCTCTTTAAACGTAAGGGAAACAACATTGTCAAGCTCTGAGACCGCATCAATCAGCAAAAATGGCTGATCCGGATATTTTTCCGCTGTTTTCTCAAGTGCTTCCTGTACGGAAAAACCAAGCCCAATTACAAGGTCATTTCCTTCTTTGACTAGCTCGTCCAGCGGCTTTTCAAAATTGCCGTCCGGAGCTTCTTTGTAGTCAAAAAGAATGTCCAGTTCGTCTCGGGCCTTTTCAAGCCCGCGGAAAGCAGAGTCATTGAACGACTCATCCCCTAGACCTGTGTCGGATAAGAGAATGCCAATTTTATATTCTTTCCCTTTCGCAGCGCTATCCTCAGCGGCTGAGCAAGCTGATAAAAACAATGTGAACATCAGTAGAATAGGTAGTAGTTTTTTCAAGGTGAACCTCCAGGTTGTAAGATTTAGCCACCGTTTATATCGGCAGAAAGGAGGAGTTGTTAAGTCTGAAGTCAGACCTTTTACCTAAAAAGGAAAATAAGAAAAGCGCAGGGCACCTGGAGCTAGACCGTTATCAAAGTTCAAAAGGATATAAATTCTGATATTATAAAAAAAGCCTGCAAATCGCAGGCTCTCAAATCATTATTCCGCAAGCACCTTATCTTTCTCCTTCAGCGAATTTGGTGCCATCGTTACCATCTGCTGCAGGACGAACGGATTAGAGTGTGACTAGGTTCTAGGTTGATCGCTGAAAGGGTGCTGCTGCCGCCGTTTGTATTCGCGGCGGATTTTTCACGTCTAGTGTGACGGCCGATTGGCAGCTGGTTTCAAGTATGCTTCAAAAAGTTAGAATAATAAGCCACTTTTGCAAAGTCGCTGTTTTCAATGGATTGCAAATCTCCTCTGAGTTTATTTTTTCTATATTTTTTCTATGAGAGGGGATTATTTTACACCGCAGGTTTTCCTCCTTTTGATTCTTTAATTTGTAATAATGATCTTATCCAAATCCGCGCTTTTCACGCCTTCGTTAAAGATCAGCCTTGTTTTAAACTGAAAAGTGCAGTCTGAAGTCGAGCATGGAATATCCTCAGGCAGCTGAAAGTGAAAGTCCATCCGGTTGGTTTGTTCGGATTGAATCACCTGTGTAGATAGGATCGTCGATGTCCCGATCACGTCTTCCTTTTTATCGGAATGGGTTGTCATGACAAGGTCACATTCAATTCGCTTGATTTGCTGTTCGATGGTACCGCCTTCGATCAGGTATATGCCAGTCACATTCTCGCCTGGAGCATATTGATGCTTCGGCAGCTGTAAATCAATTTTGGCAGAACCGATTCCAAGCATGGACATGTATTTTCGTAAAATCAACAAAAATCTCTCCTCTAATTGTTTTAACAATTATTACGTGAAAGTGATGAGAAAGTTTCATCTATTCGCTACATCTTTTTCACCTTTCTGTCATCCAATTTTTTTTCGATTTTTTCAAGCTGCAGTCTGTCTTTCATTAGTTCCTCTTTATTCTGTTTGATCAGTTCATCCAATGTATATCGTATTTTCTTCTTCATATCCCTATTCCTCCATTTTATAAAATCAAACCATTCGCGGTGTGGGCCTGTTTAGAAAAAAGGCCTTTACCGCGATTGGTAAAGGCCCAAAAATAAAGACCTCTACCGAATGGGTAAAGGTCTTGCTAACAATTGTTTAGATTGCCAGCAAAGCCGAGAGCGGATGCTCCGTAATGACGACTCTGCTGTAAAAGCTACTCCCCTTTAGGAGAATGATTATTGAATTTATAGCCTTATCATACAAAACTTTGATAAAGAAATCAACAAGAAAACAGAAGTTTAGATATACGAAATAAATACTAACATAATATTTATATAATTTGCTATAATCAGAACTAAAGAACCGTAAATTTAACCAGAGGTGAGCCACATGAACTTTGATTTCCAAAACCACCCATACCCTTCACAGCGCACGACCGTGATGGCGAACAATGGCATGGTCGCTACTTCCCAGCCATTAGCTGCACAGGCCGGACTCGATATCATGAAAAAAGGCGGGAATGCGATCGATGCCGCGATTGCCACAGCTGCCGCTTTAACAGTGGTTGAACCCACTTCAAACGGAATCGGCGGCGATGCCTTTGCGCTTGTTTGGACGAAGGGAGAATTGCATGGCTTGAATGCAAGCGGACCGGCTCCAAAGTCCATTTCCATCGAAGCTTTAAAGGAAAGAGGCTATGAAAAAATGCCAGTGCACGGCTGGATGCCTGTTACCGTGCCAGGAGCGCCATCTGCATGGGCAGAGCTATCCAAACGTTTCGGCAAGCTTCCCTTAAAAGAAGTTCTTCAGCCTGCGATTGATTATGCACAAAAAGGCTATCCTTTAACCCCAATCCTCGGCAAGTACTGGAAATTTGCTTATGAAAAATTCAAGCAAATCTTCACGGACGAAGAATTCCAGCATTGGTTTGAAACATTTGCTCCAAATGATAAATGCCCGGAAGTGGGCGAAGTTTGGCGTTCGGAAGGCCATGCGGCCACTTTAAGGTCGATCGCTGAAACAGACGGCGAAAGCTTTTACCGCAGTGAAATCGCCGATAAAATCGATGCTTTTTCGAAAAAATACAATGCTTTTTTATCAAAAGAAGATCTTGCAGATTACAAAGCGGAATGGGTGGATCCGATCAAGGTCAACTACCGCGGCTATGATGTGTGGGAAATCCCGCCGAACGGTCAGGGGCTTGTAGCTCTTCTAGGGTTGAATATCGCCAAAGGCTTTGAGTTCGGCGATAAAGACACCGTGGATACATACCACAAACAAATGGAAGCCATGAAGTTAGCTTTCACCGACGGCAAGGCATTTATTACCGATCCAGCGGATATGAGCGTAACGGTTGAAGAATTGCTTTCCGAAGAGTATGGCGAATCCCGCCGCAGTGAGATTGGCGACGAGGCGCTAACACCTGAGCCATACCAGCCTCACAAAGGCGGAACGGTATACCTTGCAACAGCCGATGCTGAAGGCAATATGGTCTCCTTCATTCAGAGCAACTACATGGGCTTCGGTTCCGGCCTTGTCGTTCCGGGAACAGGCATTGCTCTGCAAAACCGCGGACACGATTTCTCCCTTGATCCTGAGCACCCTAATGCACTGAAGCCGGGCAAGAAAACATATCACACCATCATTCCCGGTTTCCTGACAAAGGACGGAGAGGCAGTCGGACCGTTCGGTGTTATGGGCGGCTATATGCAGCCGCAGGGCCACATGCAGGTGATTATGAATACCGTCGATTTCCATTTGAACCCGCAGGCTGCATTGGATGCGCCAAGATGGCAGTGGATCGAAGGCAAAAAGGTTCAAGTGGAACCAAACTTCCCGAACCATATTGCAAAGGCCCTTGCACGCAAAGGACACCAAATTGAAGTAACCCTTGATACCGGCGGATTCGGCCGCGGCCAAATCATCTGGCGCAATTCGAAAACGGGCGTCCTTATGGGCGGAACGGAATCGCGTACAGACGGATCCGTTGCTGCCTGGTAATAAAAAACGAGGAAACAGCGCGCATATAAGCGTAAAATAATTATATAAACCATGATGGGGAGCGGACCAGATAAAAGCCGCTCCTTCACCTGCTTTTCCGGGACAGGAAGGCAGGGCTTTAGACAGAACGAAAAGAGGTGGTGGCATCATGAAGCAGCTTGACATCTTTTGGGCTTTTTTCAGAGTGGGCATTTTGGGCTATGGCGGCGGGCCGTCGTCGATTCCGCTTGTTCATAAAGAGGTTGTCGATAAATATAAATGGATGGATACAGATGAATTTGGCGATGTGCTGGCCCTCGGCAATGCGCTGCCCGGCCCGATTGCGACGAAAATGGCCGGCTATATCGGCTTTCGTGTCGGCGGGATTCTTGGCATGGTGATTGCACTTTTTGCTACGATGGTTCCAACCATTGTCCTTATGATAATACTTCTTACGGCATTAAATACATTCAAAGACCAGCCATGGGTGGCAGGCATGACAAAGGCTGTTGTTCCGGTTGTAGCCGTCATGCTGGCAACGCTGACTTGGGACTTTGTGAAAAAGTCGACAAAATCTTCACTTGGCTGGGGCTGGACACTCCTTTTTATAGCGGCAAGCTTGGTTCTTCTTGAATTTGTAAATATTCATCCCGCCATCATCATTTTTGCTTTGCTGGCGGCCGCTCTCCTGAAAAAGGATAAGCTTGAAAAAAGTGAAGCGAAAAAGGAGAAGAGTTCAGCATGATATACGCACAGATTTTTCTGGCATTTTTCATCCCGGGGATTCTTGGATACGGTGGGGGACCGGCATCCATTCCTTTGGTTGAAAATGAAGTAGTAGATCATTATGAATGGCTGACAACCACTGAATTCAGTGAAATGCTTGCGATGGGCAATGCGCTGCCCGGCCCGATTGCGACGAAAATGGCCGGCTATATTGGCTACCAGCAAGGAGGCGTTATTGGAGCAATCGTTGGGGTATTTGCTACTGTTGCGCCATCATTGATTCTGATGATCACCTTGCTCGGGCTGCTGATGAAATATAAGGAATCGCCGCGCGTCAAACGGATGACGACTTACATTCGTCCGGTTATCGCTGTGCTGCTTGGCATCATGACGTATGATTTCTTTTTCTCGGCTTATGAAGGCGCCGGCATCTGGCAGACATTGTTCATTGGCATCCTGAGCTTTTTCCTCATGGAAAAGCTCAAAGTGCATCCGGCTTACGTCATTGCCGGAGCGCTCGTTTATGGGGGACTTGTATTAGCATAGGGAGGATTCATAAATGACATTTTCAATTATAGGATACGATCCAAAAGAAAAAGAATGGGGAATTGCGGTTCAGTCGAAGTTTTTAGCTGTTGGCGCTGTGGTGCCGTTCGCCAAAGCGGGAGTTGGAGCGGTTGCGACCCAGTCTTATGCTAATACTTCGTATGGCCCGCGTGCTCTTCAGCTGATGGATGAGGGGAAAACAGCGGAGGAGGCACTTGAAATCATTACAAAAGATGATCCTGAAAAAGAGCTTCGCCAGGTCGGTTTGCTGGATAGGATGGGGAATCCGGCAACCTTCACGGGGGAAGGCTGCTACGACTGGGCAGGCGGCATGACGGGGCCTCACTTTGCCGCACAGGGGAATATTTTAGTCGATGAGAAAACGGTTCAGGCAATGGGGCAGACGTTCATAAGCACGGAAGGATCACTCGCGGAACGTTTGCTGGCGGCATTGAATGCAGGCCAGGCAGCGGGCGGTGACAGCCGCGGCCAGCAATCGGCAGCACTTCTGGTGGTCAAGGAGGCTGGCGGATACGGTGGATTCAACGACCGCTACATCGATTTGCGCGTCGATGACCATCCGGAACCGATTACAGAGCTGATCCGCATCTTTGGTCTGCAGCAGCTTTATTTTGCTCCTTCAAAGGCAGAGCGTATAGCTTCCATTGAAGGCGAGGTAAAAGAAGAATTGGTTCGTGAACTGACTCGCCATGGCTATTTAGAAGCAGGCCACGCGGGCGAACAGCTTTTAAAAGCACTGACTGCCTACATCCACACCGAAAACTTCGAAGCCCGCGAGCAGGAAGCGGGAAAGATTGATCTGGATGTTTTGGATTATATGAAAAAGCATTAAGATTTCCAGAAAAGCGGAGAGTGGAGGCTCTCCGTTTTTTGTTTTTCCTATGTGCTTTGTGGAAAGCTGATAGGACGCGAACTGACCGATATATTGAAAAAGTGGCCGATAAAACGAAAAAGTGACCGATATATTGAAAAAGTAACCGATAAAAATGAAAAAGTGACCGATATATTGAAAAAGTAACCGATAAAAATGAAAAAGTGACCGATAAAATAAAAATCTGACCGATAAACATGGTGTAGTAACCGAAATAAGTTTTCTCAATAAAAACATGAACTAGCAGTATCTTAATGCGGTCTGCCTAAATCTTTCAATCGTTTGTATAATGCCTAAATTGCTGATAAATGTTAGGATAATAGAGTTAAACAAATTTTGTAGGAGAGATTTTAGAAATGTCAACAGTAAAAATAAGCAGAAACGACCCATGCCCATGCGGCAGCGGAAAAAAGTATAAGAAATGCTGCGGCAAGAAGGATGCCGTTTCGATCAAAGAGGTATTGAACCATGAAGTGATTGAGCTTCAAAAGGAAGCGAGGGTATTTGCGCTAACCCATTATGAGGATGATATACGAGATGATTTTACAGATCTTATTGATATACTCGAGGATACTGAGGGCGAAGAGAAACAGTTTTATGAATTTGTTCACTCTTTCTGGTATATTCTTTTCGGCACATTAGAGGAAGAAGTCTCAGTTATGCACGATTATATGCAAGAGAAATTACCTTACATTACGCGCCCGCGCTTAAAAAGGATCTTGCAATCCTGGACGGAAGGCAAGGCAGTGGCTGGCGTATTGACCGAAGTGACAGAAGATCAAGCTGTCATTAAGGATACCTTAACAGGCAAGATTTATAACGTTTCCCTTTTTGACGATTTGAATGGGTTTGAACAGGGGAACTATGCATTTGCACTCCTTCTCCCATATGGAGAAGAGTACCTGGCATTCCCGGCTATTTTTGATCTGCCGAAAGAAAATGCTGCACAATTCGAAGACTATATTCAATATTCCTTCGAAGAAACAGGCTATGATGACCCGGAAGAATACCTGGCAGAATATTTCGTAGATCTGATGCACGAAACACCAAAATTGGCCGTAGCGTCATCCATCGACAACTTCGATTGGCCGAGCAAGGGTGCTGAGCAGGTGGCTGAAATTTTCAGAGACGACATGATTGCGGCAGGCGAAGAGCCATGGATCATCGGCATGGGAGTTTCCCTCTGGATGGATTACATTGAGAAAACAGGCAAACAGGTGAAAAAGCCAGACAATTATGTGGCGGGTCTTCGCTATCTTGTTACTACAATCGCTGATACAAACGAAATGTTAACGCAGAAGGAAGTCGGCGAAAAGTACGGCATCAATGCAAGCCGCGTATCAATATACTATGGTGAAATCTATAATGAAGTAGAAGATACAATTCGCAATTTAATTGAATCATCGAATTCTTAATTTAAGCGGATGGCGCAGGCCCTCCGTTTTTCTTATTTTCATATTGATTATGCTGGAATGTTGCTAGGACGCGAAGTGACCGATATATGGAAAAACTGACCGATAAAACGAAAAACTGACCGATAAAAATGAAAACTGACCGATAAAACGAAAAACTAACCGATAAAATAAAAATTTGACCGATAATCCCAGCAAGGAGACCAAATAAATGATTTCGGAGTGGAAAAAAGAATCGATCTGGCAGGAATATTGGGTGCAGAAAGAGAATTTTATTTTCAAATTACAATAAGGAGTGCTGTATTTGATTGAAAAAGACCGATTTTTACCTATAAGGATTCAAAAAAATCATGCCCTGCTAAAACGAATCTCGAAAAACCACCCGAAGCGACCAGATATTGAGTCAGATCAAACCAGACGATTAGCTGGCTACAAAGGAGAACAAGCAGTTGACTTCCATTTAAGGAAACTGCCAGTAAAAGAGTACATAATCCTCCACGATCTTCGCCTCTCAAACGACAAACATTTTTTCCAAATTGACACGCTGCTCCTCAACTCCAATTTCGCCTTAATTTTAGAAGTGAAAAACTACAGCGGAACCTTATATTTCGACCCGGATTTTAATCAATTAATCCAAACGAATAGCAAGGGAGAAGTCAAAGGATATCCCAATCCGATTGAACAGGCAGCCCAGCAATGTGCTGAGCTGAAAAAATGGCTCCAAAAGCGCAATGCTGCCATTCCGATTGAGTTTCTCGTCATCATCAGCAAACCTTCCACGATCCTCAAAGCCGCTCCCGGCTATGCCAAAATGCTGCAAAAAGTCCAGCATGTCCAATTCCTTCTCAAAAGTATTGAAAAAGTAAAATCTGCATACAGGAACGAGATTTTCATTTTAAAGGATCTAAAGAAGATCTCTCGTGCACTAATAAAAGAACATACGCCACTTTCGTTTGACATTCTGGAATACTACGGAATTCCGCCAGCCGATATTCAAACAGGAGTCATTTGCAAATCGTGTTCACATAGACCGATGAAGCGCCACTTTGGAACATGGTTTTGCCTCAAATGCCAATCCAAAGATAAAGAAGCTCACCTTCATGCCGTCAAAGACATTTTTCTCCTAAACAATCACGCTCCCTTAACCAATCAGAAAATCTGCGGCTTTCTAAACCTTCCTTCGGGAGATATAGCCAAAAAACTTCTTACCTCGATGCAGCTGCCTTATTCCGGCACAAAAAAAGGCAGGGTATATCTCCCGCCGCCTGCTTGCCAGCAAATTAAGAACCTAGAATAAGCGCGGCGTGTGGCATAAGTTGTCACCCCCTACCCAAAGTGGTAATATTAATAAGAAATAATTTGAATTTTTATGGGAGGATTCCGCCGGCAAAAAGCGAATCTTTTTTAATTACTACCTATGCAATTGATGTATAGGCCTAAAATTGACTTTAATATTAGACATGTCTAGCTCCAGCGCCTAGGGACTCGAGGTCATAAACCGTTCCCCTGCTGAAGGCAAAATACGCCTTCCTCCGGGGCCCATCTTATGCATGTGGCCCGCAGGACAAGGAAGTCTTCCTTGAATTAGCATCGCACGAAGGAAAAGCGATAGCTTTTTCGGGGAAGCGGGTCATGCAGACGTTGCCACAGGACAAGGAAAGCTACGGCAGCGATACATCGCACGACCGAAAACGGTAGCTTTTGGGAGGACGTGGCGGTTTTAGTTTGCGTTCCATCCTATCGTGGCGCTTGCGCTTTTCTGATTATCCAACATAAAGGAGCGTTTTTAATGCTTGGGATTTTAAATAAAGTGTTTGATCAAAATAAACGCGAATTAAAACGTCTCACCAAAATGGCAGAACAAATCGATGCGCTGGCATCTGATACCGAAAAATTATCGGACGAGCAGCTGCGCGCGAAAACAGAGGAATTCAAGGCTCGCTGCCAAAAGGGAGAATCCGTCGACGACATGCTGATTGAAGCCTTTGCGGTTGTCCGCGAAGCAGCAAAGCGTGTTCTTGGCCTATACCCTTACCCGGTTCAGCTAATGGGGGGGATCTCTCTTCACGAAGGCAATATCTCCGAGATGAAAACCGGTGAAGGTAAAACACTGACGGCCACAATGCCGGTTTACCTCAATGCACTAACGGGCAGAGGCGTTCACGTTGTAACAGTCAACGAATACCTTGCAAGCCGTGACGCCACCGAAATGGGTCAGCTTTATGAATTCCTTGGACTGACTGTTGGTCTTAACTTAAACGGACTTTCCAAAGAAGAAAAGCAGGCGGCTTATGCGGCTGACATCACATACAGCACAAATAATGAGCTTGGCTTTGACTATCTTCGCGACAACATGGTTCTTTACAAAGAGCAGAAGGTTCAGCGTCCGCTTCATTATGCCGTTATCGATGAAGTTGACAGCATTCTGATCGACGAAGCGCGCACACCGCTGATCATTTCCGGATCTGCGCAAAAATCGACTCAGCTTTATATCCAGGCAAATGCGTTTGTCAGCCGCCTGAAAAAAGATGAAGACTACACGTATGATGAGAAAACTAAGGGTGTTCAGCTGACAGAAGAAGGGATGACCAAAGCGGAAAAAGCTTTTGGGATCGAAAATCTTTTCGACATCACCCATGTGGCGCTTAACCACCATATTACACAGGCCCTGAAAGCCCAATCCAGCATGCATCTTGACGTTGACTACGTCGTTCAGGACGGCGAAATCGTCATCGTTGACCAATTTACTGGCCGTCTGATGAAGGGGCGCCGCTACAGCGATGGTCTTCACCAGGCGATTGAAGCAAAAGAAGGCCTCGAAATTCAGAACGAAAGCATGACACTTGCGACGATTACATTCCAGAACTACTTCCGTATGTATGAAAAGCTTGCCGGTATGACGGGTACAGCAAAAACGGAAGAAGAGGAATTCCGCAATATTTACAATATGAACGTGGTTGTCATTCCGACAAACCGCCCGATCGCCCGTGACGACCGACCGGACTTAATCTACGCAACCATGGACGGCAAGTTCCGCGCTGTTGTAGAGGATATCGCCGAGCGCTACAAAAATGGACAGCCTGTTCTTGTCGGTACAGTGGCAATCGAAACATCTGAAATTATTTCTAAATACCTAAGCAAAAAAGGGGTTCCGCATAACGTTCTTAACGCGAAGAACCATGGCCGTGAAGCGGAAATCATCTTGGATGCCGGTAAGCAGGGTGCTGTTACAATCGCAACAAACATGGCAGGACGCGGTACGGACATCAAGCTGGGAGAAGGCGTTAAGGAAGTTGGCGGTCTATGCGTGATTGGAACAGAGCGCCACGAAAGCAGACGGATCGACAACCAGCTCCGCGGACGTTCCGGCCGTCAGGGAGACCCGGGTGTCACTCAGTTCTATCTTTCCATGGAAGATGAACTGATGCGCCGCTTTGGTTCTGACAACATGAAATCGATGATGGAGCGCCTGGGCATGGATGACACCCAGCCGATCCAAAGTAAAATGGTTTCAAGAGCGGTTGAATCTGCGCAAAAACGCGTTGAGGGCAACAACTTTGATGCGCGTAAACAGCTTCTATCTTACGATGATGTTCTTCGCCAGCAACGTGAAATCCTGTATGGACAGCGCAACGAAGTTCTTGAGTCTGAGAACCTAAGAGAAATCGTTGAAAAAATGATCATGACCAGCATCGAACGCAATGTTTCAGCATATGCACCGGGCCATGAAGACGAGGAAAACTGGAACTTCCAAGGCATCATTGACTACGTAAATGGAAACCTTCTAAATGAAGGCGACCTGACAGCGGGCGATATCCGTGGCAAGGATACAGAAGAAATCGTCGAAACCATTTTTGCCAAGGTCAAAGAACGCTATAATGAAAAAGAGGAAATGCTTAGCCCTGAGCAAATGCGCGAATTCGAAAAAGTGATCGTGCTTCGTGCTGTTGACTCCAAGTGGATGGACCACATCGACGCGATGGACCATCTTCGCCAGGGTATCCACCTTCGTGCGTACGGCCAGACAGACCCGCTTCGTGAGTACCAGGGAGAAGGCTTTGCCATGTTTGAGAACATGATTGCAGCGATTGAAGAAGACATTGCCAAGTATATCATGAAAGCAGAAATCCGCAGCAACCTTGAGCGCCAGGAAGTGGCCAAAGGCCAAGCTGTCAATCCGAAGGAAGACGGAGAAAAAGTTAAGAAAAAGCCAGTCGTCAAGCAAATGGACATCGGGCGCAACGACCCTTGCATCTGCGGCAGCGGCAAAAAATATAAAAACTGCTGTGGTGCAGAGAAATAAGCTACCGAGCCGGCAACAGCTTTGCCGGCTTCTCTCTTTGTAAAAAAGGTGAGGGCTCCGCGTTATGCAGAGGGCAGGGGAATCGGGCGGGCACCTAAGAACTCAGGTGTTCTTCATAGAGAATAAGTGGAGGCTGCGCCCACAATATTTGGATTTTGGGAACATTATTTTAGAAACAAACGATGCCCAACTCCTCTGAACGGTATTCGAATGAAATATGCCCTTCAGAGAGAAACAAGCGATAATAGGCAAAAATAATTTTTGAGGTGACTGGAATGGAATTAGCAGATATTCGCAATGAACTGGAAAAAACAGCTAAGATATTAGCGGACTTTAGGGGGTCTCTTTGACTTAGAAAACAAAGAGGCGCGCATCGCAGAGCTTGACGATGTCATGCTGCAGCCGGGATTTTGGGATGACCAGCAGGCGGCACAAGGTATCATCAACGAATCAAATGCCCTGAAGGATCAGGTAAATGAATTTAATGATTTAAATGAAACGTTCGAAAACCTGGAATTGACGTATGAACTTGTAAAAGAAGAAAGCGATGAAGATCTGCAGAATGAGCTTGAGGGTGAGCTCAAAGAGTTGATAAGGCACCTGAAAGACTTCGAACTGCAGCTGCTCCTAAGCGAGGAGCACGATAAAAACAACGCCATTCTAGAACTGCATCCAGGTGCAGGCGGAACCGAATCACAGGATTGGGGCTCAATGCTTCTGCGCATGTATACACGCTGGGCAGAGAAAAAAGGCTTCAAAGTGGAAACGCTGGATTATCTGCCGGGAGATGAAGCAGGAATCAAGAGTGTTACACTCGGCATTAAGGGCCATAATGCATATGGTTATTTGAAAGCGGAGAAAGGCGTACATCGTCTTGTCCGAATCTCGCCGTTTGATTCATCAGGCCGCCGCCATACTTCATTCGTTTCCTGTGAGGTTATGCCTGAATTTAACAACGAAATTGAAATTGATATCCGTACGGAAGACTTGAAAGTGGATACCTACCGTGCAAGCGGTGCAGGCGGCCAGCACATCAATACGACTGACTCGGCTGTCCGCATTACCCATATTCCAACTGGAGTGGTAGTATCCTGCCAGACAGAACGTTCTCAAATTAAAAACCGCGAACAAGCCATGAAAATGCTCAAAGCAAAGCTCTACCAAAAGAAAATTGAAGAGCAGGAAGCAGAACTCGCTGAAATCCGCGGCGAACAAAAAGACATCGGCTGGGGAAGCCAAATCCGCTCTTACGTCTTTCATCCCTATTCCATGGTAAAAGACCACCGCACCAACACGGAAGCCGGAAACGTCCAGGGAGTCATGGACGGCGACCTGGATCTCTTTATTAATGCATACCTTCGCTCAAAATTAAGTTTGTCCCAAGACTAAAAAGTAGAAGCCAATGCCGGAAGACTTCCGGCATTGGCTTTTTTTTATAATATCAGAATTTATATCCCTTTGAACTTAGAAAACGGTCTAGCTTCAGGCGCCCTGCGCTTTTCTTAAATAGGAAGAAAAGATAATTTCTCTGCGGATGAAAATTTTTTTCGCGAAAAAAGCTTTATCAAAATATAATTAAGAACGATAAATCTTTTATATTCTATATCTCGAAACCAATAATTAATTTTTTTGAAATAGTTTAAATTTTATTATTCGATTTGAATATAAAAAATAGTTTGACAACTAAAACCTACTAACGTTACAATACAAATAAGTTCACGAATGCAGAACAGAGTTTTATAATGTAAAACAATTAAAAAGAGGTGATACATAGACCGATTTTTTTTACAGAAGTATGAAAGCGTTTTATTGCCGGAAAAGTCACTATGAAACTTCCAATGATAGCGCAGAAAATCAGATTAACTATCATTTTTAAAAATAGTTGAGGGGGAAAATTTATGAAGAAACTATCGATTTTATTTCTTAGTATCTTAATGATCAGCACAATGGTTTTAGCAGCCTGCGGGGGAAACTCAAGCTCGACAGGCGCTTCTGAAAAAGGTTCATCAGATAGTGCAAGCGGCGAAGGAGAGAAGCGTACGCTGAAGGTTAGCATCGGGGTAAATGACAAGCATCCTGAATATGAAGGGGCTATGAAGTTTAAAGAATTGGTTGAAGCAGAATCCGATGATTTAACAGTTGAAGTGTATCATTCCGGCCAGATTGCAGATGACCGTTCTGCGATTGAGATGCTTCAGTTCGGTACACTTGATATCACGATTCCATCTACATCACCGCTTGTTAACTTCATTCCTGAATTCGGAGTATTCGACCTTCCATTCACGGTTCCAAATGAAGAAGTTGCAGACAAAGTTCTGGATGGACCGTTTGGAGATAAGATGCTTGAGATGGTTGACAGTCAGGGTCTTGTTGGTCTTGCTTGGTGGGAAAATGGCTTCCGTAACTTAACAAACGATGTAAAGCCTGTTGCCGCAATGGAAGATGTTAAAGGCTTGAAAATCCGTACAATGGAAAATGAAATTCACTTAGACGCTTGGAAAGCTCTTGGTGCAAACCCGACACCAATGGCATTCACTGAATTGTTTACTGCATTGCAGCAGGGCACAATCGATGGACAGGAAAATCCATACCCAACGATTTTGTTAAGTAAGTACCCTGAGGTTCAGAAGCATGTTTCAAATACAAATCACGTTTACACACCGTTTATCTTCTTATTCAGCAAAGAGATTTGGGAACAGCTTTCTGCTGAGCAGCAGGAAATTGTTTCAAAGGCTGCAGTAGAAGCTGGGAAATTCAATCGTGAGCGCAATCGTGCAGTTGCGGATGAATCTCTTGAAACACTAAAGAAGGAAATGACTTTCACAGAAATCAAAGATGGAGAATTTGAAAAGTTCCAGGAAGCTGTAAAGCCGGTAATCGATAAATATAAAGATAAAATCGGTGCTGAAATTGTAGATGAATTCCTTGCTGAGGTTGATAAGGCAAAATAAAAAAGAGAGGCCGGTTGTCGCCTGATGGCCGGCCCCTTTTTAAAGAAAAGAGGCGATCCAGTTTGCTAAAACCACTAAAATGGCTTGATGAAAACCTCGAAAAGTACATACTGTTCCTTTTGTCGGCTGTCATGGTTGCCGTGATTTTTTTACAAGTCTTTATGCGTTATGTGATGTCAAATTCACTTTCCTGGTCCGAGGAGCTCGCGCGGTACTGCTTTATCTGGCTCATTTACATTGGGATCAGCTACGCGGTCAAGCATCACCGCCACATTAAAGTAGATGCCGCATTATTGCTATTTAAAGACAAAACGAAAATATATTTTTCACTCATCTCTAATATCCTCTTTTTCATTTTCTGTGTATATGTTGCGATTTATGGCTATGGCATCGCATCCCAGCTGCTTTTATTTGGACAGACAACACCTGCACTTCAAATTCCAACAGGCATTGTGTATCTGGCTCCACCCGTTGGCATGGGGCTTGCGGGAATCCGATTGATCCAAAACATGATTGGCAATGTGAGAGACATTAAAAACTTTGGTAAAAACCAGGAGCTTCCGTCAGATGTAGGGCAGAACATTAATGCGATCTAGAAGATTTTGTGAAGGAGGTAAGTTCTGAATGGCAGGGGTATTATTCGGTTCATTTGCAGTATTTCTATTTTTTACCGTTCCTATAGGAATCGCAATCGGGTTAGCGGTACTATTCACGATTTTATATACCGGCGAAATGCCGGTCGAGTTCCTGATGAAGGAATTAACCAACTCTGTTGACTCTTTTCCGCTGCTGGCTGTCCCATACTTTATTATCGCCGGCGAAATTATGGGAAAGGGCGGAATATCCAAGCGCTTATTTAATGTAGCAGATTCAATGGTCGGGAATAAAACTGGCGGGATTGCGATGGCTACCATCATCACCTGTATGTTTTTTGCGGCAATCTCCGGTTCAGGTCCTGCAACCGTAGCAGCCATTGGCGGGATTATGATTCCGGCCATGGTTCAAAAAGGGTATGACAAACGCTTCGCCACTGCTGTTGTTGCTGCGGCAGGTTCCATCGGTGTCATCATTCCTCCAAGTATTCCGATGGTTATTTACGGCGTATCCGGCAGCGTGTCGATCGGCGATATGTTTATTGCCGGGATTATTCCAGGGATCATGGTTGGAATCGGCTTGATGATTTATTCTTATATCCATTCGAAAAAAATGGGCTATACCGGATCGGACCAAAAAACAACCGCCAAAGGGATTTTGACAGCCATTTGGGAGGCAAAATGGGCCCTCATGATTCCGGTCGTTATTTTAGGCGGCATATACGGCGGGATCTTCACACCGACAGAAGCAGCAGTTGTCGCAGTAGTATTCGGCTTAGTTGTCAGTGTATTCGTTTACAAAGAATTGAAATTTAAAGACCTTCCGCAGATTTTTGTTGATTCTGCTTTAACGACAGCCTCAGTGCTCGTGATCGTGGGAGCTGCAACAGCATTTGGCCGACTTTTGACTATTGAACAAATACCAAATCAGATTGCGGAAGCGATGATGTCGATTTCCAGCGAGCCGCTCATCATCATGATGCTGATTACATTATTGCTATTGATTGTCGGCTGTTTCATGGACACGATTGCAGCCATTATCATCCTAACGCCAATCCTTCTGCCGGTTGCTCTGCAGATTGGCTATGATCCAATTCACTTTGGGATTATTATGATCGTAAACCTGGCAATTGGATTTATAACACCGCCGCTTGGTGTAAACCTGTTTGTAGGAGCGGGGATATCCGGTTTATCACTGGAGCAGTTATCAAAAGCGATTGTGCCGTTTTTCATTGCCATGGTTATTACCTTGCTGGTCATCATTGTTGCTCCGCAGCTGTCACTATTGTTCTTATAAACCTGACTAAATTGGAAAGACCTATGCGATTTCTATTTAACAGCATTTTATCGGTGATCAAAAAATGCTGTTCACTTTTTGCGGATATGGCAAAACCGTGTTTTACAATGCAGAACAATAACTGGTTTTGGATGATAAACCGCAATTGTGCTGGTGCTGCTGATCCTATTCCCGGAAATGATTCCGGTTCCGCTTAAATGGCTGAATTAACCGGGGTGCCAGAGTGAGAAGGATGAAGGAGATAAGGATATGGACATCATTAAAGAAATATTAAAAGAGATCACTATTCCCAAAATGGTTAAAGTCAAGCAGAAATTTCATGCCCCCCAGCTGGATGATGTGGGAGCTGAGGTGAGGAAAACACTGAATGAAACGAATGTGCTGACAAAAATTAACGAAGGAGATTCCGTGGCGATTGCAGTCGGAAGCAGGGGGCTGGCCGATTTACCTGTTCTGGTGCGTGAAACGGTCAGAGAAATTAAGCGTGCCGGAGGGCAGCCATTTATTGTTCCGGCAATGGGAAGCCATGGCGGGGCAACAGCGGAAGGCCAGATTGATGTGCTTCACCAATTGGGCGTGACGGAAGGAGCCGTTGAGGCACCAATTAAATCCTCCATGGAAGTAGTTAAAATAGGCGAACTCCCAAATGGGCTTCCGGTCTATATTGACCGAAACGCCTATGAAGCTGACAAAATTATTGTCATCAATCGGATTAAGCCTCATACGGCATTCCGCGGACCGGTTGAAAGCGGGCTTATGAAAATGATTACGATCGGGCTCGGGAAGCAAAAAGGGGCGGAAGCAGCCCATGCCTACAGCTTTAAATATATGGCAGAGCATGTACCGGAAATGGCCAAAATTTCATTATCAAAAGCTCCGATTATTTTCGGCCTTGCCTCACTTGAAAATGCTTATGACAAGATTGCTAAGGTTATTGCTGTTGCGGCAGAGGACCTGGAAACAGTGGAGCCGGAACTTTTGAAAGAAGCCAAATCGTTAATGCCTAAAATTCACTTTGATAAGTTTGATGTCCTGATTGTTGACGAGCTTGGAAAAGATATTTCAGGTGACGGGATGGACCCCAATATTACTGGGAATTTCGCTACGCCATATGCAACCGGCGGTCCGGATATCAAAAGAATTGTGGTGCTGGGCCTAACCGAAAAAACGCATGGAAATGCGAATGGCATAGGCTTGGCAGATATGACAACGAAAGCGGTAGCAGATGAAATTATCTGGGAGAAAGGCTATGCAAATGCATTGACCAGCACAGTCATTGAAGTGATTAAGCTTCCAATGGTGCTCGAAACAAAGGAGCTGGCAGTCAAGGCTGCCATCAAAACCTGCAATTCCTTTGATTTAAACAAGGTAAAAGCGATTCGGATCAAGAATACATTAGACATCGGGGAGATTTGGATCTCGGAAAGCATGGTTGAGGAAGCGAAACTAAACGGCAATCTTGAAATTATTTCAGAGCTGCAGGAAATAGTGTTTGCTTAAAACGGCAAAAGCTATTTTTGCAGAATAATA
This sequence comes from Cytobacillus sp. NCCP-133, assembly GCF_026011715.1. Taxonomy (GTDB): domain Bacteria; phylum Bacillota; class Bacilli; order Bacillales; family Cytobacillaceae; genus Cytobacillus. The sequence continues at coordinate 38,712 of NZ_BRVM01000021.1, read as the reverse complement.
GAGAAGGAGTGTTCACATGACACATGTATATCCGCTTATAGACAATTCTGTAAATCCATATCGTGACAATGTACAAGGGAAAGCCAATGAACCGATTACGGTAGCCGGCCTTTTGGACCGTGCAAAACAGACACTCGGTTCATCCTACGAAGGCGGAAAGCCGGATTGGACGCTTGAAGAAATCTATAACCGACTGGAAATAAATGCCCCGCGCATTGCTATTATCGGAGGCTCATCTGACCATCCTGCCCACATTATGGACTATCAGACCTCTGCCCGGGCAGCCATCCGCATCTGGCAAAACGGAGGAGTTCCTTTTTACTTTTCCACACCCGTCATGTGTGACGGGACTGCCCAAAGCAATCAGGGAATGAGCTATTCGCTTCAAAGCCGGAACGCCGTTGCCCAAATGGTGGTCAATCAGTTGGAAGCACATAGTTATCATGGTGCATTCGTCATTCAAGGGTGCGATAAACAGCCCCTTGGCGTTGTCAGTGCCTTGGCACATGTCGACCGGGTGAGGCGCAGCCGCGGCGAGGCTCCATTTTTTGCAACATTTGCCCCGGCACATGTACTTGAAGGCGGCTCGATCCCTGATGATGTAATCGCAGAACTGGAAGAATTGGCGAAAAAGGCAGAGGCGGACGATGCCCCGGATGTGGCGGCTGATTTGCGCGACACCATGGCCTATATCCTGCAATGCTCTTCTAATACAGCCTTTCAAGGTGTTTTCGAGCGTGCCTGCGAGCGGGGTATTTTAACGAAAGAACAGCATAAATATTTTGAAATGAGGCTTGCCGTTGCCACATGTGACGGACAGGGCGGTGTGTGTGCCTTTAATGGAACCGGCAATAGCTCCAGGCATTTGGTCGCTGGATTGGGGCTTGTTCATCCAGCGGTAGAGCTGCTGACAGATCCGCCGACACAAAGGCAGATCAATGCCGTTCTTGACAGCTTTGCCACTATGATTAATGAAGAAAAATATGGAGTTTCCAATATTGTGGCTGCCAATATTAAGAATGCCATCCGCATCCACAGTGCATCTGGCGGTTCCACTAACTTGATGATGCACATCGTGGCAGGCATGCTCTATGGGGGATACAAATTCAGCTTATGGGATTTGGACCGCATCCATCACGAACATCCAATTCCGGATTTATTTGACTACAGCCTAACAGAAGGCCGCGACATCTACTCGCTTGCGATGCAATGCTGCAGCGGAACGAGCCGGGGAATGGAAACGCTCTTTTACGAACTTCTTGAACATGGCGTTCCGATGGATCAGGATGCACCGACCGTTGCAGCCAGAACATGGAGAGAGCGTCTGGCCATCACACGAAGCCTGCAGGCAGCCAATGTAAAAGAAAATCCTGTCATCTTATCATCAGCAGAACCACGCAGGACATTCAGCGGTGTAGATGTATTGCAGGGGAATTTCTTCGAGAGCGCTGTTGTGAAAATAAGCGGTATGCCAACGCCGCAGCTTGATCAGTTCGATGATAAGCTTGCATTCGTCCTTTATTTTGAGAATGAGGATGATGCTAATAGAAGCCTTCTGGACTCAAACCTGCTTACCGACATAAAAAAGGATAAGTTATTTGACCATAACCTCCTGCTTGAAACACTGAAATACAATAATAAACAGGAATGGGAGCTTTTAAAAGAAGAAACGTACGAAACATTATTTGACGAGATGGCTGAAAAAGGCATTCTGAAGATTTCAGTTGTCATTGGAGGGCAGGGTCCGGTTGCTTTTGGAATGCCGGAGATGTTTACGCCTATGCAGCATATTAATGCCAATCGCGTGATGAAAAAGCTGGCAACCATCATCAGTGATGGACGCTATTCCGGCGTTACCTACGGCGCTGCCATTGGGCATATGACACCGGAAGCCTATGAAGGCGGGGGCATTGGTTTTCTTCAAACAGGGGATGTTGTACATCTTCAGCTTCGGGGACGCCGCATAGACTTTGTAGACCGGGCTCAGCTGTTCGCAGGCCAGGTTGTGCATGCATTTTCAGATAGCTTAAAGGCAGATCGCCAATCCCTTACGGAAGAAAGAAAACAGCGAATGAAAGCACGCCAGAAGCTAGTTGCAGCAAGCAATCGCATGTATGGCCATACCGATGCGGCAAATGGTGTTGTTCCGCTGGCTGTTATAGAAGATGCTGTGCTGGACTATGAAAAAGATATTTTGCTTCATGAAACCAGCACAAACGCATAATAAGGCAAGCTCGTCAAATATCCTGTAAAATTAAGTCAAATAGAACTAGGAGTGAGCAAAAATGCCTATCATCCAATCAGTGGAACGCGCATTAAAGATAATGGATTTATTTGACGAGCGGGATAGAGAATTATCCATTACAGAAATCAGCTTAAGGATGAACCTGCACAAAAGCACGGTTCATTCCTTGCTAAAAACGTTACAGGAACAGCGATATATCTCACAAAATGAAGAGAATGGGAAATATCGGCTTGGCCTGAAGCTTTTTGAACGGGGAAATATGGTTCTCAGCGATCTCGATTTACGGAAAGTTGCCAGAAAACATCTGGAGAGGCTTTCGGCGACGACAAACTTAACGGTTCATCTAGTCATTCTGGACGGCCAGGAAGGTGTTTATATCGATAAGGTTGAAGGAAGCGGAGTCACCGTCTTATACTCCCGTATTGGCCGCCGTGTTCCGGTCCATACCAGTGCTGTAGGCAAATCGCTTATTTCCGCCAAAACAGATGCTGAACTTGAACAGTTTCTTGAAAACTATCAGTACACAAGCCAGACATCCAAGTCAATTAGCTCAAAAGAAGAGTTATTAGAAGAAATCAGCCATGTCAGAATGGCCGGTTATTCAGTTGATAATCAAGAAAACGAATCAGGCATCTTCTGCCTGGCCGTTCCGATTAAGGATTATTCAGGTAAAGCGGTTGCCGGCATCAGCATGTCCATGCCAGCAGCAAAAGTAACAGCTGAAATCCGCGAACAGTATGTAGGGCTCTTAAAAGAATGCAGCCACACGATTTCACAGGCCCTCGGATATGAATATCAAAAGATTTAACTCTTTTGAACTTGGCTGTTGATTTTCACTTATAAAAATGGCTTTCAATGGTCGGCTAGGAGCTTCATGGCACATGGCGTGTGAGGGGTCTCCTTCTGATTCTCATTCTCATATGATCACACAGAACTTGCTCCTTCCATTCTAATCAGCCGTGTGTGGAAAATTAATGAAAAATTTTAATGAATTTATAAATAGTCATTCAGGAGGAATAAGGATGAGAATTATCCGCTACCTACAAGAAAATAAAAAACAACTTGCCGCTGTCACCAAGGAGAATGCAGTAGCTGACCTTCCCTTTAGCGATTTTATGTCGTTGATTGCCAAGGCACGCGAAGATAACAGAACAGCGTTTGATATTGTAAAACAAATTGCGGCGGAAGCAGAAACTCAGCCGCTGGAAGGCCTGCAGTTAACCACCCCTATCGATGCTCCTGAAGTATGGGCTGCAGGCGTGACATACAAAAAAAGCCGGGAAGCGCGGAACTATGAAGCTACACAAGGGAAGCTTGACAGGGAAACGTTTTATGACAAAGTCTATGACGCCGTACGTCCTGAAATCTTCTTCAAATCAACAGCTGCAAGAACGGCCGGGCCGAATGATCCTATTTATCTCCGTTCCGATTCCAGCTGGCAAATTCCAGAACCGGAGCTTGGGGTAGTTATTGATAAAGAAGGCAATGTGCTGGGCTACACGGCCGGAAACGACATGAGCTGCCGTGATATTGAAGGGGAGAATCCGCTGTATCTTCCTCAGGCGAAGGTCTGGAAAAACTCCTGCTCCATCGGGCCTTCTATCGTATTGGCAGACGCTGTATCAGACCCTTATGAATTTCAGATTATTTGCCGCATCTATCGTGATGAGAAGCTTGTCTTCTATGGGGATGCACAAGTCAATCAGCTGAAGCGCACGCTTGAGGAGCTTGTCCATTACCTGTTGCTTGATAATCAAATTTTTGACGGAACGATCCTTCTGACAGGAACATGCGTCGTGCCGCCGAATGATTTTACATTAGCCGAAAATGACCGGATTGAAATTGAAATTCCTGGCATCGGCATCCTGAATAACCCGGTTGTCCAAAGTGAAAAAGCGGGGCAAGCCGCTAAGGGGTGAGGAAATGAGTGAGTACAAGACACTTTTTTTAAACGAAAAAGATAGTGTGGCTATGGCTTTGTCGGATATTCCTGCGGGTGCGCAAGTGACTGTGAAAGCAGAGGAAAGAGAAATTTGTGTCAAAATTCTAGAACCAATCCGCTTTGGCCATAAATTTGCAGTCCGGGCAATTCCCCAGGGGGATGACATTATTAAGTATGGAGAGGTGATTGGGGCAGCAGTTGTCCCAATAGATGTCGGGGAACATGTGCATGTTCATAATCTGGAAGGCAAAAGAGGAAGGGGTGACAAGGTTGTTTAATGAAAAACTTCAGTTTTGGGGTTACCGCCGTTCGGATGGCCGCGTAGGGGTAAGAAATCACGTGCTCATTCTGCCAACGATTACCTGTGCTACGCAAACGGCCCAGCGGGTGACAGAGCTTGTCAGCGGAACGGTTACATTCATCCATCAGCATGGCTGTGCCCAGGTCGGAACTGATTATGACCAGACGGCAAGAACCTATGCCGGAATGGGGATGAATCCCAATGTTTACGGTGTGATCGTTCTCGGCCTTGGCTGTGAAACCCATCAGGCCCACCGCATTGGCGATGAAATTGCCAAATGCGGCAAGCCGGTGCAAACTGTATCGATTCAAGAACATGGCGGCACGCTTCAAACGATTGCCGAGGTGGCAAAAATAGCGGTAAAAATGGTTCAGGATGCTTCCATGGTACAGCGGGAGCTATGCGATTTCAGCGAATTAATCGTCGGTACGGAATGCGGGGGTTCCGATGCATGCTCCGGCCTTTCGGCAAACCCGGCTGTTGGGCGCACAAGCGACATGCTTGTTGAACAGGGCGGTACAGCCATTTTAGCTGAAACAACCGAGTTAATTGGGGCAGAACATTTGTTGGCCAACCGTGCAGCTCATGACTCGGTCGCCAAAAAAGCCTATGCGGTCATCAAAATGATGGAAAACCGCTCGATCCAAATGGGTGTTGACATCCGTACCGGCAATCCAAGTCCGGGCAACATTGAAGGCGGTCTTAGCTCTCTCGAAGAAAAGTCGCTTGGGGCGGCAACGAAGTCAGGTACATCACGTTTAGAAGAAGTAATCGATTATGCACAGAGACCGACCAAAAAAGGACTGGTTTGGATGGATACCCCGGGTCATGATATTGAGCAGCTGACGGGCATGGTTGCGGGCGGAGCGCAGATCGTCCTTTTCACCAGCGGGCGAGGCACACCAACCGGATCGCCGATTGCCCCGGTTATTAAAATCTCAACAAATACCCCAATGTTTGAACGCATGAACGAAAACATGGATCTTGATGCCGGAACGATCGTGGACGGCAAAGAAACGGTCGGAGAAGTCGGCGGGCGCATCATGAAAGAAATCCAGGCTGTAGCAAATGGCAAATTGACAAAAGCTGAAATATTGAAGCAGCACGACTTCGGCATTTGGCGTATTGGCCCAACATTTTAATAAAAGGATCTGCATTTACCGAATGAAATTAGAGAATAACGGTTAATTTTCCTGAATTCAGGATATTTTCGGACCCGGACTAGCGGGCCGAATAACATTTACCGGCCATTTTTAGAAAAAATACCGGCCAAACTAGAGCATTTACCGGCCAAAATTAAAAAATACCGGCCAAACTACCGGATTTACCGGCCAAACTACCGGATTTACCGGCCAAACGGTATTCTGCAGCTACTCAAATTTGGTTTACCGGCCAAATTCATGATTTTATCGGCCAAAAACGGCCAGTTATCGGCCAAAAACGGCCAGTTATCGGCCAAACAGCTAGCTTTATCGGCCAAATGCTTGTTTTGCAAAATTATTCAGCATCCGCACCAAGGATCTCTGAACGCCCGCGGGCGGCTGAGCACTTTAAGCAAAAATCAACAAAAAGGGAGAGGTTAAAACATGAAAGCTGCAATCGAAACAAAAACATACAGCAACTTTATTAATAACGAATGGATAGCATCCGCATCCGGGAAAGTCATTGAAAGCATTAACCCGGCTACGAAGGAAGCGGTCGGCTATGTGCAAAAATCCACTGAGGAAGAGCTGAATCAGGCTGTCGAGGCGGCGTTCAATGCGAAGAAAGCATGGCGCAAGCTTGGCCAGGCAGCAAGAGGCCAGATCTTGTTCCAAACAGCTAACATCCTCGAATCAAGGCTGGATGAAATTGCTGAAAGCATGACAATGGAAATGGGAAAAACCCTTCCGGAAGCCAAAGGGGAAACTGCCCGGGGAATCGCAATCCTCCGTTATTATGCAGGAGAAGGAATGCGCAAAGACGGAGACGTGATTCCGTCAACAGATAAAGATGCCCTCATGTTGACCAAGCGTGCTCCCCTTGGAGTTGTAGGTGTCATCACTCCTTGGAACTTCCCGGTTGCCATCCCTATCTGGAAAATTGCTCCTGCACTTGTGTACGGAAATACAGTCGTATTCAAGCCTGCCAGTGAAGCGGCTGTCACAGCTGCAAAAGTGGCTGAATGCTTTGCAGAAGCCGGCTTTCCAGAAGGTGTATTCAACTTTGTAACGGGTTCAGGCTCTGTTATCGGCCAGGGATTGATCGACCATCCAAAATTGAACGCCATTACCTTTACCGGATCAGAAAGTGTCGGCCAAGGTGTAGCGAAAGCGGCTGCTGCTCGAGGCATCAAGTTCCAGCTTGAAATGGGCGGGAAAAACCCGGTGATCGTGACGAAAAATGCAAACCTTGATCAGGCGGTAGAAGCCGTCATCAGCGGAGGATTCCGTTCTTCCGGACAAAAATGCACGGCTTCAAGCCGCGTAATTGTAGAAGCTGAAGTCTATTCCGAATTTAAGCAAAAGCTAATCGAAGCCTCAGAAAAAATCACCGTCGGAAATGGCCTTAAAGAGGGCATCTGGATGGGGCCATGTGCAAGCGAAAGCCAATTCAACACGTTTAACAAGTACATTGAAATCGGGAAAAACGAAGGTGCCAGACTGGTTCATGGCGGCGAAGTGCTGACAGGCGGGGAATATGATAATGGCTTCTTCGTTAAACCGGCCATATTTGAAGAAGTAACACCTGATATGACGATTGCCCAGGAAGAAATCTTTGGGCCGGTCATAGCCCTTATTCGTGCCGTTGACCTGGAGGAAGCCATTGACTTGGCAAACAATACGAAATATGGGCTGAGCGCATCCATCTTTACGTCCGATATCAGCTCCATCCTGGAATTCATCGATGAAATCGAAGCAGGCCTTGTCCGTGTTAATGCGGAGAGCGCGGGTGTAGAGCTTCAGGCGCCATTCGGCGGCATGAAAGCTTCAAGCACAGGTTCGCGTGAACAGGGCGAAGCAGCGAAAGAGTTCTATACAGCTATTAAAACAGTTTTCATCAAAGGGTCATAAAAAGTAAGCACAAATCGATTGAGCAGCAGAATTATTTAACCCTAAAAATCATTCAACCAAAAAAGGAGATTTCAAGCAGAGAAATCTCCTTTCTATAAAAATATTGCGAGGTGCCCATATGAAAATTACGAAACTTTCATTATATAAAGTTCCGCCGCGGTGGCTGTTTTTAAAGATTGATACAGACGAAGGCATTTCCGGCTGGGGAGAGCCCGTTGTTGAAGGGCGGGCAGAAACAGTGAAAGCAGCGGTTAATGAACTATCAGACTATATCATTGGCCGTAATCCGAATGACATCGAAGATATATGGCAAACCCTGTATCGGGGCGGTTTTTACCGGGGAGGCCCGATTCTGATGAGTGCGATCTCAGGCATTGAGCAGGCCCTCTGGGATATTAAAGGCAAGTATTACAATATACCAGTCTATGAAATGCTTGGCGGCAAAGCGCGCCAGAAAATTAAAGTGTATACATGGATTGGAGGAGACCGGCCGGACGATGTTGCTGCAGCTGCAAAAGAAAAGAAGGAACAAGGCTTCCAGGCGATTAAAATGAATGCTACCGAGGAAATGAACTACATAGATAGCTTTTCCAAGGTGGAAGCGGTCATTGAACGTGTTGCCTCCATACGCGAGGTGCTCGGAAAGGACTTTGGCATTGGCGTTGATTTTCATGGCCGGGTACATAAAACCATGGCCAAAGCGCTTGTGAAAGAGCTGGAGCCTTATCGTCCGATGTTCATCGAGGAGCCGGTGCTCCCGGAAAACAATGAAGCGCTGCGCGAAATTGCACTGCACACTAGCTGCCCGATTGCTACCGGGGAAAGAATGTTTACGCGCTGGGGATTCAAGCAGCTTCTGCAGGACGGCTATGTGGATATTATCCAGCCTGACCTTTCGCACACAGGCGGCATACTGGAAGGAAAGAAAATTGCCGCCATGGCTGAAGCGTATGATGTGTCAATTGCGCCTCACTGTCCGCTTGGACCTATGACGCTTGCTTCATCCGTTCATTTGGATGCCTCTACGCCTAATTTCATCATCCAGGAACAAAGCCTAGGCATTCACTATAACCAGGGAATGGATATTCTTGATTATATTAATAATCCTGAAGTATTCGCCTATGAAGATGGCTATGTAAGCATTCCGGATCAGCCCGGCCTTGGGATTGAGATTAACGAAGAAAAAGTGAAAGAGGCAGCAGAGGCAGGACATAACTGGAAAAACCCTATCTGGCGCCATGAAGATGGCAGCATTGCCGAATGGTAAAGAGGAGGAGAACTTAATGGGCTTTCAGGGAATCATTCCCCCGGTCGTCACCTTATTTGATGAAGCGGGAAATTTGGATTTGGAACTGAATAGACGTTATCTTGATAAGCTGATTTCTCATAATATTCATGGCGTTTTGCTGATGGGCAGCTCAGGCGAGTTTTCTTCTCTTTCCATCGAAGAGCGTAAACTGTATGTAAGGGAAATGATCAAACATATTCATGGACGTGTAAAAGTAATGGTTGGCGTGGGCCATACGGCGCTCAAGGAAGTCCTTGAACTCACTTCTTATGCAGAAGAATTGGGAGCCGATGGTGTACTGGCAGTCAGCCCGTACTATTGGAAGCTCTCAGATGAGCAGCTTTACCGCTTTTATTCTGCGGTTGCAAGCCATACTGAGCTGCCAGTATTCATTTATAATATTCCGCAATTAACCGGGCAGAATTTGCCTGTGGAGCTAATCGTGAAATTGGCTGAAGATCATCCAAATATTGAAGGCATTAAAGAAACCGTCGGCGATTTTGGCCACATTCGCCAAGTGATCACAGAGGTGAAAAAAGTCCGTCCTGATTTCCTTGTTTTCTCTGCATTTGATGAGCATATGCTTCCGGCACTCATGATCGGTGCCGCTGGAAGCATCAATGGCAGCGCCGTTTTTGCTCCGGAAGCATCAGTGGATTTATATGAATCTTATCAAAGAGGAGATTTGGCTGAAGCCGAGCGGCATCACCAGCAGATCTCCAAGCTGATGGATGTGTACACGTATTGTCCGACATTTTTTACAACCATGAAAGAAGCTGTTCACCAGCGCTGGTTTAATACGGCAGCAGGGCACCGTGTCCCGTTTGATGCATACCCTGCTGATCTGAGTGAAAAGGTTCAAAATCTATTAAAAACAATTGAAACGAAAGAAGGCGTTCAACTATGAAAGAATCCCGCGAATTGCTTGAGCAATTAGGCTACCCATCCAGTGATTTTCAAGAATTGCCCACTTCCTCAAAAAGATTCCCCGACGGTGCCCAATACCGTGTTGAAATACCGAGTGTTGAAGGCCCTGAAGCATTAAAGGCCACGCTTGAAGAAATCGATCGCCTCGGCTTGACAATTCACCGCGTCTCCCAGGGAAGCGGCATTATGCTTCAAACAGATGAGGAAATCAAAGAAATGTGTGAACTGACAGCGGAACGGGGAATGGAGCTTAGTTTATTCGTAGGCCCGCGGGGCACATGGGATATCAGTGCTGCTCCGTTTACATCCGGCGGCAAGTCACAGGCGCTTCGCCACGAAGGAGCGGATCAGCTTGTCTATGCCATGGAAGATTTAAAGCGCGGTGCGCAACTAGGCTTAAGAGGCGCACTTGTGGCTGATGAGGGGCTTCTTCTTTTATCAAAAGAAATGAAAAGAAAAGGACAGCTTCCGGAAGACTTTGTTGTAAAGGTATCCGTGCAAATGGGCTCTGCGAATCCCGTTTCAGTAAAACTAATGCAGGATATTGGAGCCGATACGTATAATGTACCTTCCGCATTGCCGCTCGCAAAGCTTGCTGCAATTCGTCAGGCGATTGATATTCCGATCGACTTGTACGTGGAGGTTCCGGATAATTTCGGCGGATTCCTGCGCTACTACGAAATCCCGGAAATCATTCGGGTGCTTGCTCCCGTTTATATTAAATTCGGCCTTCGCAATCATCCGGATGTATATCCTTCAGGAAAGCAATGGGAAAGCACAAATATCTCATTAGTTAAAGAACGTGTCCGCCGCGCTTCCATTGGCATTCAAATGATTGAACGCTACTATCCGGAAGCGGTTACTTCAAAGCTTGGCGCCGAAGGGCTTGGAATTCCAAAAGCAGAAAAAGCGCTGGCCAAATAATGTTCAATCCCTGAAGCGGGCCTTGTTCGTTCCAGGGATTTCTTACTATTCAGCGCTGGCATTTTAGAGGAAGCTATGGTGGACTCAAGGCAAAGGTCCGCCAAAAATATCGTACAGGTTTTAAAAGGTGAAAAAACACCTTATGCCCTAACGTAAGAAAGGACAGATACGGATGAAGCTAGCTGCTTTTACCATCCAATCAGAAAAGCATATTGGCGTCGTTCAAGGAGAGCGCGCCATCAGCTTAACCTTGCTGGGCGGAAATCAATTTCCGCAGTGTTTAAGAACCTTTATTGAGAAAAGCGAAGAACTGCTGCCGCTTGCAGAAAAGCTAATTGGGCAGGAAGTCAATGAGGCTGCTGTTTTTCCGGTCTCGGATATAAAAATCCTTCCGCCGATCCCTGCGCCTGAAAAAATCATTTGCGTCGGGTTGAATTATATTGACCATTGCAGGGAAACCGGAATGGAGCCGCCCGCCTCGCCGGTGATCTTTTCAAAATATGCCAATGCCATTGTTGGACACAATGATGCTGTAGAGATTCCCGTTAATTCAAATGAGGTTGATTTTGAGGCAGAGCTTGCTGTTGTCATAGGAAAGGAAGCAAAGCGGGTAACTGAAGAGGAAGCGAACGAGTATATTTTTGGCTACACAATCATGAATGACATTAGCGCCCGTGATTTGCAATTTAAAGACGGGCAGTGGTCACGTGGAAAAACAGCGGATACCTTTGCACCAACAGGGCCTGTGATCGTGACAAAAGAGGAAGCAGGAAATCCTCACAACCTATCAATCTCACTCGAACTAAATGGGGAAATCATGCAGGATTCCAATACAAGTAACTTAATCTTTACCATTCCGCAGATCATTTCATTTCTGTCGCAATCCATGACACTTAAACCAGGGGATGTAATTGCAACAGGAACACCGCCTGGAGTCGGCATGGGCCGGGATCCCAAGGTGTGGCTAAAAGATGGTGATAAAATGAGTATTACCATTGAAAACATCGGAACATTATCCAATTACGTAAAAGGTGATTCACAGAAGAAAGAGGGCTGATAGACATGGATGTTGTAACAATCGGGGAAACGATGGCTCTTTTTACACCGAATGAAGAGGGCATGCTGCGTCATGCCCATTCTTTTTCAATGAAATTTGGCGGGGCAGAGTCCAATGTGGCCATCGGATTGAGCCGGCTCGGCCATCGCTCAAGATGGATCAGCCGACTTGGAGAGGATGAGTTCGGTGATGCGATGCTGTCATTCATCCGCGGTGAAGGGGTGGATGTTTCTTATGTGACACGTGACCAAAGTGCACCGACCGGCATATTTTTTAAAGAATTCAGGCGCTTGAATGATACGCGTGTTTATTATTATAGAAAAGATTCGGCGGCCAGCAGAATGAACGCAGAATGGCTGCAGGATGAGTCCATTTCAGATGCTAAATATCTGCATATTACAGGTATTACGCCAGCACTCAGTTCCACATGCCGGGAAATGCTTGAAAAAGCAATCCGTATAGCAAAGGGAAATGGAAAGAAAATTGTTTTTGATCCGAATCTGCGTTTGAAAATTTGGCGGGGGGAAGAAGAAGCTCGCCAGTTATTAAAAAAATATGCCTCTGAAAGCGATCTGGTCCTTCCCGGACTTTCTGAAGCTGAATTTTTATTCGGATCATGTACCCCTGAGGAATATGTTGAAAGATTTCATGATCTTGGCATTGAAACAGTCATTATGAAACTGGGCAAAGAAGGAGCGCTGATTTCTTCTCCATCCGTTTCAATGACAAGAATTCCAGGCTTTACAGTTGAACGGGTAGTCGATCCGGTCGGTGCAGGCGATGCATTTGCAGCTGGTGTGCTATCAGGACTGCTGGATGGAAAGCAGCTTGAGGAAGCAGTGCTGCGGGGTAACGCGATCGGAGCAATGGTTACCATGGTTAATGGCGACGCAGAGGGTCTGCCAAACCGAACTGATCTTGCGTCCTTTCTGAACGGCGGCCAGGAAGATGTTACGAGATAAAAAAGGAGGAAAATCAGTGAACAGGCTAGAAGAATTAAAAAAGCGCAAAATTGTAGCCGTTATTCGCGGTGCACGTCCTGAGCAGATATTGCCCATTTCAAAGGCACTGCTGGCCGGCGGCGTCAGCACATTTGAAATAACAGTCGAAACACCTGGGGTTTGCCGGTTAATTGAAAAAGTAAAAGAAGAGTTTGGAAATGAGATAATCGTTGGGGCCGGTACCGTACTGGACCCTGAAACCGCACGCGCAGTGATTTTGGCTGGAGCAGAATTTATTTTTTCGCCAACCGTCAACGCGGAAACCATTCAAATGGCAAAACGCTATGGCGTACTTAGTATTCCCGGCGCCCTTACGCCAACAGAAATCCTTTCTGCTTATGAACAAGGCGGCGATCTTATCAAAGTATTCCCGGCAGATGTAATGGGAGTGTCCTACTTTAAGAGTTTGCAAGGGCCCCTTCCTCAAATCCCGTTAATGCCTACTGGAGGCATTAACGCTGAAAATATCCAGAGTTATTTAAAAGCAGGGGCTGTTGCTGCAGGAGCAGGCAGCTCATTAGTAAATGCGAAAAACCTGAATTCAGAAGAGGATTACAAAAGCCTGACAGAAAAGGCGAAACATTTTGTGAAAGCAGCAGACTGCTGATTTTACCTCTAATGTAAAACCAGGCAGAGTTAATGTAAGCAAGGGACCAGCCTAATTTCGGGGAGGTCCCTTTGAATGGATGACTAGTTTATTTTAGCTGCTTCCAGACTTCTTGAAAGACTTGTTTTAAGGGAATGCTGTTCTTATCGGATATTGCTTTGCAATCGCTGTATTCAGGAGCTTGCTGAACAATCTTGCCTTCAAGCAGCCCCTCTTTGACAGAGACCATTCCCCAGGGTGTCTCAACCTTTCTGAATTGCCGGCCAAGCCGTTTCACAGAAAGCGGATAATATCTGGCACCTAAAGTGGTGGTTTCTCTAAAGATGATATCCATCATCCCGGATTTTTGACTTTCATGACATAAAACCTGAAGCATTGTACCTGGCCGATTTTTTTTCATGTAGATCGGTATATAGAAGACGTCGTTTGCTCCTTCTTTAAGCAGCAATTCCATAACATGCCCCAGCCATTCACCAGGTATGTCATCCAGGTTCACTTCAATCTTTACCATGTCATGATCGATATGCTCTTGACCATGCCGCATCTTTACTGGCCCCCTTCATTATATGTACTATTAGATTAGGAGATAAAGAGAGGTAGAACTAAATGCAATCTTACACTACACATATTTTAACACAATTAAAAAGCGGCTTTCTTTCCATTGAGGAAGCGGAAGAACAGTTAAAGGGCTTTACAGATTACGGATTTGCAAAAGTGGATGATGAGCGGGAATACAGGCAGGGGTTCCCAGAAGTCATTTTCGGTGCTGGAAAAACACCGGAACAAATTTTACAAATTTTCATGCACCTCGTCCATAAGGGCAAGACGGTTCTTGCTACAAGAGTAGCTGTGGATGCTGCCGAAGAAGTGTGCAGACAAGCGAAAGGGGCTGTCTACGATTCAGCAGGAAAAACACTCCTTTACAAACCACAGGATTACGAGCTGAGAACGGAAAAGAAAATTGGCGTCATTTGCGCTGGAACATCGGATATTCCGGTGGCTCGAGAAGCTGAAGTGACAATCGAAGCAATGGGGCACCAGCATAAAAGCTTTTATGATATAGGTGTAGCGGGAATTCACAGGTTGTTTGCACAGCTGGAAGAGATTAAAAAGTGTGATGTGTTAATCGTTGTGGCAGGGATGGAGGGGGCGTTGCCTAGTGTGGTGGGAGGCTTAGTTTCTATGCCTGTTATTGCTGTGCCTACTAGTATTGGTTATGGTGCACACTTAAATGGAATTACTTCATTGTTAGGTATGCTGAACACATGTGCGTCAGGCGTGACGGTAGTCAATATCGATAATGGTTTCGGGGCAGGGTATTCTGCGTCCTTAATGCTTAGAGTATAAATATAGAAAGCAAAGGCAGGTAGATGCAGTGAATATTTTATTTATCGATTGCGGGATTTCAGGTATTGCAGGTGACATGTCGCTTGCTGCCTTTACAGAATTGGGAGTTGATTTATCCGCTGTGGAAAACAAGCTTAAAACGGTTATACAGGAGGATTTTTCTCTTTCCGCTAAAAAGGTTGTTAAAAAGGGCATTGCCAGTACGGAATTAGTCATTCATACAGAAGAAGAAAAGCATTCACATCGCCACTATACACACATAAAAAAAGCGATTGAAGAATCAGGGCTTGAAGATGCAGAAAAAGAAACAGCTTTAAAGATGTTTGAAGCAATCGGGCTGGCTGAATCCCAAATTCATAACAGTACCCTTGAAAAAGTACATTTCCATGAAGTAGGCGGCGTAGACTCCATGATCGATATTATAGGGACCGCAATCGCCTATCATGCGCTCAATATTGAAAAAGTAGTCTGTTCCCCTGTTGCAGCAGGAAATGGATATATAAAAATTGCTCATGGCCTTTATCCTGTACCTGCCCCGGCTACTTTGGAAATTCTTAAAAATATTCCGCTAAGAGAAACAGATGTACAGAGTGAATTAACCACACCCACTGGAGCAGCGATTGTTCGTACACTCGCAAATGAATTTGGGAATATGCCTTCGATGAAGGTTCAGAAAATTGGATATGGTGCAGGGACAAAAGATTTTATAACTCACCCGAATGTTGTTCGGTTTGTTATGGGTAAAGAGTAAAGGAGGAAGCCAGCAAAATGGATTTACATAACAGTCTGCTGAAGGAACAACAGCTTAAGGAAATACTCTCTGAGATGGGAAGGATTATTATTGCTTTTTCAGGCGGAGTAGATAGCACATATCTCTTAAAGGTTGCGCTGGATACCCTGGGAGAAAAAAATGTCCTGGCTATTACAGCGGACTCTGAATCTTTTCCCCCTTCCGAGCTTGAAGAAACCATTCGAATCGCTAAAGCATTAAATGCGCCGCATCAAATTATTGAGATGTCAGAACTCTCCATACCAGGATATTCCGAAAACGATTCTAATAGGTGCTACTACTGCAAAAAAGGGCTGTTTGAGAATCTTTATCCTATTATGATTGAAAAAGGTTATCATAATTTGACTTTTGGACTAATAAAAGATGATTTAGGCGATCACCGTCCTGGTGTAAAAGCTGCTATTGAAAAAAATGTAAGAGGTCCACTGGCAGAAGCTGAACTAACCAAAGAAGATATCAGAATCCTTTCAAAGGAGCTCGGGCTTGATACCTGGGATAAGCCTTCACTTGCCTGTCTATCCTCGAGAATTGCATATGGAGAAAAAATTACAATTGAGAAGTTAAGGAAAGTGGATGAAGCTGAGCAATTTATAAAAAAGTTTGGGATCAAGCAGGTCCGTGTTAGAGTCCATAACGAAATAGCCAGAATCGAAGTGGATCCTGGTGAAATGAAACAACTCTTTCCCTATTACCCGCAAGTCTCGGAACAATTAAAACTTATTGGTTTTAAGTATGTTACGATGGACCTGGATGGATATAAAAGCGGAAGTATGAATAAAATGCTGGAAGTAATATCTTCCAAAATTTAAATAAAGCTCTAATGAGTTAGGAGTAATCAAATGCTAGAAAGCGGATTATTGTCCATATTGCTGCTAGGTTTTACATTAGGGATAAAGCATTCGACAGAGCCTGATCACGTTATCGCCGTTTCAACAATAGCGAGCCAAACTAAACGCCTGTTAAGCTCCTCACTCGCCGGGGTTTTCTGGGGACTGGGACATACGATTATGCTTCTGGTAATTGGAGTGACTGTGATTGCGCTGAATCAGCATATACCTGAACAAATGGCCCTTTCGCTAGAATTGCTGGTTGGCACCATGCTTATCTATCTTGGATTTGCTGGATTTAAAAACAATCAAAAATATAACTCAAGCAAAAAACAGCATTTTCATAAAAAGTCTTTAATCATTGGAGGAATCCATGGCATGGCTGGCAGCGCAGCGCTTGTTCTATTAACAACGGCCAAAGCTCAAACAGGGATGCAAGCATTTCTTTTTATTCTTATTTTTGGGGCAGGGACCATAATAGGGATGCTTCTTTTTACAACTATCCTTGGGCTGCCCTTTTTAATCTCTGCCTCGGGCCACAAAAAGATCCATTTAAATCTTGTGCGGGTTTCTTCAGCTGCCAGCATTCTTTATGGACTTATCTATCTATTCGAGGTAGGCAGAAATTTCTTTTCCTAATGGTACTCAAATAATGGTTTGTATATAAGAAAAGCTGGCCAAGATAAGATGGCCAGCTTTTTATTAAGTTCAGTGTAATGCTCATTGACGGCACTTATTCTGATTAATACTTCGTGTCTATCGTACTTGCATCATCCCTTTAATACGACAGTACATGGCCATTTACAGAGCAAAAACTCCATGCTATACTCACTGACGGTAAAAATGGAAATATCGTCAATAAATGTCATCTGCACAGCATTAAACACCGGAGGGAGAAGAGGATGGGAAAGAAAAGAAGAGGATATACATATAGTACAAAGGCGGAGCGGCTGTTCGAGTATCTGTATGTTTTAATAGGATCGGGTATCGTTGCAGTAGCATTTAATGTATTTTTGCTGCCAAACCGAATTGCGTCAGGGGGTGTAAGCGGGATCAGTACCATACTTGATGCAGTGGCTGGCTGGGAGCCTGCTTATGTGCAGTGGGCGTTTAATATTCCGCTTTTTATAGCAGGAGTCATATTGCTAGGAAAACAGTTTGGAGCCAAAACGCTTGCCGGCACAATTTTTCTGCCGCTTGTCGTCTTTGTAACAAAGGATTCTGAACCATGGACATCGGATCCATTACTGGCTTCGCTATTTGGCGGAATCGGAGTCGGACTCGGTTTAGGAGTCGTATTCAGGGGAAAAGCATCAACAGGCGGGACAGATCTTGCTGCCCAGATTATTAACAAGTATACCGGCTTGTCACTCGGAACCTGTGTGGCACTCATCGATGGACTGATCGTGCTGTCGGCCGCCATTATTTTCGACATTGAACAAGGTTTATATGCCCTGATTGCCTTGTACGTAACAAGTAAAACCATTGATCTGGTTCAGCTTGGATTCAGCCGGACAAAAATGGCATTAATCATTACGGATAACCAAGATGAAGTTCGTGAAGGAATTTTGAATAAAATTGACCGCGGTGTGACAAAACTATCAGCATACGGCGGTTATACCGACCATGAACGCCCAGTTCTTATGTGTGTCGTGGATCAGACGGAGTTCACAAAATTGAAACAACTGGTTCAAACCATTGATCCTACTGCATTTATCATTGTTTCGGATGCCTCTGAGGTGTTGGGCGAGGGTTTCAAACGGGCTTAGGGTTGGTATAATATAGCTGTACTTAGTATTTTTTCCTGAGGGGGAATTATAGGTGAAAAAGAAGCTATTAACATTACTAATGGGTACATCACTTGTTCTTGCTGCTTGCGGCGGCGGTGGCGACGAAGCCACTGAAGAAAAGGACAATGCAACAAATGGCGGCGGAGAAACAACAACTGCTGATGCAGGAGACGCACAAAAGCTTTATGATCAAAAATGTTCAAGCTGCCACGGTGCAAACCTTGAAGGCGCCGTAGGACCGGCTCTTGATAAGATTGGTGCAAATCTTTCTCAAGAGGACATTGAAAACACAATCGCCAACGGGAAAGGCGCTATGCCTGCAGGCTTGCTTCAAGGTGAAGAAGCTTCCCAGGTAGCTGCTTGGCTTGCAGGAAAGAAATAATGATCTCATGGATCATTTGAGTCCTCACTGAAAACGTTCTGCATAGACAGAACGTTTTTTCTTTTTCAAGAGAAAAAAACCGGCAAAAAACGACTCCATTCTTACTTTGGTTAAGAAGAATAAAGGGGTTAATCGTCGATTGGAAGAAGGAATAATTAGAATATAAATAAAAAATAGGTATAAAGTTACAAAATATTACGCGCTTGAAAAGAAACTGTAATAATTTTTTCCGTTATTTTGACAATCTATGATGTTATAATGGGTTGTGTGAGAATTTTAGATGGCTAAAGAGGGAGTATTTTCAAATACTCTGTCATCCGTTTGTCGAAAAGATGTCGTTTTTTAGCGAAAAGAGTGATATTTTTAACAGCATCTTTTTAATTCTTAATACACACTAGATACTAGGTGATATATATGATTGAAATGAGAGACGTATATAAAAGGTACCCGAATGGCGTCACTGCGGCAAGCGGGATTGATGTCCACATCAAACGAGGTGAATTTGTGTACGTTGTAGGTCCCAGCGGAGCCGGTAAATCAACCTTTGTCAAGATGATGTACAGAGAAGAGAAGCCGTCAAGCGGGACAATTACGATAGATGGAGTCAATCTGGCTGCATTAAGAAATACAAAAGTACCTCTTATGCGCCGGAAAATCGGCGTAGTATTCCAGGACTTTAAACTGCTTCCGACTTTAACAGTTTACGAGAATGTTGCTTTTGCTCTTGAGGTGATAGAAGAGCATCCAAAAAATATTAAAAAGCAGGTAATGGAAACGCTAGAGCTTGTCAGCTTGAAGCATAAGGCAAGAATGCTTCCGACGGAATTGTCAGGCGGCGAACAGCAGCGTGTGTCCATTGCCAGATCAATTGTCAATTCTCCAAAGGTCGTGATAGCGGACGAGCCTACAGGTAACCTTGACCCGGACACTTCATGGGAAATCATGAACATCTTCGAGGAAATCAACACGAGAGGAACAACCGTGGTTATGGCAACCCATAATAAAGAAATTGTTAATACGATTAAGCACCGCGTTATTGCCATTGAAGGCGGACGGATCGTACGTGACGAGCAAAGAGGTGATTACGGCTATGAAAGCTAGAACCTTAGGGCGTCACTTCCGTGAAAGTTTTAAAAGCCTCGGCCGTAATGGATGGATGACGTTTGCTTCGGCAAGTGCGGTTACAGTTACACTGATTTTGGTTGGCGTATTTTTCGTCATTATGATGAATCTCAACAAGGTGGCGACGACCATTGAAGAGGACGTGGAAATCCGCGTTCACATCGATGTTGCTGCAAATGAGCAGGATCAGCAAGTTTTACGTGAAAAAATCGAAGGAATACCCGAAGTCAAAACAGTAGATTACTCAACTAAGGAAAAAGAGCTTGATAGTCTAATAAACAGCCTTGGCGAGGAAGGGGAAGCCTTCAAACTGTTCGAACAGGATAATCCGCTGAACGATGTATTTATCGTAAAGACGAAAAACCCGGCAGACACAATGAAAGCGGCAAAGCAAATTGAGAAAATGGAATATGCAACAAAAGTGAAATACGGCCAGGGACAGGTTGAAAAGCTCTTCAACTTTATCAATGCGAGCCGGAATGTCGGCCTTGTTTTGATTGTAGGTCTTTTATTCACTGCCATGTTCCTGATTTCAAACACGATTAAAATTACAATCATGTCGCGGAGAAATGAAATTGAGATTATGAGATTAGTAGGTGCAACCAATTCCTTTATCAGATGGCCGTTCTTCCTTGAAGGCCTATGGCTTGGATTGCTGGGATCGATCATCCCCATTGTGCTTGTGGCAACAGCCTACTATTATGCATTTGACTATTTGGCGCCGAAGCTGGAGGGACACTTTATCAGGCTTCTGGAATTCAGCCCGTTCATTTACCAGGTTTCCGGACTGCTTATTCTCATGGGTGCGCTTATCGGTGTATGGGGAAGCTTAATGTCAGTCAGGAAATTCCTAAAAGTATAACCGGCTATGAAGGGCCTGCGGGGGAACCTCAGATGCCCTTCAAGCCTCATCTAATAGACGATTAAACAGAAAAAAATGTTTCAAACAGATGGAAAATAAAACGATTGACCTGTACATATGGTTTTCATTGAAAGGAGAAATCGGAACATTGAAGAAATCGATCATCACATTATCATTAGCTGCCATTTTGGGATTTGGCAGTCTAACAGTCGGAATGCCTGCGGATCAGGCAGCCGCTGCAAATAAATTAAATGAGTTAAACAGCCAAAGAAATAAGGTCCAGCAAGAACGATCCGGCGTAGAATCGAAGATTAATAGCACTGATCAAAAAATCACTGAAATTCAAGGCGAACAAAAATCTGTGAAGAGCGAAATTGAACGTCTGGATCAGGCAATCAGTGATGCTCTGGCAAAGATTGAAGAGAAGAACCAGCAGATTGACACGACCAAAAAGGAAATCAAAAAGCTTGAAGGTGAAATCAAGGTATTGGTAGAACGCATTGAAAAGCGGAATGAACTTTTGAAGGACCGTGCCCGCAATTACCAGGAAACGGGCGGTATGGTAAGTTACATTGATGTTTTAATGGGCGCACAAAGCTTCGGGGATTTTGTTGAACGTGTCGGTGCGGTTGCCACTATCGTAGAAGCGGACCAAGATATTCTGAAAGCTCATCAGGCCGATAAAGATGAATTGGAGAAAAAACAGGCTCAAGTAAAAGAAGAGCTTGCATCTCTAGAAAATATGCGTGCCGAGCTTGAGAGCATGAAAAAGAATTTAAATGCACAAAAAGCTGAAAAGGATAAGCTATTGGCAGCCCTTGAAAAAGAGGAAAAAGAAATGCATACCCATAAGCTTGATCTTGCTGAAGAAAGGGAAATTCTTGCAGGCCAGGAAGCAGCACTGCAAAAAGCCATCAATCTTGAGCAGCAAAGACAGGCTGAAGCTGCAAGACAAGTTGAGTTAGCAAGACAGCGTGCAGCCCAGGAAGCTGCAAAAGCTAGCAGCAGCCCATCATCGGCTGGCAGCAGTTCTTCAAGCAGCCCGCAGATATCTGCGCCTCCTGTTTCTAGTGGTTCTTGGACAAAACCGGCTGCTGGACGAGTTTCATCAGGTTTTGGGGGACGTTCATTAGGACAGCACTACGGTGTTGATATCGCATCAGGCGGAACGGTTCCAATCGTAGCTGCAGCTGACGGTGTTGTCATCCGTTCATACTACTCTAGCAGTTACGGAAATGCTATTTTTATTGCACATTCTATTAATGGTCAAACATATACAACGGTGTATGCTCACATGAGAAGCCGCTCTGTTGGTTCTGGTGCGACTGTATCGAAAGGCCAGCAAATCGGCATTATGGGGAACACCGGACAATCCTACGGCCAGCATTTACACTTTGAGCTTCATAGAGGTTCTTGGAATGCATCCAAATCGAATGCGATTAACCCAATTGGGATCGTATTTTAATAAGTCGTTTTAAGTGGAAGGAGCTAAAGCTTCTTCCACTTTCTTTTTACCCCAAAATAAGGACTTTAATCCTAATGATTTTATCGTTTATTTAACATTCGGCGGCGTATCATGAATATACGGAGGGGCAGGAGCAAACGGAGGCATTTCCTGCAGGTATTAAAACTGCCCCTGGACGTCCATGCTGCGGCAGGATGCCCAGCGTCCTTGGCTGCTTTCTTCACCTCTTGATAGGTTCATTGGCACACATCCTTCTCAATTTATTCATCCAACCCACTATATTCGGGTCTTGAAATAATGTGCTTATTGAAAAGAAATCATAACTCGTCCATTCCTGTCATAGGATGGAATGAGCAAAGACATTCCGCTTTCCTTTGTGGGGTGTTTTTGTTTGGGTGTTTTCGTAAAGATTGTTTCTTATAGAGTTGATTGGAGTGGAGGGGACTTGACTCTTGCAGGAGGAGAGGGAGCGGGAGACCCCACAGGCGAAGCCGAGAAGCTCAGTTTATTCTCCTCCCCGGAAAGCAAGTGCCCCGTGCTGTAATCAACGGTCTGAATTCATAAGCACAAACACCAATCGATCAGAAAACAGCCTTTTGATTAGGGGCGGAGAATCTTACAGTGTTCGGAAATGCCTCTACATCAAAGAGTGGCAAATAGAACGCAAAAGCACCATCATAGACTTCGGGAAATAGATCATAAATCCTGGGAAGTGAACCATAAATCAAAAAAAGTGAAGCAAAAATAAACCAAAATGATTCATAAATCCACCTATCGTGTTCCCGCCGCTAGTAAAACAGCTGCCCTTCAATCAATAATCTAAAAAAACGCAGGAAGAAAGCCGATAACAGCAGAATTTAAGCTTTAAGGCTCTTACGATATAAAATGCAGTCAACGGAAAGGAAGATGAGGATGAGCAGAAAGTGGATTGCGCTACTGATGACAGGCTCATTGCTGACAGGGGCTGGCGGCACATACGCCGGCATCCAATGGATGGCAAAGGAAGGCCAAAACATAGGAGCCGAAAATTCAATGCTAGATCCACAGAAAAAAAGTGTCCCAATTGATGAAGAAAAAATAGACAAGGTCGAAACAGCCTACCAGCTGATTTTAACTAGTTACGTAGAAAATGTAGAAGAGAAACAGCTTGTTGAGGGAGCTATACAGGGAATGCTTGCAACGCTGGAGGATCCATATTCTGTCTACATGGATGAAGAGACGGCTAAGCAATTCAGCGACACATTGGAATCTTCCTTTGAAGGCATTGGGGCAGAAGTGAGCATGGTAGATGGAAAAATCATTATTGTGTCTCCTTTTAAGGATTCTCCGGCAGAAAAGGCAGGTTTAAAGCCAAAGGATGAAATTTTAAAAGTAAATGGGGAAAGTGTGGAGGGCTTGGATTTATATAAAGCCACCATGAAAATTCGCGGAGAAAAAGGGACAAAAGTAAAACTGGTGATTGCACGTCAGGGTTTAAGGGAACCGCTCACTGTGGAGGTCAAGCGCGATGAGATTCCGCAAATCACCGTATATGCTGAAGTGAAGGAGCAGAGCGGCAAAAAGGTGGGCTACATGGAAATTACCTCTTTTTCTGAGGATACTTCCAAAGAATTTGCCAAACAGCTGAAAGAGTTGGAAAAAGAGGAGATCGAGGGGCTAGTCATTGACGTTCGCGGTAATCCGGGAGGGCTGCTTTCTTCCGTTCAGGAGATATTAAAAGAACTGGTGACTTCCGAAAAACCGTATCTCCAAATCGAGAAGCGGAACGGGGAAAAGATGAGGTACTTTTCTTCCCTTGAGAAAGCTAAGGAATATCCTATTGCTGTTCTGATCGATAAAGGCAGCGCCTCCGCATCCGAAATTCTTGCAGGGGCCCTGAAGGAAGCACAGGGTTATACGCTAATCGGAGAAAATACATTTGGAAAAGGAACTGTCCAGCAGCCAGTGCCAATGGGTGATGGCAGCAATATTAAGCTGACGCTGTTCAAATGGCTGACACCGGATGGAAACTGGATTCATAAAAAGGGAATCGAGCCAACTCTAGAAGTCATTCAGCCGGAAATCTACCATACCCACCCTCTTCAGGTGGAAAAGCCTTTAGTGGCAGATATGAATAACGAGATGGTGAAAAATGCACAGGAAATCCTAGAAGGACTTGGCTACGCTCCTGGACGGAAAGATGGCTATTTCAGTGAAACAACAGCATTTGCTGTGAAGGCTTTCCAGCAGCAGCAAGGGCTCAAGCCGACTGGGGAAATCGATAAGGAAACGGCCTCTGCCCTTGAACGAGCAGCCATCGAAGAAATGAAAAAAGAACAAAACGACTTCCAGCTGCAAACCGCACTGAGGTTTATCGCCAAGTAAAGTACCAAGGTGCCACTCGAATTTTACAGAAAAACCTGGCAATTGCAGCTGATGTGTCTAATAATGGTATAGGGATTTGGTCACGCAGCATAGCAGGAGGAATTTTCCTTCTGCTATTTTTGCTTTTAGGTGAAATTGCAATAGGTTTTGAGTGATAGTTTTGATAGAATAAAGAGTAATAGAATTGTCAGGTAATTACATAATTTCTGGTGAAATTTTTGATAGGGGCTGGTGGCAAGTTTGATAGAGGAGTGGATTTTTGAGTTTTTGAAAGGAACGGGGAAGCTGCTAGTGAATCCGGTGTTTTATTACTTGTTTTTCGTGGCGGCCTATCTGGGTGTTTCCCGTGTGAAAAGAGAGCGGAAAGACTTTTCGGTCAGGGCGGAGAAAGCCTATTTTGAGCTAAGGCAGCTGCTTCCGCTTGGCCTTCTGGCAGGATTGGCGATTTCCGCTGTGATGGTCGGAGCAGGACTCGTGATTCCCATAGAAACGATCGTCTTTACAGCTGTCCTTACTTTCCTGTGGAGCCTTACGACAAAAGTAAGATGGATGGCTCCGGTCTATACGCTGGGGTTTGCCTTTTTTGCCACGATGTTTGCGGTTGAACATCAATGGCCATTGCCTTCTTTCGCAAAATCAGCGACAGATACAGAACAGTCCATCTTTCCGGCCATTGCGGTGCTCTTGGCACTTCTGATCATCGCTGAAGGATTTCTTATTACAAAAAAAGGCCGTAAAGGGACTTCCCCTAAACTGGTCAAAAGCAAGCGCGGCCAAACAATTGGCGTTCATGAGACGAAAAGAATGTGGATGGTGCCTGTTTTCCTCCTTATTCCAGGACAAGCATTGCAGGCGCATGTTGAATGGTGGCCGGTTTTCTCAATTGGCGACCATAGCTTTTCACTCATTCTTGTGCCATTTGCCATTGGCTTTTACCAAAGAGTGCAGGGGACGCTTCCGAATGAGGCAATTAAGCTTTTTGGCCTGAGAATTACGGTGTTTGGTGTCCTGCTTTTACTGCTGTCCGCAGCCGGTTATTGGTACCCGTTAGCGGCTGTTGGGGTTATATCTCTGGCTATTATCGGACGGGAATTCATTTCCCTTCGCCAGCGAATGTCAGAGGACCAAGCGCCGTTTTATTTTTCAAAACGCAATCACGGCATCATGGTTCTTGGCGTCGTGCCGGATTCGCCAGCAGATAAAATGGCCCTTCAGGTTGGCGAAGTCGTCACGAAGGTAAATGGTGTGAAAATCTTTGATGAAAAAGGATTCTATGAAGCCCTCCAAAAGAATGGGGCACACTGCAAGCTCGATGTCATTGGTGTAAATGGCCAGATTCGCTTCGTTCAGCGGGCTCTTTACGAAGGTGATCACCACGAGCTTGGCCTGCTGTTTGTACAGGGTGATAAAAAGTGGGATAGTGAAGCGGTTTAAGGTAATGTTTCATCATCAACCGGGACTCGTTCCTATTCTCCCGGAATGATTTCATCATTAAGCAGAATTGAAATTTTTCGGGGCACTTCAAAAAAAAAGCAATGCTTTTAATGGCATTGCTTTTGTGATCATGATTCCATAGGGATACCGATTTGTTACAAAAAGCTCGATCGTCATTTTTCTGATCTTTTGTGTAACCCATCATTGATTTATTTTTCTTATATTGAAATTATCGTTTAGTAATGCCCAGTTTGAAGGGAAGGGGTACCCTAGTGCCCAGTAGCTGATTCCGCGGAGGTTAAATTCTTTGGCGAGATCAAATTTTGCTTGAGCGCTTCGTGCGTCTTCGAACCAAACTTCGTGACCACGGCCTTGTTCATCTGCGTAACGGAAAAATGGTGATTGGGTGACGGTATCATATTGAATGGAGGCGCCATATTTTACAGCACGGGCGACCGCTTCCTGGGTACTAAAAGTTTCTGCTTCTTGACCTTGAACATGAGGCAGAAGCCAATCCCTTGCATAAATTTGAAAACCTAAAAAGATTTTTTCTGCTGGTATGACAGACCGTGCATACTCTACCACACGCCTCATTTGATTAATTGGGGAAATCGCTTGCGGCGGCCCAAGCCGATAACCCCATTCATAGGTCATCAGGACCACGAAGTCTGCAATTCTTCCATGTGCTTCGTAATCATGTGCTTCATATAATAGACCTGCCTGCGTCCCGCTCACTTTTGGTGCAACTGCTGTAGAAACAAAATAACCCCTCGGGTGAAGGCGGTCAACTGCAAGCTGGAGGAACTGATTGTAATTCTCCCGGTCAGCAGGCAGTACATTTTCAAAATCGATATTTACTCCACGGTATCCTTTTTTCTCCATAATCTGAAGTATATTATTGATGACTCGATCTCGTAATTCCGGTGTAGCCAAAATAGTATGGGCTAAATTTGAACCCGCTGCGGTTGAAGTGAAGTTTGTGACCGACATCATTGGAATCACATTTTCAGCTCGTGCAGCAGCAATCATTAATTCATCATTCACCGGCTGCAGATCCCCACTTTCACGAATGAGGTATGCAAAAGGACTATGATACGTAAGGGAATCACCAAGTTCCCGAATGGTTTGGGCTCCTGCCGCATCTGCTTGATACGAATAGGCATTTACTTCTATATTTTGTTTCCGAAAAGGAATTCTTAACTGTAAACCAGGATATATCAGGTTTGGATCTTGAATATTATTTTCACGAATGATGGCCTGTATGGCTGCTCCATATCGATTTGCAATAAGCCATAGTGTCTCTCCAGGCTGAGTGATGTGGATTTTTGGCGGGATTAATAGTTTCATCCCGGGATTTAATACATTCGGATCTGTTAATTGGTTCGCCTGAACAATTAAATTGATCGGTACATCATATCGCTGGGAAATCAACCATAACGTTTCTCCGCTTCTAACGATATGCGTTGTTTGAGGTACAGGAATCACTAATGATTGCCCAATCACAAGCCGATTCGGATTTTCAAGCCCATTCCCTTGAATGATTCCATTCATATTCACATTGTAACGCTGGGCAATTTGCCATAGCGTCTCTCCACTGCGGACAACATGTATTAGCAAAAACATCTCCTCCTACATAATAATGTACTATATGTTGGGAAGGACCGCGGTGACATCAGTCTAGATTAATTATTTGAAAGCATTCCGCTATGATTATTAGACGGGTGCTTATGAAGGAGGCGCATACAATATAAAAAGGGTTCGGTTAAAATAGTCTTAATTTAAGGAAGCTTACTCAAAATCAGTCTCCGAATCTAATATCCGAACGTTTTTTATGTTCCTATTCAGGAAGCAGGACATGTTTATACCTTTTTATGCCGGGTATGCGTTAATAGGGACAGTGTCTGCAAGGATGCAGGCGCTGTTTTTTACGTTTATTTTGAAACCTTTTAAAAAACTGCACGTATAGAGTGTTAACTCATGATAGGAGAAATGAACAACAATATGGTATTCTTTATTTAATCATTTTAAGGAAAAAGGTGACATTGTGGCAAAGAAGAAACTGCAGTACTGGACGTTGCAATTGCTGATTATTTTAACCATCATCTATGTTTCAACCAAAATTTCTTTTCTGTTTGAGCCGGTCGGCATTTTTGTATCAACGCTGTTTTTTCCCATCATCATTACAGGGTTTTTGTATTTCTTGTTAAATCCGCTTGTGAAATTGCTGCAGCGGTACAAGGTCCCAAGAACGGTTGCCATTTTAATCATTTACGCAGCGGTCATCGGTCTCGTCGTTTTGGTCATCGGGAATCTGGCCCCGCTCATTAGCAGGCAGGTGACAGAATTATTCAATGATTTGCCGGGATATGCCCATACAACACGTGAATTTATTAATTCAATGGCTGAAACGAATCAGTTCAAATGGTTTATGGCTCAGGATTACCTATCCATACAAGAAATTGAAGCCCGGATTATGGACTATGCCAATACGATGCCAAGCCGGATAACAGAAGGGGTAGCGGGGATTGTCAGCCTGGTGACAAACATTGCCATCACGATTGTCACCGTTCCATTCCTGCTGTTTTATATGTTTAAAGATGGAGATAAATTTCCTGCGGCAGTTTCAAAGTTTATCCCGGCAGCGTATCGCAAAGAAGGTGTCAGAACGTTAAGAGAGACGGCAGGGACGCTTTCCTCCTACATTCAGGGCCAGATTACAGTGGCACTGTTTGTCGGCACTTTATCGTTCATCGGCTACTTAATCATTGACCTCCCTTATGCGCTTGTCATGGCGCTGATTGTGGCGGTAACAAACATTATCCCGTATGTCGGCCCATTTCTTGGCGGGGCGCCGGCTGTCATCATAGCGCTTTTCGACTCTCCGACTAAAGCTTTTCTCGTTGTGGTTGTCATAATCATTGCGCAACAGGTGGAAGGGAACGTCCTATCACCGCTCATCCTCGGAAAAACCTTGAACACACATCCGGCAACCATTATCATCCTGTTGCTGGTCGCAGGCAATCTTGCCGGAATTCTCGGCATGATCCTCGCCATTCCAACTTATGCTGTCACCAAAACAATCGTTTTGAATACAGTACGGTTTTTAAAGGCGAGAAAGACGGCCACGGAAGAGGCTGTAACCTAAATGAAACTGAGAAAGCTCCTTTTTTAAGGGGCTTTTCTTTTAACCGGCATGGGCATGATGATCCAGTTATCTTGGATCTTTGGGACTTTATCTAGCAAGTTTCAGAATGTATCTAGCAAAATTTCAATGTAATCCAGCAAGCTTCTAAATTTTGTAACACCTCATACAACTCAACCTTTCCAACATATTTTTACTCTTCCATCCCAAAAAGGTACAATAAAAGCAACAAACCAAACGAAAGCAGTGAACCGAGCATGTGTCTAATTCTATTTGCATACAAACAGCATCCAAAGTACAAGCTTGTGGTTGCCGCCAATCGGGATGAATTTTACGGGAGGCCGACTGCTCCGGCGCATTTTTGGGAAGATCAGCCCAATCTCCTGGCTGGAAGGGATTTAAGCAAAATGGGCACGTGGATGGGCATTACGAAAGACGGCAGATTTGCGGCACTTACAAACTACCGTGACCCGGAAGATGGAACCCAAGGCAAGCGGTCAAGAGGAGAACTTGTTGCTGACTTTCTGAAAGGAACTGCCCCGCCGGCTGAATATTTGAAAAAAACAGCTGCAAACCGCCAGCAGTATCCCGGCTTTAATCTGCTTGCCGGCAACCCAGATAAACTCTATTATTACTCTAATGTTGAAAATCGAATGGAGAAATTGAAACCGGGAATATACGGAGTCAGCAACCATGTGCTGAACACCGAGTGGCCAAAGGTGAAAAGAGGAAAGGAAGGGTTAGCGAAACTGATCGAGAACCCTGAGGAGAATTTTACAGAAAAACTGTTCCTGCTACTGCAAAATGCCGATCCTGCTCCAGATGAGAATCTCCCAAAAACGGGCGTGTCCCTTGAGTGGGAACGTATTCTATCACCATTGTTTATAAAAAGCGAAGGGTATGGCACAAGAAGTTCAACCGTCATGCTGATGTCAGAGGATGAAATCTTCTATAAGGAATGGGTGCATGTTGGTGACAGCCAGACGGAACAGGAATTCACGGTAAAATACTAAAAAGCCAGCGCAGACTGGCTTTTTTTCATAATAACAGAATTTTTGTCCCTTTGAACTTAGAGACAGGCGCCTACCCCCTCGAGGTCACAAGCTTGTCTAGTTGCGGCTCCTAGGGACTCGGGGTCATAAGCCAATCCCTTCCAGGGGTCCCACCAACAAAACGCGGAAAACATACGCTAAGCAAATTTCGACATGAAAAAAGCCGATTTTCCCTACGCTAAGGAAGAATCGGCTGTATTTTATTGGATAAGGGGACGTAGTGAATTCAAGCTCGCTACTTTTTTCGTATCAAAAGTGTATTCTCCAAGAAAATTAATGTGTTCCCAACCTAATGGTGAAATATGTTTTAGTAAGTCCTCTCGTAATGTTCCCTTTTCTTTGAGCAATTTTACTGCTTCTGTAAGATATACTGTGTTCCATAAGCTAATAGCATTTATGATAATATTTAAAGCACTTGCACGCTGAAGCTGATCTTGTATTCCTCTTTCCCGTAGTTCCCCGCGTTTTCCGAAGAATAAAGCTCTTGCAAGACCATTCATTGCTTCACCTTTATTTAATCCTCGCTGAACACGACGACGTAAGGTTTCATTAGATATGTAATCCAAAATAAAATTGGTCTTTTCGATTCTTCCCATTTCACGTAAAGCAGTAGCTAGTTTATTTTGCCTTGCGTAGGATCCTAATTTCCCCATTATAAGTGACCCGGACACTTTTCCTTCTCGAATAGAGTGGGCTAAACGGAGTACGTCATCAAAATTTTCTTGAATAATCTTTGTATTGATTCTTCCACGCAGTAAATTTTCTAGACTGGGGAATTCACTCGGCTTTTGAATCGTGTATAATTTGGCATCAGCTAAATCACGAAGCCGTGGTGCAAAACGAAATCCTAGTAAATGGCTTAAACCAAAGACTAAGTCAGTATAGCCAGCCGTATCTGTGTAATGCTCCTCAATATTTAATTCTGTTTCGTGATGAAGCAACCCATCGATGACATGTACAGCGTCTCTTGCATTGGTATTAATGACTTTTGTATAAAAAGAGGAGAATTGATCACTGGTAAAACGATAAATCGTTGCTCCTTTTCCGGTACCGTAATGCGGATTGGATTCAGCATGTAGAGATGAGACACCCACTTGCACACGCATTCCGTCTGATGATGAGGTGCTGCCATCTCCCCAATAAGATGACAGCGTAAGCTTATGTTGGAAATTTACCAAAATTGCCTGAGCTTTATTTATAGCATCATCATATAAGCGCCATTGTGTGGTATTAGCCATCTGATGATAGGTAATTCCAGGGGTAGCATCTGCCATTTTCGTCAATCCAATATTGGTTCCCATTGCCATGAGTGCAGCCATAAGAACAACTTTCTCTTCTCCCTTTGGAGGGCGATTGGTTGAAGCATGTATCAACATTTCATCAAACCCGGTCCAGTGAGCTACCTCCATTAATAAATCCGTAAGTTTAATTCGTGGCAGCATATTATATAAGGATAAACTGAAATTTCGTGCTTCTTCCGGCGTACCCTTTTCCAAACGGTCCACTCTTAGCCTAGTTTTATCAATATTTACTCCTTCAAGACTATCGATATTATTTGAAACCCATGTCAGGCGTTGATCTAGAGCGTTTCTTCTTTCCTTAAGGTATTCCTCCGCCGATGAACGAACTGCCAGTCTGGTTTCTGTTAACCTAGTTGTTTTCCATTCATTTTTAGGAACAAGATACTCCTCAAAGTCTTTATGAAGTCTACTACCAATTACAGATACATCACCTGAACGAATATGGTTTCTTAATTCCGTTAGGGCTGCCATCTCATAGTAATGTCGATTAATGGTTCCCTCCTCATCATACACATGCTTTTTCCAGCGTTTTGGAACAAAATCTAACGGAGCTCCTTCTGGAACTTTTCTTTTTCCTGATTTATTCATTTCGTTCAATGTTTTTAATGCATTTAATAATGGTTCAGCTGCTTTTGTAGAACGAAATTCTAATGATTTAATAAGGGTAGGGGTATACTTTCTCAAATAAGAAAATCGATTCTCAAGCAAGTCAAGATAATCATAATCCATCGGCCGTGCAAGCTTTTTTGCTTCTTCAACAGAAGTAACGATTTGATCCCAAGGCATAATCTTTTCAAAGGTGCTAAATGGATCAAGTCCTTCATCCCGTGCTTGAATCAGTGCTGCCCCGATATCCGCAAAATGAACAACCTTTTCATTAACTGCTTTTCCATTTTCTCTCTGCATTTCTTCTTGTGTTTTTCGACCTTTTGACTGCAAGATCATCATTTGTCGATCATGAATTTCAATTGCCTGGTCAATTAAATCCTGACTAAGAGTCACAAGGTAAGCCACAAGAATAGCGTATTTCTTATTGTCCTTAAACCTCCGAAATGAATGAGGTTCATAACGTGCTCCAATACGGGATAATTGAAGGAGTCGATTTGGATGAACTTCATGTGCGTTTGTAGGCAACTTCAAATCTCGAATATATTGCAAACGTTCTATTACCTTCAAAAAGGCTTCCGGTGATGATTGGCCGGGAAGTTCACGCAACCATGCTAATGGAGTTTTTCTGCTTTCCGAAAACGGATCAATAAGTGCATCCAGTTTTTGTTTTTGCCAATGTGCAAGAGAACTAGTTAAAGTTTTAAAAATCCTTTCCTCTGCCCTCCGACGAGTTTCCCACACCATTCGCTCTATTGTCGTCATGCCGGGGAGGATGGTCTTTCGATTTCTCAATGCTTCTTGAGCCGTTCGAAGGAGATACATGGAATTGCCATTTTGAAGGGCATGGCTCAAAAGATACTGAGCTACCTCCCGATATTTACTTGCAGAAAAATTCTGGTATCCATAAACTTGCCGAATTTCTTCCATATGTTCATGTTTAGTTGGATCACGTTTTGCATACAAGGAAAACGAATCAGGATTAGCATCTATTTGTCTTGCTATGTATTGAATGACATAATCAGGAATAGGTTCAACATCTGAAAGAGACCACCCAGGATAGCGCAAAACACATAACTGCACAGCAAATCCTAAACGATTATGATCTCTTCTATGCCGTTTAATAATTTCTAGGTCAAATTGTGAAAAAGTATAATAGGTTTCTAGTTCCCGTTCAGTCATATCAGCAGGTATTTTTACAAATTCGGCTCTTTGATCAGCAGTTAGTAATTCTTTCCCTCTCGATGCCATTTCCACCCCATCCCTTCATAAGTTTAATTTATTTCTTTTCTAGATATCGATAAATGGTTGTTCGGGAAACACCCCACATCTGAGCAATATCTGTAATAGGTGTTCCACTTGCCACCAGTGTCTTTAGTATTTCTAACTCTTTCTTATCCAACTTCTCCGGTCTTCCCCCCAAGCGCCCTCTGGCTCTTGCGGCGGCACGTCCGGCTGCCGAGCGTTCTTGAATAAGATTGCGTTCAAATTCGGCAAAGGCAGCAAAGAGATGAAACATAAGCTGTCCTGTGGCACTAGCCTTGTCCATCGTAATGTTTTCTTGCAAACTATGAAAACTACCTCCCCGATCATTAAGGTCATTGACTATCTTAATAAGATGCTGCATATTTCTCCCTAATCGGTCCAAACGCCAAACTACTAAAATATCACCAGATCGAACAAAACGGAGAGCATCTTCTAAACCTTGCCGTTTATCTCTAGCCCCACTAATCTTATCTGTAAATATTTCTTCACAGCCATGTTCTTTAAGCGCATCCAATTGTAAATCTAAATTTTGAACGCCTGTGGAAACACGCGCATATCCTACCTTCATTCACTTCACCCTTTTTTGATTATTCTGTTTTTATCGTAACATAACTTAATGTAATGGGTAATATCTGAACATAGATTTGTTTACAGAGTTTATGAACAACCATTGAAGATAGAAAGCTAGAAAACTATTTTAAAATTTGTGTGTTCAGAAATTGATGACTTTTTGAACATAAAATACAAAATGAGGTCTGAGTAGCAATGGACAAAATTAACGCAATACTTATAAACAGACATTATTAATACTAAATAAATTAAGGATTTCTAAAGTAGGAAAGTCTTATCGAGGGGCAGCGTCAAGAAAATGCCGATTTACAACGGTAAGGAAAATCCAATATTAAAAGCCCAGTTTCTCAGTATTGAAAATTAAGAAACTGGACTTTTTTTATTATCTGTATTCCAACACTAAGGAAACCATAAGAGGGTATAAGTTGATGTGAAAAAATCACAAAAAAATTAATGAATTATGCGAACTCAAGGCAACTTAGAATAAGAGCATGAGCATGTTTTTGATTAATGCAACTACAAAGAATGTATTGACAGTAAAATTAGACAAGCTTAAGCATACAGGCTGCGAAAGCTAAAGGAAAGCATTTAGGCCGTCCCAAGGCCGTTATTACACTGAATTTGTACGAGCATATAATCAATAGAAAAAAAGTAATCTCTGCTGTCGAGGCATTGAAGAAAGCTAAATTGTCAAAAACAACTTTCTGCCAAAGGTAAAAGAATTAAGGGGTAAGAATGAAGTTCAGTATCTATTTTAGAGACTAGTAACATCATCTCTCTTTTAAGAATAGTTCTTTTAACTCAGATTGATTTGAGAAAAACCAAGTAATAACAATTTTTACAGAAAAATTACAATTATTTTAAGAATAAAAAGGAATTTGTAAATATTCCGAAGAATTTATCATATAGAGGTTTTCGAAACCTCTGTAAATCCAAAAAGTTCATATAAGTAAATGGGTTATAAGCAGCTGATGTTTTTGGGTCTGGCTGTTTATAATAGAAGACCGCACCAGGGGGATACTTTTGGCGAGTGACCCCTGATGTGGTCCCGGCAAGACCCTTTTACATAGAGTCTTAGTATAAGCTTAACACTAAGACTAACAAAGTAAATGGTCAAATTTAGCCTAAAAAGGAGTTGTTTATCTTTAAATCGTAAGTAAACGATTACAAAACGAAATACCTATCAATACTTAAAATGCGTAGAACAAATTTTAAACAATCGGAGGAGAAAATTATGAAAAAGTTATTTTTAAATACTTCATTAGCTTTAGGACTATTATCTTCAAGTTTAGTAATTCCATCTGCAGCAGATGCAGCAACTGTAACTAAAAATAGTAGTGGAAAATCTTTTACAAAGTCTTGGTCATTATCTGCTAGTGGTACGAATTCGACTTGGCTTATGAATTATGGATTTAATACCGACTGGATTGATGAGGATTACACTCATACCACGCATTCTAATTATGACCATACTGCTACAGTTAGTAATGGTAATGGTGCTTACTCAAAAAATGCCGGCTCTAAGTCTTGGGCTAAAATAGAGGTTACTCATAAAGGTTCATATGTTGAATATAGCATAACTTATTAATAGGTATTGATTCGATAACACTATATAAAATATAGATTTTTCTAGTAAAATATTATGAACCCAAAACTACGGAGGGGTCTTTTTGAAAGCAATTAAGTATATAATTAGTTTTTGTATTCTTCTGATCGGTATACTAATTATAGGTGAAAGTCATATCTTTCGTTTAGATAATTTTTATACTGAATTTGATAATACAACATTGTATATACAACCGAATATAACTGAAGAAGAAATGATTAACGATATACTTGATTCAGCGAATCATAGTGAAGTAAAAGTATTTACTTTCATAAGATCCCCCCGTAGTACTTTTTATACAGAATACGATATTTATGGAACTAATGGAGTAGAAGAATACATAAATGACAACTTAAATATATATGATAGAAAATATACGAGTCTTTTTTTAGGGCAACTTAATTTTACATTTAATGATATAAAAAGCATTTCTGGAATAGATAAAATACATGATTTTTATGTTATTGGTAATAACGAACAAGTGCATCAATTTAAAATGGAATTGATTGATAAATATGCCGGTAATCATCCTCAAGAAGGTTATTTTAGTAACGAATCGAAGAAAAACACGATGGCAATCTGGATACTCATGAACAGTATAATCTTAGTATTATCGTTTTATGACATAGTTTTACAGAAAAAGGAAAGTCTCATCCGGGTTTCAATGGGCGAAAGAATTAGTAAAATCATTTGGAGAAATATTCTCATTGATTCTATAGTGTTCATTTTATTGTTTTCCATAATATTATATATGCTATCAAAATTTACAAATGCATTTTTTATGTTCGAAATATCCTTGACTTCATTTATAATCTTATTATTTGCTAATGGATTGTTGTATTTAAATATGTATTTTTATAACCTAAAAGAAGTTTTTTCTAATGTTAAAGGCTCTAAAAAGATATTATCACTGAATTACAGCTTAAAATTTATAACGACAATAACTACTATTTTAATAATATCGAGTAATTTGGCATTAATTTTTGAATCATACAAATTTTATAAGCAGAAATCATTTTTTGAAGGATTCAGTGACTATTATTATACTCGATTAGAATATAAACCCCATCTTAATATCGACGGATCAATGTCTAATGTACTTTCTGACAGTGCAAAGGTACAAGCAACTTTTTATAGAGAATTCTTTGAAAAATATGACGCAACTTTATTAGCTAGCACAGATGGTTTATTAAATGGAAAAGGTATATTAGCAAATAAAAATTCTTTTGATTATTTATCAACCGAAATAAAGGAATTAAAGGACCATTCTTTAAATAAGGATATTTACTTTATTTTACCCAAGCGCATGTCTGACGGTTCAATATCTAATACTGAATTAAATGGAGCAGTAAAATTCTACTACGGTAATAATTT
Source organism: Cytobacillus sp. NCCP-133 (assembly GCF_026011715.1). GTDB lineage: Bacteria > Bacillota > Bacilli > Bacillales > Cytobacillaceae > Cytobacillus. The sequence goes on along the minus strand of NZ_BRVM01000021.1, from coordinate 2,067 downwards.
TAGTTATGACTATGATGTTATTTATTATGAAGATAATGTTGATATAATTTCAATAGATGAGAATCACATGAACGGAAGTAAATTTGTTGAAAATCCAATAATTATTTATAACAATATTAATGCAAAAGAAATAGGAAACCAGATTGAAAGCGACTCTCAAAAAATTGGATTTGTACATGAGGTTATGTATAAAATATCCAACGATGGTGACTTTAATCAATTTGTAAAAGAATATGATTTGACAAACCAAATTGTTTCCAAAACGAATGTTTTAGAAAGTTACAATAATAAATGGACAAACGTAAAAAGAGTTCTATATATCAATTTTATTTTTAGTATTTTGGTATTGTTGTTAGAACTCATAATTATAAGTTCTATTATCAAAATGGAATACGAGGTCAACGCTATTGAACTTTCTATAAAAAAAGTAATGGGATATAGTATTTTTGAGAAAAATAGAAAAATAATTTTAATTACAGTTATTACGACAATGTTAAGTATAGTATCATCGTTTATTGCTGCTATCCTTATAAATTTAGAAGATCCTGGATATCTGGTCTTCGGAGGAATTATTATCCTAGTATTGGAATTATTGGTTATTTGGTTTTATATTCGGAAAGTTGAGAATGCAAAAATACAAACAATATTGAAAGGAGGAAATATATGATAGAAATAAAAAAATTAACGAAAAAATTTGATGAAAAAATATTATTTTCGAATTTTAATTTAACTATAGATGATGGAGATTTTGTGATATTTTCAGGTCCAAGTGGTTGTGGTAAAACAACATTACTCAATATGATAGGAGCCATTGAAAAGATAGACATTGGTGAAATTACAGTAAACGGTATTGATATAAAAAATAAAAGAAACCATTTAAATTATTTCAGGACAAAAATCGGGTTTTTATTTCAAAATTTCGCACTTGTTGATAATAAAACTGTCAAAGAGAATTTAAAACTGATTCGCAAAGACTGTAAGACTAACTTATCAATAGAAGAAGCTCTAAGAATTGTAGGATTAAATGAAAAATTAAACAAAAAGGTATATACACTATCTGGCGGAGAGCAACAAAGGGTAGCTTTGGCCAGATTAATGCTCAAAAAGTGTGAAATTATACTGGCTGATGAACCTACAGGCTCTCTTGATAAGGATAATGCAGAAACAGTACTCAACATATTAAAACAACTTAATAAACAGGGTAAGACTATTATACTTGTTACACATGATGAGGAGATTAAAAAACAAGGTAGTAGGGTGGTAAATTTATGATAAAAAGTGAATTTATTAAGAAAGGTGAATTTATAAAGAATATTAGTTTGAAAAACATTATTATATTCGTTGTTTCAATTTTTGTAATTTGGAATATAAGCTGGTTTTTGATAACAACGATTAAATATCATAAATTTGTAGAAGTAATACCTAAAAATGAATTTGGTGTACACGTCAAGGAAAAAGATGATTATCTTTACAATGTTAAAAAGCCAGGGTATTTACATTTCACAGGCAATCTAGGGGTTGCTAAAACAAATAGTATGGATGGTTTGATTATATGGCCTCTATTGTTCGGTGGTTATGAATACGGAATTCGATTACAAAATGATGGCGAAGTATTTGAAATTTACGTTGATGAAAATATGAAACCCATAGATAAAGAAGATAAGGTTGCTGTCCAGCAAGTGGAGGAAAACAAGGATGAAATAGAAAAATTAATTTCCAAGGCAAATGAAATATGGAATTTGGAATAATGGTCTATCAATGTCTTGATTTTAAATCCTATTGCTACCATTAGGATGTGAACATATTAATTTTCTTGAAGAATATACTTTCAATACGAAGTGATTAGCAAATTTAGGTTCACTCAGACCTCTTATTCAATAAATTTAAAGCCGATGGTTCCTTAACGTAGGAAAAATCGGCTTTATTCATGTCGAAATTTGCTTAGCGTATGTTTTCCGCGTTTTGTTGGGTAAGCGTCAAATAGACCCCACCTATATTTTAGATGGGGCCTGAGATATTATTTAGTTAAGCTTTTTAAATGAAATACAAGACACTGGTAGTGTCGTT
>NZ_BRVM01000020.1:26957-62599 GCF_026011715.1 Cytobacillus sp. NCCP-133 | reverse complement strand
ACCCCGTATCATACCAAGAGGGCTCTTTTTTGTTCAAGTCCCCGAAAATCCTTCTAACAGGAATGCTCCTTATTAGTCTTTTTTCTTTTATTTAGCTCTGTTAAGGCAGTGATTTAGTACTTTTGTTCCTGCTGAAAAACTGTATTGCAAGTTTGATAGAGCCTTTAATATAAAGCCTGTCTGCATTTCAAGGTCAATTTTGAATGTGGTTGAATGACATAAATTATGACTTCAGCATCTAAAAAGGAAAGGAAGACCCTCCGGAGCAGCCGGATCCGTTCTTCCTCACACGATACTCAGGCAGCTTGCGGGCTGTCTGATCCTATTCAATTTAAAAATTCTTAATAATTAGATAATTTAAAACAGACAACTTTCGGTTCTGTCATTTCCTGGATGGAGAATTTGATTCCTTCCCTGCCTAACCCTGAATTTTTCACACCCCCAAATGGCATCGCATCAATGCGGTAGTCACTGCTGTCATTAATCATTATTCCGCCTACATCCATTTTGGCAATGGCTTTATGTGCTTTTTCGATATCCTTGGTAAATATCCCGGCCTGTAAGCCATAATTTATGTCATTCGATTTACTGATTGCTTCATCAAGACAAGATACTTGGTACAAGAGAACAACCGGACCAAAAATTTCCTCTTTCGCAATGGTGCAATCTTCCGGGACATTTTCGAGAACGGTGGGTGAGTAAAAAGCCCCGTTCCTTTTCCCGCCTGTTAATACGGCTGCTCCTTTTTCTTGCGCTTCATTGACCATTTTTTCAACCCGGATAGCCTCTTTTTCCGTAATAAGCGGCCCCATATCCGTCAGTTCAGATTGCTTATCCCCTACGCAGTATTGATTTGTCCTGGCAACGAATGCCTGTTGAAATGCCTTATAAACGGAATCCTGAATGTAAACTCTTTGGACACCGAGGCAATTTTGCCCTGCTGCCCAAAAGGCTCCGGAAACCGTTGATTCAACAGCCTCTTTTAAATCAGCATCCTCCAGCACAATGACAGGAGAATTGGACCCCAGTTCCATGCTGATTTTTTTCAATCCCGCTTTCCGGGTAATTTCTTCCCCTGCGTCCAGGCCGCCAGTAAAGGTAATCATTCGTACAGCAGGATGGGTTACAAGAACATCCCCAATTACGCTTCCATAACCGGTGATGACCGATAAAACTTTTGGAGGCAATCCGGCATGTTCAAAGGCTTCGGCGATTAAAAGGGCGCTGAGAGGAGTCACTGTTGCCGGTTTTACGATAATCGCATTCCCGGAGGCAATGGCGGGACCCACCTTATGTGCTACAAGATTTAATGGATCGTTAAAAGGGGTAATGGCGCCAATAATTCCAATCGGGAAACGGCGGTAGTATCCCAGGCGGTTTTCACTCCCAGGCATCTGGTCAAACGGAATGGTTTCTCCATGAATCCTTCTTGCTTCTTCTGCACTGATCCGGAAGGTTTGAATGGCTCTTTCCACTTCTTTTGAGGCTTCCCGAATGGTTTTACTTCCTTCCTTTGCTATCGTTTTTGCATATTTTTCTTTTTTGGCTTCGATGTAGTCTGCTGCCCGATTAATAATCGCCATTCGCTGATGGACAGGCAGGGAAGCAGCAATCTTCGCCCCCTCTTTCGCTTCTTCAATACAATTAAGCATATCTTCCTTCGAAGCTGCCGGTACAGTATCAATGATGCTGTTATCCTGCGGATCACGAACTTCAATTAATCTTTCGCCCGTCGCCCATTTCCCTGCGAGAAACATTCTTTGTCCGGTTAGTTGAGTGGTCATGCATATTACCGCCTTTCCGTTTTAGATTGATACAAGCTGCCTTTCACGATTAATGGAAATTAAGTCAATTAAAAGGGAGAATCCTGTCTCTATTTTTCCTGCGCCTGCACCGCTTAATGTGACTGTGCCCAAAAGATCGCATTGATACGTAATGGCGTTGACAGCGCCTCTAATGGAAGCCAAAGGATCTTCAGCCTCCAATTTTTCAGGAGCTATCGAGGCAATCACCTTGCCGTTTTCCTTTTTGGCTTTTGCAATGAGCTTCCAGCACTTCCCTTCCGCCTTTGCCTGCTCAATATCCTTTAAAGTGATGCCTGTAATGCCCTTGCATTCCACTTCCCCGACTGATAAAGGAGCTTTCATAACATGATTGGAGAGAATAACAATTTTATATCTTGCATCATAGCCTTCTACATCGCTGGCAGGGTCCGCCTCTGCATAGCCGAGCTTTTGTGCCTCTTTAAGAGCCGCTTCATATGAAACACCTTCTTGTTCCATTTTGGTCAGAATATAATTGGTTGTCCCATTCAATATGCCGCGGATTTCCGTCATGTCATTCCCGGCCAAAGTAGCAGCCGGCATCCGTAATGCTGGTGTACCGCTCATGACCGTTCCCTCGAATCCCCAGTAGGCTCCATGCTTTTTCGCCATTTCAGATAGCTCCTGGTAAGCGAGGGCTACAGGGCCTTTATTGGTCATCACCACATTTTTTCCTTTTTCAAATGCAGCCTTACAGTGGTCTATGGCTGGCTGGCCGGTTTTGACATCTGTGTAGGAAACCTCAATAACCGTATCTGCATTGGTGTCCTTGATTGTTCTGAGGCTGTCCCATCCCTTGATTAGCCCCGGTGTTTCCGGATAATTCTCCAAATTCCCTGTTTCTTGCAATACGTGTAAAACTGTACCGATATCCAGGCCGCCCGGATGGTAGATCGACCCTTTCATTAAATCGGAAATGGCTACAATCTCAGCTTCAAATCCTTCGTTCTGTTTAAGTGCTTCTTTCTTATCACGCAAAATTTCCGCCAATCCCTGGCCAACAACCCCAAATCCTATAAATGCCAATTTATGTGCCAAGCATTTCCACCTCCAAATTTTGGTTTATTTGTAATTTCGTTTTCATTTTTAAAACCATGCCCGCCGTTTGTGCCAAAATAGCTGCTCCGATCGGCAAGCAAGCTTCATCCAAATCAAAAATCGGGGTATGAAGATCGCGCTGAACCCCGACTATTGGTGCACATCCAAGGAAAAACATGGATCCGGGAATTTTTTCAGTCACATAGCCGAAATCTTCCCCGCCAAGGCCAAATGGGCGCCTGGTAATCCCCATGCCTGGATATGTCTTGGTGATGGCGTCCGTTATCCATTGATTGACGCCAGGATGGTTTTTTAAAGCTGGCTCCCCTCTTTGGATATTCAATGAAAAGGTTCCCCCCAAATGCTCCACGAGAGAAAGCGCTTTCTTTATTTCCGAAGCTAACAAATCACGGACTTTCGGTGTATAGCTTCGGATTGTACCCTGAATAACTGCCTCAGTCGGAATGATGTTGCTTGCTGTGCCGGCATGGATTTGCCCAATGCTGATAACAGCAGCATCCAGCGCTGAAACTCTCCTGGCAGTAATTCCATACAGTGCCTGCATGACCGGGCCAAGCATCCAAATAGGATCGGTGCCAAGCTCCGGATAAGCCCCATGGCCGCCTGAGCCATGGATTTTCACTTCAAAAACATCCACATTCGCCATGCTGTAGCCATCGCTGATTTGCACTTCCCCTACAGGAAGCCATGGACAGACATGGAGGGCAATGGCAGCTTCAGTCTGGTCATAAGCCCCAGCACGGACCATGTACGGAGAACCGGAAAGTCCGTTTGAGTCGGTACTCTCCTCTGCCGGCTGGAAAATAAATTTAACTGTCCCTTCCAATTCGCCCTTTTTAAAATGGTCCGAGAGGATGGAAGCAGCCCCGAGGAGAATGGAGGTGTGTGCATCATGGCCGCAAGCATGCATCACCCCTTCATTTTTGGACGAATAGCCTGTTCTATTTTCCTCCGTAATTGGCAAGGCATCCATATCCGCCCTTAGAGCAATGACTGGTCCATCTCCCGATGTCAAAGTGCCTACTACTCCTGTTTCAATCCCAACTCCTGTTTCTACTTCTATTCCATCCATTTTCCTTAACACATCTGCAACATAACGGGAGGTCTCAAACTCCTGAAAGCTAAGCTCGGGATGCTGATGAAAATGACGGCGCCATTCAACGAGACAGCCAGCCAAATGATTCGCTTGCTCAACGATAGGATTATCTGACATCATCTCTCACCTCAATCGAAACTAGTAATCTACTTTACCTGCAAAACAATTTCTGCATGGCTAAATGCCTGTTCGAAGTCTGCAATAAGATCCTCTATTTCTTCAATTCCGCAGGAGACACGGATTAATCCTTCCGGAATGCCGACTGCTGCACGCTCCTCAGGCGTACATTCCACATGGCTTGTTGTTCTCGCCGGCCCTACTGTTGTTTCGACAGCTCCGAGGTTTGCAGCGCGGTTGGCGAATTGCAATTTTGGAAGCAAATCACGGACTGTATCCACTCCGCCTTTGACTGCAAAGCTGAGCATCCCGCCGAAATCCTTCATTTGTTTTTTGGCAATATGATGGTTGGGATGTGTTTCAATCCCTGGATAATAGACAGATTCCACCATATCTTTTGTCTGAAGATATTTGGCAAGCGCCATTGCATTTTTACATTGCTGCCTGACACGAAGGTGAAGCGTTTTCATGCCGCGGATCATCAGGTAAGCTGCCATCGGATCCATTGTGGCGCCATTGATTTCGCGATAATGATAGATTTTTTCCACAAGTTCATGCGGGCCGCAAACGACTCCGCCCAGTGCATCAGCATGCCCGCCGAGGAATTTTGTAGCACTGTGGATAACCAGATCCACACCCAGTGAAATGGGGTTCTGATTCATTGGCGTTGCAAAAGTATTGTCCACAATGACAATGGCTCCGGCATCGTGTCCGGCTATTGCCATACGCTCGATGTCGGTAATCTTGACGGTTGGATTCGTCGGTGTTTCGAGGTAAAGAATTTTGCATCCTTTTGCCACTTCCGCTTCTATTTGCTCGTGATTCCCTGTTTCGCAAAGAATCACGTCGATTTGCTGGCGGGGCAGAAATTCCGTAAAAATTTTGTTCGTTCCGCCATATGTGTCCTTCATCGATACAATGCGATCCCCTGGAACCAAAAACGTCGATAATGTATTGCTGATTGCAGCCATGCCTGTTGAAAAGCTTGTCGCTGCTTCGGCGCCTTCCAGAATTTTCACTTTATCTTCAAATGCCTGTACGGTTGGATTCGTATTTCTTCCGTAAATATGTCCCTTTTTCTTCCCAATCGCTACATCATACCACTCATCCATATCATCATATCCATATGCCACACTGAGTACGACCGGCACCTGAGTGGCTCCATGCACCAAATAATCCTTTTCCCCTGCCCACACTGCTTTTGTACCTGCCTGAACATTTTCTTTTACCATACGATCACTCCTTCTCCGTTTTTTAATGCCAGTTTCTTGTTTTCAACTTTCAATCCGATTTCCCGCTTCACCATTTCGCTGTATGCAAACAGGGCAATGGCAGTATCCTGGACTCCTGTACCAGTTAGATCACATACCGTAATCTCCTCGTCATTTATCCGCCCGCTTCGCTTTCCGGATGTTAATTGGCCCAGTTCAATAATGGGCGATTCATTCGTTAATACTCCTTTGTCAAGTGCGTGATGCAATTCTCCAAGCCTGGCACACTGTGCTTTTGTATCGCATATAAGCTTATCCGCCCGGACAAGAACTTCCGCTTCAAGCTCCTGCTTATGCTCAGCATCTGATCCCATAGCCGTAATATGAAGTCCGGGATGGAGCCAATCCGCTTTGATCACCGGCTCTTTTGCCGGAGTAGTCGTAATGACCGTATCACTGTTGCGTACCAGAACTTCGGCACTCTCCGCCACTTGGACCTCAACCCCCAATTCGGCGGACATGTCTCCGGCATATTTTCTCGAGCGATCCTCTGACCTGGAATAGACCAGAATTCTTTTAAAATCCCGAACGAGCTTGAGAGCCCTTGCCTGGTACCTCGCCTGGCTTCCGGCTCCTATCACGCCAACGGTTTCAATGTTTTCACGGGAAAGATAGTTTGCAGCAATCGCTCCCGCTGCGGCTGTCCGTACCTCGGTCAAATAGCCGTTATCCAGCATCATTGCCTGCGGGATGCCTGTTTGAGTGCTGATCAAGAGCATAAGTCCATTTCCGCTTGGAAGTCCCAGCTTATAATTATTGAAAAATCCGGAAGATACTTTGATCGCAAACATGTCTTCCCCTTTTACATAAGCGGTTTTGACATCCACTTCCCCATTTTGGTCGTGCAAATCCACACGCATAATCGGCGGCATGACGGCTTCATCTTCTGCAAGCTTCGTAAATCCCGCCTCCACAATAGCAATCGCTTCCTTGTTCAGCTGCACATACTGTTTAAGTTCCTGCTCTGTAAGAATTAGCATCCCTTCGCTTCACCTCCTAGATTTTTGTAAGTGATGCTTCTTTTATATATAAGTGCCTTGGGAGTTCTGCAAATGTTTCGCATCCATTTTCGGTTACCCTGAATGATTCACTTGCTTCGAAACCATATTGATCAAGCCAGATCCCCGGGATCAAATGGAATGTCATATTTGGCTGAAGGATGGTTTTATCTCCTTTGCGGATGCTCGCTGTATGCTCGCCCCAATCTGGAGGATAGTTCAGACCCATGGAATATCCCAGGCGCGATTCCTTTATAATTCCGCTTTTTTCAATCGATTTTCTCCATGCTTCCTCAATCTCTTCGCAGGCAATCCCTGGCTTAATCATATCCAGGCAAGCGTTCAATCCTTCGACAACCACTTCCGAAAGTGCTTTAATTTTTTCGGAAGGCTGGCCGATATGGACGGTTCTGGCAAGAGGGGAATGATAGCGCTTATAGCATCCGGCCAGTTCCAGGATCACAAGCTCGCCTGACTTATAACGCTGGTCCGTCCAGGTTAAGTGCGGAGTGGAAGTTCTTTCTCCAGATGGGAGAAGAGGCATGATCGCCGGGTAATCCCCGCCGAATTCATCCGTGCCTGTTATTTGTGTATGAAAGATTTTCGCTGCCACATCACATTCCCGTACGCCTTCATTAACCAGCTCAATTCCAGCTGCCATTGTTTTCTCCACAATTTTTGCTGCTCTCTTCATATATTCAATCTCTGTATCGGACTTTATTATGCGGACCCAGTTTACCAGCAGGGATGCATCCCGGAAACTAGCATTCGGAAGTCCCTTTTTCAGCTGCTCATAGCACTTTGCAGTGAAATAATAGTTTTCCATCTCGACACCGATGAAACGGTTTTGCTGTCCGATTTGCTTTAATATATCTGCTGCAAAATCCATTGGATGCTTGGTTTCAGATTGTACATAATCGTCAGGGTAGGGAATGATATTTTCATGATAAAGCCATGTCGTTACTTTGGCTCCATTTGCATCCTGCCCCCTGCCAATCCAAATCGGCTGTTCTTCATCAATGATGATGACAAGCATTTGATGCACATAGAAGGACCATCCGTCGTAACCGGATAAATAATTCATATTAGCGGGATCCGTAATAAGCAAGACTTCAATCCCTTCTGCTGCCATTCTTTCTTTTGTTTTCAAGATTCTCTCTTTATACTCTGCTGTTCCAAATGACATGGTGATGCTCCCTCCTACCAAACCGGTATTTAATTTTCAGGTATTTCATTTGTAGGTTCATTATAGTGTCAGGGTAAGAAATCTATCATCCGCAAAATTGTATGAAAATTCAAATTTTATTTTAGTCAAATTATCGAAAAATTTAGAATTATATAGTTCTAAAGTGTCAGTAAAAAATATTTTTTGAAAATAGAAGATGGGCAAAGATGGATGCTGATTAAGCATCGTAAATGATAGGAACGGATGGTTCGTGATACTCCTGTCCAAGAGAGACCAATAGCTGCAGAGAGCCTGGGAAGGGCAGGGCCGAGATTTGTAAAGTTTAAAAGAAAAAACTGTGGCAAAAATCCTTTATGGATTTTTGCCACAGTTCTCTTTTTTTCAATAAAATTAATCTTGACCGGCCATAACGGCGTTTTCTCCTATTTTCCAAATCTTTATGCTCAGATCCAAAAGAAATAAATCATCCGGATCAATAAGGGATAAACCTGTTAAAGATTCAATCTTCCTAAGCCGGTACAGCAGGGACTGCCGGTGAAGATTTAGCGATCTCGCTGTCTGGCTTACATTTCCATGAAACTGGTTATAGGCGATGAACGTGCCGATCAAATCCATGTGCCGCTGCTCGTCATATTGTACAAGAGGCTCAATCGTTGACATGATGATTTCTTTCATCTCTTTATTGTCAGCCAAATTTAATAGCACCCTGTCCACTCTTGTTTGCTCATACATCATCCGCTGCCCGGAACCCTTTTTCCGCCGCCCGATGCTTAAAGCAATGCCCGCATGACGAAAGCTTTCCCCAAATCCTAAAATTCCTTCAAACGCATTGCCGATGCCCCAGGATAGGACAACTTCAGGAAGCAAATTTCCCAGGCGCCGTTCTACAAGATCAAGGAAATTTGTAGCGTTTTCATTTTCCTTTACCCCCGGAGTTTCCAGGAAAATGACCAGCTGTTCACCCTGATAGGTCATCATTATGTCCTTTTTAAGGGACTGGGCGGCATAGTAGATTTCTTCCTCGATATAGTGAATCATGCTTTCGAGCCAATGTTCATAGGAATCATAGTCCTGTTTGCGCTTTTGGAATAGTATTTTCATATTTTCCGCATATCCGACAATACACACATATGGGAGCTTAAGATTATATCCCAGCAACTTTGCCCTTGAATCGGCTTGTTCAAGTGATAGGAATTCGCCCTTTGAAAGCTCATGGACAAAATCGCTGCGAAGGCGCATTTTTGTCTCTTCAATGGCATTTCTCCTTGAAAGCCAAAGAGCAATCGTAGTTGCAGCATGCTCTAATACGTTAACGCGAAAAAGAGTGAGAAAGGATTCGATCGATTCGGAAATAGGAACCATTACAAAAATATAGCCTTGTGGATTGTCGGCTACCTGGAGCACCGGAATCTGAAAAACAATCCGGTTTTCTATCTTAACCATTTGGAACTTTTGGAACATGGGGTCCCCTTTTAAAAGAGTGTTTTCTGTCCTTTTTGGAAGGATTCCTTGCAGGACATATTTTTTCCACTCCTTTATAAAGGCTTGTGTGTGGATGCTTTTTTCCTGAAGGGTGCCGGATCGGTCTGTAATGGCGATCGGGTACCCAATATGCTTTTCAACGAATTTTGAGATTGTCTTCAGGCCGGTGTCTTTTAGAATGAGCTTGAGAAGTTCCTGCTGAACTTTTTCTGACTTTTCACGTTCTTTATATTCGATATCATTAATTTCTTTCATGACCGATTCAATAATACTGGAAAAGCGGATTTCCCATGGAATCTCAATAATAATAAAATGATTCTTTTCGGCCAATTCTATTACCTCAGTGGGAATATCAAAAATGTATCTTCCCAAAGCCACCATCAGGGCGGAAGCGTCAGAGTGGATCACATCCTCAACAAACCTTTTGAAGGTTTCAGCGTCCTCTCCGCAGCCAATCCCTGTCGTCAATACCGCTTCACTTTTTCGGACAAAGTTTTCCACCGGCATTTCGATGGCTGAAATCCATTGGATATGCCGTTTTTCGGCATATTCCTTTCCGGTAACAATTTTGGCTCTATTAAGAATCTTGTACTTGAGTACATCTTTAACTGTTAATCTCATGTTGCCTCCCCTCTGAACACCTTAAGATTAATAAGATAAAAGACTTTTATTATAGAAAACCATATTCAGACAGCAACGTCTACAATTAATTTTAAGCTGTACCAGTTTATATTTTATCAATATAACAATTTTAATGTATTTCCATATTAAGAGGAACAATGCTGTATTTTGCTAAAAATGGGCTCAGGGAATCCTGGCTGTGTCCTTTCATAAGGACTTAAAATAAGCTAATGCTGCCGACTTTTTTACTATAGCCAAAGCTTTAATCAAGCTTTCTTGAATACGGCAGCCTAAAATGGGAGATCTTCAGCGGCCTTATATTTTGAATGCCATAACAGGTATCTTTCGGTACCTCCTTTTCGCGAATCAATCTAATACGATCAAGTCCGGCAGTTATATCATTCCCACCCTTCATTACGAATGGCATAATTTTGAATGACCCGATGGATGACAGAAAGATCCACATTATGTCCGCTGATGATTACAGCAACATCCCCCTCCTGCTGGGGAATCTTTCCCCCTAAAACCGCTGCAATTCCAGTGGCTGCCGCTCCCTCCATAATCATTCTGTGCTTATCTATCATAAAAGCCATGCTGTATGCAATCTCCTCTTCGGGAATCAGATAGGCGTTATCCATGTATTGCTGAACCATACGGAAGGTGTAGCTGTTATCCAGACCGATTCCGCCCAGCAAGCTGTCAGCAAGAGTCTCACTCTCTTCAAGCAATACCGGTTTCCCTGCTTTTAAACTCTCATGCATTACAGCAGATTTTTCCATGCAAACACCTGAAACTCTTATACCCTTGTCATTTGATTTCACGGCGAGCCCAATCCCCGAAAGAAGCCCTCCGCCTGAAAGGGGAACAATCACATCTGTTAAGTTCGGAAGTTCTTCCATAAGCTCCAAACCGATTGTTCCCTGTCCGGCAATCACATAGGGATCATCGAACGGATGAATCACAGTCAGCCCTTCCATCCTCTCCAGCTCATAGCATCGTTCCCCGGCGGCATCCTGGCTGACACCATAAATTTCTATTTTGGCTCCCAGCCTTTTTAATAAATCGACCTTGGCTCTGGGGACACGGTTTGAGATGCATACTACTGCCTGAATTCCAAGCTTTTTTGCCACATGCGCAACAGCCATTCCATGGTTCCCCGTTGAATATGTAGCGATTCCGCGCCCTCTAGCTTCGGGGCTTAAACTCATAATTTTATTCGCTGCCCCTCTGACTTTAAAGGCACCAATTTCATGAACATTCTCCAGCTTCAAAAAAACCCTCCGGCCCACTTTTTCAGACAGGATAGCCGATTGAATCAGTGGAGTCTTATATACCAGGGTAGATATTCGCTTCTTTGCTTCCCAAATATCGCGGATGGAAATATCTATTCTTTCCTTCACAGATTTTGAATACAACAATGTTTGTTCCCCTCCATAAAAGAATTACTTGAATCTATAGTAGTCCGATATTTCGGAAAATTCAATTGTCCAAAGTGCTAATAAGAAGCAAAGATTTTTCATACAATTTTATAAAAACTCCACACGCTATTCAAAGGATCCACTTGCTGTATTGGAAAATCCCTTCTCCAAGAGACTTCGCCTGAATACAAAATCAAAATTGCATCCTGGAAATCCCCAAATGTCTTTTTATGTTAAAATTCTAAAAGGAGGTGGACAATTTGATTGCCTTGAAAGAATTTGCATCAAGCTTCTTATACATAGTCAGCTGGCTTCTGTTTGCGATAAGTGCCTATTTGCTTTATTGGACCATTATTATGCCTATGCTTGCAATCATCCCCTTGACCATTATGTTGACCGCTGGTTTCCTGTGCCGCTATTTTTCAAAAAAATGGGACAGCAGAGGGGAAAATGCAGAATAAGAAAACGCTTGTAAAGATATCCAAACGTTTTTTTTCGACTAACCGGCTGGTTTGACTAAGTAAACACTTAACATCTGTTTGAGCGAATGGTTCAGCTCAATCCATTCATCGAGCTTATCTTGATTTAATACCTTTGCAAGGTTTAGCTTAGTCGTTAATCCGGTTGATTTACTTCCTTTTCCTCTTTCTCTCCTCGCTTTTCGCCGTTAATCCCGCTGACTTGCTACCATTTTTCCTTTCTCTCCTCGCTTTTCGCCGTTAATCCGGCTGATTAACTTTCGTATTCTATTCCACTTGGCACAGCTGTGTACCGCCTGTTCACAACCTCCAGCCTGCGTTTTGGATGGCTGAAGAAAAAGCGGAAAAAGAAAAGCAGTGAGGTTAACGTGATGCCGGAGACCGTTAATGAACATAGCTCCGCCCCCTCAAAAACCGAGGGGGCTTTTGCGGATTTTTCATGCACTATGGACAAGGGCTCTTTCCTTCTGTTTTTTTTCCTCATATATTAAGGAGAAAGGAGTGAATCCCATGTGCCAATATTGTGTTGAAGAATATTATTACAAGAAGAAAGTCTGCTGCAAAAAGAAGGACAAACATGAACATCACGGCTGCAAGAAATGCACGAGCGATTTTAAACCTCACTGTCCCTGTAAAAAGTGTTCTGATGAACATAAAAAATGTACCTGCAAAAAATGCTCACCAGAAATGCATCATTGCCCCTGCAAGAAATGCTCATTTGAACGGCATTTTTGCTGCTGTAAAAAATGTTTCCACAGCTACGACTATTAATCAGTAAAACAGCGGCCAGCTTTGACTGGCCGCTTACTTTCTTTTTTCAACCGAATGCTTTAAGGACAGCATTAAAAGCCGGACGCCAAGAAAAAAGATGATAAAACCGATGAAGGAATAGGTGTGAGTCCATTTGATAAGTACAAACAGATTCAAAAAGCTAAACAAAGGTTCAATGATATAGGCAAACATGATTCCAAGGCCTGCAGCTGCAGCGGCATAGCTTTTCCATGTGCTGAAGTACTGATATATCAGCATTCCCGAAATTGGTATCACCACAAAATCTGCAGGCAGTAAAGGCGGGATAAAGTGTAGAAGTTTATCCGGATACCCCCACAAAAGAAAGTTCACTCCCACGACATCAAGAAAACAGGCGATGTTCGCACAGATTAACCCGAATGCAAGTATTTCAAAGAACCGTCCCTTATCCACCAGCCTCCACCAAATAAAAAACGGCAAAATGCTCGCAGCCATCAGCAGCCACCAGTTAAACCTGAACAAATCCTCATTCAGCCAATGTTCAAGAGAAACATCTCTTAGCTTTTCCCTAATATTTTGCTCATCTTTATATGAAGGAATGCGGCTCATCTCATCACCTGCCTGACCGAGTTGGTATCTTGTTATTCATCTTTCCCCACGGAAGAAGTTACATACAGTAAGCCGATGGTTTTAATGAATATTAGCGGGTTGCGGGATTATTGATTCACGCGTTGACGCAAATAGGCTGCTGGCGGGCGCAATGATGGCGGGGGATGGCGCAATGATTGGCTGCAGCGGTTCATATCTGGCATAGCGGCGGCTCATTCATCGTAAGCGCTGGTGCATAGGTGTTCTTTGCCTTTCTGTACGGCTCGTCCTGTGACCTTTATGGGATAGGCTGCTTGCGCTAGATGCAGATAAACTATTTAACAAGTGATCAACATGTGGCGAATGTTATAATTTCCTTAACAACAATAAAGCAGCTGGCAGAGCCAGCCGCTTTCATCCCTATTGCTGTCCAGTATAAATCTTGATTGCATCCCTTAAAAACTCAGCAGCACCCGGCTGAATTTTATCATAATAGGCTTTAAATCTTTCATCTGCCACATACATTTCCGCCAGGCCGGCGTGGGCCTCTTTGCTGTATTCACTCCAATAGAAAGTGATCCACTGCTTATGCAGATCGGCGGCAATTTGTGCAAGCTCGCCTGCCGGATCGCCTGTTTCCATGGCTTCAGCTAAGGTGTTGTTTACCTCTTCAGCCAGTTTGGTGACCGCCTCATGCTCCTCCTGGGTCATGTTCATGAGTTTCGCATTGGACTTATCAACCGTCTCATTGCCATATTTCTCACGGATTTCTTTTCCGAATTGTTCCTCATTATCTTCAATCATTTTCTTTTTGAATCCTTCAAACTTATCTTTGTCTGACATGGTTGTTCTCCCTTCTGCTGACGCTATCGTTTTTTCTACATTCGAAATAAGCACATCGAGCTGCTTTCTCTTCTCAAGGAGTTTCTCGCGGTGCTCCTTCAGTGCATCCGCAGCGTTGAAAGCGGGTCCTGTGATGATTTCCTTAATTTGGTCCAGGCTGACGCCAAGCTCTCGATAAAATAGAATCTGCTGCAGTCTGTCAACTTCCTGCTGGCCATAAATCCGGTATCCCGACGAATTGGTTCTAGCCGGCTTAAGAATGCCAATTTCATCATAATACCTGAGGGTCCTCGAGCTGACCCCTGCCAGTTTGGCGAGCTTCTGCACTGTGTAGTCCATCCGGTAAGTCTCCTTTCAAGAAAAGCGAAAGCGCCTTGCTCAGCCCCGACAGGCATAAGATGAATCACGCAGGAAATCCTGATTTCTGGAGTGATTTGGCCTATGGCCCCGAGGGGCTAGGCGCCGCAGCTAGACATTGAAAATTTTAGAAAGTACTTCCTGCTCATTACGATACACCTTTACGCAGCGTGAAGGTCAACCACTTTTTATAAATAAATCTGCCTTTTCTTGAAAGAGTTTTTAAGAATCTAATTTCTTCACAAGGAGTGCTGCAGTCGTTTTTGAGAGCCTGCATCCCGCCAGGTCCTGCTCCTTAATCAATCCAAGATCCAGTGCCGATTTAATTTTTCCTTCATCCGGCTTTTTTTGAATAAGCTCAAGAAGATTCAATTCTTCCAGCTTTTGAACAGTCGTTGCCTGATCAAATTTCTCTGTTTTCCGAATCTGCCTCTGCAGCTTAAAATGATTAACGGTCACTTCCCCTTTTTCATTCTGTCCGACCGCTGTATCGAAATACTGGTGAAATATCTCTTTCAATTTATCCAGCTCTGTCTCCATCTCTTTTTTCTTACGGTTCAGCTCCATAAAACGGATCAGCATATCTTCTGTCAGAATACTCTGGCTGTTAATCAACAGGATCGCCTCTTTTCTTTGATGATACTTCATCATATTGAGAAGCAGCAGGAGATATGCACGCAAACAGAACATTTGTTCCTGTTTTTTTCAAGGTACTGCTTTACTAGCAGTTATCTTTTCATTTTAACCTTTAAAACAAGTTATTCTTCTGCCCAGAATCCAGTAAAAAATCCCCTTATCGAGGGGATTTCTCTAGTTATTCTTCAATTCCAATTGCTCAAAGGCTGACCAGTTCACCATTTTTTCCAGAAGAATGGAGATCAGCACCCCCATAATCAGCCCGTTCGAAAGAAATGGCTGTATAAGGACAGGCAGCTCGGAGAACAGCGCAGGCGGCGTGTTCATTAAGCTGATCCCGATGAGAACCGGTGCGGCTAGGCGGAAGATCGTGTCTGAGTTAAAGACCTTGCCGCTCAAGCTGTTGAAAGCCGTGCCGAATAACTGAAGATACGCCACAAACAGTACTGCGTTTCCCACTGTTACCGGCATGCCTGCAAGCCATGTGCCGAGAGTCGGGATCATCCCAATGACTGCAAGCAGCAGCCCTCCAAGGAAAAATGGCGTCTTCATAAAAATTCTTGTGCTTTGCAAAAACCCAATCGATGATGTGAATGGTGTATAAGGCACAAGACCAAACCCGCTGCCAAACACGGTAAAAACAGCTGTAATAAAAATGGAACCCCGGTACTCACGCTTGCCGGATTCTTTTTTAAAAAGCTGATCACCAGAACGGATGGAAGCGACTGTATTGCTCAGGTTCATCAAACCTGCAAAGAAGGCAACCGCAATAATTCCCCCTTCAAGGTTAGGCTGTCCGAGCGGAAACAAGGTGAAGCTTATTTCTCCGCCTGGAGCCACTTGCTGCACATCACCCGCAAACAGCAAATCATAGCCGATCCACCCTGCGAGCAATCCTATTAAAATCGAAAAATTACTGATGATGCTATTCCCTTTTAATTTTAATAAACTGACAAAAATGACGAGTGCAAAAGAATAGAGTGTGATGGGAACATCAATCGTGCCCTGCTCGCTGACCTTCATCATGCCTTTAAAAAAAATAAAAATCAGCTGGAAGGTTAATAGAAATAAATAAACCGACATGACCATCGGGTTAAAGATTGATTTTAACAGTGAAATGCCGTTGAATACTGCAAGAACCAGCGTGACAGCTGAAGCCAATAGCACCCCTGTCGCAATCCCGCCGCCAATCTCCGTATAGCTCATTCCGAGGGAGGATGCCGACAAGCCCAAATTTAAAATGACTCCCCAAAGCAAACCGGAATGGCCCTCCATTAAGGGGTACCGATGTCCCTTCCATCCCTGGAAGACTGTCGCAAGGCCCGTAAATACGAGGGAAGCTCTCAGCATCATCGCAATCGTGTCATTGGGTAATTGGAAAACCGTTCCTACTGAAATCGGAATCATGACTGTATTGGCAAATATAAAAAATAACCACTGAACAGAGGAAAAAATCGTGACAGTACCAAACTGCTTATTCATGGTGACACACCGCTTTCCAATCTAGAAGTTTCGTTTCTCTCAAAATAAAGTGAAACTTCAATCAGTGGGGCTTTATCCCACTGATTGTTAGTTGAACCAATCGGGCCTTTACGGGCAGCTGGACTTCCCACTTATCACCCTTCGGTTCCTCTGAGTCTAATAGAGGAGTCTTACTGCCCGTTAGACTGCGATAAAAACTAGCTACTATTATAATATAAAAACGGATAAAATTCCTCGGATTTCACTTGAAGAAAAATGGAAATTGGATAGCGGGGCTGAAGCAGCCAATTTGGATGAGGTTTTAGAAAGCCCGGTATATCAATAACTGACCGATAAAATGAAAATCTGACCGATATATCGGGAAAGTGACCGATATATTGAAAATCTGACCGATATATCGGGAAAGTGACCGATATATTTTAATTCTGATCGATATCTTTAAAAAAAGGGTAACGATATTTTGATATTCTGACTGATCTATCAGGAAAGTGACCGATATCCTTTAATTCTGACCTGTATCTTAAAAAAGGGTAACGATGTATTTAAATCCTGACCAATGCACAGGAAACGGACCAATATTTTTAAAATTTTACTAGATTTGGGACGATATTTTAAATAAGCAACTGGGCGCAAGTTTGGTAAAACAGCACTTAAAGTACAACTAAAGGACGGAGATTTAAACATATGAAGAAAAAACCATCTATCTTTTTCGCATTTTTCACCGCCTTCCTTGCGTTTTTGCAGGGATACCAGAACTGGACTGAGGAAAGATATATCCTGTCTGCTGTCTTTGCAGCAGGCGGGATTCTCATCGAAATCTTACATACTTTTCCAAACAGAAAGAACCCGCAATAAACATGTCTATTTTTACATAAAACCGGAAAACCATAGTCCTAACGTGGTTCCGATATAGTTGCCGATAATATACCCTAGCGTTCCAACGACCAAAATGGGTCCGATGAGGTCTTTCCAGCCCTTCGCAATTGCCATGGCTGCTGCGGTTGTCGGCCCGCCGACATTCGCATTGCTGGCGAGCAGGATTTCTTCGAGGTCATATTTTAATAGTTTGCCTGCTGTTAAGGATACCAGCATGTTCACAACGACGATGATGAATACAAATACAAGCAGCAGCGGGGCATTCTGTACAATTAGCGGGATGGATGCCGGAATGCCGATGACCACAAAGAATAGGTAGATCAGGAATGTCCCGATTTCCTGGCTTCCGTTAATCGATTCGAAGTATCTCGGTAACAGTGCCAGAGCCAGGAATGTCAGCGTTGTCAGCATTAAATACTTGTCGCCAAACAGCCCATTAAGCAGATTAAAAAAGAAAGAAACATCTTCGCCGGCAGGAATGAATCCGTCCAGGAATTCGGCTATTTTAAAGGAAAGGATGACGAGCAGGAAAGCAGTTCCCACCGATAACGCTATATCCTTCAGTGAAATATCCTTCCGTTTCCAGAAGCTTTCCGCGAGCGTTTTGCCCTCTTCCCCGACGCTTCCGCTTTCCACTTTTTCAACGTGCGGCGCTTTAAAGCGGTTTCTGAAAAAGGTCATCGCCGGAATCATCATCAGGACAACGAAGTAGATGGCCATCATTAAATTGTCCGCTACAACCGCTGAAGAAACCATCTCCCCAGGTGTTTCAAATTTTGCTGCCATCGCGGCGAAATTTACTCCGCCGCCAATATACGAAGCACTAAGCATGGCACCGACTTTATCAAGCATCGGAATATGATCCTTCAGTAAAAAGAAACTGATGATCACACCCGCAACGGTCCCAATGGAGCTGATCAGAAAGATAATCAGCAAGCGGCCGCTTTCCTGCCAGATTCTTTTAACATTTACATGGAAAAGCAGCAGCGGAATAGCAAGCGGAATAATAAACGTCCATACGGCGTCATAGACTGGCGACTCTGTAGGAATAATGCCGGTATTGGAAAGGATAATCGCACCAATCAGTGCCACAATCGCACCTGAAATCTTTGCTGCCCAGCTATAGCGCTGCTCCAAATAGATACTCGCGGAAGCCCAAACGACAATCATTCCCCATAGCGTTACATAATCATCGGCTTTAATCAGTGTTTGCTCCAAAAATGCACTCCTCCTTTTTGACAGTTTTTTACCACTATTATCATATTAGCTTTACCAGGCTAAAAATTCAAAATTTTCGCATTGATTACTATTGACGCTTTCTTTTCGACAAATATCGAGTGGTACCTGGCACTTAAGAAAAGCGAAAGGCGCCTGGCCCACGAAGGAACGCAGACTAAAGAGCGGCACGTCCTGTGGCAACGTCTGGATTGGCTTAGACCCGAGAGCCGATGGCGCCTGAAGCTAGACAGTGATCCAAGTTCAAAGTTATGCTTTCTTACTCTACGAAAAATACCACAGTATCTACGTCTGTGGTAGTCTAAAATTATATACTTTCTTACCTTTTAAAAAGACGCAATCTCAAAGATTGCGCCCGATGCATCGTCTATTCTATTTTCCTTGCTTCTGAACGAACCTTCTCCATAAACTCGTCTACTACTTTAAGGTTATTTTTTTCGCCGCCAAGCTTTAGCATGGCCCTGCCGACAAAGTTGACACCTTTGTTTTGCCCCTCATAAATAAATTTTGTTTCGTTGTCATCGATTTTTAACAAAGTAAATGAGAGCGTGATTTCAAAAGCTTTTCCCAGTACAAAGTGGATTTGTTTATGCTTTTTGTCTTCGGTACTTTCATATGCCATTGTTTCGACAATATAGGATTCCAGGCGCTTGCCTTCACTGTAGGTTTGCTTGTGCTTTGCTCCCGCTTCGGCCTCGCTCTTTTCTATGAGCACATGCTCTTCCACCTTGGGCATAATCTTCTTAATATGTTCGTCTGAAAATAAACTCCATACTCGCTCAATATTCGTCTCAATCAGGATTTCTTCTTTCCATTGAATCACAATCCTTCCTCCTTTCCAGAGTTCAAAAATGCATCGATTTCTTCCATTTGCGCTTGAAGTTCATCCATTTGCATCTGGATCTTTTCTCTTTTTTGCAGCAGCCATTTTTCCAAATTAGCGAAGGATTCGTCTTCCATCACCGAAATCATTTCCTGTATGGTAAAACCTAATTTTCTTAGCTTTGTTAAAAGAGCAGCCAGAAAGTAGCTTCCGTCATCATAGTACTTGTAGTTATTTTTCGGATCAATAAAAGCTGGCTCCAGCAATTTCACTTCCGCATAATAGCGCAATGTTTCTTTTGTTAATCCGGTCATTTCGGCAAACTCGCTAATCTTGTACATCGCTGCCTCCCGCCCTCATCATAAACTGTGGGGTGCACCACACGGTCAATAGAGCTTTGAAAATTTATTTTTCAAGTCTGTCCCACACCACATATACAGAAACATCGCCAGCATATCATCTGGCGATGCGAATTGGTCATCCATTTAAAAACAGGGTAGCGGCTACATACTTTTTAGTAAGGGATTTATAGTAAGCGGATAAGACGGTCAAAGCTGATGTGACAAGGATAATCGATACAATGTCTTTCTGCTGGCCGGTCAAGTCCTGAAAAGTCTCCAAGGTCCTTAGTGCTTCTTTTTTAATGCATTGTTCGATTTCCTCGCGCATGTTTTTCCCTGCTGCTTGATGATGATGGACTTTTTCAAAAATGGCTGCGTATGCTGTGTAAAAGGGGATTGGCTCGATTACATCATCTGTGCGGTCATCGAGGTCATTGAAAAGAAGATGTAGAATCTTCCGGATGGAATCAAAGTCAAGGGTTGCTTTCAAATCCTCCACAATAAAAAGCATGGCTGCCTGGTCGACTGAGTACTTTTTTCCAATCTGAGGGCTGCCAATCAGCTCTTTCACATCCCGCTTCACCCAGTTTTGCACCGCGGTTGATGATAAATTTGTGAATTCGATCTGGTTTCCCAGTGCGACAATTTCATTGATCGAAAAGCCGATTTTTTGTAAGTCCGCTCTCAATATTTTTTCAAAGATGGCCGGCATTTTTGTATCCAGAAAGTCCTCCAATGATTTTCCGCTTTTTTCATGGGCAGCTGCCCATGCATACTGTAGGATTTCTTTTGGCGTATACTCCCCTTCCCCTTTTAGTGCGAAAAGGAAGTCCGCCATGCTTTTTCTTGATAGCTGGAAAAGTTCCAAGGTTATCAGCCCCTGCGTTCTTCTATAGGATGTCTTCATCCTAATTGTATCCTATTTGAGAGTCAATGTTTAATCCCTTATTAAAACGATGGCTATCTTATTTATTTCTTGAAATTTTCTTAGAAAAAAGATAAAATATAATCAGATGACTAGTTCATATGAACTTAAAATATAAAAAAGGGTGAGGAAATGGGTAAGCGTATATTTTACTTTTTATTAACAAACGTACTGGTCCTATTGACGATCAGCATTATTTTCTCGCTGATTGGCGGAGGAAATTACCTGAATGCCCAAGGCGGCATCGATTTCGGCGCCTTGCTCGTTTTCAGTGCTGTCATTGGCTTCTCCGGGTCCTTCATTTCACTTTTGATGTCCCGCTGGATGGCCAAGAAAATGATGAATGTCCAGGTGCTGGATCCAAACGGAGCCCTATCAGCAGCTGAGCGCGACATCGTGGAAAGAGTTCACCGCCTTTCAAGAGCGGCAGGCTTAACCCATATGCCCGAAGTGGGAATCTATCATTCTCCTGAAGTGAACGCTTTTGCCACTGGACCTTCTAAAAAACGTTCCCTTGTGGCTGTTTCAACTGGCTTGCTGCAGGAAATGGATGACGATGCCATTGAAGGTGTTATCGCCCATGAAGTAGCGCATATTGCAAACGGAGACATGGTCACCATGACTCTTCTTCAGGGTGTCGTGAACACATTTGTGGTCTTCCTTGCTCGAATTGCCGCATGGGTAGCATCCCGTTTCGTACGAGAAGAAATGGCGCCAATTGTCCACTTTATTGCGGTGATTGTGTTCCAGATTGCTTTCTCGATTCTTGGAAGCCTTGTGGTCTTCGCCTACTCTCGACATCGTGAATACCATGCAGACCGCGGCGGCGCAGACCTTGCCGGAAAAGACAAAATGACACATGCCCTGCAAATGCTGAAGGCTTACTCAAACCGCATCCGGGGTGAAGAGCAAACAAGCATTTCCACTTTAAAAATTAATAACAGAACCAAAGCTTCATCATTGTTCTCAACCCATCCGGACTTAGATGAGCGCATTAGACGTTTGAGCGCGAAGTAAGAAGAAAAGCGCAGGGCGCCTTGCCCACGAAGGAACTCAAGACAAAAAAAGCGCAAGCGCCGCATCCTCCCAAAAGCTGCCGCTTTCGGTCGTACGATGTTTATTCTCAAAAAAAGCTACCGCTTTTTTCTTCGTGCCAAAAGATTTGCTGACGAAACCTTCCTTGTCCTGCGGGCCTCAGGCATAAGACAAGCCGTGTAAGAAGGCGTATTTCCTTCTGAAAGGGATCGGCTTATGACCCCGAGTCCCTAGGAGCCGCAGCTAGCCAAGCTTGTGACCTCGAGGGGGTAGGCTGCTTGCGCTAGACATGGAAAAGGGTGCCCCTTTAGCGGGGCACCCTTTTGTTATTCGAGAATAGGCTTGTCTGAATATCCTTTATCATGCCTGTCAAAATCCCCTCTTGATAGCCGACTTTCTTATTTTTCCTTATGATCATAGCCAGGTCTTCAAGAATGGTGCCATGTAAGGCAGACAGTTTTCCTTCGCGGTCGCCTAAATCAGCAATTGGAGAAGATGCCGCGTAATCTTCTGCAGTCATCCGCCAAAGCTGCCCCCTCTCCCCGTAGCGGACTTTAAAGCGCAATGCCATGGCCAATCCCTCCGGGTCAAAGTCACCGCTATAGTAGAGGGTGTGCCCTGAATTGACAAGAAAATCCATGAGCCTTAGCCCTGCAAGCTTAAATTGCCCGTGTGTGCATATTAGAGGAACAGAAGGCACTTCATCGATAATAGCCGAAAATACACCGGAATTCTCAACTACAAATACAGCTTTGGCGGGATCAGCAGTCTTCACTGTTTCTAGTTTGAGCAGTTCACGCAAAGGGATATTTAAGACAGACTGCGATGCCAGCGCGCACTCCCACACTGGGTGAGGACCTTCCGAAGCATAGCCAATCAAATTGGCAGCAGTCACGAAATTGCTGATATCATCCCTTAATAGGTTAAAAGAGAGCAAAAGCTCGTTAATGGCTTCTGTCTGTCCTGGCAATTTCCCCTCTCCGCCAGACATGATATGCAATAGGTGGATCCATACCTTGCCTGTTTGGGATGATAAATCAAAGGCATGCGGATTGCCGCTAACCCTTTGGCTAAAGAACGGATAGCGTTCCAGCTTGTCTGGGAGAGAGGAAAAACCCTTTGCCAAAAGCTTCACGTCTTCCTCAAAAGCCTCTTCAAGAAGCAGCCGCCTGATCCAATTGGCCTCTGCTGTTTTTTTCTCCAAGTGCTCAAACCAACCCTTAATGGCCGGGTATTTATTTTTCCAGGCACGCAGCTTTTCTTCCTGCGCGGCTGCATGCTCTAACTTTCGGGCTTTTTTTGATTGAATGGACTTTCCGAAATAAGCTTCAAGCAATTCATGAAGAGTGAGCCCTGAGAATTTCGTTTTTTCAAGCTGCTTTTCAAAATCCTTCAATGATAACGTTTCTTTCCGGGAAAGGTGGTGCGGACTCATTCCCATAAACAGGGCAAGCTCCTCCATTTCTTCCTTCGAAAAACCGGACAATTCAGCTGTTCCGCCTATTCTTCCAATTGATTCATATTTTTTGCGGAAAAGAAGGAAAAGGGCCTTAAAGCCCTTTTTTCCTTGAAAATATTGCACCGCTTCCGTCAGCTGTTTGCTCATAAGACGCCTGCCTCCTTCGCCAGCGCGAGATTCATCGAATGGCCATCCCAAAGGTAGCGGATGACCGTCACATAATTTGCATTCTTCGGACGAACCAGTTCACACACAGACAGAGATTTTACTGTTTCATAGTCACCCCATAAAACCTGGGAATTCATTATATAATTGAAGCCCAGCTGTTCGACAATCTCGAACATTTCTTTAATATTATTCTCATCGACACCGGCAAAGGCTTCATCCAATGAGACGACAAACGGCGCATGAGGGGCTGCCTCCTGATATCTGGAGTAGCAGGCTGTAAACAATGGAATGTACATGGCCATAGCCTTTTCGCCTCCGCTGAATTTAAAGAAGTTGTGGTTGGTTAGCTCCCGCCTTGGTTCATTCGGACGCTCAAAATAAAGCACAAACGAAAACCATTTTCGGTAATCCAGCACCATTTTTAACACCTGAAGAAGTGTCTGGCCTTCGCCTTTTTCTTCGAGCCATGTTTTCGCAGCCTGGATTTTGGAGCGAAAATGATTTGTAATTTTTTCCAAATCATCATCATTTAATAGCTTGGCATCCTGCTTTAAGAGCCGCACTAATTCAGTGGTATCCAATTCCTGCTCAGCATCAGCAGTCCGGGGCCGCCATTTAATCGAAAACTTCAGACCTGATGAGGTATCACGGCTTTCCATCAAGCCCCTCATTTTTTCTGTCCATTTTTCCGCCCGGCGAATCCGGCCTCTTAGCTTATGGCCCACAGAATT
Organism: Cytobacillus sp. NCCP-133; assembly: GCF_026011715.1. Classification (GTDB taxonomy): domain Bacteria; phylum Bacillota; class Bacilli; order Bacillales; family Cytobacillaceae; genus Cytobacillus. The sequence goes on along the minus strand of NZ_BRVM01000020.1, from coordinate 38,799 downwards.
TAATAAAATTTCCTCATATAGCTTTTTGTCCATTTCGTCGAGGCGGTTTTCCTGAATCGACCATTCCCGCGAGATGCTTTCATGGAGATCATCTGGAGAAATCTTCACTCCTCGCTGGTCAAATTCAATCATATTGCGCGTATTTTTCGCTATCCACTGCTCAACAACCGGCTTCCATTCCTCCTGGGACACTTCTTTCGTCCAATCGGGAACATCGGGTGCAGATGTGTACAATCTCATCTTATGTTCAATCAGGTCAGGCTGCAGCGAGTGATAAAGCGCCGTTAAATTCCCTTCAAGCTGGACTCTTTCCTTCAGCGTTTTTTCTTTAGACATTTCTTTTGCATATTCCTTCAGCTTTCGGGGGCCAAATGGCTCTTTTCTGTCTGGGAATAGGCCGCGGCTCCAATCCAGCTGGAGCGAATGTTCCCAGGAGGCCTCTAGCTGATTCCAAAATTTAAGCGATTCTGTTCGTTCGCTAAGCCGGTCCTTTATATTGTTTTGTTTTTCCTTATTCTGCGGAAGCCTTTCATTGATGGCTGATAGCTCTGACTTTACATGTAAAAGAGCATCTCCTGTTTCTCTAATTTCCTTTCGGATCTCCTCTGCACCAGCGAGCAGAAGCTGCTTTTGAATGTTGGAAATGCCTAGCTCCGTTTTTTCAAGGCTCTCTGCCTTAAGTGCTAATTCTCCCCGGTACTTATCCAGGTCCTCCTGCACTTCCTGGAGGTTCTCCTTTTCCCTAGCAATATCTTGTATGATACGAATTAGCGCTTCATGCTCTCTATGAATGCTGTCTAATGCCTTTTCGTACTGGCGGCTATTTGATAGCGCAGTTTGATAGGACTCAGCAGAAAGCGGCAGGGTGATTCCTTCTGTCAGATGAAACAGCTCTGTTTTAATCCGCTGCAGCTCCCCATCCAATTCGGATACATGGGCGGTGATGCGGCTGATTTCCCCAAGCCAAAGCGCGACTCGATCCTGCGCCTTTGTCATTTCGTTGTAGCTTGTCTTCACTTCAGCGCTTGCTGGAAATTGATTCCAGGCCCTCCTGGATTCCCTAAGTTTTTCTTCAAGACAGCTGTGCTTATCACGAAGTTCGTCTAGTTTAGTGCGCAGATGATTCATTTGCTTCTCAAGGTCTGCAATCAGTTCTTCGCGGTAGCGTTTCCTTGCTTCCCTGCCGATAAAACGGACTTCCTGAAGAGGCAGTGCATGGCCCTTGAGGCTTGCAAACTGATACGTGCCATCTTCGCCAAAATTCACTGGCGCTTCTCCGTCCATTTCAATGCTTTGTAAAATTTCCTGCACATACGCTGACGGGATTTTTGTCTGCTGTTCATCCGGCTGAAGATAATCGGCCAGTGTATGGGATAACAGCTTTGGTTCGGCTTTTAAAATGCGGTCATGCTTTAATGGGAATGTGTCTGCCGTCAACAGCGCATCCAAAAGACCTGTTTCAGTAAGGGCACTTTCCAGGCGTTTCTGCACTTCCTCCGATACATGCGGCTGAAATTCCACAAGCTCGTATAATGGAGCAAAAACAACCGATTGATCGAAAAGCTGGTTCCTTGCTTTTATCGTTGCTTCATCACGATGCGGCTCGGGATCCTTCTGTGCTTTTCTGAATTCCCATTTCAGCTGCAGCTCGGTGAGTTCTTCCTGAGCTTCCTCCTGAGAAAATTTTACATTTGATTGCTCATTTCTTAGAAAATCTTCATATTGATAGAGTGATGGCAGAAACTTTTCTTTTACATCTTCGTATTCTATATGCGTGTATAAGTCATCGATCAATCTTGCCATCTCCTGAAGGGTGGAAGATTCAATCTGATAATGGGGGTGGATTTCTGCCCATTCATGAATCGAATGAATCAATTTCTGTTTTTCTTCTGACAGGGTATCGTGCCATTTTCGCTCCTCATCCTGTGCAAGATCCCGCTTCTTTTGAGCCTCGCCAAGCTCTCTGTTTTTCTCTTCCATTTTTTTCTTAGTTAACTCCTGCTTATCCAGCTCTTTTAAGGCTTTTTCAAGAAGGGACGTATGCTTCCCGATTTCCCTTTTCCAAAGGTCAAAGCTGAAAGTCTCTTGCTTTTTGCGCATATAATCTTCTACATTTTGATGATGCCCTGAAAAGGCACTTTTCTCTGCTTCGCAGGAAAGATCGTCCACCGCTTCCTGAAGCTGATTTTCCTTTTCAGCCAGGCTGAATAGGTAATCATCAAGTCTTTTCCTTGTATTCCGCTCTTTTCTGGCCATATCTGTGATGCGGTTCTCGCGGAATTTGATTTCCTCCTGAAGCTCCCGGAAAGCATCCTGCTTTCTTCTCAGCTCTTCTTCGAGCCTGAACACTTCGTGAGTGGCGAGCTGCTTCTGTTTATCCTCAAGTGATTCCAGCTGAATCATCAAGCTTTGACGCTGTGCGGATAATTCGCTGATTTCAATCTCCAGCTGCTGTAATGACTCTTCAAGGCATGAAACCTCATCTTGTTCCTTTTGCCTCCGGTTATGGGATTGTGCCCAATCACTCAGTTTATCCACAAGAATACGCTGATTGTATTGCCCATAAGAATCCTTTAATTTGGCCAGCGCCTTGACCTCCCGTTCCAGCTGCTCCATTTGCTGCTTCGTTGAATCCATCTGCTCAATTGAATCAGACAAATAGCGGAGATCCTCATCTGTAAGCGGAGGAAGGGCTTCTTCTAAAATCTCGTAAATAACGGTTGGCTTAAATTCTTTGGATAGCTTCGGGCTGCGGAGCTGAATGAGCAGCTTGATTAAGTCGTCATAGGCCTCGAGCGTTTCAAACCCGAATATATATTTATTCACAAGCGCCATATATTCCTTATTGGAACTGACCACTTCACCGCCTGCGCCAATCACCGTCTCGAGTTCTGTTTGCGAGCGGGGGAATTTCACTTTTTCGCCGTCCTGGCTGGCCCATTTAAATAATTCCAGATCCATGCCGATTCTTCGGTTATCCGTAATCGCAAATCCCCATGATTTTAAGGTCTGATTCCGTTTGGCCTGCATGCCTATTCCGGTCGTCAAATATTGGTCTGTATGTTCTTTCTTGTATTCAAGGTATAGATAGCCTGTCCGCTCATCACGATTGGCTATTTCTTTTTCACCCAATAAATAATCGGCCATTCTTCTTGATCTTGACCCAAATGGATCTAAGCGATCCGGCGATTTTTTTCCGTCAAGCAGAACCGGCAGAAAGCTTTGCATGGTCACGGATTTGCCAGAGCCATTGGATCCTCGCAGCAAAAGCTTTCCGTCTTCAAAATCAAAAACCTCATCATCGTAATACCAGAAATTAAATAAGCCTGCGCGATTCATCTTCCATTTATCTGCCATTCCCGGTTCCCTCCTTTTTTCTTATATAATCTGCCGGGTAAAATCCGATCAAACGTGCCGCTCCCGGGAAAATCGTCAGCATTTGGCTTTCTTCATCCCATTCTGCCATATTCCAATCGAGCCAAAGCTTGATGATCTCCCGAGCCGCCTCTTCAGGCGTTTCATCGCGGTGTTTTTTTCCCCAGCCATGCCCGTAGTGCTCCTTCGTGCTCCGTACATACGCTTCAAAAGCCGCGGCCGGCATGCGGACTCTGCCCGTTTCAGAGATATTCAGCTCCTGTTGATGGTCTCTGAGCACGGCCATCGTATGAAGGGCTGCATCTGTAATTCCTTTTGTATCAGGAAAGAGCGTATACTTCTTTTTCATATCGGGGATTGTCAGCATCGCTGCATTCTTGAATACTTCAAGCCGGAACGGGGTGTGCTGCTCGAAATCATCTCTTAAGCGGTTACGGAAATTTCGAATATAAGCAAAGTCCGGGTCATCTTCCCCCTTTCGATGGACGATCGGCATCATCATCAGCTTGCGGTACACACGTTTTCTCCGCTGGTCATCCGGCTGCCGCTTCCATTCCTGCTCCAAGAGGTCCTCCATGCTGCTGAATTGAACCAAATCATCAGGATATGACCGCATAAAATAGCGGGAGTGCACAGATACCTCATAAAGCACTTCTTCGTCTTCACTCATTTGGAAGGCATCGAGATTGCCATCAATCGTTTTAATCAGCTTGAAAGACAGGACTTCCTTTAAAGCTCTCACAAGCGAACGGCGGTGCTGGTAATGGGTCCAGTCAAGCGGAAATTCGCCTGGATACAGCTCCTGAATGCGCTCAGCAAGATCGGACAGCAAAAATTGTTCATCTATCGCTTTTTGCTCGGTATATGCGAGCGCACAGCAGAAAATTGCATAGTCCATCTGCTCCTGGAAAGATTGAATGCCCATCCAGTTCTCAGGCTTCACTGGTATTTTCTCGAGCTTAATAAAATGCTGATGGACGGTAAGCTCCAAGCCGAATTTCTCTTGTATATATCTTTTCAACTTCTGTTCACGGTCGCGAATCTTCCGGTATGTTTCCGGCTCCTCCTCCCGCAATATCCAAAATTGTTCGAATAATGTTCCAAGCGCATCGACAGCAGCCTCGTCAAAGACTTCTTCCCGTTCGCTCATTTCGCATTCTCCTTCTCCAGATAATAAAAGGTCACTGCAGGCATTTGCAAATGGCCATCTTTTGATCTTAATGTTATCGTTCTTGCCGGATCCAGTTCAACCTTTATCCGGTCTCCATGTTCCGTTTTGATGATATGGTCCGCTCTTGCCATTGCCTTTCCGATCCAGGATAGGAATAATTTCCTTACAAATGGCTCGACAATGGGCAGGTCCTCTAATTTAATTTCTTTTCCTGCCCGATAGCTCTTTATAACCGCTTGTTCTAACATGCGTTTTTCCAGATGTTCCTTCATGGTTTTTTCTCTTTGCTCCTGATGATCCTCCATGGCGGAGGCTTTCGTTTTTTCACGATATTCACGGATTTTAGGCATCCGTTCATGGGCCATTGGCACTTCTCCCCATACATCCAGATAAATATCGTCTGTTGGAATATGATCAGAGTATAAATGCTTGGTATGTGACGTGCCAAACGCCACAGCTGACAGATTGTGAGCCTCGCCGACAGACGGCAGCGTCAGAAACCAGCGTGCAAGGTGCAGATAATCTTCTTTACGGCTCCTCTGCTGCTGGCTTCGTTCACCAAGCCTTTGCACAATCCGGGTTAAGCGGCGGATCGCTTCGTTTGTCTGATGAAGGACATTCTCATATTGGTTTTCTCCTGTTTCGTCCCCAAGAAACCAGCCTTTTACATTCCGCCAGGTTTCCTCCAGCTCTGTGAGATAGCCCGATTCCGATTGTTTTTTTTCAAAACGGAACACCTTTTCTTCCTGCTCGGCCACCTTTTTAAAGAACGCCTGCATCTGTGTGCGTGAAAGAGCGATCATGACATCCTGAATGGCAGACGCAGTCCGCTGCAGCGCGATAATAAAATCCCTGAGATACAATGTGAATTGGTCTTTATATAGCAGGAAGGCATCTGTTTTCATATGCTCGGATGCATCTTCACTGCGGAGATACGCGAAATAATCGGACGTATTTTGCGTAATTTTTTTAAAATAGGTTAGCAAGTCATCCCAGTGCTGTGCACATAATTCAGGCGTTTCGGCTGACGAATCCTGTATATTCTTAAGTGTTTGATAAAAACGTTCAAATTGCGTTTTCTCAAGCGATCCGCCGAATGTTTCGCTATCCTGTTCAAAGCGGATGAGCATTCGTTCAAATTCTACGGTATAGGGCGTAATCTGATAACGGTATCTTTTTTTCTTAAATTCTTCAACCGTCTTCACTTTCCCGCTTTCCTGCTGGGCGGTCAGGTTACCCCACTTCACAAGGGAAAACAGATCATTGTGAAGCTCTTCTATTTCATATTCTGAAAAATAGGGCGAAGCTTTTAAGTGAGATACGATTTCTTCCGGGGATAAAAATTCTTTTAGCCTTTCATGCTGAATATAAAAAAAACGAAGAATAGCGCGGTATTTATCACTTTTCTCCGTCGATAAATAGGCCGCTTCACTCACTCGTTTAAAGGGGAACTCCATTCTTATCCGCACTCCTCTCAAGGACTCTTCTAGGTTCCATTTTATCGGATTGGTCTAGGATAGGCTAGTGAATGATTGGTGGGAAATTAAAAGCCGCAACTAGAAAAGCTTGTGACCTTGAGGGGAGGGTGCGGTGCTTGCTGTAAACAGTTATCGACGTTCCAAATTTTTAGGCTTTCTTATTTTTTAAAAAAATGCCTGGCACCGCCCCCCAGTAAAAATTAAAGCGGCCGTGCCAGGCACCATTATATGTAATATGTTATGTGATTACTTTGAATCCAGCTCCAAATATTCATGTAAGGTCTGCTGCAGCGTTCCCTTTGTTTCCGCCTGGTTCTCGAACGTTACGCCAGCGTGAATCATTTTGCGGACAAGCTCTGCACGCAAACCGGTCAGAACCGCATCGCAGCCCATCATTTTAATGCCGCTCAGAATCTTTTTAAAGTGGACAATCACGTCAATTTCCATATCGGCAATACCGGAAAGATCCATAATCAAGGTCTGAATCTTCACAGCTGCAATATCCAGCAGGACTTTCTCTTCAATCGTCTGGATCCTGTAGGAATCAATCATGCCAATTAGCGGCAGTACCGCTACAGCAGTGCTGATCGGAATAATGGGCACAGATAAATGCTCAACTAATTTCCGCTGGGATTTAAGCATTTCATCTTTATAATCAGAATAGCTGATGAAAAAGTTATTTAAAAACTGGTCAACATGATCATTGACTTCTCTTTCCTTATTATAGAAGTCTTCACGGGAAGTGTTTGCTTCTTTTATTTTGTCAAATTGATAGAGGAAATGCCATAGCGTACGCCTGATTGCCTGAACCCATTCAAGCTTGAAAGAAAGAGTCAGTGAATGCTCGGCCCAAGCCACACCTTCCTGTTTTGCAAAAGCAATCAGTTCTTCTTCTTGATTTTCCAGTACATAAAGAGCGAGTCTTTCTGCATTTTTCAAAAGGTCAATATTGCCCCTTTGCAGAATTTCATTAATTTTAGAGGCGACATTGACCGCCTCTGACAATAATTTCCGCTGAAAATTCTCGCGATTCATCAAGATAAATTCGGCAATATCGTTGCTATCTCTATAGGTTGCCTCCATTTTAAACATACACCCCTTTTTATTTATGAATCGTATACACTTCGTTTTAATGGTGGATAATCCTTCCCAATACTTAAATAATGGAAGATGTTTTTATTTTTTATCAAATCCTATTCTTAATACCCTCATTATGTGCCGGTTAAACCTTTAAATTCATAAAAATGGGGAAATTTTATCTTTTTTATAAAAGATCGAAAAAGTTCCTCTTAAACGCAAAAAGCGCCGGAAAACGGCGCTTCTTTTTTAAATAATGCCAAGAGATCTTAGGAATACAACGATGATCGTAATCGGGACAACCCATTTCATTAGGAATCTCCAAGTTGTGTAAAATACAGGCGATAATGTATTGCTGAGTGTAAATTCGTTGTTCACAAGCTGCTTATTCATTTTATAAGAAATAAACAGCGCAATCAGCAGGCTGCCAAGCGGAAGCAGGATGTTGCTGACAAGGAAATCCGTGGCATCAAAGATATTTTTCCCGAAGATTGTGAAATCTCCGAGCAAACTGAATGACAAGGCTGCTGGAATTCCAGCCGCGAAAACAACCAGGCCGGAGATCCAGGATACCTTTTTGCGTGAACGTTTTCCGTTTTCAATAAAAGCAGAAACGATGATTTCCAGCATGCTAAAGGATGAGGTTAATGTGGCAAATAGGAATAGCAGCAGGAAGATCGCCAGGAAGAATTCACCCATCGGAATTTGTGAAAACACGGCCGGAAGCACCATGAACAGCAATCCAGGTCCTTCAGCTGGCTCAAAGCCAAATGCAAAAACAACCGGGAAAATCGCCAATCCAGCAAGAATGGAAATAAAGATATTCATGATCACAACAGATCCTGCCGAGTTAGGGATGCTCACCTTTTTATCCAGGTAGGAGCTGTATGTAACCATGCAGGAAAAGCCGACTGCGAGTGCAAAGAATGATTGCCCCAGCGCATAAAGGGCGGATTCCCCGGTAATTTTGCTGAAATCAGGATACAGGAAGAATTTAATTCCTTCCATTGCACCTTCCAAGGTAAGTGCACGGACAACAAGCACAATAAAAAAGACGAATAATAGCGGCATCATATATTTGCTTGCTTTTTCAATTCCATTTTGAATACCGAATGTTATCACCACAATGTTAATAAGCAAAAAGGCTGCCAATCCAAGAAGGGTCAAGCCAGTTGTTGAGGTCACGTTGCCAAATAGTTCAGGATAAGCGGCATCTGGCGTAATGATTTGTCCGCCGATTGCCATCACACTGTAAATCAGGACCCATCCCCCTACCACTGCATAGAAGGAAAGCAGCAGGAAGCAGCCGATCACGCCCAGCTTACCGGTAATCGTCCACCAGCTATTAGGCGCCAGTTTATAATAAGCGGAAACCGCCTCTTTCTGGGCGCCCCGCCCGATAATAAATTCCGAAATAAGCATAGGAAGCCCGATTAGAATTGTAAACACGATAAACATAAGCAAAAAGGCGCCGCCGCCGCTTGTACCCGTCACATACGGAAACTTCCAGATGGCCCCGAGGCCAATAGCGGCACCGGCCGAACTCATGATAAAACCAAATTTAGAAGACCATTGCTCTCGATTTGTACTCATAGTACCCCCCATAACCCCTCTAGTTTTGGCAGTTATCCCCACTTTCTTAGGTTGGTGGGGATAACTGCTGTTAAAGAATGAACCAAGGAACGCAGCCTCAACCGCCTTGTTCGTGGTTTTTTAGATCCCTATCACTTAGGATCAATCAGAAATTCCACTTATAGCTCAGTGCGGATATCCCAAAGTTCTGGGAAGAAGCGCTGATCCAGCACTTTTTTCAAATAACCGACACCTGAAGATCCGCCTGTGCCCATTTTAAAGCCAATGATTCTTTCCACCGTTTTCATATGACGGAAGCGCCATTGCTGAAGCCAGTCTTCAATATCCACAAGTTTTTCCGCAAGCTCGTATAACTCCCAATATTTGTCCGGATTTTTGTACACACTCATCCAGGCATCGCGGACAGAATCATTTTCTTTATACGTTCTGGTTACATCTCTGTTTAGAATTTCTTCGTCAATGTGCAGTCCTGCTTTGCTCAGCGCGCGGATGGCCACATCATATAGGCCAGGCTTTTCGAATGCTTCAGTTAATTTCGCGTGAAGCTCCGGATCTTTTTGATAGATTTTCAGAACATGCTCCGTTTTGTAGCCTAACGCAAATTCTACCATACGGTACTGGTAGGATTGAAAGCCGGATGCTTGGCCGAGTGAATCGCGGAACTCCATATATTCAGAAGGCGTCATTGTGGACAGCACATCCCAAGCCTGAATAATCTGCGATTGCGTCTTGGAAACACGCGCCAATCTTTTCTGCGCTGTGGATAAGTCACCGTTTTCAATCGATTCGATTGCTGCACCCATTTCATGAAGAATCAGCTTCATCCACAGCTCGCTCACCTGGTGGATCACGATGAACAGCATCTCATCATGATGGCCTGACAGCCTGTTTTGTGCTGTTAGGATTTTATCGAGCTGAAGATATTCGCCGTATGTCATGTTGTTGGTAAAGTCTGTATGGATGTTCTTTTCAGAGGTTGTGGCGTTTACATCCTGGTGGTTTTCGTTGATCATATGGGTTCCTCCTTTTATGTTCTGACCGAATTCGTTCGGGTCTGACGCTGGTTCTGATGCTGATTCTGTTGTTTTCGGTTCGGGCCTGATCCTGGTTCGGATTCGGGCTTTTGCCGTTTTCGGTTCGGGCCTGATCCTGGTTTGGATTCGGGCTTTTGCCGTTCTCGGTTCGGGCCTGATCCTGGTTCGGATTCGGGCTTTTGCCGTTCTCGAATTGGCCACGTTCAGGCCCGGTATATCAGCAACTGACCGATATATTGGAAAAGTGACCGATATATTGAAGATCTGACCGATAAATTAGAAATCTGACCGATATATCGAAAAAGTGACCGATATATTGAAGATCTGACCGATAAATTAGAAATCTGACCGATATATCGAAAAAGTGACCGATATATTGAAGATCTGACCGATAAAAGCTGATCTGCTGATGCTGCTCTGGAGCTGCAGGCAGCTAAACGATGATTGGGCCGGTAAATCCCGTTGTTTGGCCGGTATTTTATGAGTATTGGCCGGTATTTTGCAGATTTTGGCCGGTAAATTCCAATAATCGGCCGGTAAAATGCCATTTCGCTGTTTAGAAGAACTAGGTTTATCGCCAAAATCGGCATTTGGCCGATACACCTGGCCGTTTGGCCGATAACCTGGCCGTTTGGCCGTTAAATCCTCCGCTGATTGGGCCGATAAATGTCCGATTTTGGCCGATAAAATTTTCAAATGGGCCGTTAAACGATTCATGTTCGTACTTTTAAAGCAAGACACCTACTAGTTGGCTCAATGTTTTGCAGGTTCAGCCTGTAATTTTTTATAAATTTATCGGCTTGCTGATCCAAAGCATTTTTTTCAAATTCATAAATTGTTTTTTTTCGATAAACGGCCCATCCCGCCAACCAAAGTACTCATTCCTAAATCGGCCGAATAACCGCCCGCACCGGACTGCCATCCGCCTCTTTAATCGGCAGCGGCAAGGCGATCAGCTCATAATGGCCTTCTTTTACATTATCAAGCATGATGTTTTCTAAAATGTGGATGCCATTCCGATATAAAGCGTGATGCGTTTCCATATCTTTGCTGTCGAGCGGGTCGACGGATGGAACGTCCACTCCCAGAAGCCGGACTCCTTTACTGCCCAGGTAGTCTGCCATATCCGGATCCAGTTCAGGAATGCGCTTCGGAAACACCTCCGGATTGTTCGGAACCGCTGTCCTAAACAGCACACGTTCAGCGCCTTCCAAGTCAAACTTGCGCAAAACTTCAGCATCGACGACTTCATAAGCAGACACATCAATCACGCGCGCTGGACCAATATAAAGCTCAATAGCCAGATCAATGATTTTCTCGCCTTCCTCATTAAAATGGAACGGTGCATCAACATGGGTGCCGGTATGGAGGCTGGTTGTGATCCGGCCGATATGGACAGAGCCGGTTTGCTCTTTTGTAAAAGCCGTTTCATAGCTGAATGGCGTATCGCCGGGCCAATGGGCAATCTCTGAGCTCAGCGGCTGTGAAATATCAATCCATCCTTTTTTCGTCATGCTACGACTCCCCGTTTGTTTTCAAATTGCTTGTATTTTTCTTCTTCCATGATGCCTTTTAGAATTTGAACCGTTTTCCAGACCTCTTCAAACGTATTGTAGAGTGCAACCGGCGCCAGGCGAATGCCATTTGGTGCGCGGAAATCCGGAATAACTCCCTCTGCTTTCAGCGCTTTGCAGATTCGGGCTGCTTCCGGATGCTCCAGATAAATATGGCCGCCGCGCTTCGTTTCATCGAGCGGGTTCCGCAGTACCAATCCGTGTCCGTCCAGCTCATGCTTGATCAGGTCAATCATATAGCCTGTCAGTTTAAGAGATTTTTCACGGATCTTCTCCATTCCAATTTCATTAAACATGCTAAGCGACCCGATGATCGGTGCCATGCTGAAAATATTTGGTGTGCCAATTTGATAAGCGCCCGCATCCTCGGCAGCAGTCAGTACATGCTCCAAATCAAACTGCTTATCCTTGCGTGAACTGAACCAGCCCGCAAGACCTGGGACTTTGCCAAAATGACGCTTGTTTACAAAAAGTCCGGCAGTGGAACCTGGTCCGCCATTCAGATGCTTGTAATTGCACCAGAATGCAAAATCAGCATCC
>NZ_BRVM01000020.1:0-26837 GCF_026011715.1 Cytobacillus sp. NCCP-133 | reverse complement strand
AGAACGCCCGGCAGTACAATCAGCGCGATTTCGTCTGTCATTGCCTCAACAATATCCCCTTCCTTCAATGTGTGGCCATCTCTGCTCTCCACCCGTACAAGATGCTCCTCAGGATCATAGCCCTTCAGTTTAATCTGGCTTTGCAGCGCATAAATGTCGCTCGGAAAATTCAATTCGTCAGCGAGTATCTTTGTTCTTTTTCCTTCCGGCTTATAAAAAGTGGACACAAGCTGGTGCAAATTCACAGTGGTGGAACCGCTTACAATTACTTCCTCCGGATTTGCCCCGACGATCGGCGCCAGCTCTTTTCCAAGTTTTTCAGAAAGATAGAACCATGGGTTATCTCCTTCTGTCCAGCCGTCAATTCCGTGGTCCTTCCAGGAATCCAGCAAGCAGAGAAGCGATTTTTCCGCTCGTTTCGAAAGCAGGCCAAGGGAGTTTCCATCCAGGTAAATGCCGTTTCCTTTTCTATAAAACTCTTCCCGATAAGAAGCCAGCTCATCCTTTGCATCAAGTTCCCTTGCATATTCTAGTGTAATATCCATTGATTTCCAACCTTTCAGAATATTTATTATTTACGAAAATTATATTGTTTGATTGACACTATGTCAATGATATAATGTCAGTAAGGCTGTCAGAAAAATCAAAACCGTTTAGAATTAGTAAAAATACTGCTCAGCTCGAAATATAAAAGCAAACTGGCAAAGGAATGAAACCATGACAAACTCAATCAACCAATTGCCGGCAAGGCAGCAGCAAGCCCTAAGGACCAGGAAAAAGCTTCTGAAAGCCGGAAAAGAGATCTTCCTCGAAAACGGCTTTCAAAAATCGACGATCTCGCAAATGATTAAAAAAGCAAAAACAGGCTACGGAACGGCGTACGTCTATTTTAAAAATAAAGATGAGCTTTTCATCACCTTGATGGAAGATTTGATGAACCAATTTTATGAAGTGGCGGAGATGCCCTTCAAGCCCGCTTCAAAAGACGAAGCCTACGAAAATATTAAAAAGCAGGTGCGCCTTTTCCTGCAGCTGGCTTTGGATGAGAGGGACATGATGAAGGTGGTAAAAGAGGCAATCGGCGTCTCGCCTGAAATCGACCATAAATGGTATAGGATCCGCGAACGCTTCATCGAGCGGATTTCAGTGGACATCCGCTATGCCCAGGCGCAAAAACTCGCCAAACAGCACCTCGATCCGTCCCTAACTGCAAGAGGCTGGTTTTATTCAAACGAGATGTTTATGTGGGAACTTGTGATGAATGAGGATAAATATGAGATGGAAGAAGTGATTTTGAATCTGACTAGTATGTATACGGGCGGGCTGTATAAATAGAACGTTCTAAGCAGGCATTTATAGGTTTGTGCCTTAGCTCTTTGACTTATGCTTCTGTTTAGTGGGTATGCGCGTCAGTTTACTGGATTTTTGCTTCAATTTTGCGGACTTGTGCTTTAGTTCTATCACTAGATTTAGCCTTATGCTTCACTTTTATCATTTTTGCGTCAGTTTACTAGTTTTATGTGCCACTTTTTTCGATATATGTGCCACTTTTTTCGATATATGTGCCACTTTTCCGATATATGTGCCACTTTTCCGATATATGCGTCAGTTGTTTTCATTTATGCGTCACTTCCCATTCCACCGTCTGTTTTAAAGTCAAAATAAAAAAGGTGCCTCTTCCCACCACGTGGAAAGGCCCCTTTTTCAGCCCTCTAAATAGTTCTTAATCTCATATTCTTCAAATTTCTCTTCCAGCCATGCCGTATATTCGCTCTGCATCTCTGTTTCGAATAGTGTATTTTTGATCTCTTCCTTCACATTCTCATAGACTGCTTCTTTGGCTTCCTGCTTTTCTGCTACTTTGATCACATGGTAGCCATATTCCGTTTTAACGGGTTCGCTGATTTTGCCAGGCTCGAGCGCGAAGAGGACCTCTTCAAATTCAGCTACCATCTCTCCCTTTCCGAAAAAGCCGAGATCTCCGCCTGCATCTTTGTTGCTTTCATCTGTCGAGTATTCCGCTGCCAATTCTGCAAAGTCTCCGCCATCATTCAGTTTCTCGATGACTTCTTTTGCCGTGGCTTCATCTTCTACTAAAATATGGCTCGCAGACACTTGTTCCGCTTGCGCAAAGCTGTCTTTGTTTTCATCGAAATAGGCTTTCATTTCATCTTCTGTAATGTCGATTCTTGGTTCAAGCAGCTTCTTCGTAGCCAGATACTTTTCAATATCCTTTTCAAAACCAGCCATCGTCACGCCGCTTGATTCAAGTGTCTGCTTTAAAGCATCCTCCCCGCCGTAAGATTCGGCATACAGGGTCTTTTCCTCATCAATTTCTTCTTGTGCCACTTTGACATTTTCTTTCTCTGCTTCCTGAGCAATTACTTTCTCAGTGATCAATGAATCCAGTAGTTCTTGTCCGTACTGATCAACAAGCCGCTCATGCAGCTCATCCCTGCTGATTTTATCCCCGTTTACGGTCGCGGCCGCATCCTCCTGTATGGTAAAAAAGATGACTGCGGCTGCCCCGATTGAAAAAACGCTGCCTAAAATCCAATAGAAAGCTTTCTGATTCTTCATCCTGTTCCCCTCTCCTAATTCGCTTTCTGATTGCTTGTTAAAGTCACTTCGGCCGTTTTCAATTCGCCCCCGCGGTAAAATTCGATTTTCACCTGATCGCCAATTGAAAAATCGCTGTATAAATGCTTGCGCAAATCTCCGGAATTCGTAATTACCTTGCCGCCGATGCTGACGAGAATATCCTCTACCTGAAGGCCGGCTCCCGCTGCTGCCGAATCCGGATCCAAATTGGCCACAATTGCTCCGCTTGTCACCCCATCAGGCAGATTGCGCAAATATTGAGGAGGCACTTCATCAAAGCTTGCCAGTCCAACGCCAAGATACGGTCGGATCACTTGGCCATTTTCCATCAGCTGATCAAGCAATGTTTTGACCTCATTGCTTGGAATCGCAAACCCAAGGCCTTCCACTCCGCTGTCTGCAATTTTCAGGCTGTTGATTCCAACCAGCTGTCCGGATGTATTCATCAGGGCTCCGCCGCTGTTGCCGGGATTGATCGCTGCATCTGTCTGAATAACATGTAAGTTCCATTCCCCTGCAGATGTGCTGACTTCAATCGACCGGTCCACCGCGCTCACGATCCCCTGTGTAACCGTTCTGGATAAATCAAGGCCAAGCGGATTTCCGATCGCCAGCACCTGATCGCCCGCTCTCAGCTTGGAAGAATCGCCAAACGGCATGGCTGCAGCGTCTACATCTCCTTTCATTTTCAGCACCGCAATATCTGTCAGCGCATCAGTTCCGACCAATTCTGCCGTCACTTTTTCACCATCATGAAGCGTCACCTGAATCTCGCTGGCATTTTCAATCACATGGTTGTTGGTCACAATGTAGGCCGCATCATTTGTCTTTTTAAAAATAACCCCCGAACCCGTACCGCTTTCCGCTGCTTCACTCGATTGGCTGAACGGGTTATTATTTTGCTGCTGCATATTTACAACGCCAACAATGGCTTTCGACGCCTGCTCAATCGTGTCCGCCAGGGAATTGGACGAAGCTGATACTGGGGTCACATCCAGTCTGGATGAGCTTTCAGCTTGTACATTTTCTTCCGGTACATTTGCCTGTGGCGTGTCTTCCTGGAAATACGGAACGGCTGTCAGCGTAAACACCGATCCCAGCACCCCTGCTGCCACGGTTGACAGGACCCCTTTCCATACCGGCTTTTTCACCGACCGGTTTTCCGTTCTGCTTTCTTCGTTAAAATCTGTCATCATTGAACACTTCCTTCTTATCTATTTTGAATTTGGATTCGTTGTTGTTTGCCTTACAAAAACTACTTTAAAGGCCCAATGTGTCAGGAAAATGTCAAAGAGGGGTTCCTTGCAAAAAAAAATACATGGGTATCCATGTATGAAAGGGGTTACTTTATTTTCATGCGATGATTAGATCTTCAATTTTCTCCCGTAAATGGCCATTCCCTATAAGAATACCGGCAGTCTTCACATTTTTTCGGCAGCGAAAATCCCTTCTGCTTGTAAAACTGCTGCTCCCCTACTGTAAAAAGAAACCGCTCACCGCAAATCCAGCATTTTAGATAAAAGTCGTGAGGCTCATTGCCTTCCATCGCTTTTTCGATTTGTTTTTTCCTTTCCTGTTCAGCTTGGCGATCCTGTTCAGCCTGGCGACCCTGTTCAGCCTGGCGACCCTGTTCAGCCTGGCGACCCTGTTCAGCCTGGCGATCCTGTTCAGCCTGGCGACCCTGTTCAGCCTGGCGGTCTGCAGGCTGATTTTGCTTCAAAACTGTTATCGCATTGTTAATCTCTTTTCGCATTTTTTTATATTCAATCTCTTTCCATAACTCCAGATAGGGAATAAACGATTGGTTGCGGGATTCCTTAATTTTCTCAATCAGCAGTAAGATCATTTTTCTGTTTCGATCCTTTAAATAGATCATATCCGGGTCTTGGATCCCTTGTTAGGCCCATTCCTTCCATTCATCCAGCAATTCATCTGTATATTAATCGGATTGAATCAGCCAGCCTCGCTCTGTGAAAACAATCATTGGCAGTTTCCCGGAATATTCAATATCCAGGAAATCATGCTCAATCATCCAGTCCACTTTTCGTATAATGCCATCCAGCTTTTCCGCCTTAAAATATCCATAAACAGGACACTTATCCAGTTCCAGCTCCAGGACCTTTTTCTCTCGCGACCCTTTTAAAATTTTCGCGAGCAGCGTTCTTCCTCCCCTTGCGATGATTTCATCAGCCGCTCTTACTATCACTTTGATTTCATCGTCAGGTAATCGATTTGTGTTCGGCAACATCAAAATGGCAGCTCCCTTTCGGAAATAACTTGCATCGCCTTCTTTTTTTCAACGGTTCCTTGAGCAGGCTTATTAGTCAGGACTTTTCCAAACTTGCTAACATATAAATCCCTCACCCATTCCTTTACAGGGGCTTTCCATTGCTGATTAGGAGCTGGAATATTTTTCAGCAAGCTCTTTGGCGACATTCCCAATTCTTTCGCCATCTGGATGTCCGCTTTATTTAGCCTGCATCGTTTTTTCGCCTCTGCCCATACTTCACTATTCTTTTTTCTCGCCATATATGTATCCTCCTTTATCGACTGAATGAATGCCCCTTGTTACGCTAAGTATATAAGATTACATCAAAACTGTGTGGCAGAAAGCTGAGGGCGAGATCAGTCACAAATTATTTTCGGGACACTCCTTTCCCTCAAACCAAAAATGAGGGGACAGTGTACCTGTCGAACCTGTCCTCTTGTCCCAAATCTTTACAGGGACAGCGAACCTGTATCCGATAGCTGAAAAACAGCCAAAATCGGCGGTTTTTTTGATGGCGAATATTCCTAATGCAAATGAATGTGCCCTTCCCGTTTATGCCGGATCCTTTTCCCGAAAAAATAAACTGAAGACCAGAGGATCCCTAATAGGATAAAAACCCCTGCCCCGCTCCAATACAGATAAGTAAAACCATTTCTTAGCCCTATGATCATGTAGCCGACAAAGGGACCTAAAGCGGCGCCGACATCCTGGGCAATGGAGTATTTAGTCAGAAAGGATACCACATTTGTATTCTTTGAGGCATCAAGGGCTATGGCATCCATAATGGTGGTAATGGAGGTAGCTGAAATCATGACAATAAAAATAATAGCCAGCCAGACACCTAACGGGAGGCTGCTTGAGATCAATCCAAATGCAAGACCTGCCGAAAGTAAGGAGCCAGCAAAAAGCGGCAGTCTTCCTTTCGATCCATCCGACCACTGACCAAAGAGCCTCCCTAAAAAAGGTTCCCATACCCAGCGGGCAGCTTGTATCAGACCTGATAATAACGTAACGCTGATCACCGCTCCGAATATGTATATGCTTTGCCCATGTAAACGTTCGATAACCGGGCTGAGTGTAGAGGTGAAAACACCCTGGTATAGCATAGTGATTAAAAATCCAGTAGCAATCAGAGCCATTTTATATTTTAACTGTGATGGATAAAGCTTGCTTTTCTCACGAAACTCCGGGCTCTCGGACTGGTGCTGGCCATCGCTACTTTTAAGAAATAACAGGATGAGCGGCACTCCTAAAAGAGTAAAAAATCCAAAAGCAATGGAAACGGCTTTTAACCCGATGATAGGAACCATTATTCCTCCGATTAGCATCCCAGCCAAACTCCCTAAGCGATACAATCCATTGTAAAGCCCCATTAATTTTCCCCGGTGAGATTCATCCGCAAGAATCGCGACAATGGATAAGCCGCCTATTCGTAAAAAAGACCAGGCAATTCCCCATAATCCCCGCAGGATGACCCAGGCTAAAAATCCGCTGAACAACCCATAACCCAGTGTGGTAAAACCGCCTAAAAGGACAGCAAAGAGCAAACCGGACTTCAGCGGAATTTTTTTATACACCCAGCCTACAACCGGATTAAAAGGCAATCGGATAAATCGATTGATGGAAAGAAGGATGCCAACCTGCCAAATAGAATCAAGAGATGCTTCTTTCCAGAAAACAGGCAAAGCGATATAAAGCATGGAGTCCCCTAATAGGCTTAAAGCTGTTGCCAGGGCAACAATCACAATCATTTGTGATGGTGAGATCTCTTTTTTGGAAATCGGCATTCCATTTCTCCCTTTCCTTGTACAGATGGCCAAGAGTTCAGTTTACTCTTAATTCTTTATACGCTGCAGCAACGATCGATATGTTGAATCGCACCCGCGTCCATCTGCGAAAACATGTGGGGCTTCATAAGTCTTGTGCCCTCCGGTAATATAAATTTTAACACAAATCTGAAAAGTCAAATCGAAATAATCCGTGAGGGACAAGGTCCAATAATTTAGGATCATGTGCAGTCCCCTATTTTGAATCGGACACCCTTTTTCCCATATAAAATAGGACCGCCGCATGCGCGCAGCAGTCCCTCTTCTAACGTTCATTTTCCTAACACCCATCAATCCCGCAAGACATCCCTTCTGATAAAAATTCCAGCTTGGGCTGTTTAGCAAGCTCTTCATCAATGATTTGTTCCCATGTTTCATTCGAGCGGATGCCCGCAACTTTCGTTAAGCCGATCACAAAGGTTGGAACGGCTGTAATTTCGGCTTCATTGTAGGCATGTTTTAGTGCTTTTTCATGGGCTTCTTTATATTTTCTTGAGTTCAGGGCTTCTCGATATTCCTCTTCATCCAGGC
The DNA here is from genome assembly GCF_026011715.1 of Cytobacillus sp. NCCP-133. Lineage (GTDB taxonomy): Bacteria > Bacillota > Bacilli > Bacillales > Cytobacillaceae > Cytobacillus. The sequence goes on along the minus strand of NZ_BRVM01000020.1, from coordinate 19,610 downwards.
CAATTTCACCGGCTAGTTTCGTCAGAACATTGATACGGCCAATATCCAGTTCTTCCTGGAAGAATGCCCGCAGCATCCTGTCATTGTATTCATTGGCTTTCCCTTGCTCTTTTGCATATTGATAACCTTCAAACGCTAAGTGTGTGTAGGGCTGAGGGGAAACGTTCGGCAGGACAATAGGAATGCCCATACGCTCTGCCATTGGATAGACCGATTGTTTCCAAGTGGTTTGAAGATAGTCTCCTTCAGGCCGCAAGGTTTCATTCGGATATGGGCGAAGCTCGTATGGCATCCACTCGACTTCGACATCCTTCCCTTTGATCGCTTTTTCAAGCGGCTGTTCTCCAAGAAAGCAGAAGGGACAGACGTAATCGGAATAGACTTTTATGTTTAAAGTCATGGCTAACCCTCCCTTCTGTACTTAATCTACAACCGGAAACCACCCAGGCGTGTTCACAATCGCCTGCCATAGAGGGTCCGGGATGACCAGCTTCTCCTGATCCTTATTGGATAAAGTCGTGGCAATCTCCCCCTCTTTTCCTTCTTGTACCTTTTCCACCCAATCCGGTTCCATAATCAGCTCCCGTCCAAGAGCCACCATCGCCACTCCGGTTTCGAGCGCTTTGACAGCTTCTTCAGGTGTATGGATGGAACCTACTCCGATAAGCGGTACGCGGTTATTTATTATTTCTAATAGATGCTGAATTCTTGGCTTAGATTCATCTGCACCGCGTCTTGGATTTGACCAGAAATCCATGAGGGAGACATGAAGGTAGTCCAGTCCTTTATCTGACAGCACATCTACCAATTCAAGCGTATCCTCCATGGTGATCCCTGGATCAGTCGGCTCTTCCGGCGAAAACCGGTACCCGACAATGAATGGCTCTTTTGCATGTTCTTTTACCGCTTTTTGGACTGCGTCTACTACAGCAAGAGGGAACGTCAGGCGCTTTTCCAGGCTGCCTCCGAATTGGTCCTCACGGCGATTTGAATGCGGAGAAAAGAACTGCTGAATTAGATAGCCATTGGCTCCATGAATTTCAACGCCATCATAGCCTGCTTCAATGGCTCGGCGGGTTGTCTCGCCAAATGCCGAGATGATGTCCTCCGCTTCCCTTTCTGTCAAGGCTCGCGGGGTGATGTCACTTCCTTCAGAAGGAACCGCACTGGCACTAACCGTTTCCCCATTTGGAACAAGCTCAGACGGGCATTCTCTGCCTCCGTGAAAAATTTGGAGAACCGCTTTGGCACCCTGCTCTTTAATACTCAATGCCAGCCTCGAAAGACTAGGAATCATCCCATCGTGATCTCCGCCAAATTCACCATGGAATCCCTTTCCATCTGCTGTCACATACGTACATGCCGTCATCACCATCCCTACACCTTTGGAACGGCGTACATAATAATCAACCTCGGCATCTGAAACGGTTCCATCCGGATGGGAAGAGAAATTGGTCATCGGCGCCAGGACCACCCTATTTTTTAATTCCACCCTATTTTTTAACTGAAGGGGTTCGAATAATGGTTTATAGATTGAGTTCATTGAAAAACACTCCTTTTTAACAGATAGCGGCATTTCATTTTAAAACAAGGGCCACACCTAGTTTGTTATATATTCCTGCAGTTTACGCATAATAAACTGTGGAAAAGGGATCATTTTCATGTAGGAAGACGGTTGTCCTCACGAAAGAATACTGTAATGTTATACGTTACAGTTTAAGAAGTCAATTTTTTGAATCGGGAGCTTTCCTATCCTCCTGCTCCATTCTGAACAAGTAAAATAGAGAAGCTCCACTTGAAGCTTCCCATCTGTTCCAATTGTAACTTATTACTGGGGCAACGACCCTGTCCACTATTAATCTATACCGCCTTCACAACTTTAGAAGCACTATTTGCCGGCTTCTTCCATAACAGCGTTAACCCAATCCCCAAGGCCAGGATGACAGCCGCAAAATAGTAAGGGTAGTTAAGATCGATATCAAATAAAATTCCCCCTATTATAGGTCCGATGATATTCGCCAGACTTGTAAACATCGAGTTCATGCCGCCCACGAAGCCTTGTTCGTTCCCGGCGATATTGGAAAGGTAAGAAGTAACAGCCGGGCGGAATAAATCGAATCCTACAAACACAATGAAGGTCACAAGCAAAATGGCCAAATAGGAATGAACAACCGTCATTAAAAACACAAGCAGGCCGGATAATAGTAAGCTGTAGCGGATCAGTTTGATTTCGCCCCAAATACGAGTCAGCCGGTCAAACAGCAAAACTTGGGACACGGCGCCAAAAATGGCTCCGCCCGTGATGACAATGGCGATATCAGATGGTTTAAAGGCAAATTTATGATCCACAAATAAGCTAAAGAAGGATTCAAAAGCGGCCAGCCCGAATGACGCAATAAAAATCAGAATAAAGGCCAGGAGATATTTTGGCTCCATCACTCGTCGGAAACCGCTTCTGCCCTCTGCCGTCCCTTCATGATTTTCCTCTTCACTGCGATCAGGCTCAGCTAATAAAATCATGGAAAGCACAGCTGCCAATGCACCGAGTCCTCCCGCAAAGAAGAATGGCACGCGCGTTCCAAATTCTGCTAAAAATCCGCCGATGCCCGGACCGATAATAAATCCGGTACTAATGGCCGCTGACATATACCCGAGTGCCTTTGGACGGGTATCCGCCGTTGTCACATCTGCGATAAAGGCTGTAACGGCCGGCATAATAAAGGCGGCACTAATTCCTCCTAAAATCCGCGAAACGAATAACAGCTCGATCTCCTTGCCGATCCCGAATAAAAGTTCTGAAAAACCGAAAATAAATAGGCCCATGACAATCATGATCTTCCTGCCCCATTTATCGGCTGCTCTCCCTGCAAACGGGGAAACAATTAATTGAGCCAATGCGAAAGCGGCAGTTAAATACCCGATCGTTGTGCCCGTTATGCCCAATTCATTCATCAGTGTTGGCAGGACCGGAATGACCAGGCCAATCCCCAAAAAGGCGATGAATAAATTGGTTAATAATAATCCTAAAGTGATTTTAGGTGTCTTCATCTATAATCATGCTCCTTAACTTAGCGATTTCCCGCAGTCAAACTTGATTTAGTTATACGTTTTATCTTAGTGTATATAGTAACTATATAGTCAAGGGCAGTGAGTAAAAAATGAGTAAAAAAGATCGCAAATATTTAACGACAGGGGCATTTGCAAAGCTTTGCAAAGTCAACAAGCAGACAATTTTTTATTACGACCAAATCGGGATTCTATCCCCGGCCAAGAAAAATGAAAAAGGCTACCGTTATTATTCCATTCACCAATTAGAGTTATTTTTTGTGATTGATTTATTAAAGGATCTTGGCATGTCGCTCAGCGATATTCAGCAGTACATGCAAAATAAATCGCCTGAAAGCTTTTTATCCATCATGTACCGGAAAAAAGAAGAGATTGTAAAAAAACGGCAGGAAATCGAAATGAAGGAGAAAATGATCGAGGCCAAAATCGCCCTAATGGAAGAAGCTTCGCAACTTGATTTTGATCAAATTACGCTTGAACCATTGCCGGAAGCCACCCTTTATCTATGCAGGAACATTCAAAATATATCGGATGAGGAATTTGTAGAGGTCGTTTCAGATTTCATTAATGAATTGCAGATCTCACAGCTTGATTCAGGTTATCCAATTGGTTCGATAACGAAACGGGAACAGATATTAAAGGGGGAATTATCCAATTACAGCTATTTATATATCGAGCAGCCAACTCCGAAGGAAGGATATCCTTATTTTCAAGCAGTCAAAGGTGATTTTCTCATTGGCTATCACCTAGGGGATGAAAAAACAATCAGCCGCACATATAACCGGCTGTTTTCAGAGATGGAACGTTTACATTTAGCCTTAGGAGAGAATGTTTTCGAAGAGTATATTTATGATACCGTTGTAAAGAATCATAAGGAGCAGTTTGTCACTAAAATTATGATGCAGGTTGACCCATTATAACCTGCCAATCATTCTGCACTCCATCCAGGCTTTTCATACCATACCTTTTTTTACCAACCCGCTCCGTTCGTGAAAACCCCTGTTTGGCTGCCGATCGCAATCATACGTTACCTGGCAGTTGAATGACACTAAGATAAAGCACCATTTCATCCACTCTCTACAAAAGAAATTAAACTGTGTATTCATAGACAGTTAGGAGAATAGGCAATCATATGATACACTATGTTTACCATTTGATTTACTGTGTACATGTGCCCTGCTCATTCGTGAGTGGGGTTCCTTACTTTTAAGCTTAAAAAAAATAAAAAACAGGCCCATAAAGAGCCTGCTTTGATTTTGGTTTTATGATTAAGCTTTACGTACGTTAGCTGCTTGAGCTCCACGCTGACCTTGCTCAACATCGAAAGTCACTTCTTGACCTTCTTCTAAAGTTTTAAAACCTTCGCCTTGAATAGCTGAGAAATGAACGAATACGTCTTCTCCACCTTCACGCTCGATAAATCCGAAGCCTTTTTCACTGTTAAACCATTTTACTTTACCGTTTTCCATGTTTATTTCCTCCTTGTGCGTAAAAAACACACATTGTATTACTATCCTTGCTCTCAGTGATCATCAAGACGTGAAGTTTTACTCAAACTATCCTTTACACCGAACAAAAATAATTCTTATTTAGAATAACATTTTTCACAATTATTTGCAAGAACATATCAACTAAAAAAATGGTTTGTAATTCACAGCAAAGGAATATGAACAGGCGATGCCGGTCTTGCCATGCCTTGATGTCCATTTTCTATTTCCTCCAAAAATTCGTATACTCTGCTTTATCCTGAATATTACTCTGCTTTATTCTATATATTTCATTCAATCATTTTCTCAAGCAATTCGTAATTTACCTTCTACAACCTGCACAACACTGTAGATTCTTCTATTTCTACTGTTCAATTGATGGAATGCTGATACGACGCAGAGTGACCGATAAATTGAAATTTTGACCGATATAATTGAAGTTCTGACCGATATACCGAAAAAGTGACCGATAAAATTAAAATCTGACCGATATAATGAGAAAGTGACCGATAAATTGAATCTGACCTTTCTGCACCCCGAAAGCCGGGTACGAAAAGCAGGATTACTCTCGAGAAATGATCTCTTTCCTCTCTTTATTTCATAAAAACGTAAAAAAAGGCCATCATGCAACGGCCTTTTTTATGAATTCAATGTTTTTCTGCCATCTTAACATTCCATTCCATTTTATAAATGAAATCAATCAGCCGCGTCCCGATCATCTGGCAGATCACCGCATAAACAATAACCTTCCAATCAACGACAAGCCCTGTTAGCAGCAACAAGCTTCCATTTATGTAAAATAGGATTCTGCCTGGAGCGCTCCCTCTTGCTTTTGATATGATTAGCGCGAGGATATCCATGCCTCCCGAGGAAGCACCCATCCGGAATAAAATTCCGACTCCTATTCCAAAGACAACAGCTCCCAGCATTAAATCCAAGAGAACCGGATTTAGCGGTTCCGAGAAGGATGGAGTCAGAAAGTCAATCGTAACAGAAGTAACAGAAACGCAATACAGCGTCCAGAACACACTGCTTTTTCCCAGCCACTTGGCAGCTGCCAGCAGCAGACCTGCGTTCAAAACCCATAATGTGACTGAATAAGGCGTGTCCATTAAATAGTATAATAAAACCGCCAGACTAGCTGCACCGCCCGACGGGATAAAATGCGGAAATAAAAAGAAGGTCATGGCGAGACCCTGGATGGCTGCGGCTATTCCGAGAATGATCGATTTATAAAGTACATGCATATAACAAAAACTCCTAACGTTTTTCCTCATCCTATCTTATAATATTTTCATAAAATACGAAACCGCGCGTGGGTTTATAAAATGAACAGCCACTTTGAAACAGGCCGGCTTTTGCTCCGGACCATACAGCCAGATGACCTTGACGCTATTTTTCAAATCTGGGGAAGCGCTGAGGTGATGAAATACTGCGGCGGCGCAAGCACGAAAAGCCGAATTCAACGCTCCATCGAATTTTACCAGCGTTTACAGGCTGAAAAAGGCTATTCGGTCTATACCGTTTTGCGAAAAGATACCTCTGGCATTATCGGGGTTTGCGGATTTAATCCGGCAGAAAATGAGCACGAAGCCGAGCTCCTCTGCCATTTTAACCAGTACTATTGGGGGAAAGGCTATGCTGCTGAAGCGGCGGCTGCCTGCTTGACCAACATAAGAAATAATCATACGATCAAAAAAATTATTGCGGCAGTGGATCCAGAAAACCCTGCTTCAGTGAAAATTCTCACAAAAATCGGCATGACGACAGCCGGTATGAAGTGGTTTGAAGACACACAGCAGGAAGAACTCTATTTTAAACTGGACTTAACGTAAAAAACTGTGACATGGCGCCAGCTTTTTTGTTGGGAAAAATTTTATTCGCTAAATTCTTAGGTTTCTTCGCCAGTTTCGGCTGTTTGTTCGCTAAATCTCAAGTTTATTCGCTAATTTCACCCATTTCTTCGCTAAAATTAAAGTTTATTCGCTAAGTTCATATTTCTGGAAAAACACTTCCAAATAAAAAAAGCGCAAACTCCTTGTCCACCACCGACAAGCACAAGACGAGCCTCACGGAAAGGCGTTTGGGAGGATTGGCTTGTGACCTCACTGGAGCTAGACAGTTATCAAAGTTATGCTTTCTTACTTTTAAAAAAAACCTGACACCAATACCAAGGTGCCAAGCTTTCATTAACAAACCGAATCCGTCGATTTCGGATTCTTCAATCCAAATAGCGGTCGGATAAACAGGGCAACACCTGTTCCGAGCATCGCCATGATCGCCCATACCCAGCCGTGCAGGCTGAAGGATGCGATTCCGCCGAAGTAGGCGCCGATGTTGCATCCGAATGCCAGACGTGCACCGTATCCCATGAGCAGTCCGCCGACAATCGCAGCACCTGCTACACCCGGCTTGATTTTTCCTGGTTTGAAGGTTCCTTGAATAGCGGCTGAAATGAACGCACCAAGAATGATGCCGATGTTCATGACACTCGTAGAGTCAGCCAGAACGGTGTTTTTCAGAGCCGCAATATTGGCATCTGATGAGAAATAGCCCCAGGCTGTTACGTCAACGCCCATTGCCATCAAGGTTTTTCCTCCCCATAGCGCGAAGGCGGATGTGATGCCCCAAGGCGTGCCGCGTACTGTTAGAGTCAGCGCATTTAGCAATGCCAATACGATTGCTGCTGCAAACAATGGCCAGGATCCTCTCAAGATTTTCTTCATGCCAGTTGTTGTTGGCAGAGCTTTCATCATTGGCGCTTTACGCTTTTTCGCAATTTGCAACGTTACCCAATAAATCAGTGCGAACAAGGCGAGCTGCAGAACCAATGCTCCGCCGTATCCCAGCCCAGTGGAAGTAGCCAATGAAATGGGCGGCAATGCCGGTGTTTCTTCCATCCAGAATGAGAAATGGTAAGCCCCAATCGTGGAGCCAACAATGAATGCAAGCAGCGTAAGGATCATAGAAGACTGCCCGCCCCCTACTGAATACAAGGTACCGGATGCACATCCATTCCCAAGCTGCATTCCAATTCCAAACATAAATGAACCAACAAGAACACTCACCCCAACTGGTGACACATATCCTTTAGGCTCCATTCCTGTAAAACTGAAGCCTGTACTTAAAATAATTGCAAATAATGCTGAAGCAACTGCGAGCATCAGCATATGAGCCTGCAGGCCTTGCCCGTTTCCTACGCTGGCAAAACGCCTAAACGCAGACGTAAAGCCGAAGCGGGCATGAAGCAAGGTCATGCCGAGCGCTATTCCAATAATAAATAGAACTCCCTGTGTCATGTTCGCTGTATTTATAATTGAAATGAACAAAACGATAGCTGCAAGAACGCCTGCTGCAACAAAAGGTTTTTGAACTGGATTTAACTTTGCTGCAACCGTTGTTGGTGCTGAAATCCATGAATTATGTTTAACTTCAACTTGAGCCAACTTCATTCACTCCTTTTCTGATCTTTTTAGTCGGATTAAGGTGTTATTTTATACTATATTATTTCAAAAGTAAATGGTGAATTTTTCTGTTCCCTGCTATAATTATATTTTTGGAGATTTGTATATTCAAAGTCAGGAAGAATTTCATTTTATCCATTCATTCTTCCGCGTTCTGAAGTAGGGGTCTTACTGCCCGTTAGACTGCGATAAAGCTTCATAGAACTGCCAAAGGCACCGTAGACTTCCCCACTATGTGTCCAGCCGTATTTTTCATAATATCCTTCCAGATCTGTAGTGAGATAGAGTTTTTCAAACCCAAGTCCTGCTGCTTCACCTATAGCATGGTCCAGAAGCTGCGATCCCAGTCTTCTTCCTCTATATTCCTCATCGACATATACGCACGCGAGCCATGGATATAAGTCCTGGCGGCTATTAAGATCATTCCTGATTAAAGCATAAGTGCCTATAATTCTTTCATTCTCGACTGCTGCATAAAACCTTGGGATTCCATCCGCCGCTGTTCCGGAATGGAGCATACAATCATGGTAAAATGGATAGTTAGAAGCGTTCCCCCACTGTTTCCAAAACACTTGAACGGCGTTCTTGAATAAATCCGGATGCTTATGTATTTCCACTATTTTCATTTTAATTTCCTCCCAGCTATAGTCATTCTTCCTCTTTATCCAAAACCCCTTTTTTTCTAAACAATCTTTTCCCCGACCACAGGCAAATCCCCAAATCGCCCTATCTCTTTCATAAAAGCGAGCCTGACTGTACCAATCGGGCCGTTCCGCTGCTTGGCCAGGATAATGTCAATCGTATCCTGCTTATCCGAATCCCTGTCATAATAATCATCCCGGTAAAGGAACGCGATGACATCCGCATCCTGCTCAATTTGCCCGCTCTCCCTCAAATCCGAAAGCATCGGGCGCTTATCCTGGCGGCTTTCCACCCCACGGCTCAGCTGGGACAATGCAATGACCGCCACATTCAACTCCCTCGCCATCGTTTTCAGCTTCCGGCTGATTTCGCTGATCTCTCCCTGGCGGTTCTGGTGCCGGCTATCCCCGACAATCAGCTGCAAATAATCGATCACCACCAGAATCCTTTTATCATCGCCATACTTTCTCCTTGCTTTCCGAACCTTTGACCAGATGTACTGAATATCCATCCCGGCCTGGTCAAAGATATGGAGCGCCGTCTTTCCAAGTTCACCGATGACACCGGTATAATGATTCCAGTCAGCCGGATTAAAATACCGTTTGGGGTTCCGCATTTTAATCGAATTGATTTCCCCTTTACAGCTGATCATCCTTTTCAACAGCTGCTTTCTCGACATCTCCAGGGAAAAAATAAGGGCGATATCCTGACCGGCTGCATTCAATGCCATATTAAGCGCAAAGGCCGTTTTCCCCACACTGGGGCGGGCACCGACAATAATCAGGTCAGACTCCTGAAATCCTCCTGTCAGCTTATCGAGCCTCGCAAAACCGGAAGGAATCCCCGTCCATTCGCCAAGATCTTTTTCCGACTCCTCGTATAGCTCTACCAGTGCCGGCATGACTTCCCCCAGATCTTCATCGCCTATATGATCCTCGATCAGCATAAGATCCTGAATCCCATCCCTCAAAGTCCCTGAAATATCGCCTGTTTGGGCATTCTGCTGAATTCGCTCTGCAATCTCAACAGCCTTGCGCTTTTGATAATATTCAAGAACCACATCCTGGTAAAACTTGAAATTCGCGACAGACGGCACGCTCCCGGCCAGTTGCGTAATATAGCTGATTCCGCCAATGCTCTCGAGATTCTGCTGGCCCGCTTCCTCCATAACCGAAATCACATCCACCGGCTTGCCCTTTGCATCAAGCTGGCGAATCAGCTGCATCAGCCGCTTCAGTCTGGCTAAATAAAAATGCTCAGGCTTTACTTTACAATCTTTTACCAGCCCATCTTCTAAAAATAGCGCTCCGACAACCGCCTCTTCTGCTTCCTGGCTGAAAAGTCCATATCCCTGCATCAGGCTTCACTCCTCCGAATCCCGAGAATCTCGCGCATTTTTGCCAGTTCAGCCTGCACAACAGCCTCACTCGCCGGTTTCCAGGCAGCAGGCACAATAGACGCCGTGTCCCGGCAATCGGGAATGGCCCTGGAAACAGCTGCAGATTTCCGCACCAAATCTGAAATTTTAGGCGGATAGGGAGATCTCTCGACATGCAGCAGCAAATGCCTCCGCAAGTCCTCAATCCCATGGCCTTTTAGCACCTCATGCCAGGAATCAATTTTTTGCTGATTCACCTCAAACTGCTCGTAATAAACCGCAATTAACGCCAGCAATGTATACGTTTCCCGCTTAGTCATCAAGATTAAATTCCTCCTCCCGCAGCTGCTTCCCACTCGGCTTTTGGTTCAAATATGACTCAAACCGCGTGCCAAACAGCGTCTCAGGCCTGAGGAACTTCCGCCAGTACGGGTCATGAAGCCATTCTTCCGTTTTCAGGTCGATCACCTTTTTAAACTCATCCAGCGTAAAGCCCTCCAGCCACCTGGCCCGAATCAGGTTCTTTGTTTTCTTGGAGCCAGTCCGGTAGGCGGAATGCGTTTTGCCGTTCAGGTATTCGACCACCGCAGCATAAGGGATATCTTTTTTCTCTGCAGTAGTCTCTGTAGTAGTCTCTGGTATTGCTTGCAGCAGGCTGTCATCTTCCATATCGCAATCTGTTATGTTCGATTCAGCATCCTGGTGAACTCGATGTTCCATTCCAACATCATCAAAGGATCCATCCAATTCCTTCAGCTTCTGATAATCGATCGTGTACCATTTCGTCTTATCCATTTTACTCGCATTAAAATTGCCCGAGATCAGCAGCCCTTTTTCCTCAAGCGAACGAATCGTCCGTCCAATTGTCGCATTCGACCAAAATGGCATCTGCTTCTGCCAGTCTTTATAGGTATTGTAAATCCACGTGCGGCCTTCCTTTTTATTTCTGCTCATCTTCAGCCAAAAATGGATCTGCTGAAGCAGCACCGCCTCATTCAGTCCCAGCTTTTCCGCCAAGGACGGAAGAATCAGCAGCGGATTTTCATTGATTAATAGATTGCTCATCTTACCACTCACCCTTTTATAAAATGATCTTGAACCGTCCGTAAATGGCGATGTTCTTTCTGCAGCCTTCCATTACGTCAGTCCCTTCATCTTTATAATAGAAAGGAGACGTTCCAAAAGTAATGGTGTCACCCTGGCAATTGTGAACATTCGATGAACAATAAAGAAGGCTGCAGAATCTTCTGCAGCCTTCTTTCAGACATCCTAATCTCGATTTTCATCCGCGAGCAATTGATCCAGCTTTTCTTCCACACGCTTCAATCTGTCATTTCTTCTTTTAAAAATAAAAAACAAAATGATGATAACAGCAGGAAAGAGAAGGAGAAATCCGAACATGATTAATGAAAAGATGATATCGCCGGCATTAAATCCGGCTTGAGCTGATGTGAATAAATACACTTAACTCCCTCCTTCACGAAATTATAGATAACTTAATCTTAAGATTTAGAAATTTCAAATGGGTTTATAATAGATACCAATTATACCATTTATTGGACTAAAAGGGATGGCGAAATCTTTCTGAATGGATATTTTTCCATATGTTAGATAAGGTTTTAGAAGGGAGGTTTTTTTCACATGGAACAATACAGAGGTTTTTTTATAACCTTGGCACTTATGTTGATTATCGTGCTTGTCAACAAATACTTTAATCGGTGGGTAAAAGCCATCATTGCTGCCTATTATTTGGTCGTTTCTTCTGTTTTTATTTCAATGAAGGACAAAATTGACAAGCAGGATGAAAATATCCGCCGGTACCTGATGCTTATTGGGATAAAAATTCCGGATGGGTTGATACAATCGCAAATTACTTATTTCTTCCCTTTATCAGGATCCTTTTTTTCATTTACTTCAAATGGTTTACTCATACTCAAAGCAAGAAGGCAAAGGTGCTCATTTTCATAAGTTCAATTCCAGCAGCTTTTCTCGTTATCTTTTTTAGTTTCTTATTTTCATTTGGTTATGGATATAGACCTTAGCTATAGTCATAAAGAGGCCGCTCCTAATTGCCCCTCCAACAACCAAACTTTAACACACTATCACTTTTATGCGTTTATGCTTTAATTAGATGGAATAAAATTCAGAATAGAGTAAAATGAAATTGGTCGAACATCACAAGTTGACCCCCTATTATCCTTGAGCTTAGGAATTTCTGGGCTCTTTTTGACTGTATTTATTGAAAAGAAGCATAGCATGAAGAAGGAGTTAACAAATCTCTTCACATCACTCTTTCGTCTGAAGTCACCTTACCTCCCCACATATCGGCAGCACCGTCGAATCCTTAATCTCCCGCAAAGCCAAACTTGTTTGTATTTTGGTAATCCCCAATTCATTCAACCTTCTGATGAATATCTCTAGCCCCTTGCGATCCTTGCAGGCCACTTTTAATAGATAGTCGTACTCCCCTGTTAAACAATGGCACTCCAGGACTTCCTCCATCGATTCCAATGTTTTCTCAAGAGATTCCAGTTTTTCAGCCAGATGCAAGTTGGTGCTCATAAACACGAAGCACAATAGATCAAAGCCCAGCTTTTCATGGTTTAAAATGGCGACCTGCTTTTTAATATAACCTTCTGCCTCTAAACGCTTAATCCTTGCATGTACAGCTGGCGCCGATAAATTGACCCGCTTTGAAAGCTCCAGATTGCTTAGCTGTACATCCTTTTGCAGCAAATCCAAAATTTTAATATCCGTATGGTCCAATACCTTGCTTATAATCGATTCCACCATTCATCAGCCCTTTTCAATTATTCCAAAAACACGATAAATCACATACTAAAAATGAATTTTCAAAACTAAAAATCTATAATTCTTACATTTATTTTGAATTAATCTAATTATACAAAATATTATTTTGTAAATAAAGAAAAATGTTAAAATTATTCATATCGATACTGTCATTGTGCACAATGGCTCTTACTTCTTTATTCGAAAAGAAAAGGGGCTAGATGACGTGAAATATTATTCTTTATTGCTATTAACCAGCTTTCTTTGGGGCGGAAATTTTATAGTGGGAAAAACACTTGTGGATCACGCTTCTCCAGCTACCTTGACCATTTTGAGATGGGCGATTGCAGTAATACTCTTGGTTCCGCTTGTTTGGCGGAAAGAGAGAAATCTGATTCCGCCAAAAGAAGCCATCCTGCCCCTGTTTTTGATGGGCGTTACCGGGGTAGCCCTGTTTCAGGCACTGCAATTCATGGCCCTGGAAAAAACTTCGGCGACGAATGTTGGGTTAATTTCTACCTTAAATATGTTTTCGATTGCTGCTTTCTCCTTCTTTTTTCTAAAAGAAAAAATGAATTCACTTCAGTTCCTTTCCATGTTTGTCTCATTATTTGGCGTTTTACTTGTCCTTTCAAAAGGGAACTTGGGTTTGTTATTTTCAATGAAATTTAATGTGGGCGACCTCTATATGATGGCTGCTGTGGGCATGTGGGGAATGTACTCAGTTTGCAGCAAATGGGTGATGAGAACCGTCACACCGATGATGTCGATCCTTTACTCCGGCGTTTTTGGCCTAATTGTCCTGCTTCCTTTTAACATATCAAGCTTCAAGGTAACAAATCTAGATGCTTCTTTTATTCAGTCCATTCTGTATACTGGCCTGATCTCAACCGTTCTGTGTATGGTCCTTTGGAATATCGGAGTGAATAAACTTGGCCCCAACACATCAGGATTGTTTTTGAATTTTAATCCCGTTTTTACAGCCGTTCTGGCCTTTGCCTTTTTAGGAGAAAAAATGACCTGGATCCAGGCTGCAGGCAGTGTCATTGTGATTGCAGGCTGCTTCTTATTTTCAATTCTAAAAAACAAGCCTGTTAATATACTGAAAAGAAAAATAGCGACAACTAATCCCTTTTTATCTAGAGAATCGGTTAAACAAAGCCAATAAAAAAATACATAAAAGTGCCTGTCTCTTATCTGAATGATGAGACAGGCACTTTTTTAAATAAGCTCCGATCTTATGCTTTTTTAGTTGTAATCTTTTTTCTTATATCCACTATATGCTCCTCGTGACTTTTACTTACCTTTATGGTTTTCAACTCATCCTTCAATCCTTTATAAGTTGAATAACACATCACACCAGACTTGTTTTCATTTCCGATAATGCCCCTGTCACCGAACTCCACAGCTTTTCTCTTCCAATCAATATTGTCAAAATCGCTTATTTGAACAAAATCTGGTATGTCCTTTGGCAATGTAATAGGGGCGTCTTTTGCTTTTTCAGCCACACTGACAACTACATCCCCATAGGCTTTGCCATCCAGATACACCTCATACTTCCACAAACCCCCGTAAGGAAGTGTGAATGTAGTCGAGAACCTCTGCAAACTTGGGTATCCAGGAGATGGATCTGTTATTTCTTGATGAGGCAAAACTTGTATTCTTTCACCAGTTTGTTTATGAAGGGCAGAAATGGAAAGTTCTTTTCCTTCATAAGTGTCGAAAGGATCTGCGAAACTAAAGATATAGCCATAAGGCGTTCCTGCTTTCAAATTAGGGTCAGGAAATAGGCGAAATTTTATATTTTGGTTCTCCTTATATTCATGTCGTATTTCCCACTGGTCATTAGCAGTTGGAGCACCATTTATCTTTTCATGATCTTGCCTGACTAAAAGCTCAGTTGAAACGAAGAAGGCTAATAAACAGATGGCAAAAGTGGAAATGGCGAATAGAATTAGTTTATTGGGTCTGTTTTGCTTCTCTCTTCTATCTGTAAGGACAGCTCTTCTAATTTTCATTTTTTGAAATTCCGTAAAGTGAACACCTTTGTGAGTCGTCGAGTCCATCGCCTTACGCAGCTGCTTAAGCTTGCTCTCCATTATATCCCCGCCTCTCCATCATATTTTTCAGTTTCAGCCTGCCTCTGCTCAGTCTGGTTTTGATCGTATTGTGGTTCACGCCTAATATTCCTTGGATCTCTTCAATCGAACATTCTTCATAGTAATAAAGCGTAACGACTTCCCGGTACTTCACAGGCAATGACAATACACACAAGGAAAGAAATTCTTTCTCGCTGCGCTTTAGCAGATCCTTTTCCATCGACAATTCTTTTGAGAAAATAGAGTAAACAGGCTTGAATTCATTACTACTTTTCGAAACGCGTAACTCTTCAAGACATCCTTTGATTTATTAATAGCCAACCGATAAAACCATGATTTAAAGGAGATCACTTCACCGAGTTTGTCATAATTTTTGTAGCACGCGATGAATACATCCTGGACAATATCTTCTGCCAGCTTCCAGTCCCTCACATAGTTATAAGCTAACTTTGTGAGCCGTTCACCGTACTCATCCATAATAAACTCCAGCCACGCATCTCGATCTTCTAATGAGCCTTCATCCCTGACCTTTCTCACACACTTCTCACCCCTTTACAGTTTAATGCTAAGACGAATGAGTTAAGGATAGGTTTCATTTTTTTCATCCCTTTTACAAAAAGGCACTTACCCTTCTGCGGATAAGTGCCAAAGTAAAGCTCTCCGTTATTCGAATTACGCATTATAAAATCACTAGTTTATAGAAAGTTTGCATAAAATCCACACATTTTTTTTTCAAATAAAATACCTTAATGAAAAACGGAGGATTATGAATTGTTATGGATTTCCAAAATAATGATCATATTGTTGAAACTGTTATCTCTTTAATAGAAGTTTTAGTTATAATTTCTATAGAAGAAATCCCTTACACCGGTATAGCTCTTGCTATTCTCTTGAAAACTGTAACTCATGACCGTTTAATACGTATTTTATTAATCTTAATGGTTATTGTTTTAGCCGAAATTGACCTTTAAGGTAAATTTTAGTTAGAACTGTTCCGTTACTTAATTTACATGCTCAAACGAAATAAATACAGTTACATACACTGTAATCACCTCAATAAAAGAGGGTCTATAATAAGAGTACGTGGATGTGGAGCTGGATTTGCTTTAATTGTTTTTCTGTTTATCCTATTCATCATCGTCGTGCCTCTAGCTGATCAGGCGGAGGCCTCGGTGGTGGCTATTTGGATTTAACCTTATAAGTAACTACCTATTAGCAAAATTTGTGGCAGGCTGTTTTAGGCCTGTCCTCTTTAGATATTTTTTTTCTTTAATTTCACCATACACATAGGCTGCATTTTTTGTCTACTGAATAAAACCTGCATATGTTTACCTGAATCGTAACCAAATAATTGGAAACACTGTAAATGAATATTTTTAAGGAAAGGAGATTGCAGCATGTCAGTTACAGAGCTTTTCATCAGACTCGCCATAGCCTTTATAACTCTGTTGGTCTTAACAAGGATCATGGGCAGAAAAGAAATTTCTCAAATGACTTTTTTTAATTTTGTATCTGCTATCTCAATTGGCACCATTGGGGCATCACTTGCCATAGACCCAGATTTCAGAATAACCTATGGTCTGATTGCATTGGTAAGTTGGAGCGCATTTACAATTTTTCTTGGGTTTTTAGATATAAAATCTAAGAAAGTCCGATTTGCAATAGTTGGGAGACCAATAATTCTCATAAGAAAAGGGAGGATTATGGAAAATGCACTTCGAAAAGCTCGCCTTGATACCGGTTCACTAAAAGCTTTATTAAGGAAAAAAAACGTGTTTTCCATGTCGGACATTGATTATGCAATCTTTGAAACGGATGGCAGCCTGTCAGTCATAAAAAAAGAAGCAAAACAATTAGTGACTAAGGAGGATATGAATCTCCAAGTTAGCTCAGATATTTATCCCTTTCCTTTAGCTGTTATTTCTGACGGAAAAATAAATAAAGATAACTTAAAATCCCTAAATCTTGATAAAAAATGGTTGAAGGAGCAAATGCAATCTGCCGGATTTAATTCTTTTGATAATATATTTTACGCCGAAGTCCAGAAAGATGGATCATTGTATATTGATTCCACGAATGATATGATCCATTAGTTTTCAACCCGAGGGAACATATCCCTCCGGTTTTCCCCCTCAATCACTAGTTAGGATTCCGGGCATATTACGAACAAAGTGTACCTAAAATCGCTTTAAATTGTCCTGTTTGTCGGAGGTGTTCAAATCCTATCTTCTGAAACAAATCAGGATGGCTTCCCTTACATGATCTTTTGTCGCTTCAAAACCATCTAAAAATTGAACCTTCATTCCATTATTCATTAAATCTCATTTCCCCTGGGATAACAATTTCAAAAGGAAACTCTATTTCTTCTTCATTCGCCTTTATTGCTTTTACACTCATTCCCATTGTTCCAGCAGCATGGAGAAGGTTCCCTGTGATTTTAAATACTCCATCATCTATTTTGAATGCCTTGTAGGTTACATTGTAATTTGGCGGCATAGACAATGTTACTTCAACACTCTTAACCTCTTCACCACCAAAATCCATAGTTAAAACATTTAATCCTGGATACAAAGGCATAAAGTCTACATTTAACTCGATATTTTCTTTTTCTATTGAAGAAGGATATACACCTTGTTCAGCTGCTCCTGGTGTTGAAACCACTAATAAGGATGCAAAGAATATAATAAGTGCTGCATAAACAAGTTCTACTCTTGCTCGATTAAGAACCGTGTTTACAGCGTTTGTTGTTAATTTTTTTATCGTTCTTCTTTGGAAGAAACCAATAATAAAAATAATTAGTGTTACTACAACCTTTACCGCGATTGCCTTTCCCCACTCACTTTTGATGAAACTATTAATTGAAAAAGAAGGAACATATTGATTTTTCATATATAATCCAGTAACTATAATGACAATTAGACTTATAAGTGCCCATTTCGAAAATTTCGGAAGTGTATCTTTTAGTAATTCCTTTATTTCTCCCTTTTTAGGAATGGTAATGATTGCAAACAATCCTCCAATCCAAATCGATGCTGCTAATAAATGTACTGCATTAACAATGACTGATAAATTACCACCATAACGAGGATAAGCAGCATGCCCGGTTATAAGTGTCATTAATAGTAGCGCAATTCCATAAAGAAATAATTTAGCTTTTTTAAACAGTAGTCCAGTTAATAGTAGGACAATTTGCAATATAGGTATCCATACAAACTTTAATGATAAAAGTTGTGTTAATGAGAGGCTTTCTAATTCTCCCTTTTGTTTTATAAAAATAATAGAGATACCTAGTATTACAAAAAGTAATAAAACAGAGGAAAGCTTATTCCATTTTAATGAATTGCGTCGTTTCAATATTGCTGAATGAAAAAATGTACTGCCAAACAAAATGGAAATCCCTATAAATTGTAACCAGTAGCCTAATTGTTTAAATCCCATACTCTTAAACCAAATGGATCTTGTTGGATCACCCATATTTAGTTGTTTTATGGGTGTAAACTCATTTACAGCAAAGTAAAAAACATCAAGAATGTCTGGTTGATTTTTACCATTTAAAGTGCTCGGACGTGCATACCACGTTACTTGGTATGTTCCTTTTGGTAATTCTTCAGCAAACTCAATCATTATATGACTAGGGTCATTAGGATCTACGAAAGGTTCTTCTGTCTTAATGGATTGCTGGTTGTCATCAAAAACACCAATAGCAGTTAATTCAGTTGGCTGATTAAACCAGAGATCCATTTTCTGAGGGGAACCCTCGACAATCTCACCATCATCTGGGGAGTATTTAAGTATTCTTAATTCCTCTTTTTTTTCTTCATTTTTTTGTTTTACCACCTGGAAATTTAATTCTTCTTGAAGGACAAAACCATCTAATGCGATTACGTTTATTCTTGCAACATAATGACCAGCTGGTAATTTTTCCGTTAAATTAGCTATTATATGAGATTTATCGTCGGGATCAACCACTGCTTTATCTATATTAATATGATTTCCAGAAGCATCATCTAACTGAATGGACTCAGGATGTAAAACGACAGGATCCTGAAACCACATTTCAATCGAAGATGGGCTTTCTGATAGCTTTTCCCCTTCTTTTGGATATGTTTGTTGCAAAGTAGAATGAGCAAATCCTGATGACCCTGGTATGAAAAACTGAATTAAAAATGCAAATATGAACAAAGTAAAAATATTACGAAAGACCAACAAAAAACTTCCTCCTCAAACTTTAAGAGGTTAATGGTTTTAATTATTTTTTGGGGCATTAGTCTCCATAAACTCTCCGCAAGCTTTCATCATTTTTTGCCCTTCTGGAGAATTCATTGATTCCATCATCTTCTCCATCCCTTTGCCATTCATCATGTTCATCATATTGGCCATCCCATTACCATTCATCATGTTCATATCATTTTCTGATTTTTCAGCGTAAGCAAACTGGCCAACGACCACCAATGATGCCAAGGCAAAAGATGAGACCAAAGCAATTTTCTTTTTCATTGATCTTCACTCCTTTTTTATTGATAGAACCATTTTAGAAAACAAATTTGAAGGAAATATGGAGAACAACCAATTTCAATTAATACTATTCACTTTTTTTCTTCGAAAAAAAAAGATAGACACACTTCCAGCTATTAATTCTCCTGTTAAAGAAAACGAAGCTGCTGTTGTTGGAAATTTTGAAATG
>NZ_BRVM01000019.1 GCF_026011715.1 Cytobacillus sp. NCCP-133 | reverse complement strand
TTCTCAGCGCCGATGGTAGTTGGGGGCTGTCCCCCTGTGAGAGTAGGACGCTGCCGGGCGAATGAAAGAGTACCTGATAGGTGCTCTTTTTTGTGTTTTTATTTATTTTTCAGCTATAAATATC
The DNA here is from genome assembly GCF_026011715.1 of Cytobacillus sp. NCCP-133. Classification (GTDB taxonomy): domain Bacteria; phylum Bacillota; class Bacilli; order Bacillales; family Cytobacillaceae; genus Cytobacillus. The sequence goes on along the minus strand of NZ_BRVM01000019.1, from coordinate 65,561 downwards.
GCTTATTTCTCTTAAAGGAACTTTTTTAAGAAACCATTTTGGTCACTCACCTTTGTTTTTAGCATATAACGGTCACTTTCTTATATTTATCGGCCACTTTTTCGATATATCGGTCAGTTGGCTCTAAAGCGCCTTTTATAGCTAAAACCATCTAAATTGAATAAATATCCTCGTCTACTCTGCCCTTTAAATCAGATTCAAAAGGATGTGAACCCTCCTCCTTTCCTTTCTCAAGGTACGAGATCTAAAAGTATAGCCCAGCAGAAAAATCTAAATTTAGGTCAGATGTTAGGCAAATATAAAAAATTCTTAGTTAAATCCTAAATGTGCTGGAAAATATCAAAAGGCAAGTCTCTATACATTGTGCAGTGCTCTTCACAAAACAAATCTCTATCTCATGTTTCCTATCTTCAAAAAACAAATCCTATCCCAATATTCTTGCCTTCGTGAATATATTCCTAAAAATAAGTATAAATTACATCCTTCACTCAAGCACAAACCTGCCCAACTCAAAAATATTGTTATCGACATTAACTTCCATTTTCAGGTTTGAGAAGTCAAAAAATGGGGGAAAATTATTAACATCCGCTGATTGCAAGAAATTACATAAATCATGTATAATTAATGTCAAATATAGTCAAAGTCAGATAGGGGGAGGCTTGGTGAGAAATATATCCGACATAATTGAGAATTATTTGAAGCAGGTTTTAGAAAAAAGCGAGAGGGAAATCGCAGAAATAAAAAGAAGTGAAATTGCTGATAAATTTCAATGTGTACCTTCTCAGATCAATTATGTGATCAATACCCGTTTTACGATTGAAAAAGGCTATGTCGTGGAAAGTAAGCGAGGCGGCGGAGGGTATATCCGGATTATGAAAGTTCACTCCTATGACCACGCTGATTTAATTGACCAATTGATTTCATTAGTGCATAGCCGTATAGCGCAAAGCAGTGCAGAAAATGTTATTTATCGCTTGGTGGAAGAGGAGATTATAACACAAAGGGAAGCTAAAATAATGTTTAGTGTAATAGACCGCTCCGTTTTATATATAGATCTTCCATTTCGGGATGAGCTGCGGTCAAGGATGTTAAAGGCGATGTTAACAACTTTAAAATATAAATAAGTTTTAGCGAGCTGGAGAGGTGAAGTCATGATTTGTCAGGAGTGTAATCAAAGGCCGGCCACGCTGCATTTTACAAAGATTATCAATGGAGAAAAAGCAGAGTTCCATCTATGCGAAAAGTGCGCTCATGAAAAAGGTGAAATGTTTATGCTGGGCAGCGGTTCCGGTTTTTCAATAAATAATTTGCTGGCAGGCCTGCTGAATATTGAACCTGCGTTTCAGGGATCGAACAAGGACCCATTCCAGCAGGAAAAAGTCCTTCAATGTGAACAATGTTCCATGACCTTTCAGCAGTTTATTAAAATAGGGCGCTTTGGCTGTGCACATTGCTATGAAGCTTTTAAGGAGCAGCTGAGTCCGATTCTTAGAAGGCTGCACAGCGGGAATACGGCCCATAATGGAAAAATCCCTGCCAGAATTGGCGGGACAATTCATTTGCGAAGGAATATTGACGAATTTAAGCATAAGTTAAAAGAAATGATTGCTCAAGAAGAATTTGAGCAGGCGGCAGAGTTAAGAGATGAAATTCGAAAGCTGGAAAAACAGCTGAATGACAATCATGAGGGAGGGGGATAAGCTTGTCGCTCGAACGCTTTATCAATCAAGCTATTAGCTCCTGGATGAGTGCGGAAGGCCCTGATTCCGATATTGTTTTAAGTTCCAGAATCAGACTTGCCAGAAATATTAAACAATATAAATTTCCTACTCTATTTACAAATGAAGAAGCAAAAGCAGTTATCCAAAAGGTGAAGAATAGAGTGGGGCATTCTATTTTTTCCAATCTTGGAAATCTGGAGCTTCTATTAATGGATGAACTCCAGCCGCTTCAAAAAAGAGTGCTGATGGAGAAACACTTAATCAGTCCTCACCTTGCTGAGAATTCAACTTATGGTGCATGTCTTCTTTCAGAAAACGAAGAGGTCAGCATTATGATTAATGAAGAAGACCATATTCGGATTCAATGTTTGTTTCCGGGGTTTCAGCCTTCAGAAGCCTTAAGTATGGCAAATGAAATAGATGATTGGCTTGAGGAAGAGGCTGATTATGCCTTTGATGAAACTGTCGGTTTTTTAACAAGCTGTCCGACAAACGTAGGTACCGGACTAAGAGCATCCGTTATGATGCATTTGCCAGGTCTTGTACTGACCCAGCAAATGAACCGTATTATTCCTGCAATTAATCAGCTTGGTTTAGTGGTTAGAGGGATTTACGGGGAAGGCAGCGAAGCATTAGGTAACATCTTTCAAGTTTCAAACCAGATCACACTCGGAAAATCAGAAGAGGATATTGTTGAGGATCTGAAAAGCGTTGTCAGCCAGTTAATTTCTCAGGAAAGGTCGGCTAGGGAAGCATTAGCAAAGACTTCTAACATACAATTAGAAGACAGAGTCTTCCGCTCTTATGGCATTTTATCAAATAGCCGAATTATAGAATCGAAGGAAGCCGCACAATGCTTATCCGATGTTCGCCTGGGAATAGATATGGAGTATATCAAAAAAATATCTAAAAATATTTTAAATGAACTGATGATTCTGACACAGCCAGGCTTTTTGCAGCAATATGCAGGCGGGCCGCTCAGGCCTCATGAACGCGATATCCGCAGGGCTTCATTAATCAGGGAAAGATTAAAATTGGAAGATCAAGAGTTGGGAGGATGAAATTATATGATGTTCGGACGATTTACGGAAAGAGCTCAGAAGGTATTGGCTTTAGCACAGGAAGAAGCAATCCGCTTAGGACATAATAACATCGGGACAGAGCATATCCTGCTTGGACTCGTACGCGAAGGAGAAGGAATAGCCGCAAAAGCCCTCTATGCATTGGGCCTCGGTTCTGAAAAGATCCAAAAAGAAGTTGAAAATCTAATAGGCAGGGGACAAGATGCATCCCAAACTATTCATTATACGCCACGCGCTAAAAAGGTTATTGAACTTTCAATGGATGAAGCGAGAAAGCTGGGGCACTCATATGTTGGAACCGAGCATATCCTGCTGGGGCTTATCCGCGAAGGAGAAGGTGTTGCAGCCAGAGTGCTTAATAACCTAGGGGTCAGCCTCAATAAAGCCCGCCAGCAAGTGCTGCAGCTTTTGGGCAGCAATGAATCTGGCAGCCATCAGGGAGGCTCGGCTGCTAATGCGAACACACCAACTCTTGACGGATTAGCCCGTGATTTGACAGCTATTGCAAGGGAAGGAAGCCTGGATCCGGTAATTGGCCGAAGCAAAGAAATCCAGCGAGTCATTGAAGTATTAAGCCGCCGTACGAAAAACAACCCTGTTTTAATTGGAGAGCCAGGTGTAGGGAAAACAGCGATTGCTGAGGGGCTGGCACAGCAGATCATAAATAATGAGGTGCCGGAAACACTTCGTGATAAAAGGGTTATGACCCTCGATATGGGTACAGTTGTAGCAGGTACTAAATATCGTGGCGAATTTGAGGATCGTCTGAAAAAAGTGATGGATGAAATCAGGCAAGCTGGCAATATTATCTTATTTATTGATGAGCTTCATACTTTAATAGGTGCCGGCGGGGCAGAAGGTGCCATTGATGCATCAAATATCCTAAAACCTTCTCTTGCCCGCGGCGAGCTTCAATGTATTGGAGCAACTACACTTGATGAATACAGAAAATACATTGAAAAGGATGCAGCGCTTGAAAGACGCTTCCAGCCGATCACGGTTGATGAGCCTACTGCAGATGAATCTGTACAAATTTTGCAGGGATTGCGTGACCGCTATGAAGCCCACCATCGCGTAACGATAACGGATGCAGCGATTGAAGCAGCTGTAAAGCTATCAGACCGCTACATTTCTGACCGATTCCTTCCGGATAAGGCGATAGATTTAATAGATGAAGCAGGCTCAAAAGTAAGACTTCGCTCGTACACAACTCCTCCTAACTTAAAAGAGCTTGAAGTTAAGTTGGAGGACGTCAGAAAAGAAAAAGATGCAGCTGTTCAAAGCCAGGAGTTTGAAAAAGCTGCATCATTAAGGGATACAGAGCAGCGCCTGCGCGAGCAGCTTGAAGAAACAAAGAAAACGTGGAAAGAAAAGCAAGGCAAGGAGAACAGTGAAGTAACGGTTGAGGATATTGCCAATGTTGTATCCAGCTGGACTGGAATTCCTGTTTCCAAGCTGGCGCAAACAGAGACGGAGAAGCTGCTTAACCTCGAAGAAATTCTTCACTCCCGAGTAATTGGGCAAGAAGAAGCAGTTAAAGCTATCTCAAAGGCTGTCCGCCGTGCGAGGGCAGGGCTTAAAGATCCTAAGCGTCCAATTGGTTCCTTTGTGTTCCTTGGCCCAACAGGAGTTGGTAAAACGGAATTAGCCCGTGCATTAGCGGAAGCAATGTTCGGTGATGAGGATGCGATGATCCGCATTGATATGTCAGAATACATGGAGAAGCACTCCACATCCCGTCTAGTAGGTTCGCCTCCGGGTTATGTAGGATATGAAGAAGGCGGACAGTTAACTGAAAAAGTCCGCAGAAAACCATATTCTGTTGTGCTGCTGGATGAAATTGAAAAGGCTCATCCGGATGTTTTCAATATTCTTTTACAGGTATTGGAAGACGGGAGATTAACAGATTCTAAAGGAAGAACGGTTGATTTCCGAAATACTGTTCTGATTATGACTTCCAATGTAGGTGCAGAGGCACTTAAGCGAAACAAATATGTCGGCTTTAATATTCAGGATGGGGAACAGGATTACAAAGATATGAAAGGAAAAGTAATGGAAGAGATGAAAAAATCCTTCCGTCCGGAGTTCTTAAACCGTATCGATGAAATCATTGTCTTCCATGCATTAGAGAAGAAGCATCTTCAGGAAATCGTTACGCTGATGTCCGATACATTAACGAATCGATTGAAGGAACAAGATATTTCGCTGGAACTGACAAATGCCGCCAAAGAAAAAATCTCTGAGGAGGGCTATGATCCGGAATACGGAGCACGCCCGCTCCGCAGAGCCATTCAAAAGCATATAGAGGATCGCTTATCAGAGGAGCTGTTAAAGGGAACAGTCCTAACTGGGCAAAGCGTAGTGATAGATGTGAAGGATGGGGAATTTGTGGTTAAAACAGCTGAAACCAGCGGAACGCCAAATCTTCAAAAATAAATAATCTGCACTAATGGATTAACCAGCAAAAAGGTACACGGCCCTGTCATACGTGTACCTTTTTGTACGCTATTAGGCGCCTTTATAGAGACGCTACTGCAGCGTTCAAACAGTTTTTTTTTCCGTTCTATGTTAATTTTAAAGATATAGTGGATTTGCTTATAGAATTTCACCACGAAAACATTTAAAGACTCGTGCAAAAGGGAATAGGGAAGTTAATACATGCTTCTGTCTAAACTGGCTTCTTTGCGAAGACTGGTAACTTTTATGATTTCCTTTATGGCGGCTGAAATGGATGTTTAGAGAGGAAGAAGAAGGATGGCTAAGAGAAAAACTAAATTCATGTGCCAGGACTGCGGTTATAAATCCCCTAAATGGATGGGGAAATGTCCAGGGTGCGGTCAGTGGAACACGATGGTTGAGGAAGTCGAAAAGCCGGCTTCAACCAGAAGGGGAGCTTTTGCCCATTCCCAAGGAACAGCAATCATCGCAAAGGCAATGCCTATTACATCAATTGAAACAGTCAGTGAACCGCGAATATATACAGACTTAAATGAATTGAATCGTGTATTGGGAGGCGGAATTGTCCGTGGTTCACTAGTGCTTATCGGTGGAGACCCTGGCATTGGAAAATCAACGCTTCTTCTTCAGGTTTCGTCCCAGCTGGCAAACAAAAAACATTCAGTTTTATATATATCAGGTGAGGAGTCCATGCGCCAAACAAAGCTAAGGGCTGACCGCTTAGGTGTTTCTTCTGATAGTTTGCTGGTTTACTCGGAAACAAGCCTGGATGAAATCAGCAGAACAATCGATAATGTGAATCCTGACTTTGTTATCATTGATTCCATTCAAACTATATTCCATCCTGAAGTTACATCTGCGCCAGGGAGTGTATCTCAGGTGCGGGAATGTACTGCTGAATTAATGCGCATTGGGAAAACAAAAGGAATCGCCATTTTTATTGTGGGCCATGTTACAAAGGAAGGATCCATTGCAGGGCCAAGACTCTTAGAGCATATGGTTGATACTGTTTTATATTTTGAAGGAGAGCGCCATCATACATATCGGATTTTGCGAGCTGTGAAAAACAGGTTTGGGTCAACGAATGAAATGGGCATTTTTGAAATGAAGGAAGTCGGGCTTGAGGAAGTTTCCAATCCATCTGAGATATTCCTGGAAGAACGCTCGCAAGGCGCAGCTGGTTCTACCGTAGTGGCGTCCATGGAGGGGACAAGGCCTGTACTAGTAGAAATTCAGGCACTCATTTCTCCGACAAGCTTTGGAAATCCAAGGAGAATGGCTACAGGAATTGATCACAATCGTGTTCCGCTTCTCATGGCTGTTTTGGAGAAGCGGGTTGGTATGCTGCTGCAAAACCAGGATGCCTATCTTAAAGTTGCAGGTGGGGTGAAGCTGGATGAACCTGCAATAGACCTGGCCATTGCCGTTAGCATTGCTTCAAGTTTCCGGGATAAACCAACGAAGGCATCAGATTGTATAATAGGGGAAGTAGGACTGACGGGTGAAGTCAGACGAGTTTCAAGAATTGAACAGAGAGTTCAGGAGGCGGCAAAGCTGGGGTTTGAGCGGGTGATCTTGCCTGCAAATAATCTTGGAGGATGGAGTGCGCCACGAGGGATTGAATTAATCGGTGTAGGGTCTGTCAGTGAAGCATTAAAGGCTGCGTTAGGGGGTTAAGTATGGAGACAAAAAAATTGGGCGAAAAAACGATGAGCGAAATCCTTCAATTTATGGCTCCGGGTACGCCTATTAGAGAAGGGATTGATAATGTACTCCGCGCAAATACTGGAGGGTTAATTGTTTTAGGTTCGAAAGAAAAAATGAATAGCCTTGTTGATGGCGGCTTCTTAATCAATTGTTCCTTTACGCCAAGTTATTTGTATGAGCTGGCAAAGATGGATGGAGCTATCATTCTAAATGAAGAAGGCAGCAAAATCTTAATCGCTAATGCCCAGCTTGTCCCTGATTCAGGTGTACCTTCCACAGAAACAGGAATGCGCCATCGAACAGCCGAACGAGTTGCCAGGCAGACGGGAGCTTTAGTGATAGCTATTTCACAGAGAAGAAATGTCATTACATTGTACAAAGGGCATTCCCGTTATGCTTTGAGGGATATTGGGGTGATTTTGACGAAGGCGAATGTGGCAGTCCAAACACTGGAGAAATATAAAGTGGTGCTGGAACAAAGTATCGGGAACCTTAGTATCTTGGAGTTTGAAGAACTGGTTACTTATAGTGACATCCTTCATGTTTTTCATAATATTGAAATGGTGCTCCGCATAAAAAATGAACTTCTAACCTATTTAAGTGAGCTGGGAACAGAAGGAAGACTCATACGGCTACAGTTGAATGAACTGTTAACAGAGCTTGAAAGAGAAGCTGAATGGATTATTAGAGATTACGCGCAATCAAAAGATATTGACTCAAGGGATATGCTTATTAAGCTTCAGGAACTTTCCAAAGGGGAAATGCTTGAAGACTCTGTGATCCTTAAGCTTTTAGGATTTAACGGCTATATTCATACAGAGGAATTCAGATGTCCCCGCGGGTACCGCGTACTGAATAAAGTTCCTCGCCTTCCGCCAATTATTATTGAAAACTTAATAAATCGCTTCGAAGAGTTTCCGAATATTACCGCGGCATCCGTAGAGGATCTGGATGAAGTAGAAGGAATTGGGGAAGTAAGGGCGAGAAAAATTAAGGAGGGCCTCAAACTCATTAAAGAACAGGTATTTGCGGATCGCCAGCTATAAGAGACCATTGAACTATGTAATACGTTGTGCTAAAATGATTAGTTATTTATTTGACAGTTTATTGCCAATGATGCTACCCTTAGGTTGTATCAACGTATAGAATATGCAATAATTGCATCTCCTTAAACGGTGCAATGTTACTATCCTAATATAACTTTTGGTTAGAAAGATAAAAATCTTCGTAATTGAAGGTTTCAATTTTAGGAATTTGTTTATAATGAGTAAAAGGAGGTGAAGGAATGTTAAGACGTATTGTACAGGCATGCTTCCTTATTATCGGGGTAACGCTTGGGATATTTTTGATTCCTGACTTATTGAAATTAATGAATTTAAACGACATTCCTCTTTTAAATAATCCATATGTGTCCGCCGTTTTAGGTGCTATTATTTTTTATCTTATTACTTTTTGGGCGGTTGATCATGTCGTCAATTTTGTGAGATGGGCAGAAGAATCACTCGTAAAAGTACCTATAACTGATATTATTTTCGGAAGTGTCGGTCTTGTTTTTGGATTAGTTATTGCTTTTTTAATCGGCTATGCACTTAATGCCATTGAGGTCCCCATACTGAATACGGTAGCCCCGATTGTGTTGACATTGCTGTTTGGTTATCTTGGTTTCCAAGTGGGCTTTAAAAAACGTGACGAGCTATTAACTTTGTTTTCAAACAAGAAAAAGAAAACAGCGGAAGAAGATAGTGAGCCGGAAACGGCTGCTAAAAACTCGCTTAAGATTCTTGATACAAGCGTCATTATTGATGGGCGGATTGCAGATATTTGCCAAACGGGCTTTCTTGAGGGCACGATTGTCATACCGCAATTTGTGCTGGAGGAGCTCCAGCATATCGCTGATTCTTCAGATGTTCTAAAACGAAATCGAGGCCGAAGAGGGCTTGATATTTTAAATAAAATTCAAAAAGAGCTCTCTATTAAGGTTGAGATTTATGAGGGCGACTTTGAAGAGATACAGGAAGTAGACAGCAAACTTGTAAAGCTGGCGAAAATAACAAATGGTGTCGTTGTGACCAATGATTTTAATTTAAACAAAGTTTGTGAATTGCAAAAAGTAGCTGTTTTAAATATTAATGATCTAGCGAATGCTGTGAAGCCTGTTGTGCTTCCTGGAGAGGAAATGAAGGTACAGGTAATTAAGGATGGCAAGGAACAGAATCAGGGTATTGCCTACCTGGATGATGGTACGATGATCGTGGTGGAAGAAGGCAGAAACTATATTGGCAAACATATTGATGTTCTTGTCACAAGTGTTTTGCAGACATCTGCCGGCAGAATGATTTTTGCAAAACCCAAGCTTTTAGAAAAAGCTTTATAATGCACGCATAAAAAAGTAGGACAGATTGTGCGGGGGGAGCATCTTTGCCTCCCTTGCCTTTTTGCCCTACCTTTTTTGGGAGAGAGGAATCATTTTATGAACTACCAAGTAATTCTTCCGGCAGCAGGACAGGGAAAAAGAATGGGAGCAGGAAAGAATAAGCTTCTCCTTAAAATTGGTGAAATGCCTGTTTTTATCCATACAATAAAAGTCTTTGAAAATGATCCCGACTGCACCGGCATTATATTGGCAATCAATTCACAAGATGAACAGGAAATGAGTGTTCTTTTAAAAGAGCATAACATTACAAAAGTAGATGCCATGGTTGAGGGAGGCAAGGAAAGGCAGCACAGTGTCTATAATGCTGCTAAAACGATCGCTGGAGATGGGGTTGTGCTGGTACATGATGCTGCGCGTCCTTTCGTTGGCCAGGAATTGATTAGACCGCTCGTGAAGACGGCAGAAGAAAAAGGTTCAGCAGTCCTTGCTGTGCCCCTTAAAGACACGGTTAAAAAAGCAGATGGAAATTTGGTTGCAGAAACACTTGAACGTTCCGGCCTGTGGGCTGTTCAAACGCCACAGGCTTTTCGTATTTCTGTTCTGCTTGAAGCACACCGCAGGGCTTTAGAAGAAAAGTATCTAGGGACGGATGATGCCAGCCTCGTGGAGCGGTTAGGCAAAGAAGTGGTGATTGTAGAAGGAAATTACGATAATATTAAGCTGACTACGCCAGAGGACCTTTATTTTGCAGAAGCAATCATTAAGAAAAGAGAAAAACAGAAATAGTTAACATAGCATGTTAATGACAAAACAAAAGGGGATTTTATTATGTTTAGGATAGGGCAAGGTTTTGATGTTCATCAATTTGCTGAAGGGCGCCCTTTGATTATTGGAGGGATTGAGATACCTTATGAAAAAGGGCTGCTCGGTCATTCGGATGCAGATGTTTTGCTGCATACTGTAGCCGATGCTTGTCTCGGTGCGATTGGTGAAGGAGATATCGGGCGTCATTTTCCAGATATGGATCCTGAATTTAAGGGGGCCGATTCTGCGAAATTGCTGGAGCATGTATGGGGTATTGTTAAAGAAAAAGGATATGAGCTGGTGAATGCAGACTGCACCATTATTGCCCAAAAGCCCAAAATGGCTCCCCATATCGGAAAAATGCAAGAGCGGATTGCTCAGCTTTTAGAAACTGACAAAGAAAATATAAATGTGAAAGCAACCACTACGGAGAAGCTTGGTTTTACGGGAAGAGAAGAAGGAATTGCTTCACAAGCCGCTGTTTTGCTAAAAAAGAAAGCTAACTAATAAAATTACCTTTCAGAAGGAATTTCAGAGTGTTAAAATATAGCTTATCGCAGTGTAACGGGCAGTAAGGCCATAGAGATAAGTCTGGTCAAACCTTTCCGAAAAGGCTCAAAAGCAGAACAAAGATTAAAAAGCAACGTCTTGTGGAATTTCTTTGTGATTTGCTTCGTGCGGGCCTCAACTAACAATCAGGGGGAGAAGGCAGACTAAACCAAATCGCGACGGTCTTTCACTATGATTGCACTAGCACGTCCTATGCATTGCCCAACTTTATTGAAGATTTTGAGGAGGCAGTAACTATGTCAAATGAAATCCGCGTCCGCTACGCTCCGAGTCCAACCGGGCATTTACATATCGGAAATGCGAGAACGGCGCTATTCAACTATTTATTTGCAAGAAGCAAAGGCGGAAAATTCATCATCCGCATTGAAGATACAGATAAGAAACGAAATATTGAAGGCGGTGAAGAAAGCCAGCTTCATTACTTAAAATGGCTTGGCATGGATTGGGACGAAAGCATAGATAAAAAAGGCGCATACGGACCATACCGCCAATCTGAACGGAATGATATTTATGAAACATACTACAAAGAACTTCTTGAAAAAGGGCATGCCTATAAATGCTATTGTACGGAAGAAGAATTGGAAGCTGAACGTGAGGCTCAGTCTGCTAAGGGAGATACCCCTGCTTATTCAGGGAAATGCCGCCACTTAACAGCTGAGAATAAGGCTGCATTGGAAGCGGAAGGCAGAAAGCCCAGCATTCGCTTTTTAGTGCCAAAGGGGAAGGTTCTCTCATTCAAAGACATGGTAAAAGGTGATGTGTCATTTGAATCTGATGGCTTTGGTGATTATGTAATTGTCAAAAAAGACGGAACGCCTACTTATAACTTTGCGGTAGCCGTGGACGACCACCTAATGAAAATCTCTCATGTACTGCGCGGTGATGACCATATCTCCAATACGCCTAAGCAGCAGATGATTTATGAAGCATTGGGCTGGGAAATGCCGAAATTTGGCCATATGACTTTGATTGTTAATGAAAGCCGAAAGAAATTAAGCAAGCGAGACGAGACGATTATTCAGTTCATCGAACAGTATGAAGAATTGGGCTACTTGCCGGAGGCTCTATTTAACTTTATTACTTTGCTGGGCTGGTCTCCTGCCGGAGAGGAAGAAATCTTCTCCAAGGAAGAGTTTATTGATATTTTCGATGAGAGCAGACTTTCAAAATCTCCTGCCCTTTTCGATAAGCAAAAGCTGGAATGGATGAATAATCAGTACATGAAAAAACTTGATCAGGATCGTCTGGTTTCCATTTCTGCCCCTCACCTGGTGAAGGCAGGGAAGATCAGAGAAAACTGGCAGCAGGAAAATAATGAGTGGGTCCGCAGCTTAATCACACTATATCAGGAAAAGATGAGCTTTGGCGCTGAAATTGTTGAATTGTCAGAACTTTTCTTCACAGAAGAAATGACGGTAGATGAAGAAGCCAGGGAAGTTCTTTCTGAAGAGCAAGTTCCTGAAGTGCTGTCTGCATTCCTGCAGGAAATTGAAACACTTGCAGAATTCAAAGCAGACGAAATTAAGGCGGCCATGAAAGCTGTGCAAAAATCAACAGGTCATAAAGGCAAAAAGCTCTTTATGCCAATCCGTTCTGCAACTACCGGCCAAACACATGGGCCTGATCTGCCGCAGGCAATCGAGCTTTTAGGAAAGGAAAAAGTAAAAACACGCTTAATGAGCATTATTGGTTAACATCTTGGAGAAAATGTAATATAGTATTAAGTAAATTATTCTATATAAAAAAGTGTTGAAGAGGAAAAGTAAGAAAAAAGATGCTTTTTAGAGAGAACCATCAGCGGCTGAAAGTGGTTTAAGCCTCTCTTTTTTCTGAAGTGCGCCTCTGAGCCTCAATTCGAACGGATGCCGGCAGCTTGCTGCCTCCAAGTAGATTTGGGCGGAACTCCTTCCGTTAACAGGTTAAAGTTGAGACTTTACTAGTCTAAACAGAGTGGAACCGCGCATAAAGCGTCTCTGTCCTATTGTGGCAGAGGCGCTTTTTTATATATGAAAAGGGATACACCTTATTTCCTGGAAAATATTATAGGGGAATAGCAATTAGATAGACAAAAATAAAAAATGAAGACTTATGTCAGGAGGGGAAATGAACAATGTTTGTAAGAATGAAGGAAGATATCGAAGTGGTATTTGAACAGGATCCAGCAGCAAGAAGTTATTTGGAAGTAATATTAACGTATTCTGGACTTCACGCTATTTGGTCACACCGCATTGCCCACGCACTTTTTAAGCGGAAATTTTATTTTCTTGCAAGAGTTGTTTCTCAGATCAGCCGCTTTTTCACAGGAATTGAAATTCATCCGGGAGCAAAGATTGGCAGACGTTTTTTTATCGATCATGGAATGGGGGTTGTGATAGGGGAAACATGTGAGATTGGCGATAACGTAACCGTTTTTCAGGGAGTGACGCTAGGTGGGACCGGGAAGGAAAAAGGCAAGCGGCATCCTACTATTAAAGACAATGCACTTATTGCGACAGGTGCGAAGGTTCTGGGTTCCATTACAATTGGGGAAAACTCTAAAATAGGCGCAGGCTCCGTTGTCCTTCATGAGGTTCCGCCGAACTCAACTGTAGTCGGCATTCCAGGCAGAGTGAAAATCCGTGATGGAGTGAAAGTTGGAAAGGATTTAAATCATTGTGATCTTCCAGATCCAATTTTTGACCGTTTTAAGGAAATGGAGAAAGAGATGCAAGAAATAAGAGATGAAGTTGAGTCGCTGAGGAAAGAAAGGAGTCAGGTTTATGGCCATTCAGATCTATAATACACTAACACGGCAAAAAGAAGAGTTTATCCCATTAGAAGAGGGAAAAGTGAAAATGTATGTGTGCGGACCAACCGTATATAACTATATTCATATAGGAAATGCGCGCCCGCCAATTGTGTTTGATACTGTACGAAGATATCTTGAGTTCCGCGGCTATAATGTTCAGTATGTTTCCAATTTCACAGATGTTGACGACAAGCTGATCCGCGTAGCCAATGAACTTGGAACAGATGTTCCAAGCATTGCGGAACGCTTTATTAATGCTTATTTCGAGGATGTTTCAGCATTGGGCTGCAGGCGGGCTGATGTCCATCCAAGAGTGACAGAAAGCATGGGTATCATTATTGAGTTTATTCAGACATTGATTGATAAAGGCTTCGCGTATGAATCTGAGGGGGATGTCTATTACCATACCCGCAAATTTGATGAGTACGGAAAGCTGTCCCATCAGTCTATTGATGAATTGCGTGTCGGCGCCCGTATTGCGGTAGGTGATAAGAAACAGGATTCCCTTGATTTTGTTCTTTGGAAAGCCGCGAAGGAAGGAGAAATATCATGGGATAGCCCTTGGGGAAAAGGAAGGCCAGGCTGGCATATTGAATGCTCTGCGATGGCAAAGAAATTCCTGGGGGACACAATTGATATCCATGCAGGCGGACAGGATCTTGCCTTCCCGCATCATGAAAATGAAATCGCCCAGTCAGAAGCACTGACAGGAAAACCCTTTGCCCGATATTGGATGCATAATGGTTATATTAATATAGACAATGAAAAAATGTCTAAATCACTTGGGAACTTTGTATTGGTTCATGATATTATCCAAAAACATGATCCTGAGGTTTTAAGATTTTTCATGATATCTGTACATTACAGACATCCAATCAACTACAGTGATGAGCTTCTGGAAAATACCCGTTCAGGGCTGGAACGCATTAAAACGTCTTATCATAATTTAAAGCACCGCAAAGAAGCTAGTGTGAATCTGACTGATAATAATCAGGAGTGGCTGGATAAAATAACGGTTCTTCATGAGCAGTTCATTCACGATATGGATGATGATTTCAACACAGCGAATGCCGTATCTATTTTATTTGAGCTGTCCAAACTCTCGAATTATTACCTAATGGAAAAAAACACAGCTGTTGAAGTGATCGATGCATTTACAAAAGAATTCGAAATACTGTTTGATGTATTGGGACTTTCCCTTGAAGAAGCAAATGCTGACCTTCTGGATGATGAAATTGAACTGCTGATTGAACAGCGTCAGCAGGCCAGAAAAGAACGCAATTTTGAACTGGCAGACAAGATCCGTGATCAGCTGAAAGAAATGAATATTATCCTTGAAGATACACCGCAGGGAATCAGATGGAAAAGAGGCTAAACAATGCTTCACTATGAAAATAAAATAGATGAAAAACAATTGAATAGTCTCGCTTTGGCGTATATGGGGGATGCGGTTTTTGAAACCTATATACGCCACCATCTGCTTCAAAATGGACGGGTTAGGCCCCACCTTCTTCATAAAGAGGCAACCTGGTATGTTTCTGCGAAAGCCCAGTCCATGATCATCCATGAATTAATTGACTCTGAACGTCTGACGGAAGAAGAACGGGCAGTAGTCCGGAGGGGACGAAATGCAAAATCCGGTTCGGTACCGAAAAATACGGATGTGCAAACGTACAGATACAGCACGGCTTTTGAATCCCTGATTGGCTATCTATTTTTGTCCAAAAGCCAAGAGCGAATGGAAGAGCTGATCCTTGAATCCATAAGATTAGTTGAGGAAAAGAAAGGAGGAGCGGTAAAGTGAGCCAGGATTTTATCATTGGGAAAAATCCCGTTATTGAAGCATTAAAGTCAGAAAGGGATATTAATAAGATCTTTATCGCAGAAGGTTCGCAAAGTGGGCAGATGCAACAGGTAATTGGGCTGGCAAAATCGGCAGGTGTGCTGGTTCAGTTCGTTCCCAAGAAAAAAATTGATCAGATGGCAGAAGGAAACCATCAGGGAGTGGTTGCTCAGGTGGCTGCATATCAATATGCAGAAATAGATGATCTCTTTGCTGCAGCGGAAAAGAAAAATGAGGATCCATTCTTTTTGCTGCTGGATGAAATAGAAGATCCACATAATCTCGGATCCATCATGCGGACAGCGGATGCTGTCGGGGCACACGGGATTATTATTCCCAAGCGGAGGGCTGTAGGCCTGACTGCAACGGTGGCCAAGGCATCAACGGGTGCTATTGAGTATATTCCTGTTGTCCGAGTTACGAACATGGCTAGAACCATTGATGAGTTGAAAGAGAGAGGCGTTTGGATTGCGGGAACGGATGCGAAAGGAAAACAAGACTACCGCCAATTCGATGGGGCGATGCCAATAGGGCTTGTGATCGGCAGTGAAGGAAAAGGAATGGGCCGCCTGATCAGGGATAAATGTGATTTTCTTATCCGATTGCCTATGTCAGGGCATGTTACTTCTTTGAATGCATCTGTTGCGGCTGCTCTTCTTATGTATGAGGTTTATCGGAAACGGCTTCCTCTTGAGGGATAATAATGGACATCCTAATTGTTGACGGGTACAACATAATTGGTGCTTGGCCGGAATTAAAGGAACTCAAGGACAAAGATTTATCTTCTGCCAGGGACCGCCTTGTCGAAAAAATGGCCGAGTACCAGGGATATTCCGGTTATAAGGTCATAGTCGTTTTTGATGCCCACTACGTAAAGGGTACTGAAAAAAAAATTAAGAATTCAAAAGTAGAGGTAATTTTTACCAGAAATAATGAAACCGCGGATGAGCGCATTGAAAAATTGGCGATTGATTTAAGCAATATTAAAACGCAAATTCATGTTGCTACTTCCGATTATACAGAGCAATGGGTCATTTTTGGCCAAGGCGCTCTAAGGAAGTCAGCCAGGGAGCTGCTTAACGAAATGAATCTGATCGAAAGCAGCATCGAAAAAAAAGTAAAAAAAATTCAGCAAAAAAAACCCGTTTCCAAAATCCACCTTAGCAATGAAGTGGCAGAAATTTTTGAAAAGTGGCGCAGAGGGGGACAATGAGCGGTTGACGCTTGAAAAAGCCCTGCTGTATAATATTTCTAACCATGCTTGTACGGTCGGGGGGATCCTAGTGAGTGCTGACTTCAAGACAATCGACGAAAATCTATTAGACTTTATCCAGCTTGAGGACGAAGAGTTAGTTGATCTGGTGCATAAAGGAGAAAGTGAAGCATTAGATTATCTGATTCATAAATATCGCAATTTCGTGCGGGCGAAAGCAAGATCCTATTTTTTGATTGGTGCAGACAAAGAAGATATTGTACAAGAGGGAATGATTGGCCTGTATAAAGCCATCCGCGATTTTAAAGAGGACAAGCTTTCCTCCTTTAAAGCGTTTGCTGAGCTGTGCATTACAAGGCAGATTATTACCGCTATAAAGACGGCGACACGGCAAAAGCATATTCCGCTGAATTCTTATGTTTCTTTAGATAAGCCTATTTATGATGAAGAATCTGACCGGACTTTAATGGATGTCATTTCAGGAGCTAAGGTTATGGATCCTGAAGAGCTTATCATTAACCAGGAAGAGTTTGACCACATTGAAATAAAAATGTCTGAGCTGCTGAGTGACCTGGAACGAAAGGTGCTTGCTCTTTATTTGGACGGGCAGTCCTATCAGGAAATTTCTGAAGAGCTCAACCGCCATGTGAAATCAATAGACAATGCCTTGCAGCGTGTGAAAAGGAAGCTGGAAAGATATTTGGAAGTGCGTGAGTTTTCTTTATAGACAAAACTTCCCAAGAACTTGCCCTTTTTGCAGTTATTGACATGTTTTAGGGAGCGTGTTAAAGTTTTAAGGGCGTAAAGTGGACATTAGTAGGTGGGAAAATGACTAAAAAGGCGATACTTGCATGTTCTGATTGCGGTTCGAGAAACTACTCAACGGCAAGCAAGAATGATTCAGGCAGGCTTGAACTGAAGAAATTTTGCAGTGCATGCAGTACACATACGATCCATAAAGAAACAAAGTAATTTTAGATATAGATTAGAAGTTTTGCTCTTTAATAGCCAGAAAGCTGATTGACTGATTATTTGACTAGCAATAGTCTGTTAATATAGCCGTTTGCGCTTTACTGTTAAAAGATATCTCTTGAAAGTTGGGGGTTACGAAATGCAACGCACCGTGAATTTTTTCCGTGAAGTTGGGCGAGAAATGAGAAAGGTCAGCTGGCCTAAGCGCAAAGAATTAACAAACTATACTGTAACCGTTTTAGCGACAGTTACATTCTTTGCTGTGTTTTTTGCAGTGCTTGACCTGGGTATTTCTGAATTGATTCGTATTATTCTTGAATAACCCCTGAGTTTCCATGGTATAATGGAGAATAACACAGGTAACATTTGCAAAGCCCGGAGACGGGTTTTTTCATTTGGTCAAAAAAGTTGTAATGCAAATAAATTGTTTAATACAGGGAGGGAAGGACGAACAAGTCCTCTTGAATGGAAAAGAATTGGTATGTTGTTCATACGTACTCTGGCTATGAAAATAAAGTCAAAGCAAACCTGGAGAAGCGTGTCGAGTCTATGGGTATGCAAGATAAAATCTTCCGTGTAGTCGTTCCGGAAGAAGAAGAAACAGAATTGAAAAACGGCAAAAAGAAAGTAGTGAAACGAAAGGTATTCCCTGGCTATGTTATTGTGGAAATTGTCATGACTGATGATTCCTGGTATGTAGTAAGAAATACTCCTGGGGTAACAGGGTTTGTCGGCTCTGCTGGGTCTGGATCAAAACCTACCCCGCTATTGCCAGAAGAAGTTACTAATATCTTAAAGCATATGGGTGTCGAGGAAGCGCGTTTTGACATCAACTTTGAAATTGGTGAAACGGTACAAGTTAAAGAAGGCCCGTTTGCAAACTTTACAGGCACTATTGAAGATATCGATAAAGATAAAGCGAAGATCAAAGTGCTCGTTAACATGTTCGGCCGTGATACTCCGGTGGAACTTGATTTCACCCAGATAGAGAAATTATAGAAATACACAGAAAAGCTTGATTCATCAGCTATAATTGCTTACTCAATTTGGGTGCTTTTATATATCTTTGTAAAAAAACTTGAAATTGCCTTTGAAAAGTGATAATATTTCAAAGGTCAGTATGTCTCTTGCAAAGAGGCTGGACAATTGTTAAAAGTTCTTTATCTTAATATAAAGACTATAAGTTGAGTGGGAGGGAATTTCCCTATTACCACATCACGGACTTTAAGGAGGTGTGTCTCGTGGCTAAAAAAGTAATCAAACTTGTAAAGCTGCAAATCCCTGCAGGTAAAGCGAACCCTGCACCACCAGTAGGACCGGCACTTGGTCAAGCAGGTGTAAACATCATGGGATTCTGTAAGGAATTTAACGCTCGTACAGCTGAACAAGCTGGCTTAATCATTCCTGTTGAAATCACGGTTTTTGAAGACCGTTCATTTACATTTATTACGAAAACTCCTCCTGCTGCAGTTCTTCTTAAGAAGGCGGCTGGAATCGAGTCTGGTTCTGGTGAACCAAACCGTAATAAAGTAGCAACAGTCAAGCGTGACAAGGTACGCGAGATTGCTGAAACAAAGATGCCTGACCTAAACGCTGCAAGCGTAGAAGCTGCAATGCGTATGGTTGAAGGTACTGCGCGCAGCATGGGTATCGTTATTGAAGACTAATCCATGTATGTGAAATTATAATGTGTGCACTTTGAATGTTGGGCATCTGTCCAGCCTCAGAAGTGTTTGCGCATTTCTGTTTATGATTGAGGTTGCGACGCTGAATTTGGTTTCACTCGCAACCTTTGTTTTGTCTAGCTGCGGCGCCTGGCCCCTCGAGATCATAAGCCAATCCTCACAGAAAGGAAAAAAACACCTTTTTGTGAGTTCGTCTTATGCTTATCAGAGCTGAACACCTAGGAAAGCTTCCTTGGATAAACTTCGCAGGAACAAGCGGGTTTTGCATGTTCCGAAGGCGCCTCCGCTTTTAGTCGTGGGAGGTTATTCCGCTAAAACCACAATCAAGGAGGAAATAAAAAATGGCTAAAAAAGGTAAGAAGTACGCAGAAGCTGCAAAGCTTGTTGATTCTTCAAAAGCTTACCCAATTACAGAAGCAATTGATCTTGCGAAGAAAACAAATTTTGCAAAATTTGACGCAACTGTTGAAGTGGCATTCCGTCTAGGAGTTGACCCTAAGAAAGCTGACCAGCAAATCCGTGGAGCGGTTGTGCTTCCGAATGGAACTGGTAAAACTCAGCGTGTTCTTGTATTCGCTAAGGGTGAAAAAGTGAAGGAAGCAGAAGCTGCTGGAGCAGATTTTGTAGGTGATTCTGAATACATCAACAAAATCAACCAAGGCTGGTTCGATTTTGATGTAATCGTTGCTACACCTGACATGATGGGTGAAGTTGGTAAACTTGGCCGTGTGTTAGGACCAAAAGGCTTAATGCCAAACCCTAAGACTGGCACCGTTACTTTTGACGTTCAAAAAGCAGTAAACGAAATCAAAGCAGGTAAAGTTGAATACCGCGTTGACAAAGCTGGTAACATCCATGTGCCGATCGGGAAAGTATCTTTCGAAGACGAAAAGCTTGTGGAAAACTTCAACACTATTTTCGATACAATGATGAAAGTGAAGCCTGCTGCTGCTAAAGGAACTTACATGAAGAATGTTTCCGTTACTTCTACTATGGGACCTGGCGTAAAAGTAGATCCCTCATCTATTGCAGTTAAATAATACCAATTGACAATGTTGAATGCATATAGTAATATGTGTTTTGTTGTTAAAATATAATAACATTTGTGCCGTAGACAGCAGGTGCTGCAAAGCTTAATTCCCTGCCGAGGTATTACGATAGAATTGCTTTTCTTGCTATTGTATACTTCCTCCATGTCTGCAAAGTCATGGAGGTTTTTTATTGGACGGTATAAATGTAGAAATTCTACAGGAGGTGTAAGGATGAGCAGCGTTATTGAACAAAAGAAACAAATCGTAGAAGGAATTGCTGATAAATTTAAATCTAGTTTATCAACAGTTGTTGTTGACTACCGTGGTCTTACTGTTGCTGAGGTTACTGAACTTCGCAAACAGCTTCGTGAAGCTGGCGTAGAATTCAAAGTATACAAGAATTCAATGACTCGCCGTGCTGCTGAGGCTGCTGAAATTTCCGGTTTAAACGAAGCTTTAACTGGACCAAACGCAATCGCGTTCAGCACAGAAGATGTAGTTGCCCCAGCGAAAATCTTAAATGATTTTGCGAAAAAGCACGAAGCACTTGAAATTAAAGCAGGTGTAATCGAAGGAAATGTCGCTTCAGTAGAAGATATCAAAGCTCTTGCTGAACTACCATCTCGCGAAGGCTTGCTATCTATGCTACTCAGCGTGTTACAAGCACCTATCCGCAATCTTGCTCTTGCTGCAAAAGCTGTTGCAGATCAAAAAGAAGAACAAGGCGCGTAAGTTAATTTTAGCGATAAATTAATAGATTCAAACCAAATATAAGGAGGAAACATTATCATGACTAAAGAACAAATCATTGAAGCAGTTAAAAATATGACTGTTTTAGAACTAAACGACCTAGTAAAAGCAATTGAAGAAGAATTTGGTGTAACTGCTGCTGCTCCTGTAGCTGTAATGGGCGGAGCTGCTGGTGGAGACGCTGCTGCTGAAAAAACTGAATTTGACGTTGTTCTTGCATCTGCAGGCGACCAAAAAATCAAAGTTATCAAAGTGGTACGTGAAATCACGGGTCTTGGACTTAAAGAAGCGAAAGAACTTGTTGACAACACTCCAAAAGCTATTAAAGAAGGCGTTTCTAAAGAAGAAGCTGAAGAAGTTAAAGCTAAGCTTGAAGAAGTTGGAGCTGGCGTTGAAGTTAAGTAATATAATTGATGAAAAGCCCGCTGCTTAGGCGGGCTTTTTATATTTTGACGAAGCCCTAAAAGGTTAAGTCTTCAACTTCGATGACTGTTTAGTCCGTCGAGGTCATAAGCTGAATCACTTCAGGGGACAGCGCCTATGCCCGATATGGCTTATGCTATGGGGGCTGATCGAGGCGCTTCTGCATTTCGCTTTTGCTTTTTAAAATGCTTTCCTTTATAATTCGTTCGAAAACACTTTATAGTGATTCTCCAAAATCTTCAATTGTATCTCCTGTGGAGGTGATTTCATGTCCGAACACTACTATTCCCAAACGCAAAAAGTAGAAAGCAATCCGAAAACCTGGAGCTATACTTTGAAAAGTCAGCCATTCCGGTTTAAAACGGACAATGGTGTCTTTTCGAAGAATGAAGTCGATTTTGGCTCTCGCTTATTAGTTGAAGCCTTTAAAGAGCCGGATGTTGATGGAAATATACTCGATGTCGGCTGCGGGTATGGGCCTATTGGTCTGACAGCAGCGAAATATATGCCGGAACGAACTGTGCATATGGTGGATGTAAACGAAAGAG
Source organism: Cytobacillus sp. NCCP-133 (assembly GCF_026011715.1). Classification (GTDB taxonomy): domain Bacteria; phylum Bacillota; class Bacilli; order Bacillales; family Cytobacillaceae; genus Cytobacillus. The sequence continues at coordinate 43,593 of NZ_BRVM01000019.1, read as the reverse complement.
CGCTTGGCTTGGCTAAAGAAAATGCTGAGTTGAATGGCATTAAAAATGTTCAAATTTATGAGAGTGACCGTCTTGAAAATACAAAAGGAAATAAATTTGCCGCTATCCTAACCAATCCTCCGATCAGGGCAGGCAAAAAGGTGGTCCATGATATATTTGAACAAGGTTTTGAAGCGCTTTTACCTGGAGGGGAGCTTTGGGTGGTCATCCAGAAGAAGCAGGGAGCACCTTCTGCCATTGGTAGACTGACAGAGCTATTTGGTGAAGTTGAGACGGTAGAGAAGAAGAAAGGCTATTTTATTTTGAAAGGAAAAAAAGATTGACTTGACTTTTTTGCTATGATAGTATTGTAAAATGCCAACATATTATATTTCTATTTATAACTAAAATTAACTAATAGATGTATAAATTTGGTTTTGATGGAAAAGCTAATAAAATAATACTCGTATTGTGAAAATGTGGTTTTTGAAGTGAAAACCCTTTTTCTTTTTGTCTTGTAAGAATGGATGTTTGACTTATGGTCCCGCTTTTTGCGGGCAGGCGCTCTTTAGTTTTTCTTATAAGATAATATAAATTGCTATTAGCAACAATAACGCTTGATTTGAGGGGTGAATCAGTTGACAGGTCAACTAGTTCAGTATGGACGACACCGCCAACGTAGAAGTTACGCACGAATCAGTGAAGTTTTAGAATTACCAAATCTAATCGAAATCCAAACCTCTTCTTATCAATGGTTTCTTGATGAGGGTTTACGAGAAATGTTCCATGATATTTCTCCGATTGAAGACTTTACTGGTAATTTGTCGCTTGAATTTATTGATTACAGCCTTGGCGAACCAAAATATTCCGTTGAGGAATCGAAAGAACGAGATGTTACATATTCTGCACCTTTACGTGTGAAAGTGCGTCTTGTAAACAAAGAAACAGGCGAAGTTAAAGACCAGGATGTCTTTATGGGTGACTTCCCGCTTATGACAGAGACAGGTACGTTCGTTATTAATGGAGCGGAACGTGTCATTGTATCCCAGCTTGTGCGTTCTCCGAGCGTATATTTTAGTGGAAAGCTTGATAAAAACGGGAAAAAAGGATATACCGCAACCGTAATCCCGAACCGCGGCGCTTGGCTTGAGTATGAAACAGATGCCAAAGACGTCGTATACGTCAGAATAGATCGTACTCGGAAACTGCCCGTTACGGTTCTTTTGCGTGCACTTGGGTTCGGCTCTGATCAAGAGATCATCGATTTGATTGGAGATAACGAGTACATTCGCAACACGCTTGAAAAAGATAATACCGAAAGCACGGAGAAGGCTTTGCTTGAAATTTATGAACGACTTCGTCCGGGTGAGCCTCCAACAGTCGAAAATGCGAAAAGCTTGCTTGTCTCAAGATTTTTCGATCCAAAGCGCTATGACCTGGCGAATGTTGGACGTTATAAAATCAATAAGAAGCTTCATATTAAAAACCGCCTGTTCGGTCAGAAGCTGGCTGAGACGCTTGTGGATCCAGAGACTGGCGAAATCATTGCGGAAAAAGGCGTTACACTTGACCGCCGCACATTAGACCGAATTATCCCTAACCTAGAGAAGGATATCGGTTTTAAAACAGTAAGCCTTTTAGGCGGAGTAGTAGATGATAATGTATTGGTTCAATCTATCAAGATTTACGCGCCTAATGAAGATGGCGAGAAAGCCATCAATGTAATCGGCAATGCCTATGTTGAAGAAGCTGTGAAAAACATTTCACCTTCAGACATCATTGCTTCAATCAGCTACTTCTTTAACCTTCTGCATTCTGTAGGAGATACAGATGATATTGACCATCTTGGAAACAGACGTCTTCGTTCGGTGGGAGAACTATTGCAAAACCAGTTCCGTATCGGTTTATCCCGTATGGAGCGTGTTGTCCGCGAGAGAATGTCCATCCAGGATACAAATACAATAACACCTCAGCAGCTGATTAATATCCGTCCTGTTATTGCGTCAATGAAAGAGTTCTTTGGAAGCTCTCAGTTGTCACAGTTCATGGATCAGACAAATCCGCTTGCTGAATTAACGCATAAGCGTCGTCTTTCAGCGTTAGGGCCTGGAGGTTTGACTCGTGAACGGGCCGGTTTTGAAGTGCGTGACGTTCACTACTCACACTATGGCCGTATGTGTCCGATTGAAACGCCTGAGGGGCCAAACATCGGTTTGATTAACTCCCTATCTTCATTCGCGAAGGTGAACCGCTTTGGATTCATTGAAACGCCATATCGCCGCATTGACCCTGAGACAGGAAAAGTGACATCCCGCATCGACTATCTTACAGCTGATGAAGAGGATAACTATGTAGTTGCTCAGGCGAATGCGCTTCTTGGCGAAGATGGTTCATTCCTTGAGGAAGAAGTAGTTGCCCGTTTCAAAGGTGAAAACACAGTTGTTAAACGTGATCGTGTTGACTATATGGATGTATCGCCTAAACAGGTGGTTTCTGCAGCGACAGCATGCATTCCTTTCTTGGAGAACGATGACTCCAACCGCGCCCTGATGGGAGCGAACATGCAGCGTCAGGCTGTGCCTTTGCTGCAGCCTGAAGCGCCAAGAGTAGGTACTGGTATGGAATATGTATCTGGTAAAGACTCGGGTGCTGCAGTTATCTGTAAGCACGAAGGAATTGTTGAGCATGTAGAAGCGCGCGAAGTTTGGGTTCGGCGCATTCAAAATGTAGATGGGCAGGAAGTTAAAGGTGATCTTGATAAATACAGAATGCTAAAGTTCATTCGTTCCAACCAGGGAACTTGCTACAACCAGCGCCCAATCGTTGCTGTCGGCAACCGTGTAACAAAAGGTGAAATCCTTGCTGACGGACCTTCCATGGAACTTGGTGAATTAGCACTTGGACGCAACGTTCTTGTAGCGTTCATGACATGGGATGGATATAACTACGAGGACGCGATCATTATGAGTGAGCGCCTTGTAAAAGACGATGTTTACACATCCATCCATATTGAAGAATATGAATCAGAATCACGCGATACAAAGCTCGGACCTGAAGAAATTACAAGAGATATCCCTAATGTTGGGGAAGAAGCACTTCGCAACCTTGACGAACGCGGAATTATCCGTACGGGTGCGGAAGTAAAAGATGGTGACCTTCTTGTTGGTAAAGTAACTCCTAAAGGGGTAACTGAACTAACTGCTGAAGAAAGACTATTGCACGCAATCTTTGGTGAAAAGGCACGTGAAGTCCGTGATACTTCCCTGCGTGTGCCACACGGAGGCGGCGGTATTGTACTGGATGTTAAAGTGTTTAACAGAGAAGATGGAGACGAGCTTCCTCCAGGTGTTAACCAGCTTGTACGTGTATATATCGTTCAGAAGCGTAAAATCTCTGAAGGGGACAAGATGGCTGGTCGTCACGGTAACAAAGGTGTTATTTCCCGAATTTTACCAGAAGAAGATATGCCTTATCTGCCGGATGGCACTCCAGTAGACATCATGTTAAATCCATTAGGGGTTCCATCGCGTATGAACATCGGACAGGTGCTTGAGCTTCATCTTGGTATGGCTGCCAGAGCGCTTGGCATTCACGTAGCATCTCCAGTATTTGATGGTGCCCGTGAGGAAGATGTGTGGGCCACGATCGAAGAAGCAGGCATGGCGCGTGATGCAAAGACTGTCCTTTATGATGGACGTTCAGGTGAGCCGTTCGACAACCGTGTATCTGTCGGGGTTATGTATATGATCAAATTGGCACACATGGTTGATGACAAGCTGCATGCCCGTTCAACAGGACCATACTCTCTAGTTACGCAGCAGCCATTGGGCGGTAAAGCTCAGTTTGGCGGACAGCGTTTCGGTGAGATGGAGGTTTGGGCACTTGAAGCATATGGTGCTGCCTATACACTTCAGGAAATCTTAACGGTTAAGTCCGATGACGTTGTTGGACGTGTTAAGACTTATGAATCAATCGTCAAAGGTGAAAATGTTCCTGAACCGGGAGTGCCAGAATCATTCAAGGTACTAATCAAAGAACTTCAAAGTTTGGGAATGGATGTTAAGATCCTTTCAGGCGATGAAGAGGAAATTGAAATGCGCGACCTTGAGGACGACGAAGAGGTGCAGCAGGCGGAATCATTGACAATTGCACCAGAAACGAAAAACGAAGAGCAAGCAGTTACGAAAGAATAACTCTCATAAAAAAGTGGAATTCAAATTTCCTTTATTTCTTTGCGCTTCGCCTCACCGGCGAAGCTGCTGAGGAATGTGTATTGGCAATCATGCTGATGGATTGAGCAATAAGGGAAAAACCCGGAGATCAAAAGGGAGGTAGGCCCCTTGCTAGATGTAAACAATTTCGAGTATATGAAGATAGGTCTTGCTTCACCGGATAAGATTCGTTCTTGGTCACATGGTGAGGTCAAGAAACCTGAAACGATTAACTATCGTACATTAAAGCCTGAAAAAGACGGCTTGTTCTGCGAACGCATTTTCGGCCCAACAAAGGACTGGGAATGTCACTGTGGAAAATACAAGCGCGTCAGATACAAAGGTGTTGTTTGTGATCGATGCGGTGTTGAAGTAACACGTGCAAAAGTGCGCCGTGAAAGAATGGGCCACATTGAACTTGCAGCTCCTGTATCCCACATTTGGTACTTTAAAGGCATTCCAAGCCGCATGGGACTTGTACTTGATATGTCACCGCGTGCGCTTGAAGAAGTTATTTATTTTGCATCCTATGTTGTAACGGATCCAGGCGATACGGCTCTTGAAAAGAAGCAGCTGCTTTCTGAAAAAGAATACCGTGCATATCGCGAAAAATACGGTAATAAGTTCCAGGCATCCATGGGTGCTGAATCCATTAAGAAGCTTCTTTCTGATATCGATCTTAACAAAGAAGTAGACACACTTAAAGAGGAACTTAAAACGGCACAAGGGCAGCGCCGTACTCGCGCAATTAAACGCCTTGAAGTTCTAGAGGCTTTCCGCGGTTCTGGAAATGAACCTTCATGGATGGTTTTAGATGTTCTTCCGGTTATTCCTCCGGAGCTTCGTCCGATGGTACAGCTTGATGGCGGGCGATTTGCAACTTCTGACTTAAATGACTTATACCGCCGTGTAATCAACCGGAATAACCGCCTAAAGCGTCTATTGGACCTTGGTGCACCAAGCATTATCGTTCAAAATGAAAAGCGCATGCTTCAAGAAGCTGTAGATGCGCTAATCGATAATGGCCGACGCGGTAGACCTGTAACAGGACCGGGAAACCGTCCGCTTAAGTCTTTGTCTCACATGCTAAAAGGCAAACAAGGCCGATTCCGCCAAAACTTACTTGGTAAGCGTGTTGATTACTCTGGCCGTTCGGTTATCGTAGTAGGGCCAAACTTAAAAATGTACCAGTGCGGACTTCCGAAAGAAATGGCATTAGAATTATTTAAGCCGTTTGTTATGAAGGAATTGGTGGAAAAAGGCTTAGCGCATAACATAAAGTCTGCAAAACGTAAGATTGAAAGAGTGCAGCCGGAAGTTTGGGACGTTCTTGAAAGTGTTATTAAAGAACATCCAGTATTGCTTAACCGCGCTCCGACTCTTCATAGACTCGGTATTCAGGCGTTCGAACCTACATTGGTAGAAGGACGCGCCATTCGTCTTCATCCGCTTGTATGTACTGCTTATAATGCAGACTTCGATGGTGACCAAATGGCTGTTCACGTACCTTTATCAGCAGAAGCACAAGCTGAAGCCCGTCTTTTAATGCTTGCTGCGCAGAATATCCTGAACCCGAAAGACGGAAAACCGGTTGTTACTCCTTCACAGGACATGGTATTAGGTAACTACTACCTGACCCTCGAAAGAGATGGCGCTGTCGGAGAAGGCATGATTTTCAACGATACAAGCGAAGCGCTGCTTGCTTATCAAAACGGCTACGTTCACTTGCATTCAAGAGTAGCTGTACATGCTGGATCTTTAAATAATCAGACCTTTTCAGAGGAACAAAATAAAAAGCTTTTATTAACTACGGTTGGTAAGCTTATTTTCAACGAGATCTTGCCTGAGACATTCCCTTATATCAATGAACCGACAAAAGAAAACCTTGAGATTGAGACTCCTGAAAAGTATTTTGTAGACCCAACAACAGATGTTGCGGAATACTTCAAGGATAGCACTCTGGTTGACCCATTTAAAAAAGGTATACTGGGGAATATTATCGCGGAAGTATTTAAGCGTTTTAAAATTTCTGAAACATCCAAAATGCTTGACCGCATGAAAAACCTTGGGTTCAGGTACTCAACAAAAGCCGGTATCACTGTCGGCGTAGCCGATATCGTGGTATTAGGGGAGAAGCAGGAAATCATCCAGGAAGCACAAGGCAAGGTTGATAATGTATTGAAGCAGTTCAGACGCGGTCTTATTACAGAAGATGAGCGTTATGATCGTGTTATTTCAATCTGGAGTGCAGCGAAGGATAATATCCAGTCCAAGCTGATGAAGTCACTGGATAAATCAAATCCTATTTTCATGATGAGTGACTCAGGTGCCCGTGGTAACGCATCGAACTTCACTCAGTTAGCTGGTATGCGCGGACTGATGGCCAACCCGGCAGGACGTATCATTGAATTGCCAATTAAATCAAGTTTCCGTGAAGGATTAACAGTACTCGAGTACTTTATTTCTACTCATGGTGCCCGTAAAGGTCTTGCAGATACGGCACTTAAAACTGCTGACTCAGGTTACCTGACTCGTCGTCTTGTAGACGTTGCGCAGGATGTCATCGTCCGTGATGACGATTGCGGAACAGATCGTGGTTTATTAATCGCTTCCCTTAAAGATGGAACAGAAGTAATCGAATCACTTGAAGAACGCCTAATCGGACGTCATGCAAGAAGAAATATCAAACACCCTGAAACGAACGAAGTGATTGTTGCTGAAAACGATTTGATTACTGAAGACATTGCCATCGAGATTGTTACTGCAGGTATTGAGAAGGTATGGATCCGTTCTGCATTTACATGTAACACTCGCCATGGTGTTTGTAAGAAGTGTTACGGCCGCAACCTGGCTACAGGCCAAGAGGTTGAAGTTGGTGAAGCTGTAGGTATCATAGCTGCCCAGTCCATCGGAGAACCTGGTACACAGTTAACAATGCGTACCTTCCATACCGGCGGTGTTGCGGGAGATGATATCACGCAAGGTTTACCTCGTATCCAGGAAATCTTTGAAGCTCGTAACCCTAAGGGTCAAGCAATAATTTCTGAAATTGATGGTGTTGTGGTCGGCATTAATGAAGGCCGTGAACGTCAGCATGAAATTGTGGTACAAGGTGAAGTAGAATCAAAAACTTATACAGTATCCTATACAGCACGACTTAAAGTCTCTATCAATGATGAGGTTATTCGCGGTCAGGAATTAACAGAAGGTTCTATCGACCCTAAAGAGTTAATTAAAGTTAGAGATGTTACGGCTGTTCAAGAATACCTGCTGCGTGAAGTTCAAAAAGTATACCGCATGCAAGGTGTTGAAATTGGCGATAAGCATATCGAAGTAATGGTACGCCAGATGCTTCGCAAAGTGCGTGTAATTGACGCAGCAGAGACGGATGTGCTTCCGGGCACGCTGCTTGATATCCATCAATTCACAGATGCCAATGAAAAAGCACTTCTTGCTGGTAAAATGCCTGCAACAGGGCGTCCGGTATTGCTTGGAATTACGAAAGCATCTCTTGAAACAGATTCGTTCTTATCTGCGGCTTCATTCCAGGAGACGACCAGGGTTCTTACCGATGCAGCAATCAAAGGCAAGCGCGATGAGCTGTTAGGGCTTAAAGAGAATGTGATTATTGGTAAGCTTGTTCCTGCGGGAACAGGAATGCAGCGATACAGAAGGGCAGAGCCTTTTACAAATGAAGAGGCGGCAGAAGATACTGTAACAGCAGAATAAATAATGTATTGCGGTGCTTGTTCTTTTAAAGCAAGTACCGCATTTTAAAGTGAATAATTTATATAAAAATGAGTTTGCTTGTTGACATCAAACAATGATGATGGTATTATAGCAAAGGTGCTCCTATTCACCGGATACTTTGGAGGATACAGTAAATGTCTTATGATAAAGTATTGCAGGCAAAAAGTTTTATTGTAGGAACAAAGCAAACAGTTAAAGCTCTTAAACAAGGAATGGTCAGTGAGGTTGTAATTGCCAGAGACGCTGATTCAAGAGTGTCGGCGAAAGTGGTTAGTACAGCGAATGAACTGAATGTTCCGATCACGTATGTAGACTCGATGAAAAAACTCGGCAATGCATGCGGAATAGAAGTTGGAGCGGCAGCTGTTGCCATATCTATTTAAAACTGTTTTTGCAGATTGGATCTGCAAGAACTTTGTTTTTGCATCAAAATGAACCACCTGGATGTGTGGGCTTAAACAAATTCGAAGGGAGGAAAAACAAATGCCTACTATTAATCAATTAGTGCGCAATCCGCGTCAAACTAAATCTGAAAAGTCAAATTCACCAGCTCTTAACAAAGGCTACAACAGCTTTAAGAAAGCTCAAACAAACGTAGCTTCACCTCAAAAGCGTGGTGTATGTACTCGTGTTGGTACAATGACTCCTAAAAAACCGAACTCAGCATTACGTAAGTATGCACGTGTTCGTTTAACTAACGGTATCGAGGTTAATGCTTACATTCCTGGTATCGGACACAACTTGCAAGAGCATAGTGTAGTATTAATCCGCGGAGGTCGTGTAAAAGACTTACCGGGTGTGCGTTACCACATCGTGCGCGGCGCTTTAGATACTGCCGGGGTTAACAACCGCATGCAAGGCCGTTCAAAATACGGTGCTAAGCGTCCAAAAGCAGCTAAAAAATAATTACAGTAAATAGATAAACATTTCTGAAAGGAGGAAACATCCATGCCACGTAAAGGTCCTGTAGCAAAAAGAGACGTATTGCCGGATCCGATTTACAACTCAAAGCTAGTTAGCCGCTTAATCAACAAAATGATGGTTGACGGTAAGAGAGGTAAATCACAAGCTATTTTATACTCTGCATTTGACATCATTAGCGAACGCACTGGCAAAGAGCCAATGGAAGTATTCGATCAGGCGCTTAAAAACATCATGCCTGTACTTGAAGTAAGAGCACGCCGTGTTGGTGGAGCAAACTACCAAGTACCAGTTGAGGTGCGTCCAGATCGCCGTACTACTCTTGGTCTTCGCTGGTTAGTAAACTATGCGCGTCTTCGCGGTGAGAAAACAATGGAAGAGCGTTTAGCTAACGAAATCCTGGATGCAGCTAACAACACTGGTGCATCTGTTAAGAAGCGTGAAGATACACACAAAATGGCAGAAGCAAACAAAGCGTTTGCTCACTACCGCTGGTAAGATAAACAAATTAATTAAAATAACACTCATACTAGGAAGGAGAAAGACCCAATGGCTAGAGAGTTCTCCTTAAATAATACTCGTAATATCGGTATCATGGCTCACATCGACGCCGGTAAAACAACTACAACTGAGCGTGTGCTTTACTACACTGGCCGTATCCACAAGATCGGTGAAACACATGAAGGTGCTTCGCAGATGGACTGGATGGAGCAGGAGCAGGAACGTGGAATCACGATCACATCTGCTGCTACAACAGCACAGTGGAAAGGCCACCGTGTAAACATCATTGATACTCCTGGACACGTAGACTTCACAGTAGAAGTTGAGCGTTCCCTGCGTGTTCTTGATGGTGCGGTAGCAGTGCTTGATGCACAATCAGGAGTTGAGCCTCAAACAGAAACTGTTTGGCGCCAGGCTACTACTTACGGTGTGCCACGTGTGGTTTTCGTAAACAAAATGGATAAAATCGGTGCAGACTTCCTATATTCATTGAAGACTCTTCATGATCGTCTTCAAGCGAATGCGGCTGCTATTCAATTGCCGATTGGTGCTGAAGATCAATTCGAAGGCATCATTGACCTAATTGAAATGAAAGCTACATTCTACGGAAACGATCTGGGAACTGACATCGAAGAGCGTGAAATCCCAGAAGAATACAAGGATCAAGCTGAAGAATACCGCGAAAAGCTAATTGAAGCGGTAGCTGAACTTGATGAGGAACTAATGGAGAAATACCTTGGCGGTGAAGAAATCACTAACGAAGAGCTAAAAGCGGCTATTCGTCAAGGTACAGTAAACGTTGAGTTCTATCCTGTAATCTGTGGATCTGCTTTCAAAAATAAAGGTGTTCAGAAAATGCTAGATGCAGTAATCGAATATCTTCCATCTCCGTTAGATGTACCATCTATCAAAGGTACACTGCCAGACTCGGAAGAAGAGGTTACTCGTCCTTCAAGCGATGATGCACCATTCTCAGCTCTTGCGTTTAAAGTTATGACTGACCCTTATGTTGGTAAACTTACATTCTTCCGTGTTTACTCTGGTACATTGAACTCAGGTTCTTATGTGCAGAACTCTACTAAAGGCAAGCGTGAGCGTGTAGGACGTATCCTGCAAATGCACGCCAACTCCCGTGAAGAGATTTCTGTAGTGTACGCTGGAGATATTGCAGCAGCTGTTGGTCTTAAAGATACTAGTACTGGAGATACACTATGTGATGAAAAGAATCTTGTTATTCTTGAGTCTATGGTATTCCCAGAACCAGTTATCTCACTATCTATCGAGCCGAAATCTAAGGCTGACCAAGATAAGATGACTACTGCTCTTCAAAAACTTCAAGAGGAAGATCCTACATTCCGCGCGCATACTGACCAGGAAACTGGACAGGTTATCATCGCAGGTATGGGTGAACTTCACCTTGATATTCTAGTTGATCGTATGAGACGTGAATTTAAAGTGGAAGCAAACGTGGGTGCACCTCAGGTTGCATATCGCGAAACTTTCCGCGCTTCGGCACAGGTCGAAGGTAAATTCGCACGTCAATCCGGTGGACGCGGACAATTCGGTCATGTATGGATCGAGTTTGCTCCAAATGAAGAAGGTAAAGGCTTCGAATTCGAAAACGGCATTGTCGGTGGTGTTGTTCCACGTGAATACATCCCTGCAGTTCAAGCTGGTCTTGAAGATGCTCTCGAAAGAGGAGTGCTTGCTGGATTCCCATTAGTAGATATCAAAGCTAGACTATTTGATGGTTCTTACCATGATGTTGACTCTTCTGAAATGGCATTTAAAATTGCTGCCTCAATGGCACTTAAAAATGCAGCGTCAAAATGTAATCCAGTAATTCTTGAGCCGGTTATGAAAGTTGAAGTTGTAATCCCTGAAGAATACATGGGCGATATTATGGGTGATGTTACATCACGCCGTGGACGTGTTGAAGGTATGGAAGCACGCGGTAATGCACAAGTAGTTCGTGCAATGGTACCACTATCAGAAATGTTTGGCTACGCAACTGCATTGCGTTCTAATACGCAAGGGCGCGGTACATTCTCAATGCACTTCGACCACTATGAAGAAGTACCAAAATCAATTTCTGAAGAAATCATTAAAAAAAATAAAGGTGAATAATTGATTTTACCTTTTTAATAAAGTATAACTACTATTGTAGGAAAAAAAGAGCTGTGGAAAGGGCAACTTCTCCGCAGCAAAAAATACTTAACTTTTATAATTTAAAGGAGGATTTTCAAATGGCAAAAGCTAAATTTGACCGTTCAAAACCCCATGTTAACATCGGTACTATCGGACACGTTGACCATGGTAAAACTACTTTAACTGCAGCTATCACAACAGTTCTTTCTAAGAAGGGCGGCGGTGAAGCGCGCGCATATGATCAAATCGACGCGGCTCCGGAAGAGCGCGAGCGTGGAATCACAATCTCCACTGCGCACGTTGAGTATGAAACTGAAAACCGTCACTATGCACACGTTGACTGCCCAGGTCACGCTGACTATGTTAAAAACATGATCACTGGTGCTGCACAAATGGACGGCGGTATCCTAGTAGTATCTGCTGCTGACGGTCCAATGCCACAAACTCGTGAGCACATCCTTCTTTCTCGTCAGGTTGGTGTACCTTTCCTTGTTGTATTCATGAACAAGTGTGACATGGTTGACGATGAAGAGCTGCTTGAACTAGTAGAAATGGAAGTTCGCGACCTTCTTTCTGAGTACGAATTCCCTGGCGATGATATCCCAGTAATTAAAGGTTCTGCTCTTAAAGCTCTTGAAGGAGAAGCTGAGTGGGAAGCTAAAATTGAAGAACTTATGGCTGCTGTTGATGAGTACATCCCAACACCAACTCGTGACACAGACAAGCCATTCATGATGCCAGTTGAGGACGTTTTCTCAATCACTGGTCGTGGAACTGTTGCTACTGGACGTGTAGAGCGTGGACAAGTTAAAGTTGGTGACGTAATCGAAATCATCGGTTTAGCTGAAGAACCAAAATCTACTACAGTAACTGGTGTTGAAATGTTCCGTAAGCTTCTTGATTATGCTGAAGCTGGAGACAACATTGGTGCTCTTCTTCGTGGGGTTGCCCGTGAAGATATCCAACGTGGACAGGTACTTGCTAAGCCAGGTACAATCACACCACACACAAAGTTCAAAGGTGAAGTATACGTTTTATCAAAAGAAGAAGGTGGACGTCATACTCCGTTCTTCACAAACTATCGTCCTCAGTTCTACTTCCGTACTACTGATGTAACTGGTATTTGTAACCTTCCTGAAGGCGTAGAAATGGTTATGCCTGGAGATAACATTGAAATGACTGTAGAACTAATTGCTCCAATCGCTATCGAAGAAGGTACCAAGTTCTCTATCCGTGAGGGTGGACGCACTGTTGGCGCTGGTGTAGTTTCTACAATCCAAGAATAATTACAACTGATAAAAACAGATGGGTGACGACCCATCTGTTTTTTTATTGTTTTGATTTTGAATTTTTTTGCTGATAAAATCCGTTCTTTATATGTTTACAGTATCTGTTCGCCGATCTAACTTGAAATTTGCCTTTGTCATAATAAAAAGTGTCACTCTTACTAGAAGAACAGAATCGCAGAATTAAACGGAGTGAATCCAGCCGGTCTTGTAGTGAAGGCTAGATTGAATGGAACTAATCGAAGTGAATAAGGTAGATCAAGTGATAAAATCAATAGTGAATGGAACAAATTTTAGAAATTAATGCCACTTCAAAGTAAAAAACAAGAGACAGTGAAATGAACTGGAAAGAAAGGCAACCTCACTTGCAAAGCCAATAGCCACTGAACGTAGTTTGCAGCACAAATCAATCATGCTCTCCCCGGAAAACGAGTTTCTTCTATAATAATAACCTCTATCTCAATCCACTAATTTAAACACCATTTGCCTAAATCAAATATTTAGACTTCTTGCTACACTATTGAAAACAGCAGAGATAGTCGTTATAATAGTAAAAGTGTGCGAAACATAAAGAAATAACATTTTGATGTTGCATTTCATTTATAGTTTCTGTATAATAGACAATGTTGGTCTTTGACTGCGATGATGTGAAAGGTTGCTGACACACCCGGCCGCTTTGCCATGGCGAGTGTGTGGGAAATTTTCACGGAGAATGTCTATATTAAAATAGGCGAAAAAGGAGGGAAAATAATGGCAAAACAAAAAATTCGTATTCGTTTAAAGGCGTATGATCACAGAATCCTTGATCAATCTGCTGAAAAGATTGTTGAGACTGCAAAACGTTCTGGTGCGGCTGTATCTGGTCCGATTCCATTACCAACTGAAAAGTCAATTTACACAATACTTCGTGCGGTTCATAAGTACAAAGATTCTCGTGAACAGTTCGAGATGCGTACGCATAAACGTCTTATTGACATCGTTAACCCAACACCACAAACGGTTGATTCATTAATGCGTTTAGACTTGCCGTCTGGTGTAGATATCGAAATCAAACTTTAATAATAAATAGAACAAAAACTTAGGAGGTGTGACTGAAATGACCAAAGGAATCTTAGGAAGAAAGATTGGTATGACTCAAGTATTTGCTGAAAACGGTGATCTTATCCCGGTAACAGTTGTTGAGGCAGCTGCGAACGTTGTTCTTCAGAAGAAATCAGTTGAAACTGATGGATATGAAGCAATCCAAGTCGGATTTGAAGATAAGCGCGACAAGCTATCCAACAAGCCTGAAAAAGGACATGTTGCTAAAGCAAGCACTGCTCCTAAGCGCTTCGTACGCGAATTCCGCGGAGCTGATTTAGGACAATATGAAGTTGGTCAAGAAGTCAAAGTTGATATATTCGCAGAAGGCGAAACTGTTGATGTAACAGGAATCTCAAAGGGTAAAGGCTTCCAGGGAGCAATTAAGCGCCACGGGCAATCACGCGGACCAATGGCTCACGGTTCCCGTTACCACCGTCGCCCTGGTTCAATGGGTCCTGTAGCTCCGAACCGTGTATTCAAAGGTAAATTATTGCCTGGACGCATGGGTGGAGAGCAAATCACTGTACAAAACCTTGAAATCGTTAAAGTTGATGTTGAACGCAACTTATTATTGATTAAAGGTAATGTACCTGGTGCTAGAAAAGCATTAATAAAAATTAAAAGTGCGGTAAAAGCATAATAATTTAACCGGAAAGGAGGAAAACAGAATGCCGAAAGTAGCATTGTTTAACCAAAGCGGATCTAAAGTTGGTGATATCGAACTTAATGATGCGATCTTTGGTGTTGAGCCTAACCAACACGTATTATTCGAAGCAGTTGTTATGCAAAGAGCTTCATTACGTCAAGGGACTCATAAAACTAAAATTCGTTCTGAAGTAGCGGGCGGAGGACGCAAGCCATGGCGCCAAAAAGGCACAGGTCGCGCTCGTCAGGGTTCTATCCGTTCACCACAATGGCGCGGAGGCGGTACTGTATTTGGTCCTGTACCACGCAGCTACAGCTACAAACTACCTAAAAAGGTACGCCGTTTGGCAATCAAATCTGCGTTATCTTCTAAAGCAATAGAGGAAAACATCCTAGTATTAGAAGGCCTTGCTTTCGAAACTCCTAAAACAAAAGACTTTAAAGGTGTATTAACTGGTCTTTCTGTTGATTCAAAAGCACTTATCGTTACAGCTGAACTAGATGAAAACGTAGCATTATCTGCTCGTAACATCCCTGGAGTAACAGTTGTTTCTGCTTCTGGAATCACTGTTTTAGATGTTTTAAATCATGATAAGCTAATCATGACAAAAGCAGCGGTTGAAAAAGTAGAGGAGGTGCTTGCATAATGGATGCACGCGAAATCATTAAGCGCCCCGTTATCACTGAACGTTCTACTGATATTATGGCTGATAAAAAATATACGTTCGAAGTTGACGTTAGAGCTAACAAAACTCAAGTAAAAGACGCTGTAGAGCAAATCTTTAGCGTTAAAGTTGAGAAGGTTAACATCATGAATTACAAAGGCAAATTTAAGCGTATGGGCAAATTCGGCGGTTACACTAACAAACGCCGTAAAGCGATCGTTAAATTAACAGCTGACAGCCAGGAAATCGAGCTATTTGAAGCTTAATAACTAAAACTAGAAGAGGAGGGAAACGAAATGGCGATTAAAAAGTATAAACCTACCTCTAATGGTCGTCGCGGCATGACGGTTTCTGATTTCGCAGAAATCACGACTAATCAACCGGAAAAGTCTTTACTTGCTCCATTAAAGAGAAAAGGCGGCCGTAACAACCAAGGTAAGTTGACAGTTCGTCATCAAGGCGGCGGTCATAAACGTCAATATCGTATCATCGATTTCAAACGTAACAAAGATGGCATTCCAGGACGCGTTGCCACAATCGAGTATGATCCAAACCGCTCTGCAAATATTGCACTAATTAACTATGTGGATGGAGAAAAGCGTTACATTCTTGCACCTAAGAATTTACAAGTGGGCATGGAAGTAATGACTGGACCAGAAGCTGATATCAAAGTGGGTAATGCACTTCCACTTATCAATATTCCAGTGGGTACTGTAATCCACAACATCGAATTAAAACCTGGTAAGGGTGGACAATTAGTACGTTCTGCAGGTACTTCTGCACAGGTTCTTGGTAAAGAGGGCAAATACGTACTAGTTCGTTTAAACTCTGGTGAAGTTCGCATGATTCTTGCTGAGTGCCGCGCAACTGTAGGTCAGGTTGGCAACGAGCAGCACGAGCTTATTAACATTGGTAAAGCAGGACGTTCACGCTGGTTAGGCAAACGCCCAACTGTCCGTGGATCTGTAATGAACCCTAACGATCACCCTCACGGTGGTGGTGAAGGACGTGCGCCGATCGGACGTAAGTCTCCTATGACTCCTTGGGGCAAGCCAACACTTGGTTACAAGACACGCAAGAAGAACAACAAATCGGATAAATTTATCGTACGTCGTCGTAAAAAATAACGGGATTGTACTACGGTTCACGCAAAGAGCCGTAGAGCAATCACGAAGGGAGGTTCAATCATGGGTCGCAGCTTAAAAAAAGGACCTTTTGTTGATGAACATTTAATGACAAAGATCGAAAAGCTAAACGAAACAGAAAGCAAACAAGTTACTAAAACTTGGTCTCGCCGTTCTACGATCTTCCCACAATTCATCGGACACACAATCGCAGTTTATGATGGTCGTAAACATGTGCCTGTATACATCACTGAAGACATGGTAGGCCACAAGCTTGGAGAATTCGCTCCAACTCGTGCGTACAAAGGCCATGGCAATGATGACAAGAAAACAAGACGTTAATGAGAGGAGGGCATTCTAATGCAAGCTAAAGCTGTTGCAAGAACAGTTCGTATTGCTCCTCGTAAAGCTCGTTTAGTCGTAGATTTAATTCGAGGAAAGCAAGTAGGCGAAGCAGTGGCGATTTTAAACCTTACACCTAAAGCTGCTTCTCCAATCGTAGAAAAAGTATTAAAATCTGCACTAGCTAACGCTGAGCACAACTACGAAATGGACGTTAATAGTTTAGTGGTTGCTCAAGCGTTCGTAGACGAAGGACCAACATTAAAACGTTTCCGTCCTCGCGCGATGGGCCGTGCAAGCCAAATTAACAAACGCACTAGTCATATTACTATCGTTTTATCAGAAAAGAAGGAGGGATAATCAGTGGGTCAAAAAGTAAATCCAGTCGGTTTGCGTATCGGAGTCATCCGTGATTGGGAGTCCAAATGGTACGCGGGCAAAGACTATGCTGATCTTTTACACGAAGACCTTAAGGTTCGTGAGTACATCACAAAGCGTCTAAGCGATGCTTCAGTTTCTAAAGTAGAAATCGAACGTGCTGCTAACCGCCTGAACATCACAATCCACACTGCGAAACCAGGTATGGTTATCGGAAAAGGTGGTACTGAGGTTGAAGCACTTCGTAAATCTCTTAACTCATTAACTGGCAAACGTGTTCATATCAACATTCTTGAAATTAAAAGAGCTGATATCGATGCGAAATTGGTAGCGGAAAACATTGCTCGTCAATTAGAAAACCGCGTATCTTTCCGTCGTGCTCAAAAGCAAACAATTCAACGTGCAATGCGCGCTGGCGCTAAAGGTATCAAAACAATGGTATCTGGTCGTTTAGGCGGTGCTGATATCGCTCGTTCAGAATCATACAGCGAAGGAACAGTTCCACTTCATACTCTTCGTGCTGATATCGATTATGCTACAGCTGAAGCTGATACAACTTACGGTAAATTGGGCGTAAAAGTATGGATCTATCGTGGAGAGGTCCTTCCTACTAAGAAGAAAACTGGGGAAGGAGGCAAATAATATGTTATTGCCAAAACGCGTAAAATATCGTCGTGTACACCGCGGAAAAATGCGTGGTCAATCTAAAGGCGGCACCGAAATCAACTTCGGTGAATACGGTCTTCAAGCTCTTGAGGCTTCTTGGATCACGAACCGTCAAATTGAATCTGCACGTATTGCAATGACTCGTTACATGAAACGTGGCGGTAAAGTATGGATTCAAATTTTCCCGCATAAACCTTACACTGCAAAGCCTCTTGAAGTCCGCATGGGTTCCGGTAAAGGTGCTCCAGAAGGATGGGTAGCGGTAGTTAAGCCTGGTAAAGTAATGTTTGAAATTGCTGGTGTATCTGAAGAGATCGCTCGTGAAGCATTACGCCTTGCAGCACACAAACTTCCTGTTAAGTGCAAGTTTGTAAAACGAGAAGAAATTGGTGGTGAATCAAATGAAAGCTAATGAAATTCGTGACCTAACCACTGCCGAAATAGAACAAAAAGTAAAATCATTAAAAGAAGAGCTTTTCAACCTTCGCTTTCAATTGGCGACTGGACAACTTGAAAACACAGCTCGAATCCGTGAAGTACGCAAAGCGATTGCCCGCATGAAAACTGTTATTCGTGAAAGAGAAATCGGCTTTAGCAAGTGATATTGAGAGGAGGTTCGCACAATGAGTGAACGCAACCAACGCAAAGTATACACTGGACGCGTAGTTTCTGACAAAATGGATAAAACAGTTACAGTTCTTGTCGAAACATACAAAAAGCATCCACTATACGGTAAGCGCGTTAAGTACTCTAAAAAGTTTAAGGCTCATGATGAGCAAAATGAAGCAAAAATCGGCGATATCGTTCGTATTATGGAAACTCGTCCACTATCTGCGACTAAACGCTTCCGTCTTGTAGAAGTGGTAGAAAAAGCAGTAATTATCTAATTGTACGGAATAAGCTTTATCCCGAAGGGAGGTTACACACATGATTCAACAAGAATCACGTTTAAAAGTTGCTGACAACTCTGGTGCTCGTGAGGTACTTACAATTAAAGTTCTGGGTGGCTCTGGCCGCAAAACTGCAAACATTGGTGATGTTATCGTTTGTACAGTGAAACAGGCAACACCAGGTGGCGTTGTTAAAAAAGGTGACGTTGTTAAAGCGGTAGTAGTTCGAACAAAGAGCGGTGTACGCCGTAATGACGGTACTTACATTCGTTTTGATGAAAATGCATGTGTAATTATTCGTGATGACAAAGGCCCGCGCGGAACTCGTATCTTCGGACCTGTTGCTCGTGAACTACGCGACAACAACTTCATGAAAATTGTATCTTTAGCTCCAGAAGTATTATAAAACAAATCAAATTGCCTTTAAGGAGGTGCGCACAGATGCATGTGAAAAAAGGTGACAAAGTTATGGTCATCTCTGGTAAGGATAAAGGCAAAACGGGCGTAATTCTTGCAGCGTTCCCTAAACAAAGCCGAGTGCTTGTTGAAGGAGTTAACATTGTAAAGAAACACTCTAAGCCTTCACAGATGAATCCGCAGGGCGGTATCATCAGCCAAGAGGCACCTGTTCATGTATCAAACGTTATGCCTGTCGATCCTAAGTCTGGTGAACCAACTCGACTAGGCTATAAAACGGTTGATGGCAAAAAAGTACGTGTTGCAAAAAAATCCGGTGAAGTTCTAGATAAATAGTTTAAAGAAGAAGGGAGGTACAATGAATGAACCGCCTAAAAGAAAAACAAGTAAAAGAAATTACTCCTGCTCTAATGAGCAAGTTTAACTATAAATCAGTAATGCAAGTACCTAAGCTTGATAAAATCGTTATCAACATGGGTGTTGGTGATGCTGTTCAAAACGCAAAAGCACTAGATAAAGCTGTTGAGGAATTAATGTTGATCACTGGTCAAAAACCGGTTATCACTCGTGCTAAGAAATCAATTGCTGGTTTCCGCCTTCGTGAAGGTATGCCGATCGGTGCAAAAGTTACTCTTCGTGGAGAGCGCATGTACGAATTCTTTGATAAGTTAGTATCTGTATCTCTTCCACGTGTACGTGACTTCCGCGGTATTTCCAAGAATTCATTTGACGGCCGTGGTAACTATACTCTAGGTGTCAAAGAACAGTTGATCTTCCCTGAGATTGATTACGATAAAGTAAGCAAAGTTCGTGGTATGGATATCGTTATCGTAACTACAGCTAACAGTGATGAAGAAGCTCGTGAACTTTTAACTCAATTTGGAATGCCATTCCAAAAGTAATCGCTAAATAGAGGGAGGCGAAAACGTGGCTAAAAAGTCAATGATTGCGAAGCAAAAACGCACGCCTAAACATAAGGTACAAGAATACACACGCTGCGAACGTTGCGGACGTCCACATTCTGTATACCGTAAATTTAAGCTTTGTCGTATTTGTTTCCGTGAATTAGCATATAAAGGACAAATTCCTGGCGTGAAAAAAGCTAGCTGGTAAACCCCAAGTATGGGAAGGAGGTAAAAACAATGGTCATGACAGATCCAATTGCAGACTTGCTAACTCGCATCCGTAATGCGAACATGGTTCGTCACGAAAAATTAGAAGTTCCTGCTTCTAACATCAAGAAAGAAATTGCAGAGATCTTAAAGCGTGAAGGTTTTGTACGTGATGTTGAGCTTATCGAGGATAACAAGCAAGGCATCATCCGCATTTTCTTAAAATACGGTTCAAACAACGAACGCGTTATCACTGGTCTTAAACGTATCAGTAAGCCTGGTCTTCGTGTATACGCAAAGGCTGATGAAGTACCTCGCGTACTTAACGGTCTTGGAATCGCACTAGTTTCTACTTCTCAAGGAGTTCTTACTGATAAAGAAGCCCGTGCTAAACAAGCCGGCGGAGAAGTTTTAGCATACGTTTGGTAATAGAGTTTTTCATGAATGGAGGTGCAATTAAATGTCTCGTATAGGTAAAAAACCAATCGAAATTCCATCTGGTGTTACAGTCACTATGGACAACAACACTGTTACTGTAAAGGGTCCTAAAGGTGAACTAACTCGTTCATTTAACCCGGATATCGAAATCAAGGTGGAAGAGAACGTAATTAACGTTTCCCGTCCATCTGAAGCAAAAGAACACCGCGCTTTGCACGGTACAACCCGCGCACTTCTAGCTAACATGGTTGAAGGTGTGTCAAAAGGATTTGAAAGAGGGCTAGAGCTTATAGGTGTCGGTTACCGTGCTCAAAAACAAGGCAAAAAGCTTGTTTTAAACGTTGGTTACTCTCATCCAGTTGAAATCGAGCCTGAAGAGGGTATTGAAGTCGAAGTGCCATCTAACACTAAGATTATTGTTAAAGGTACTAACAAAGAGCGTGTTGGTGCATTAGCTGCCAACATCCGTGAAGTCCGTCCTCCAGAGCCTTACAAAGGTAAAGGTATCCGCTATGAAGGCGAATATGTTCGTCGTAAGGAAGGTAAAACTGGTAAGTAATGCCGCTTAGGTAAACGAAAGGAGTGACCGAAATGATTACGAAGGCTGATAAAAATGCAGTTCGTAAGAAAAGACATGCCCGTGTGCGTGCGAAACTTTCTGGAACTGCGGCTCGTCCTCGTTTAAATGTGTACCGTTCAAACAAACACATTTATGCTCAACTTATTGATGATGTTAACGGAGTTACTATAGCAAGTGCTTCCACACAAGATAAAGAAGTAAACCTTGATGCAACTGGCAACGTTGATGCAGCAGTTAAGGTCGGCGAATTAGTTGCAAAACGCGCAGTTGAAAAAGGCGTTAAAGCTGTCGTTTTCGACCGTGGTGGCTATCTATATCATGGACGTGTAAAGTCATTAGCTGATGCAGCACGTGAAAATGGTTTAGAATTTTAATAGACAAAGGAGGGACATAAAAAGATGCGTCGTATTGATCCAAACAAACTTGAACTTGAAGAGCGCGTAGTTACGGTTAATCGTGTAGCAAAGGTTGTTAAAGGTGGACGTCGTTTTCGTTTCTCTGCTCTTGTAGTAGTAGGTGACAAAAACGGTCACGTTGGCTTTGGTACAGGTAAAGCACAGGAAGTTCCTGAAGCAATCCGCAAGGCTATTGAGGATGCTAAGAAAAACTTAATCGAAGTGCCTATGGCTGGAACAACTATTCCACATGAAATCATTGGCCGCTTCGGTGCGGGTGAAATTCTGCTAAAACCTGCTTCAGCAGGTACGGGTATTATTGCCGGTGGTCCAGTTCGTGCGGTTTTAGAATTAGCTGGTGTTGGTGATATCTTATCTAAATCTCTAGGTACTAACACGCCAATCAACATGGTTCGCGCAACAATGGACGGTTTAACACACTTAAAACGTGCTGAGGACGTAGCGAAATTACGTGGTAAATCAGTAGAAGAACTGTTAGGATAAGGAGGGATATCAAATGGCGAATAAACTAGAAATAACCCTCACTCGCAGCGTGATTGGTCGCCCAGGGGACCAGCGCGAAACAGTTAAGGCTCTTGGCTTACGCAAAATGCACCAAACAGTTGAGCATCAAGATAATCCTGCTATCCGCGGAATGATCAACAAAGTTGCTCACCTTGTTGTGGTAAAAGAAAAATAATTCTATTCTTCTACAAATAAGGAGGTGCCAATATGAAACTTCATGAATTAAAGCCTGCAGTAGGTTCTCGAGGGGAACGCAAACGTAAGGGCCGTGGAATCGGTTCTGGTAACGGTAAGACTGCTGGTAAGGGTCATAAAGGTCAAAACGCTCGTTCTGGCGGCGGTGTCCGTCCTGGATTCGAGGGTGGTCAAACACCTTTGTTCCAACGCTTGCCTAAGCGCGGTTTCACTAACATCAACCGTAAAGAATATGCGATTGTGAACCTTGATGCTTTAAACCGTTTCGAAGATGGAGCAGTCGTCTCACCTGAGCTTCTTATCGAAACTGGTATAGTTAGCAACGAAAAAGCAGGAATCAAGATTCTTGCAAAAGGCAAAGTTGAGAAAAAGCTTACAGTTAAAGCTCATAAATTCTCCTCTGCTGCAAAGGAAGCTATTGAAGCTGCCGGCGGTCAAACTGAGGTGATTTAATGTTTCAGACAATCTCCAATTTTATGCGTGTGGGTGATATAAGACGAAAAATTGTTTTCACCCTTTTAATGCTGATTGTATTTCGCATCGGTACATTTATCCCTGTACCGGGCGTAAATGCAGATCTGTTAAAAGCCCAGGATGAACTAAATGTATTTGGTGTTCTGAATACATTCGGCGGCGGGGCGCTCCTAAACTTCTCGATCCTTGCAATGGGTATCATGCCGTACATTACGGCATCCATCATTGTGCAGCTTTTGCAGATGGATGTTGTACCAAAATTTACGGAATGGTCAAAGCAGGGGGAAGTTGGACGCCGAAAGGTAGCTCAGTTTACACGTTACTTTACTATCGTGCTTGGTTTTATCCAGGCTCTTGGTATGTCTTATGGGTTTAATAATCTAGCAGGCGGAATGCTGATTGAAAATCCGGGAATCACATCATATCTATTGATTGCTGTTGTGCTGACAGCCGGAACTGCATTTCTAATGTGGCTTGGTGAGCAGATTACATCCAAAGGTGTTGGCAATGGTATATCCATCATTATCTTTGCTGGTATCGTAGCTGGTATTCCTTCAACGGTTAACCAGATCTATGCTCAGCAATTTGAAAATGCGGGTGAACAGCTATTCCTTCGCATTGTGACAATTGTGCTTATCTTAATCGCAGTCATTGCTATTGTTGTGGGAACTATCTTTATCCAACAGGCATTAAGAAAAATTCCTATTCAATATGCAAAGCGTGCTACAGCAGGAAACAGCTCTGCTGGCGGACAATCAACTCATCTTCCGTTAAAAGTCAATGCAGCTGGAGTAATTCCAGTAATCTTTGCGATTTCATTCATCATCACACCAAGAACCATTGCAGGTTTCTTTGAACAAAATGATGTAACCCTATGGATCCAGAGAATATTTGACTATACGACCCCAATCGGAATGGTCATTTATAGTGCGTTAATCATTGCTTTTACTTATTTCTATGCTTTCATTCAAGTGAATCCGGAACAAGTTGCGGAAAACTTGAAGAAGCAAGGTGGTTATATCCCGGGCATTCGTCCAGGAAACAACACTCAGGAATATTTGACGCGCGTCTTATACCGTTTAACTATCGTTGGTGCGCTGTTTCTAACAGTTATTTCAATTCTGCCGGTATTCTTTATCAATATTGCTGGATTGCCTGAATCTGCTCAGATCGGCGGCACAAGCTTGCTAATCGTTGTCGGTGTTGCGCTTGAAACGATGAAACAGCTTGAAGCACAGCTAGTTAAGCGTCATTATAAAGGTTTCATAAAATAATTTGGTTGGAGGGGACTGGCATGTTCCCTAAAACCATCTAGAGACTAGGGGGGAATTGACGTGAATTTAGTATTAATGGGGCTCCCTGGTGCCGGTAAAGGTACACAAGCCGAAAAGATCGTCCAAAAATACGGCATCCCTCATATCTCTACTGGAGATATGTTCCGAGCGGCTATTAAATACGAAACGGAACTAGGCCTTAAAGCAAAATCATTCATGGATAAAGGCGAACTTGTTCCTGACGAAGTAACAATCGGTATTGTCCGTGAACGTTTAAGCAAGGATGATTGTGAAAATGGCTTTTTGCTGGATGGCTTCCCACGAACGGTTGCCCAAGCTGACGCCCTTGAAGACATCCTTACTGATCTGAATAAGAAAATTGATTATGTTATTAATATTGATGTTGATCAGAGCATTCTAATGGAACGTCTTACAGGACGCCGTATCTGCAAAGACTGCGGAGCTACTTATCACTTAGTATTCAATCCGCCAACCAAAGACGGAGAGTGCGATCGCTGCGGCGGTGAGCTGTATCAGCGTGCTGATGATAATGAGGGTACTGTTCAGAATAGACTTGAGGTTAATATTAAACAAACAAAACCGTTGCTTGATTTCTACGAAACGAAAGGGTATCTGCGCAATATTGATGGTCAGCAAGATATTAATAAGGTATTTTCTGATCTTGATGCATTGCTCGGGGGCTTACAATGATCATTTGCAAAACCCCGCGTGAGCTTGAGATAATGCGTGAGGCCGGCAGGATCGTAGCACTTACACACCAGGAACTGAAAAAACACATTTCTCCAGGAATCACTACCCGTAAACTTGATGAAATTGCTGATCGGTTTATTCATGAACATGATGCAACCCCCTCTTTTAAAGGGTATAATGGTTTCCGCGGAAGCATATGCGCTTCAGTTAACGACGAACTTGTTCATGGCATTCCTGGTGATCGAGTTTTAAATAACGGTGATATAATCAGCATTGATATCGGTGCTAAATATAACGGTTATCATGGTGACTCAGCCTGGACTTATGCAGTAGGCGTAATTGGTGATGAAACCCAGCGTCTTATGGATGTCACGGAAGCTTCATTATATAAAGGCCTTGCAGAAGCAAAACCGGGTGAGCGCTTGTCGAACATCTCCCATGCTATCCAAACGTATGCGGAATCTAATGGCTTTTCTATTGTACGCGAGTATGTTGGCCATGGTGTAGGGCAAGACTTACATGAGGACCCACAAATTCCTCATTATGGTCCCCCTAACAGAGGGCCTCGTTTAAAGCCGGGTATGGTACTTGCTATTGAACCGATGGTGAATGCAGGAAGTCGATATGTAAAAACATTAGCCGATAATTGGACTGTTGTAACAATTGACGGTAAAATGTGTGCACACTTTGAGCATACAATAGCGATCACTGAAACCGGTTATGAAATATTAACAAAAGCCTAAGGTGCAGGTGATTCCATTGGTTGATTCTGATTCGAATCCGCAGCCTGGTCAAATTGTTTTGATCAAACGCGGGCGCGATGCTGATCAATATGCTATAATTATAAGGTTGTTTGATGAAAAGTTTGTTTTACTGGCTGACGGCGACAAGAAGAAATTCGATCGCCCAAAGAAAAAAAACATTCAGCATCTGCAATTGCTTAATTATATCTCTCCAGAAGTTCAGAGCAGTCTCAAGGAGACCGGCCGTGTAACAAACGGAAAGTTGCGCTTTGCTCTTGCAAAGTATGTGAATGAATTCGTATATGATAGAAAGAAGGGAGAATCGTTCAATGGCGAAAGACGATGTAATTGAAATAGAAGGCACAGTTGTTGATACTTTGCCAAATGCAATGTTTAAGGTAGAATTAGAAAATGGTCATACAGTGCTAGCTCATGTATCCGGTAAAATCCGTATGCACTTCATCCGTATTTTACCTGGAGATAAAGTAACAGTTGAGCTATCTCCATATGATTTAACACGCGGTAGAATCACATATCGTTTTAAATAATCATTGCACTCCGTACTATTAAGGAGGTTAGGATAATGAAAGTAAGACCATCAGTTAAACCAATCTGCGAAAAGTGTAAAGTTATCCGCAGACGTGGAAAAGTAATGGTTATCTGTGAAAACCCTAAACATAAACAAAAACAAGGCTAATTTGAAGGAGGTGCGCAACGAATGGCACGTATTGCTGGTGTAGATATTCCACGTGAAAAACGTGTAGTAATCTCATTAACTTATATCTTTGGTATTGGTAAATCTACAGCTCAAAAGGTTTTGGCTGAAGCAGGTGTTTCTGAAGACACTCGTGTTCGTGATCTTACAGAGGATGAACTAAACAAAATCCGTGACATCATTGACAAACTAAAAGTTGAAGGTGACCTTCGCCGTGAGGTTTCACTTAACATCAAGCGTCTAATGGAGATCGGAAGCTATCGCGGTCTACGTCATCGCCGTGGTTTACCGGTTCGCGGACAAAACACTAAAAACAACGCTCGTACTCGCAAAGGTCCACGTAAGACTGTAGCGAACAAGAAGAAATAATCGGTAAAGGAGGTACTTTTAATGGCTCGTAAAACTAATACACGTAAGCGTCGTGTGAAAAAGAATATTGAACAAGGTATTGCACATATCCGTTCTACTTTTAACAACACTATTGTAACGATCACTGATGTTCATGGAAATGCTGTTTCTTGGTCAAGCGCTGGAGCTCTT
Organism: Cytobacillus sp. NCCP-133; assembly: GCF_026011715.1. Lineage (GTDB taxonomy): Bacteria > Bacillota > Bacilli > Bacillales > Cytobacillaceae > Cytobacillus. The sequence continues at coordinate 16,885 of NZ_BRVM01000019.1, read as the reverse complement.
GGATTCAGAGGTTCTCGTAAATCTACTCCATTCGCAGCGCAAATGGCAGCTGAAACTGCAGCTAAAACTTCTCAGGAACACGGTATGAAATCCCTTGAAGTAACTGTTAAAGGACCTGGTGCAGGACGTGAAGCAGCTATCCGTGCTCTTCAAGCTGCTGGCCTAGAGGTTACTGCAATCAGAGACGTAACTCCTGTTCCTCATAACGGATGCCGTCCGCCAAAACGCCGCCGTGTATAATTTTTCTGTATAGAATTCGTATCCTTGTCTATAATGGGTTATGATACTAATTTTTGGTTATACAGAACAATTATTCCAGTTGTTGTGCACAAAACGGGAACGTATACATGGGGGAATTTCGGTTAGAGATTGCTAACCGGGGTTTCGACGTTTTGAAGGAGGGTATATTTTGATGATCGAAATAGAAAAACCAAAAATCGAAACGGTTGAGATCAGCGATGATGCCAAGTACGGCAAGTTCGTCGTCGAGCCACTTGAGCGTGGATATGGTACAACTTTGGGTAACTCCTTACGTCGTATCCTTTTATCCTCACTCCCAGGTGCCGCTGTCACATCGATCCAAATTGATGGGGTACTTCATGAGTTCTCAACAATTGAAGGCGTCGTAGAAGATGTAACATCTATCATTTTAAACATTAAAAAACTAGCACTTAAAATCTACTCTGATGAAGAAAAAACATTGGAAATCGATGTTCAGGGTGAAGGTGTAGTAAAAGCAGCTGACGTAACTCATGATAGTGATGTTGAAATCCTGAATCCGGATCTTCATATTGCTACTCTAGGTTCGAATGCTCATCTGCGCATGCGTTTAACTGCTAAGCGCGGACGCGGCTATACACCAGCTGACCAAAACAAAAGAGAAGATCAGCCAATTGGTGTGATTCCGATCGATTCCATCTACACTCCAGTAGCTCGTGTTTCTTATCAGGTAGAGAATACTCGTGTAGGTCAAATGACTAACTATGATAAGTTAACATTCGATGTTTGGACTGACGGAAGTACCGGTCCTCAAGATGCGGTTGCACTTGGAGCGAAGATCTTAACTGAGCATTTGAATATCTTTGTCGGTTTGACTGATGAAGCTCAAAATGCCGAAATCATGGTTGAAAAAGAAGAAGATCAAAAAGAGAAAGTACTTGAGATGACGATTGAAGAACTGGATTTATCTGTACGTTCTTACAATTGCTTGAAACGTGCTGGCATCAACACTGTTCAGGAATTAGCCAATAAGACTGAAGAAGATATGATGAAGGTTCGTAATTTGGGAAGAAAGTCACTTGAGGAAGTAAAACATAAATTAGAAGATCTTGGACTGGGCTTACGCAAAGACGATTGATTTTTCAATACTAATTAATTGTTAGTTCGCTTTCAGTAGATTGAATGACTTCAACAAAGGAGGGAAACTTTCATGGGATACAGAAAGTTAGGACGCACTAGCTCACAACGTAAAGCTATGCTGCGTGACTTAGCAACAGATCTAATCATCAATGAGCGCATCGAAACAACTGAAGCTCGTGCGAAAGAGCTTCGTTCAGTTGTTGAGAAAATGATCACTCTTGGAAAGCGCGGCGACTTGCATGCTCGTCGTCAAGCAGCTGCTTTTGTTCGCAATGAGGTAGCAGACGCTGAAACGAACCAAGATGCAGTTCAAAAATTATTCAGTGACATCGCAACTCGTTATGAAGAGCGCCAAGGCGGATACACTCGTATTATGAAACTTGGACCTCGTCGTGGAGACGGTGCGCCAATGGTTATCATCGAGTTAGTATAATCTTTAAGAGAAGGGCGCGGGACAGTTTAAACAGAACTTGTTCTATGCCCTTTTTCTATAAAAATGGTGGTTTCCTTAATTTGTTAGTAATCTAGAACCGAGCCAAAAACGAGCGTTACGATGAGCGTGTGCATTTTTTTAGCAGGTTGCAGGATGTGTTTGTTTATTTTAATCCTCTATCCTGGTACACTGTCTCGTCTAGCTCATGCACCTCTTCCGTAATGAATGATTTCCGCCAGACAGAATGTCTGTCACGGAAAGAGGTGCAGGCTTTTTTAAAAAATATGTGTGTTCAATTCGTTTGATAATGCGACCTGATATTATTGTCTATTTACACATCTGTAGTAAACGTCTTTAAATAGCAAGATAAACCACCATACTGCATCAGTATGGGCTTTTAATAGGGAGGCATAATAGGCATCCGATAAGCTTAGATAGCAGAATCCCAATTTTCTTGTGTCATACAAGTGTGGGAGAAAGGTATCATTCAACGCTTGCTATCCAGTTAAATAACCTATTATCAAACTATTAAAGCTCGCCAAACATGGCGGGTTTTTTATTAGGCATAAAATCAAACATAAAGTCTTGAAGCAGAGTATAAAGAGAGAAGCAGAGTTGAGGGGAGGACTTAGAATGAAAGAGCCGCTGGTTGCAATAGAAAATGTTTCTTTTAAATATGGTGCTGAAACTGGTTATGCGCTGCGCAATGTCTCTTTTGATATTGTTAAAGGGGAATGGCTTGCGATTGTAGGTCATAACGGCTCAGGAAAGTCTACACTTGCAAAATTATTGAATGGCTTGCATTTTCCTTTAGAAGGGAATATTAGTGTAGGCGGAATACACTTGACAGAAGAATCAGTATGGGAGATTAGAAAGAAAATTGGCATGGTCTTTCAAAACCCGGATAACCAGTTTGTTGGAACGACGGTCCAGGATGATGTGGCTTTTGGTTTAGAAAACCATGGAATTGAGAGAAATGACATGGTTCATAGAGTTACTCAATCATTAGAGAAAGTCAAAATGGCACAATTTCTTGATCAAGAGCCGCACCATCTTTCCGGAGGTCAGAAGCAAAGGGTGGCTATAGCCGGCGTCATTGCCCTAAGGCCGGATATTATCATTCTTGATGAGTCAACCTCCATGCTGGATCCAAGAGGGCGTGAAGAGGTATTGGAAACAGTTAGAGAGCTAAAGCAAGATTATAATATGACGGTTATCTCGATCACTCATGACTTAGAGGAAGCAGCAAAGGCGGACCGAATTCTTGTCATGAACAAAGGACAGCTTTACCGTGAGGGAATACCAAAAAAAATCTTTCAAATGGATGAAGAGCTAGTTAAGCTTGGTTTAGATATCCCTTTTCCTGTTAAGCTCAGCAAAATGTTAAGAGAAAAAGGATTGTCCCTATCCCGTCATTATTTATCTGAAGAAGAGTTGGTGGAAGAATTATGGACATCTCACTCCAAAATGTAGAATACCGTTACCAAGTTAAAACACCATTTGAACGCCTCGCCATTAAAGATGTGTCCATCGATATACCATCCGGTACCTTTCTGGCGATTATTGGCCATACAGGATCAGGAAAGTCTACCGTGCTCCAGCATTTGAATGCACTGCTGAAGCCCACTGAGGGTATGGTGGTTATTGGGGAACGGGTTATTACCTCAGAGAAAAAGCAGAAAAAGCTGAAGGAAGTCCGGCAAAAGGTAGGAATCGTATTCCAGTTTCCGGAGCATCAGCTGTTTGAGGAAACGGTAGAGAAGGATATATGTTTCGGACCGATGAATTTTGGGATCTCTGAGGAGGAAGCCAAAAAAAGAGCAAAAACTGTAATCCAGCAAGTGGGACTTCCAGAAGAAATCTTGAACAAATCACCGTTTGATTTATCAGGCGGTCAAATGAGGCGTGTTGCGATTGCTGGCGTGCTTGCTATGGAACCAGATGTTATTGTTTTGGACGAGCCGACTGCAGGCCTTGATCCCCGCGGCAGAAAAGAGATTATGGATATGTTCTATGCTTTGCATCAAACGAGGGGACTTTCAACTGTGCTGGTAACGCATAGCATGGAGGATGCCTCCCGTTTTGCTGACCAGATCGTCATTATGCATAATGGAGAAGTGTATGAGAAGGGAACCCCTAAAGAAATCTTTTCTTCACCAGAGGGACTGCTCAAGCTTGGCTTAGATGTTCCGGAGGTTGTTCGTTTTCAGCAGAAAATAGAAAGATCATTCAATACCCGTTTCTCTAAAACATGCTTAACAATGGAGGAGCTGGCTGAAGAGGTTGCTTCTATAGTGAAAAGGGGTGCTGTGAAATGATGGACAAGATGATTTTTGGACGCTATGTTCCTGCTGACTCTGTCATTCACCGGATGGATCCCCGCTCAAAGCTAATTCTTATCTTTTTATTTGTTTGCATCGTATTCCTTGCAAATAATATGCTAAGTTATGGCTTGTTAACGATTTATACTCTTTTTATGATTGGCTTGTCAAAAGTACCATTTAGATTTATATATACAGGGTTGAAGCCTGTCCTTCTCCTTGTTGTTTTTACTTTATTTCTGCACTTGTTCTTGACGAAAGAAGGAGAAGTCATTTTTCAATTTGGCTGGTTAACCATTTATGAGGAAGGCTTTAGACAAGGGGTTTTTATTTCTTTGCGCTTCTTCCTGCTCATCCTGATGACTTCCATTTTGACATTGACAACAACTCCGATTGAAATAACAGATGGACTTGAAAGCTTGCTTGCCCCCTTGAATAAAGTTAAATTCCCAGTTCATGAGCTGGCTCTGATGATGTCTATTTCTCTCAGGTTTATCCCTACTCTGATGCAGGAAACAGATAAGATCATGAAAGCGCAGACGGCAAGGGGAGTCGATTTTACAAGCGGGCCAATTAAAGAGCGGGTTAAAGCGATTATCCCGCTGCTCATCCCTTTGTTTGTCAGTTCTTTTAAACGGGCTGAGGAACTTGCTGTAGCGATGGAAGCACGCGGTTACCGGGGTGGAGAAGGAAGAACGAAATACAGGCAGCTAAGCTGGGGCCTAAAGGATACTGGAATGATTGCCGTCCTTGCCGCATTGACACTGGTATTAGTTTTGCTGAGGATATGATGGAGCTGAGTGATGCAAAGGTTTAAATGTACTGTTACGTATGATGGCACCCATTTTGCCGGCTATCAGATCCAGCCCTATAAGCGGACTGTTCAAGGAGAGCTGGAGCGGGCTTTAAAGAAGCTTCACAAAGGAGAAGACATAAAGGTTATAGCTTCCGGCAGAACGGATGCGGGTGTCCATGCAAGGGGTCAGGCGATTCATTTCGATTCGCCTCTCAATATTCCTCTTGAAAAATGGGAGCTTGCCTTAAATTCCATGCTGCCGGGTGATGTGGCAATCATAGGCACAGAAAGAGCTGCAAGTGACTTCCATGTTCGCTTTGATGCCAAAGGGAAGGAATATCGATATTTTGTCCATTTATCGCCCAGGAGAGATCCGTTTAAGCGGCATTATGCTTATCAATATCCCTTTTCCGTAAATTTAGAGTCTATAAAAAGAGCAACAGCAGATTTAATAGGGACACATGATTTCACCAGTTTTTGTTCAGCAAAAACAGAAGTCGAAGATAAGGTAAGAGAAATTCAGGGGATAAATGTTCTTGAAGAAGAAGATATGCTCATCTTCTGTTTTAAAGGAACTGGATTTTTATACAACATGGTCCGGATTCTAGCCGGTACACTCCTTGAAGTTGGCATCGGAGAAAGAGACCCTTATTCCATGCCCTTTGTAATTAAGGAGAAAAATAGATCCGCAGCAGGGAAAACAGCACCTCCGCAAGGCTTATATTTGTGGAAAGTTTTTTATTAAAATTTTGGTAAAAAAACAGCGAGGAACCACCGGGACGCGTTGTAAAGCCAGATTCTTTATAAAAAAGATCTTAAAACAACTAAACCAGGTGTAACATTCCCTTGACATTGGACTGTCAAAGTTATAATATAGCATATGGTATTATTATTAAAACCACGATAAGCCCCGGAACTTATTGTGTCGAATATATTAAACCAAAATGATTATGATGGATTTATTAGGAGGGAAACTGATGCGTACAACGTTTATGGCGAATTCAAACAATATCGAACGTAAATGGTACGTGATTGATGCTGAAGGCAAAACTCTTGGTCGTCTTGCTAGTGAAGTAGCATCAATCCTACGTGGTAAACATAAACCAACTTATACACCACATGTTGATACTGGTGATCATGTAATTCTTATTAACGCTTCAAAAATCGAACTTACTGGGAAAAAGCTTACTGACAAGATCTACTACCGTCATAGCATGCACCCAGGTGGTCTAAAGACAAGAACTGCTCTTGAAATGCGTACAAACTACCCTGAGAGAATGCTTGAGCTTGCAATCAAAGGCATGCTTCCAAAGAACTCTCTTGGTCGTCAAATGTTCAAAAAATTACACGTATATGCTGGTAGCGAACATAAGCACCAAGCACAACAACCTGAAGTTTACGAACTTCGTGGATAATTTTTAGGGAGGTTATTAACTTGGCACAGGTTCAATATATTGGTACTGGTCGTCGTAAGAGCTCCGTTGCACGTGTTCGTTTAGTTCCAGGCGACGGTAAAATCATCATCAATGGTCGTGAAATCACAGATTACATTCCTTTTGCAGCTTTGCGTGAAGTTGTAAAACAGCCGCTTGTAGCTACTGAAACACTTAACAGCTACGACATTCTTGTAAATGTAAACGGCGGTGGATACACTGGTCAAGCTGGCGCAATCCGCCACGGTATCGCTCGTGCACTGCTTCAAGCTGATCCAGAATTCCGTCCAACACTTAAGCGCGCAGGACTATTAACTCGTGACGCACGTATGAAAGAACGTAAGAAATACGGTCTTAAAGGTGCTCGTCGTGCACCTCAGTTCTCAAAGCGTTAATTATCAGCGTTTCAAAGACTCTCAACTATTGGTTGGGGGTCTTTTTTTTAGGCTCTTTTCGTATAGATTGTTGTTTTTGGACTATAAAGCTTGCCCGTTGATTTCCGCTCCAGTCACTTGCTTTCCGCGGGGAGGAACGGAAGCCTCCTCGGCGTTTCACGCCTGTGGGGTCTCCCGCCCCCTCTCTTCCCGCAGGACATTGAATAAGCTTCCTCGAATGAACACGCACGAAGGAAATGCGTCAGCATTTTCGAGGATCAAGTGCCTTCCGCCCCAATCAACTCAGTTAGTAAAATTAATTTGTGAGCAACACCTTTGCGAAAATAGCCTTTTTTTATAATATCAGAATTTATATCCTTTTGAACTTAGATAACTGTCTAGCTCCAGGCGCAACCCGTTTTCGGGTCATGAGCGTGTCTAGTTTCGGTTTCTTGTGACTCTCGGTCTAGGCCGTTCCCTTCCAGAAGGAATAAACACCTTCTTACAGGGATCGACTTATGCTTGTTGTCTCTGGGGAGTCGCCTCACTATTTCTTTCAATTTGTCCAAAAGGTTAAAGAACAACCTTTCAGCCGGCTGATAAATCCATTAGAGTTCGTCATTTAATGTTAAACGGGGAGCTTTTTATGGAGCCACCTTCTTTACAGGCAGTGAAGAGTGAAATTGGGGGAGACACATGAAAGGAAGCTGCTGGGTATTTGTTCAGTGATTTATCATATGCTTCCTGTTGGTTCTTGTCGGGTAAAGCCCCTATGCATAAAATGGAAAATTATATTTCTGCAAATATCGGCTTCAGAAAGGATTATTCAGCCTGAGAGAGTCTAAGAGGATGCTTAGATATTAATGTTAGCGTTTTCATTAACTATCTCGGCCTTATCCTGCTGACTTGCCGATATATCCTTGAATATGAATCTCGGCATGTTACGATAAATAACGTTGAAAGAATGAACGGTTTTACGAACAGATTAATCATCGAAGGAGGATGTGTATGTTAGAAAATAAAATGATTGCTTTTTTAGGGGCCGGTTCAATGGCAGAGTCAATGATCTCAGGGGTGATTACAGCTGAAAGAATGCCCGCAGATCAGGTTTATGTCACTAACAAGAGCAATGCTTTCAGACTTGATGAAATTCGAGCTAAATACGATGTGAATACGATGCCGCAGAGCGAGCTGCCATTTGAAAAAATCGATTTATTCATTTTAGCCATGAAGCCAAAGGGAGCAGAAGAGGCTCTGCGTTCTATTAAAGACAAAATGAAGCCCAACCAGGTGATCCTTTCTGTTTTAGCAGGCATAACAACCGAGTTTATGGAAGAGCATTTGAATACAGGACAGCAGGTTGTCCGCGTTATGCCAAACACTTCGAGCATGATTCAGGAGTCGGCTACGGCTGTCGTGGCTGGCAAGAATACGAGCATGGCCAATGTTGAATTGGTTAAGGAACTGCTTGAATGCATGGGTGAGGTATATATCATCGATGAAGACCAGATGGATGTATTTACTGGATTAGCGGGGAGCGGCCCTGCCTACTTCTATTATTTGATGGAAAACATGGAGCGGGTGGGAGTAGAAAAAGGCATGGATCAAGAAACGGTTCGAAAGATCGTTGCCCAAACTATTTTTGGCGCGGCCAAGATGGTACTGGAAAAGGAAGAGGCACCGACTTCACTAAGGGAGAAAGTAACTTCACCAAACGGCACTACGGCATCTGGGCTGGAGGCGCTTAGAAAATACAAGGGTGGAGAAGCCATTTCGCAGGCAGTCGAGCATGCGGCGAAACGTTCGAAGGAAATAAGCGAGGAATTGGAAGGTGCTCTTGTCACTTCCTAACGATAAAAGGCAGCAAAAAATCACAGGAGGTATTAGATGTTTAGAAAAGAAAAACAGATAAAAAGAGTTGTTATTAAGATTGGAAGCAGCTCATTAACAAGCATGCATGGCGAGATCAGCCGCAGGAAGCTTGAAAATCTTGCGGATCAAATTGTGGCATTGAAGGATGCTGGGTATGAAACAGCTGTCGTTTCATCAGGAGCAGTTGCAGCGGGCTATCGCAAACTCGGGTGCATTGACCGGCCATCATCCCTTTCAGAAAAACAGGCTGCAGCTTCAATTGGCCAGGGACTATTAATGGAATCTTATTCAGAACTCTTTTTGTCTCACGGATACGTGGCTTCACAGATTTTAATTACAAGAAGTGACTTCTCTGATGAAAAACGTTATGGAAATATGCATAACACGATGAATGTATTATTGGAGCGCGGAATCATTCCAATTATCAATGAAAATGATACGGTAACAGTCGACCGGTTAAGATTTGGGGACAATGATACACTTGCTGCCAAAGTTGCGGGCTTGATTGATGCCGATTTCCTTATCATTTTATCGGATATTGATGGCCTTTATGACAGCAATCCGAATGATAATCCAAATGCAATGCTTTTGGAAAACGTTCATTCCATTACACCGGAAATAGAGGCGGCTGCTGGAGGATCAGGAAGTGCTGTTGGAACAGGCGGCATGAAATCCAAAATCCAGGCTGTGAAAATTGCGATGGCAGCAGGAATTGATTCTTTTTTAGGAAAGGCGGGAACCGAGAATATCTTAATGGATGCTGTAGAAGGTACGGCAAAAGGAACTTATTTTGAACAGGAGCCTGATGCATTCAACCTCGATAATCAAAGGCAGTGGATCGCTTTCCATTCAGGTCCAGAAGGCAAAGTGACAATTAACTCTAATGCCAAAACTGCCATTATTGATAAAAATGAAAATGTATATCGTTCTGATATACAGGATGTTAAAGGTCGATTTAAGGACGGTGCGGTTGTCCGCATCTTTGATGAAAATGGAATAGAAATTGGGCTCGGCAGGATCAATTACTCCGATGAACAGTTAAATGAAGCTGTAGCAGATGAAAACGAACTTGAACCGGCCATTGCACAAGAAACGATTGTTTGTTCACGGGATTTTAAGCTGCCGGCACTTGTTTAATGTAGATACAATAGGAGGGATTCAATGACTACTGCAGCAGCAGTAAAGACAAATATAGTAGAAGAACAGGCAAAAAAGGCAAAAAAGGCTGCCAAAACATTAAGTATATTGACTACAGAAGAGAAGAATGAAGCACTCCACACTATAGCGGATGCTTTGGAAGCGGGATACGAATCGATTATTGCAGCAAATCTAAATGATTTGAAAAATGGAGAAGAAAAAGGGTTTGAGCCGGCCTTTATGGATCGTCTTGCTCTAAATAAAGATCGGATATTTGATTTTGCAGAAGGACTTCGCAATGTTGCAGAACTTCAAGACCCAATTGGGGATGTTATGTCCGGGTGGACGCTAGATAATGGTTTGAAAGTAGAAGAGGTAAGAGTACCGCTGGGCGTTATAGGCATGATTTACGAAGCGCGCCCGAATGTAACTGCGGATGCAGCCGGCCTTGCCTTAAAATCAGGAAATGCTATTGTGCTGAAAGGCGGATCTTCTGCTCTATATTCAAATAAAGCAATTGTGGAGATTATTCATAAAGCACTGGAAAAAACAAAGATACCAAAGGATGCAGTTCAATTCATCGATACGGTAGACAGAGAAGCTACACAGCAGCTATTCACCATGAAAGAGCATATCGATGTATTGATCCCTCGGGGAGGAGCGTCTTTAATTAAGGCGGTCGTTGAAAATGCAACAGTTCCTGTGCTGGAAACGGGCGTGGGAAATTGCCATATTTACGTTGATAAGGAAGCAGACACAGAGAAGGCAATCAATATCCTTATCAATGCAAAAACAGACCGTCCTGCTGTCTGCAATGCTGCAGAAACGCTAATTGTACACGAAGCTTGGCTTAACGAGCATAAGGAGCTGCTAGCAGAAGCCCTTAAAAAGCATGGCGTTGCTGTCCATGGCGATGAGTCAGCAGCGGCTGCCCTTCCTGATGTACAGCCAGCGGATGAAAATGATTGGGCGAATGAATATCTTAGCTTAGATTTGGCTGTTAAAACGGTCGGCAGCATTGAAGATGCGATTGATCATATTGATGAATATGGCACAAAGCATTCTGAAACAATTATCACTGAAAACACAGAGACTGCAAAGAAGTTTATGAAGTTAGTGGACGCTGCAGCACTTTACCATAATGCATCGACAAGGTTTACAGATGGAGGAGCGTTAGGCTTTGGCGCTGAAATTGGAATTTCAACTCAAAAGCTTCATGCGAGAGGACCAATGGGGCTTCCAGCGCTTACTACCCGTAAATATCTTATGTCCGGAGAGGGACAAATCCGATAAGGAAAAGAGTAGCTCTAGCTTAAGGCTAGGGCTTCTTTTTACATAAAAAATTGGCAGCCGAATCGTGAATGCTTTTTGTATTTCTACCCTGCGGCAGATAAAGACTATCTTCAAGGGGTGAAAAAGAAGTGACTGTCATAACGACGTTCAAAGAGAAAAAAAGAGAAAAGCAAATTAAATATGAAAAATCAGTCCTTCGGGAAATTTCAATAAAAGTTCTAAAAGAAAGAGTTCAGCAATTCTTTGGGTCATCCAGGTTTGTTACAGGGCTCATGATGAATTCCGGAATTGAAGAGGCCTGTTATGATGTAGCGATAGAAGCGTATTTGCTTGGCGCTACCTTTAGCCGTTTTGGATACTATGGCGAATCCATGGAACAAGTCAAACCAAGATGCGAAAAGGAACATAAGCATTTGGTCGATACATTATATAACTTTTTTTTATACTGGGGCCATGGTTCGGAGGCCATCATGAGTGAATCCCTTTATTATAGGTGTGAGCAATATGTAAACAGCTGGTGGTCAGAGGGGTTTAATAAAGGGGAAAGAAGACGGAAACTCCGTCTCCATTGATCCCTTCTGTTAAACCTGCGTAAGGCTGAGCTGTCCTTATTTCTAAGTTCTAGAATCCCTTCTTGTCCCATATATTGAAATGAGGATAAGCAGGAGGGACTGAATGGGACAAATGAAGAAAAAATTTAAAATAGGCGGTTTTGCGATCGGGCTTATCGTCCTTTTTCTCATTTTGCAGTATGATTTTTCTAATGATGATTCCTGGGAATCGTGGAACCTGCCTTTAACAGGTAAGATTATCTTGCTTGATCCGGGTCATGGAGGACCGGATGGGGGTGCTGGTGATCAAGGTACTCTTGAGAAAGATATCGCCCTTGATGTCTCTTTAAAGGTAAGGGATTATCTTCAGGAGCAGGGGGCTCTTGTCATTATGACAAGAGAGAATGACAGGGATCTTGCATCTGAGGGCACCAGAGGCTATAGCAGAAGAAAAGTGGAGGATCTTAAAAAGCGGCTGGAAATGATCAATACTTCCGACGCTGAATTTTATGTAAGTATTCATTTGAATTCTATTCCTTCTCCACGCTGGAGGGGTGCCCAGACCTTCTATGCCCCGGGTATCAAGGAGAATGCAAGGGCTGCTAAATTTATACAGGACGAGCTGCGCCGCAACCTTGAAAATACCAAGCGTAATTCGAAACCATTAAACAATGTGTTTATTTTAAAATATGCCAAGAAACCAGGCGTTTTAGTGGAAGTTGGATTTTTGTCGAATCCGGGAGAAAGAGCCAACCTGAAAAATGATGAATATCAGGATAAAATTGCTGCGTCCATTTATAACGGAATCTTGCGCTATTATACGAATGAGAAAGAACTAACAGAGACATGGGAGTAAAAAGATGCTGACAAGGCATCTTTTTTGCGGAAGCTTCAGATGAATTTAACACTCTGATATAAGGTTGAGAAACGGGGGAAAAGTGATAAAAAATGGGATGTGATAGAATTAACAGTAAAGAATATTCAATATGTTATACTGAAATGGAAATGAATACAAAAGGCGGGTGCAAAGATGTTAACGGAACAGAGAGTTAGTGAAGTTTTAAGCGGATTACAGGAACCATTTTTATATAAAACTTTGGGCGAACTAAATGCCATTGAAGAAATTAAAATTAAAGAAGAAAAGAACCATGTCAGCGTAAAGATTCAAGTTGCTAAAACAGGGACAGCTGAACAGCTTCAGCTACAGACTCAAATTGTGAACCTTTTAAAAGAAGCTGGAGCAGAAACAGTCGGCATTCGCTTCAGTGAGCTTCCTGAAGAAGTGCTTTCACAATACAAAGAGGCATCTGTGGGAGAAGATAAAGGTCTCCTTTCTCCTGGGAATAAAACTGAGTTTATTGCGATTGCAAGTGGAAAAGGCGGAGTTGGGAAATCTACTGTTTCTGTAAACCTTGCTGTATCGCTTGCAAGGCTAGGCAAAAAGGTTGGCTTAATTGATGCTGATATCTATGGATTCAGTGTTCCGGATATGATGGGGATTACAAAGCGTCCTGTTGTCAGGGGAGAAAGAATCCTGCCAGTAGAACGCTTTGGTGTCAAAGTCATTTCGATGGGGTTTTTTGTTGAAGATAATGCACCTATTATCTGGAGAGGACCTATGCTAGGCAAAATGCTGAACAGCTTCTTTAATGAAGTGGAGTGGGGCGAATTGGATTATTTGCTTCTTGATTTGCCTCCAGGAACTGGCGATGTTGCGTTGGATGTACATACAATGCTGCCTTCCTCTAAAGAGATCGTGGTCACAACTCCACATCCGACTGCAGCATTTGTTGCCGCTCGTGCAGGAGCAATGGCACTTCGTACAGAACATGAAATTTTAGGTGTTATTGAAAACATGGCATATTTTGAAAGCAAACTAACAGGCGAGAGAGAGCATGTCTTTGGCCAAGGCGGCGGTGAAAAGCTGGCTGATGAACTAAGAACAGAAGTGCTAGGACAGCTGCCGCTTCAGCAGCCTGATTGGAATGAAGAAGATTTTGCACCATCTATTTATGAGGAAGAGCATAAACTTGGACAAATATATACGGATATTGCACGTAAAGTAATACAAGCTGTTGAAAGCAAGTAATAAAGAAACCTCTTCCGAACTGGAAGAGGTTTTCATTTTCATTTAATATTAAGCGCCACCGCCACCGCCACCGCCGTCACCGCCTTGGTCTTGACCTTGGCCGCCGCCACCGCTGTCATCGCCGCCTTCTCCTCCTCCTTGCTGTTCGCCGCTTTTAACATCTTCTGCAGCTTTAAGAAGGATGTCTTGAATTTTCGCTTTAAAAAGTGGGCTTTCGAAGGTTTCAGTCATTACTTTCTTTAGGTGTTCACGATATTCCTTGCTTTTAAGGACATTGGTTACTTCTTTTTCAAGTTCTGGATCTTTTAGGACTTCGATCATCATACCCCGATATTCAGGATCTTTCATCAAGTCTTTCAAAAGCTGTTCATTTTCTTTTTGCATGCTTTTTGCCATGCTTTCGGCGAATTTTGGATCTTCAAAAGACTTTTTCCAAAACTCAGTTCCTTTTTCAGAAGTTAGTGTTTTCTCAATTGTCTCAGCTACAACTTTTTGGTCCATGACAAGTTTTTCTTTCATTTTATCATCTGCCATCAACTCTTCAATTGCCTTTTTTCCATCGTCTGTTTTTAATATATCTACAACCATTTTTTTAGTCTGCTCATAATCCATTTGGCCGCCGGATTCACCTTGTCCGCAGCCTGAAATGAAAAGCACAATTGCAAATGGCAGGAGCAAACGGAATTTTTTTAGCATAGTGAGGCTCCTTTCAGAGATATCCTTACCTTTAGAATGAAGAAAATCAGCAAATATTATGCGGTGGAAATACAATGCCTAGATTTTTCAAACTTTGGTTGGTACAATCATAAGGTATGAATTTTTTTATTATGGGGGAAAAATAAATTGACTAGCCGCAATTGGGTAAAGCTTTTTATATCCACTCTCTTGGTTGGAGGTTTTACGACTGGAGTTGTAGGATTTATTGTTCGTTGGGATGAATTTGCACCTATCTTTGCTGACTTTGATATTCTTGAAATTCTGTCAGTGTTATTCTGGCTTGTAGGTGTCGGCTTAATTTTTAGTATTGTAAGCCAAATGGGATTTTTTGCTTATTTAACTGTACACCGTTTTGGTTTGGGGATTTTTAAAGGCTTGTGGAACCCAATCCAGATTGTGCTTATATTATTTGCACTGTTTGATTTAGTTTATTTTCGGTATAAAGCTTTCGCTAATGAGGGAGACAGTCTCTTCCCGTACTTTAGCATTGCGTTTTTTCTTCTTATAGTCGGACTTGTAGTTGCAGCAATTAAGGTAAAGCAAACGAATCAGCATGCGTTTATTCCGGCTGTCTTTTTTATGGTTGCAGTTACAGCCATTGAGTGGGTGCCGGTCTTAAGAGTCAATGAAAAAAGCTGGCTTTACTTAATGTTGATCCCGTTATTAGCTTGCAACACCTATCAGCTGCTTATTCTTCATAAACTAAATAAAGACTCTCAAAAACAGAGAAGCGCAATAGCTAAAAAGCCATCCAAATAATGGGTGGCTTTTGTTTGCTTTATCCTGGGTTAACGGCAGCAGCAATCCCATATTAAAGAGGAAATCAACAGATTGTAAAACTTGCTTGTTTCGGCTAACCATCAGCAGGGCGGGAGAGCTACCCTTTTGATAATGTTTCACTTAATTTCATTTGTCTTAGTGTCAGCATTGGCAATCATTTCCGAAACGGACACAAGCTTTAGGCCTTTAGCTTTTACATCATCTAAAATGAGCGGAAGGGCTTTTGCTGTTTGTTTGGCCGAATCTGATGCATGAAGCAAAATAATATCTCCATTTTTAGCCCTAGCAACATTTTTAACTATTGTCTGAACCCCTGGGTTGGTCCAATCTTTTGAATCAACACTCCAATGAACAACCGTATACCCCATTCTTTCGGCAGCCTTTAAGGTTTTTTGATCAAAATGTCCGGTTGGGGCACGAACCAGCTTAATATCTTTAATATTTAGCTTTCTAAAAGCTTCTTGTGCCTTTGCAAGGTCACGCCTGATTTTATCCTCTTCAAGCTCAGTATAATCCTCATAACCGTAGCCCAATATTCCAATTTCGTATCCCTCTTTCACAATTCTGGCCACTAAATCCGGATGGCGCTCCGCCCAGGAACCAGCAAGGAAAAATGTCGCAGACTTTACGCCTTTTTTTTTGAGAATTTCAAGAATTGGTTCTGCTTTGACATCCCCCCATCCAATATTAAAGGTGATGGCTAAATCTTTTTCACCTTTGTAAACTGCCTTTGGGCCGTCTTTTGCTGAAAATGCAGGCATATGGACAATGTTCTCCATGTAGAGGAACCAAGCAGTAAAAAATGCTGCAATTACGACTAACGATATTTGCTTTAACGATTTCCCATTTAGCACATAAAAAAAGTTCATAATCTCATTCACCTCGTCCGATACATTCCTTGTCTTATACCTATGCTCAACTTGTCTTATACATGAGTAAAATTTTAATTCATAAAAAAACATAAATGGAAAAATACTACAGGAACATAAAACGTAAAATATTGTTAAAGCTTAATATAGACTTTTGCAATATGATGGTTTTTGGGATCGAACAAGATCCTTGAAAACCATTCACTTTTCTTTTGGCGGATTTTATTTGCAGGTGCTGGCTAAATGTCTGCGCACAGTGTTTGGCAAAGTAAGATCAAGCAAACGCTTAGGGATTGTCTGAGTGCTTGTAGTAAGAGCGGAGGACAAGCTAATAAAGCATATTAAATAATCAGGGGGCAATGGATATGAAAGGTATGCTTATAAACCAAAAAGAAGTAAAAGAAATGGAGTATCTTATTAAGCGTGAGATGGATGAAATCTCATTCGATTTAATGGACGATCGAATCGACCATATTGTAAAAAGAGCTATGGAAGAAAGATATCAAATTTTATTTTCATTATTCCAGCGTGTGGCAACACCATCAGATTGTTTAAAATACATGCGTCCGCGCAATCAACGAGAACAAAAAGGTTGATATGCTCATTTCACTTAATAAAGTTATAAATAACTGTTGACTTATAAATGGTATCTTGGTATATTAGTAAACGTCGCTGATGACGACAAACAAAAACAACTCAAAAAAGTTGTTGACGTTTAAGTCTATAAGTGATATATTAATAAAGTCGCTTAAGCGGCAGATTGATCTTTGAAAACTGAACGAACAAAAACGTCAACGTTAATTCTTTAGTCTTTTTTGAAAAGACAAACCGAGCTTAATCAACTCTTATATGGAGAGTTTG
>NZ_BRVM01000018.1 GCF_026011715.1 Cytobacillus sp. NCCP-133 | reverse complement strand
AAAAAACAAAAACCCCGGATGAATATTTTCATACGGGGGTGTGAGTAATTGAATCATGTGTGTTTCTTATTCGTAAACAGAAATATGCTGAAATGTATTCACAGAGAATAAACCTTTATCAGTGAGCTTAAGATCAGGGATAACTGGGAGGGCCAAAAAAGATAGTGTCAGAAAAGGATTGAATAGCATGCTGCAGCCAACTTTACGCAAGGCCTGGTTTAATTCTGTCAGCTTTTCGTAAATAAAGGCTGAATTCTGATTGGTCATTAGGCCTGCAATAGGGAGGGCCAGTTCAGCTGTAACCTGGCCATCCTGGACTACTGCCAGGCCGCCTTTCATTTCAGCCGTGTGGTTAATCGCAAGGAGCAAATCTTCGTCTGAAGTACCTGCAGCGACAATATTATGTGAATCATGTGCCACAGTTGAAGCGATCGCCCCTTTTTTTATTCCAAGGCCCTTAATAATCCCAAGCCCTATGTTGCCTGTATGATGGTGCCTTTCAATTACGGCTAACTTCAACAGATCTTTCTCAGGATTTGGCACGAAGAAACCGACAACGCTGTCCGGTTTTTCCACTAGATGCCTGGTCACAATACTGTTGGGTATGATCCCAATTATATTGACACTTCCAGTTCCTGTCGCTATTTGTAAATCTTCTATTTTTATACTGTTCATCTTGACACTGTCAACAATAGAAGGGGCTGGAGCAGCACTGCACTTTGAAGAGGATTTACAGGAGCCGCTTTCAGCAGCAAGCTTTCCGCTTTTATATACCTTATTGATTTGAACCGTGTTCAAGTCGCTTAAAAACACGAGGTCTGCTTCATAACCGGGAGCAATAGCTCCTTTATGCTTGAGTCCGAAACATTCTGCTGCGTTAAGGGTAGCCATCTGGATCGCAAGAATCGGATCGATTCCCTGGTTGATGGCCATTCTTACATTATGATCGATACTTCCTTCATTCATTAAATCATCGAGATGTTTGTCATCAGTTACAAATAAGCAGCGGCGAGCATTTTGTTCATTGACAGCTTTCAAAAGTGAAATCAAGTCTCTGGCAGCAGATCCTTCTCTTAGCATTACATACATCCCTCTGCGGAGACGATCCAGAGCTTCTTCTGCATGAATGCATTCATGATCTGTTCGAATGCCGGCTGACATGTATACATTGATTCCATCTGCATTCAGCCCGGCAGCATGCCCGTCTATGAATTTGCCTTTCCTGCCCGCACGTTCCAGCTTTTTAAGCATTTCTTCACGTTTTTCCATAACAGCAGGATAATCCATTACTTCACCAAGGCCGATAACCCTAGGATGAGTATAAAACTGTTCAAGGTCATGATCGGTGAGTTCGGCACCGGCATTTTCAAATGGAGTTGCAGGCACACAGGAAGGGAGCATGAAATAGACATCTAAAGGAATATCTTCTGATGATTCCAGCAGGAAATCTATGCCTGAAGATCCGCTGACGTTTGCTATTTCGTGAGGATCCGCGATGACGGTTGTTACTCCATGCGGAAGAACGACGTTGCTGAATTCAGCAGGGGTGACCATGGCAGATTCTATATGAACGTGGCCATCAATGAAGCCGGGGACAATATAGCTTCCCTCTGCATCAATGGTTTCGAATCCTTCATAATCACCCAGTCCTGCTATAAAGCCATCTACAATCGCGATATCTTCATGAAGGATTTCCCTGGTAAAAATATTTACGACTTTTCCATTTTTAACAACCAGATCGGCAGGAGTCCTTTTGGTTGCCACGTCAATTCTTCTTCTTAATGCCTCAATGGTAGGTTTCATTTTTAACTCCTTCCGTTAACCGAATAAAAAATAATAATATTCTTAATCTATAATTGAAACATCTAGCAGGCTGCCAGAAAGAGCTGTAAGCTGCCTTCTTTTTTCCTCACAGGAAGTGGCGTTCTGTTTTTTCTTCTTAATGGCCGCCCATCATAAAGTTGATAATAAAAGCAATGCTTACGAAATACATGATCCAGTGAATTTGGTCCCGCTTTCCGGTTAGAAGCTTTAAAAGCGTATAAGAGATAAAACCAAAAGCAAGGCCTTGTGCAATACTGAAGGTTAATGGCATTAGGACGATTGTTAAAAATACCGGAATAACATCGGTAAAATCATCAAAGCCGATATGCTTAATTTCACTAAGCATTAAAGCTCCGACGAGTATAAGGATAGGTGCAGTAGCTACGGATGGAATGAAATAGATTAGCGGAGCGAAGATCAGTGAAAGGAAAAATAGCGCACCTACTGTTAGGGCGGTAAGACCAGTACGTCCTCCTTCTGAAATCCCGGTAGCGTTTTCCACATATGCGTTTAGCGCCGTACTTCCAAAAGTGGCACTTGCCATAGTTCCGACGGCATCAGCCTGAAGAGCGCGGTCAAGATTTTCAATTTTGCCGTTTTCATCTGTTAGTCCGGCTTTTTGGGATAAACCGATCAATGTTGCTAAATTATCGAATAATTCTACAATCGTAAAGGAGAAAATGACTGAAATAATACCGTATTGCACCGCTCCCATAATGTCCATTGCCAAAAACGTTTCTGACATGCTTGGCAATGAGAGTGAAGCTATATCACTTATCGCTTTTGGGTAGGCAATAAAACCTACAATCATCGCTAGTATACTGGTGCCTAAAATGCTGATTAAAAGGGCACCCTTCACTTTTTTAGCCATTAAGATGGCAGACGTAATCAAACCGAAGATCGCAAGAAGAGGGCCAGTGCTTGTAATGTCTCCGAGTCCAACAAAAGTGGCTTCATTGGCAACAACAAGCTCAGCATTTTTTAAGCCAATAAAGGCAATGAATAAACCGATTCCTACGCCAATGGCTGACTTCATTACACTTGGGACACCGTCAACTATTTTTTGCCGTACACCGGTTACAGTCAGGGTGAGGAATACAACACCTGATATAAATACCGCTCCTAAAGCGGTCTGCCAGGAAAGCCCTTGGCCAAGAACGACCGTATAGGCGAAAAATGCATTTAACCCCATTCCAGGGGCAACCGCGACAGGAAAGTTTGCCCAAAGCGCCATTAAGAGAGTACAGAATACACTTGCATAAATGGTTGCTGCCAACGCGGCTTCCTTAGGTATACCCGCATCAGCCAATATAGCCGGATTGACAAAAATGATATAGCTCATCGTCATAAAAGAAGTAATGCCTGCCAGAATTTCCGTTTTAACATTCGTTTTCCGCTCAGACAGCTTAAAAAGCTTTTCCAAAACGCCCGCTTGAGAAGCTGGAGGAAGACCGGATCCTAAGTTTTTCTCAATACTTGACATTATAAGATCACTCCTTGCTCAAATTTGCATTCCAAGGTCAACAAGTCCTAGTGCAAATAAGCTGGAACAGTGAAAAATGTGAAAAATTGCTTTAATCTACCTGATAAAATAAAACCTTATTTTCTGATAATATCGAAATAACCGCTAAATTCCCAATTTATCCATAAAAAAATAAATATACAGTGAATTTTCATTTTTATCAGCGAAAATAAATTTCTCGCATTTGCCAGAATCCAAAATTACAATGGTTCAATAAATACATCCATGATTCCGCCACATATCCCGCCATCTTCATAAAAAAGACCTTTAGTGAGATCGATCTGCAGCTGGCTGTGCCTATTCATTTTAATCACTTCAAGCGCTTTTTCGATGACTTCGGCTTCCCCGCAGCCCCCGCCAATGGTACCCTCAATTCTCCCGCTATCATAAACGATCATTTTACTGCCGGCTTTCCGCGGTGTAGATCCCTTTGTGCGTATAATGGTGGCCAGTGCAGCTTTATCACCTCCTTTCATAATTTCAACTGAACGCTTTATAAGGTGTATTTGTTCCAAGTGCCAGCCCCCTCACGAAATCCTTTTTTGGCTTGTTCTTTGATTTTCTCACTTAACGAGTAGCCGGATTTTTGGTTTTTTACTTTTAAAATTTCAGCCATTACACTGACAGCAATCTCAGCAGGCGTTTCAGCCCCGATATCCAATCCTACAGGTGTATACAGGTGTTCAAAATTTTCAGTTGGATAATCCTTCCTAATTTCTTGAAACACACCGGATATTCTCCTCCTGCTGCCGATCATGCCGATATAAGCAGGATTTTCTCCGCGGTTCAATAATTCAGTCAAGCTTAAAACATCAAATTTATGACCTCTTGTTATAAGGAGGATATAGGTTTTATCTGTAATTTGTGCATTTCGAAAATAAGTTATATACGATTCGCAGACAACATCATCTATATCGGGAAAGCGGCTCCGATTTGCAAATTCTGGCCGGTCATCAATGACGGTTACATAGAAGCCCAGCATTTTCCCCATCTTGGCAATCGGTTCACAAACATGTCCTGCACCCGCAACAATGAGATGAAGGGGGGCAGGAAAATATTCTGCAAAGCATTCTACCATTTCGTTGCGGCAAAAAAACCTGACTGTACCGGATTGTTTTTTTGTGATGAATTTATGGCAGCTATCAATTAATTTAGACTTCAAGTCAGCTGGGAGGGGGGAATGGGTATATAATTTTCCGTCTGTGTGAAGCAAAGCCTTGGATCCAATTAGCCTGCTGTCAGAATGATCGGTTATTGTCAGCAGGAATATATCTTTGCGGTAATGTATCGTATCTTCTAGTTTTTTATACATATCTGGGTTCATCAATAGGATCACCTTACAGATTGAGTCTTTTGATTCTTAAGAGACTTTAATGCATTAAACACCCGTTCAGGAGTGGCAGGCAAATGGAAAATTCTTGCACCTGTTGCATCGTATATAGCTGACATAATCGCTGAAATGATCGGGATCATGACGACTTCACCGATTCCTTTAGCTCCAAAAGGACCTGATCTCTCTGCTTCTTCTACAGGAAAAGTTTCGATTAAAGGAGTTTCCCGAATGGTTGGAATAATATAATCTGTGAAGTTACGGGTCTTATGATAGCCTGCCTCGATGAGAATATCTTCATATAAAGTATATCCGATCCCCATTACAGCTCCGCCCTCTGTTTGGCCTTCAAGGCCTTGCGATTCATCACTTTTCCGGCATCGGGTATGGAAACAACCCGAAGGACATCTGTTTCGCCAGTCAGTGTATCTACTTCAACCAATACCACATGAGTCAAATACCCGTATAAATGATGGGGCGCACCACCCGATCCTTCAATTTCTTCTTTTTCCTTTGGAAGATAAAAATGGCCTTCAACCCTTGTGGTTCTTCTATTTTCATAAAGGTATTGATAAATAGATTGATAGGTTATTTTTTCTCCTCCTCCAGAAAGGTGATTGGTTTCGATCTCTATCTTTGATAAAGGAAGGTTAAGCATTTCACCTGCTGTTTCTGTCAGCATTTTCACCATATTGGGGGCAGCAGTTGCCACGGCGCGGCCTCCTGTATAGGTAGAGCGAGAAGCGGTGACTGTGCCTCCATCAAGCGTGCGGGACGTGTCACCCTGCACTACCTGAATATTTGAAATGTCACAATTGAGTATTTCAGCTGCAACCTGGGCATAAACCGTGCTATTGCCGCCTCCTATTTCTTCACAGCCAACCCCCACCAAAAACTTTCCATCCGGCAGCAGTTCAATGGATGCCGCCCCGTAATCTGGCAGTCCAATTCCCATTCCAATCCCGTGAAAGGAAGTTGCCAAGGATACGCCCCTTTTTTTCCAAGGCTCACTCGCTTCGGCTTTATATTTTTCTCTGTTTTTCCAAAGGTCGCATTTTTCAGCAGTTTCAAGAGTTCTAAATGTGCCGACACTTGATTTGACGATATGGCCTACACTCGAAACTTCTCCTTGATGGTAAACATTTTTTTTGCGCAGTTCTATTGGATCTATTCCCAGCTTTTCCGCTATCATGTCCATATGTGTTTCGATTCCCATACATACTTGATTAACGCCAAAACCTCTGAAAGCTCCGGCAATTCCATTGTTTGTGTAAATACAGAATCCTTCAAGATCTACATTCGGAATTTTATAGGGGCCGCAGGAATGTTCAATAGCAAGTGCAATGACAGCACCGCCAAGGGAAGCATAAGCACCGGTGTCGCCCATTGCCCTGACTTCATTTGCAAGGAGCGTTCCATCCCTTTTGGCAGCGGTTTTCATATGGACTTTAAAAGGATGGCGTTTCATTCCTGCAATTACGGATTCCTCGCGGCTATAATGGATTTTTACAGGTCTTCCGTTCGTATGCATCGCTAAAAGTGCAAGATAGATCTGTACAGTAATTTCATCTTTTCCGCCAAACGCACCGCCAATAGGGCTTGAAATAACACGGATTCGCTCAGGGTTATACGCGAGCGACCTGGCAATTTGCATTCGGTCCCGGTATGCATATTGACCCGGACAGCGGATCGTAATTAAGCCTTGTTCATCCATTACGCCCCATCCGCCTTCTGTTTCAATAAAGGCATGCATTTGCCGAGGGGAATAAAAGGTATTTTCCACGATAATATCCGCTACCTGAAATGCTTTTTTTGTGTCGCCATTTTTAATGGCTACATGGCTATGAATATTGCCGTCCGGATGAAGCTGAGGTGCAGAGGAAGACATGGCGAACTCTACATCTGCAACAACCTCCAGCGGTTCGTAATCCACTTTGATGAGAGATAGAGCCTGTTCCGCAATCTCCAGTGTTTCTGCAGCAACCAAGGCCACAGCGTCGCCTGTGCAGCGGACTACTTTTGAACAAAGGACAGGCTGGTCGGGCACTACGATGCCAAATCCGTTAAAGCCCGGGATGTCCTTGTGGGTTAGGACGCAGATGACGCCAGGGAGCTTTTGGGCTCCTTCCGTATCAATTTTGTTAATTTTGGCATGAGGGTATTCTGCTCTAAGGACTTTTCCCCAAACCATATTGTCAAATTGATAATCAGTCATATATTTCAGTTCACCTGTAACCTTTTCGGGAGCATCAATTCTTTTGACTCTTTTTCCAACCCATTTGAAGGAATCGGGGTTTGCATTGTTATAGGTCACCGGTTTTCCCACCTCCTCAGCAATCTGTACAGTCCTCTTTCCAGGAGCGCACTTGCCATATCTCGCCGATATAGGGCTGTGGCTCTGCCATCTGTAATAGGCAAGACTTCTTTCCAGGCTACTTTAGCAATATTTTGGATCAGTTCTTCTGTGAGAGGCCCTTGCGAAAGAAGGGACTCGCACTTTTTGGCACGGATGATTGCAGGACCGACAGAGCCAAATGCGATTTTCCCTCCATGGCAATGCTTTCCTTCGATCATCTTTAAGGAAATAGCCACATTCACGATTGAGATGGACTGGGCTTTCCTCGGACCCAGCTTTTGAAATATCCCTATTTCATTCGGATGCTGCGGCTGAATCAAAATGCCTGTAATCATTTCATTTTCTCTTAAGATCGTTCTTCCAGGACCTATGAAAAATTGTTCAATCGGTACGAGTCTTTTAGTATTAAGTGAACTGATTTCAATTAACGCCCCCAGTACATAAAGAGCTGGGATTGTGTCTCCTGCAGGGGAAGCTGTTCCGATATTGCCCCCAATTGTTCCCATATTTTGCATCTGAGTGGCCCCAACTTCTCGTGCCGCTTCCACCAGAACGTCCGCTTTTCTTTTCAACAAATCTGAACGCAATATGTCAGTATGGGTGGTCAAGGGGCCAATATGGATACAGCCATCCTTTTCTTCGATATAGCGTAATTCTTTTAAGTTTTTAATATTAATCCAAATTTCAGGCCGCCATTTTCCTTCTTTCATTCGTACTGCTGCATCTGTTCCGCCCGCAATTAGTTTATGCTTTTTACTTGATTGAGACAGATAAGTAAGGCATTCGGAGAGAGAGGAAGGGGAAAACATTTCTATATTGGAAACTAGCATATGCAAACCTCCTTATAAATCTTTTAATGCGCGATTGTAGTCTTCTGGGGTGTTTAAATTTAATAGAATTCCGGAATCGTCAACAAGAACTTCTTTAACATCATTTCGATATTTTTGAAAAATGCTTCTCAGTCCCTTTGTTTCTTCCTTAATGGATAGTAGCTCGTCAAACAAAACCCTAGAAAAGACTATGGGATGACCGTGTTTACCACGATAGACAGGAATGGCAATCAAGCTGTTTGATCCCATCTGTTCCGTATAAAGCCGTTCTAATGTTAGCTGTGATGCCGGCTGGTCAACTGCTGCAATTAGAATATTTGCCGCAGCCATGTCAGCTGCCTTAAGGCCGGCAATAATGGATGTGCATTTGCCGCTTTGAAAGCGATCATTTCTGACGACTTTGACGGGATAATTTTTTGCGATTTGCTCAAATCTTTCGGATCTATATCCCACTACAGCGATGACATTTGAAAAAGGCGATTGAAGCAATGTTCCAATCTGGTGCTCAAATAATGTCTGGCCGTGCCAAGGGAGCATTCCTTTTTGCTGCCCCATCCGGGCAGACAGTCCACCTGCCAGAAGAATGGCTGTTCCGCCCATTATCCCTTTACGGGTTCCTTTTCAGAACTATTTCTGGATGCCGCTGTCTGGACAGCTTTGATAATTTTTGTATAGCCTGTGCATCGGCAAAGGTTGCCGCCAAGAGCTGTTTTAATTTCATCCACAGCCGGAATATGGTCAATGCCATTTAAAAAAGCTTTCGCAGAAACGATAATTCCGGGTGTACAGTAACCGCATTGAGTGGCGCCTTCTTCAATAAATGATTCTTGAATTGCGTCCAGATTTGGATTCAAGCCTACACCCTCACATGTAATAATTTCCTGTCCGTCAGCCTGGCCGGCAAGAACAATGCAGGAACAGGCAGCTTCGTCATTGATCAGTACAGTGCATGAGCCGCATTCGCCTTTCCCGCAGCATTCTTTGCTCGCAGTCAGCCCAAGGTCCTCCCTGAGGACATCGAGTAGGCTTTTAGCAGGCGGGCAGGAAATGGAGTGCACAGCTCCATTAACTTTTAATTGTATGGTTTTCAAAATTAATGCCTCCTTAAGAAATGGCTTCCATGTAGCCCATTAAGTTGGATGGGTATTTAGACCCTTTTTTCAGCTTCGGATTTGGCGTAAATGTCTGGAAGTTTTTGCTTTTTAATAAAGATATTATGCTTTTTCTTGTAAATAGACTAAAAAAACATAAAAAATTCCCAAACCAGAAAAGAGATCATGTGCTCATTAAGCACTCTCTTTTCGTAGTCAGGAATTTACGGTTCCTAGTAGAAACCCTCAAACCAATTTTTGAGGCTATACGAAAATTCGATAGATATTATTAAATTTTTGAGAGGATTATCGCCAATTTTTATAGAAAATTAGGGGTAAGCTGCTTTGAAGTTTAATAGCACAGGTAATATTTTGTCAAGTCTAAATTTTCTGAAAAATAATATTGACGCATAAAATCAGTTTGTTTATTATAGTGTTTAACAGGAGGACATTATGACTGTAACCTCATCTCATTTTCTTCCAACTTTTAAAAAAGATCTGGCTCATATTTATAATCGCATTAACCAGGAGATTTATGGAGTAGGAGTCAAAAAACAGAGGATTGAAATCTTTGATGACAGAGTGATTATTTTTGCACAGCATAAGCGAGTGCAGGCACTGACTATGTTAAGCAAAAACTACAATCAACTGACCATTTCGGTTGATTCTGCATTGATTTCAGAGTTTAAATCGTTATTTAAGGTCCATATTGAACAAACTCTTCATCTCGATGTTAAAACAATTCTTAAAGATTATGATCCTGTGACAGAAGAAGCCTGCACAATAATTTATTTAAAAGAGTAAAAGTTATATTACACGGTGGGATAGCTGCGTAAAACGCAGCTATCTTAGAAAGATATAAGCGGTTCCTTCAGCTTTTGTTTACCGAAAGTTTTATGAAACCGCAGCAATAGGGCATCCATGTGTGATGTTTTCTATTGCTGCGGTTTTTTTATATTCATTTTTAGGGAGGTGAATTCTTATTTTGTTCCTGGTCCATGCAGTAAAAACAAGGAATAAAACCTGAAATCTTTGAAAAGTTAATTCCTTGGAAGCGGGGCTTTGGGTTCCGGCGGTCTTGGCCATGTACGAGTGTGCTGTCTTTGTACCGCTTAACGTTGGTCCTGACATAAGCCTTGTTTGATTTTTTGAAGTGTCGGATTACTAGCGGGAAATGGAATAGTATTTGGAAGTCTTACAGCAATTTTATTAAATTTGGTATTTAATCATAAAGAATTAAATATAAGTGATAGAGAAAGAATCGCCTGAGATTAAAAGGAGGTCATTCAGCTGAGGCGATTTAATAGAATTATTTCTTTCAATCTGCTTTATAGCAGAAATCCAAATAATAGATAGGAGCAAGGTAAATGGATTTAATTTTGAAAAACGCTAATATTCCTCAGGGAGATCGACAAGTACTAACTAATATTCTTGTAAATGATAGGAAGATTGTGGGCTATACAAATGATATCAGTTTCCTAAATGCAAAAAAAGTAATTGATATAAAAGGTAAGCTCGTGGTTCCAGGCTGTATTGACCCGCACACTCATTTCATGGATCCAGGCTTTACCCATAGAGAAACATTTGCTACTGGCAGCAGATCTGCCGCGGCTGGGGGGCTGACTACCATTATTGATATGCCTTGCTGCAGCAAGCCGTCTGTCCGTGATGGGGATAGCTTTAACAAGAAAATTACGCCGATCAGGGATCAGGCTTATATAGACTATTGCTTCTGGGGGGGCATGACTGGCGAAGATGCACGAGAAGGATGGATTGACAATATTTATCCGCAAATTGATCAGGGAGTTGTGGCTTTCAAGGTTTATATGACACCTTCAGTGCCTACTTTCCCTAAAGTATCTGATGCCGAAATGCTTGAGATATTTTCAAAAGTAGCCAAAACCGGTCTGCCAATAGGCGTTCATGCTGAAAACTATGATATTTGTACGTTCAATTCCCAAAAGCTTGAAAAAGAAGGCCGGATGGATGGCCCTGCCTGGGCAGAAGCAAGATCCAGCCTCGCCGAAAAAGTAGCAATTGAGCTCATCTTAAGCTTTGCGGAAGCTACGGATGCCCGTGTTCATGTGGTTCATATGAGTACAAAGGAAGGCGTGGAGCTTGTCAAAGCAGCAAAGAAACGCGGTGTAAAAGTTACAGCTGAAACTTGCCCGCATTATCTTGTGCTAAATGCCAAAGATGCAATGACAGAACGTGGTGCTTTTGCAAAAATTGCTCCTCCATTGCGCGGTAAGGAAGATAATGAATCGCACTGGCAGGCACTTGCCGACGGAACGATCGATTTTGTAGGAACAGATCATGCTCCATACGAAATTGCGACTGAAAAAGATTATCCTGGAGCGACAATCTGGAATACGTTTCCTGGAATTCCTGGAGTAGAAACAATGGTTCCAATTCTAGTAAGCGAGGGCTTGAATAAAGGCCGCCTATCCCTATCCCGTTTTGTTGAAGTGACAAGCAGGAATGCAGCAATCCATTACGGCATTTATCCGAAGAAAGGTTCCATGGAAATAGGGGCAGATGCAGACTTTACGGTCATCGATCTAAATAAAGAATATGTAATTGATGAACAAAAAACAGAATCCATGGCTAAATACAATCCGCTTCATGGCATGAAGCTTAAGGGCAAGCCAGTACAGACGATCGTTCGCGGAAATGTAGTATTTGAAGAAGATAAAGGAATTACCGGTGAAGCTGGCTACGGAGAGTATGTAGCGCGCCAAAGCATTCAGCGCCTGGAAAGAATATTTAAATATGAAAAATATAATGAAGTGAAAGTATCTTCCAAAGAAACGGTTAAACAATAAAGGGAGAGGTTGGGATTGGATGGAACTAAGAGGAAATAAGCATTGTGTAGTAATTATTGATATGCTGAATGATTTTATCGGGGAAAAGGCTGCTTTACGCTGCGAAAACGGCGAAAAAATCGTTCCGAAAATACAGGAGCTCATTGAATTTGCCCATGAAAATAACATTCAGGTGGTCCATGTCCAGGAAGCCCACCGCAAGAATGACCGTGATTTCCGGGTGCGGCCAGTTCATGCAGTAAAAGGTACATGGGGTTCCCAGTTCATTCCCGAACTGCAGCCTGATGAAAGCAAGGGTGACTATGTGGTGCAAAAAAGACGTCACAGCGCATTCAGCTACACAGATTTCGACCTTTTCTTAAGAGAGGAAGAAATTGATACGGTGGTGTTAACAGGTGTTTGGACGAATGTCTGTGTACGAAGCACAGCGTCTGATGCTTTATATCATGGCTATAACGTTATCTGCATTTCAGATGGAACTGCCTCTCAGGATGATGATATGCATGTATCAGGTTTGCGTGATATTGACATCTTTGGGGACATTTTAACAACCGAAGAATATAAGGATTTGGCTAAAAAGAAGTTCTCCCAAGATAATAAAGTTGTCTAAATCACTTACATCCGAAAGAAAAAAGCGGATATTAGTGGGAATAACCGGGGCAAGCGGATCACTGTACGGATATACATTGATCCGCGCCCTCCACCAACTGGGAATAGACACGCATTTGGTTGCAACGGAGATGGGAGAAAAGGTCATGCAATTTGAATGCGGAGTCAAAATGGAGGAGCTCAAGGAATATGCCACTATACATAGCAACCGGAACCTTTTTGCATCGGTTGCGAGCGGCTCTTTTCAGACAGATGGGATGGTGATTGTTCCTTGTTCCATGAATACATTGGGTGCAATTGCAAATGGAGTGGGAGACACCCTACTAAGCAGGGCAGCGAGTGTAGTGCTAAAAGAAAACAGGAAGTTTATTATTGTTCCGCGAGAAGCTCCTATCCATTTAATCCATTTGCGCAACATGACGGCTCTCGCTGAAAGTGGAGCTTGCATCATGCCTGCATCGCCAGGCTTTTACCATAAGCCTACAGAAATATGGGAGCTTGCCAATTTCATGGTTGCCCGCATATTGGATATGCTGGATATCGATCATCAGCTGCTGGAAAGATGGGGGGAAGCGCAATGAACCCATTAACAATGAGGGTTCTCCTGGATAACTGGGAAGACCGAGGCTTGCTGCATCGAGTGAGAAAAGAAGTAGATCCCTTATATGAACTTGGCGCTGTTATAAATACAAAAGAAGGCAAAGAACCTTTTCTTTTTGAAAAGGTCAAAGGATACCATACACCTATGGCTGCCGGCCTTGGGGGAGACAGAGAGCTTCTTGCTGATAGCATGGGCATTAAAGCATCTGAACTGATTCCTAAAATTATTGATTCGATTGTCAATCCGATACCCACTACTCTCAAGCAAACAGGTCCAGTCCAGGAAAATTTAGTGACGGGTGATTTTGATCTGGCAGATTTGTTCCCGATTCCAACCTATCACGCTGATGATTCAGGGGCTTATTATGTATCAGGAATCCTGGTTGTAAAAGATTTGTCAGGACAGAAACGCTATACCTCCATTAGAAGAATGCAATATTTAGGGGGAAACCGCACCAATATCCTTATCACTTCTCCCGAACTCATGGAGCAATATGCCCATTATGAAGAAATGGGAGAACCGATGGAAGTAGCGGTTATGTTTGGTGTTGTACCTGCTGTTGTCTTAAGCTCGCAGATTAGCACTCATCTCTATCACACAGACAAATTGGATGTAGCAGGTGCATTACTTGGACAATCCCTTGATGTTGTCCAATGCAAGACAGTAGATTTGGAGGTCCTGGCCGAGGCAGAGATCGTTCTTGAAGGCCGGATGCTTCCTCATGAAAGAGAAATGGAAGGGCCATTTGGCGAACTTGCAGGGTACTATGGAACCCGAACTCCTCAGCCGATCGTTGAATTTTCTGCTGTTACCTACCGTAATGATGCGATCGCTCAGACTATTTTCCCTTCAAGCTATGAAGAAAGGCTTCCAATGGCATTGGTCAGGGAGGCAACCTTATTCAGTACGGTCAGGCAGGTTGTTCCCAATATAAAAGCAGTTCATATCCCTATGGGAGGCGTTGCCCGTTATCATGCGGTAATCCAAATTAAAAAAAAGCATGAAGGGGATGGAAAACAGGCTGCACTGGCCGCTTTTGCCAGTGATAAAGATTTGAAGCATGTAGTAGTTGTGAATGATGATGTGGATATTTTTGATTCGGACGATGTGGAATGGGCCATTGCAACCAGGGTTCAGGCTTCTGATGATGTCTTTATTGTCCCTGGTGCAAAAGGATCTCCGCTGGAATCTTCTCACCATTTAAAGGGAGTCACCGACAAAATGGGAATCGACGCTACTTATCCGCTTGGAAAGGAAGAGTTATTTAAGAGAACATCGATTCCGTTTGCAGTGAATCTTGAAGACTATTTATAGTAATTTGAAAATATCTAAACCTTCTAAGTTTAAAAAATAGCACCTTCCGCTGTCTCTATAGAGGAGGATTAAAATGAAAGCAATTGGCATGATCGAAACAAGGGGGTTAACAGCTGCGATTGAAGCTCTCGATTCAATGGCTAAAGCTGCAAATGTAAGTTTAGTTGATATGAAACGGGTGGGATCCGGTCTGGTTACGGTTATCATAGAAGGTGATGTAGCCGCGGTAATGGCAGCTGTGGAGGTCGGGAAAACAGCCCATAGCATGATGGGAGGAGAGCTTGTATCTGCAAACGTAATCCCCCGCCCTCATTCTGAATTGAGCAAAATTTTATAAAGGAGGCTGGAAATAGGTGTCGGATTTCATAAAAAGCGTTGTACAAGAAGTTATGAAGCCGTATCAAAAGCCGAAAAGTAATCCTATTACGGCCAAACCTCCCCAAACCCAAAGAAGAGAATATCTCCCTTTAAAGGAGATGACTGTAAAAGAGAAAATACCGGGGATTAACCGGCCCAACTACCAAAGGGCCAATATGGATAAAAGACTTTCAGCTTCAGTTTCTGCTGCAAATATCGATAAAAGAACCCAGCAAACAAAACCAGTAATCGGGCATAAATCTTATGAAGGATCAGGATTCCAGGCAAAAGTCAATGCAAAAGAAACGCTCTCAAAGCTTCAGACCATCTCCCTTGTTCAGGGAAAAAGGCCAGCAGGCACCAATCCATCTTTTCTTTCAAAAGAAAGCCGCAAAGCCGGGGAAAGCAAGCTTATTGGCCAGACAGGAGATGGCATAAAGGCCTGGCTTTTCCAAGATTTGGCTCACAGTCTCCAAAATGCTTTCCAACGGTCCTTAAAATCCGCTTCAATTGGAGTAATTACTTCCGAAAGATGCACAGTTTCTCAACTGTTTTATTTGAATGACATTCTCAGAGAAAACCCTTCACTAAAGTATTGTCTAACTTGGGATAAAGAAAGCCGGCAAAGCTTCATTTTAGAACTGTATGAAGAAAATGAGCAAAACCTTTTAAATGCGGTTAAGAATTTTTACAAGCAAGCTTCCCAGCGAACTTATCATCCTGTTCAAACTCAGGTAACAAAGTCCCCAAGCGCCTGGCTGACTAAGCAGCTTGATATAAAGGCTTCTGTCAGCGGAGCTGCAGTGCTTGAAGGGATTGATTACTACACAGGCATATTACTGGCGGACCGTTATTTAAAGAGAAATCCTATTCCTTCTGCAGGATTTTCTTTTGAGAAAAACTATCTTCTGATTCATGGGGAATATGATTCGGTCTTAAAGGTTTCAGAGGATCTTAAAAAGGAAGCGCAAAGAATCAATTAAGAATTAAGTACTTTACGCAGAAGTAATTTACCAGGAAGGAGGCAAAAGGGTTGCAGGCATTAGGGTTGATCGAAACAGTTGGTTTCACCACAGCTGTTTCTGCAGCGGATGCTGCGGTAAAAGCGGCTGATGTAGAAATTGCAGGAATCGAAAAAGTAATCGGTGTTAACGGCTATCTAGGGGTTACCATTCACTTTAATGGAGATGTGGCTGCGGTAAAATCAGCTGTAGATGCAGGTGTAAGTGCGGCTGAAAGGGTTGGCAGGGTCATATCTTCACATGTTATACCAAGAGCCCATAGTGAGGTTTCCGGGAAGCTTCTTCAAAAATTTAAGCTGAATGAAAAAATGACCGGCGGTACGGAAACAGGCTCTGAAGAAACAAAAGCTCAGGCTGATAATGAGGGTGAACCGAAAGCAAAAACTGCTTCGAAAAAGAAAGAAAAGAAAAAGAGCCATAACAGTACGGATGCCGATAAAGAGTAACCACCATTTATAAGGAGGAAATATCATGGGAGAATCATTGGGATTAATTGAGACAAAAGGACTTGTCGGTGCTGTTGAAGCAGCGGATGCAATGGTAAAAGCTGCAAATGTTGAGATTTGCGGTTATGAAAAAGTGGGCTTCGGACTTGTAACCGTAATGGTCAGAGGGGATGTCGGAGCTGTTAAAGCTGCAACGGACGCAGGGGCAGAAGCCGCGAGCCGCGTAGGTGAACTGGTATCTGTCCATGTAATCCCCCGTCCGCACAGTGAAGTTGAAAGAGCCTTGCTATCCAAAAAGATCGGTGAATAAACATGGAGCAAGTGATGCAGAGTGAAATGGCCATACACACTCTGCAGGAGATTTACCATCGTAGAGAAGTTTTTCATAAGAAACCATATGTCCTGGCTCTATTAACCTTTCATATGATCGGAATGGAACCAGGGCTATCTTACTTAAGGAATTTAAATAAAAAATCTAATAGATTTCGAGTTTCTGGTGATGAGTCATTCCTTGCCAATATGCAGCCGGGAGAGCTAATTAGGAGTATTGGAAATGATGATTGGATTCCACTGAGAAACATAAAAAAATCCTATATAAGTGAGATAAACGGCATTTTTCTCCCAATCCTTTCTTTTTCTTTGATAAATGACCTTCTGAGTCTTAACGAACAAAGGCCTTTCGTCCGTCTGATTTTGGAAGCTCTTTTAAAAGGTAAAAAGGTCGTGGCTTTAAAAACCGGCGCAGATCCATATGACTCCTATTGGAAAATGGAAGGCATGGACAAGGGGCCTGTGCTATTAAAAAGAAAACTGCACAATCAGCTTCTTCAGTTAAAATCCATGGGAATAAGTGTAATAGCTGTTCACGAAAATGCTGATTTCTCAACTGCATTCAAAAAATCAGTCATCACAGAGGGAATAGTCCGAAATGCTCATCAAAGAAATATGACAGAGTTAGAAATCCAGGGAGGAAGCATCATTACGCCTCTTGCCAGGGATACAGCCAGGGAATTAAATATTTTGCTAAAAACACTTTAGCGTCTATTTAGGCAAAATCAATTAAGGGAGAAGGTTAGTATGCAAATGGGAATGGTGGTGGGCCGTGTAACTGCCACAAGGAAAGATGAACATTTAACAGGCACCAAACTATTAATCACTCAGCCTATTGGATTGGACGGGAGTATGTTGCCGAACCCCATTATTACCGTTGATACTGTTGGAGCAGGAATAGGAGAAAAAGTCATCTATGTGACTGGCAGCATGGCTTCACGAGCAGTCCAAAATAAAGAGGCTCCCATTGATGCAGCGATTATTGGAATCATTGATAGTGTGGAAGGAACGAAGACAGGGGGTTAAACAGTGGACGTAAAAAGAATTAAAGAGGCAATCCAGCACCGCAAACTGATTGATGTTTTGCTGGATGCTAATCAATTTGCAGATCTGGTTCTCGAAGGCGGGTATTTTATCAATGTGATCACCCGTGAAATTTATATAGCAGATGTTGCCATTAAGGGTGAATATATTTTAATGGCTGGTGAAGCAAAAGAGCTGATCGGGCCTAAAACGAAAGTGGAAAATGTAAAGGGCAAGTTTATTTCTCCAGGTTTTATCGACTCGCATATGCATTTTGAAAGTGCCATGCTGACATGCACGGAATTTTCGAAGCTGTCCATTCCTACAGGAACGACGACGTTAATCGGCGACCCGCATGAAATAGGCAATGTGCTTGGAGTGAAAGGCATGCAGGCTATGATTGAGGAAGCTAAAACATTGCCAAACCGGATTTTGTTTACGGTTCCTTGTGCTGTGCCGGATGCTCCAGGATTAGAAACATCAGGATTTGATATCACTTCCAAAGATATGAAGGAGCTTCTTGCGGATGACTATGTTCAGGGGATCGGCGAGATTCAAAGCTTCAGCAACATTGGACCTGTTTACGAGCATGCACCTGAGCTGATTGATGACCTGGTTTCTGCAGTATCTTATGCGAACTCAATTGGAAAAACAGTGGAAGGCAACGCACCTGGACTTTTTGGAAAAGAGCTGGCAGCCCATATTATTAGCGGCGGATCCCATGTTTCCTGCCATGAAACGACGACAAAAGAAGAAACAGTGGAAAAACTCCGATACGGAGTAAGTGTATTTATGCGTGAAGGCTCTTCTCAGAGAAATATGGCGGATTGCATCCGCGCGATAACGGAAGATGGACTCGATTCAAGAAGGGCCATATTGGTTTCGGATGATATGGTGCCTGCTGACTTATTGAATTACGGCCATATGAATGACATCATACGCCGCACCATTGCAGAGGGGATTGATCCAGTAGAGGCAATCCAAATGGCAACCATTAACCCTGCCACACATTTTGGATTTAAAGATGTAGGTGTGATCGCACCAGGGAAAAGGGCGGATGTTGTAGTGATTAGCGACCTGCCAAGTATGACTGTTGATCAAGTATACCTGGCTGGTAAAAAGGCGGCTGAAAAAGGTGAATTGACAATGGACATTGCGCCTTACATATATCCGGAAAGTGTGAAAAAGTCGGTAAAGCGCAAACCAGTTACTTGGAGGGATTTAACTATTGAAGCGCCAGGAAGCCTTGCAAAAGTCAGGGCAATTGAAGCAATTCCTTATCAAAATCTAACCGGCGGGCGGGCGTTTACCCTCAATGTAAAAGAAACTGTTGTTCAGCCTTGCCTAAAGCAGGATGTTTTGCCGCTTCTAGTGCTAGAGCGCCACGGCCGGACAGGAAAAATCGGAAAAACATTTCTGCATGGTTTTGATTTGAAAAGCGGTGCCATTGCAGAGAGTGTGGCACATGATACACATAATATCATCGTTACCGGCACCAATTATGAAGATATGGCAATGGCGGTTAATCGGGTAATCGCCATGGATGGCGGAATTGCCATGATCAAGGACAGTAAGGTTGTAGGAGATCTGCCGCTGCGGATTGGCGGCCTAATGACAGATGAATTAACCGGCAAAGAAATGAGTGAAAAGGTTGATGAATTATCGCGGCTGGCAAAAGAGGTGCTGGGCTGCGGAATGGATGTTCCATTTATGCACTTATCTTTCTGGTCGCTTGTCACGAGTCCGAAATGGAAGATTACAGATATGGGCTTAGTTGATGTCGATAAGTTTGAAATCATTTCGACCATTATCAATTGAACATAAAAGCGGCAGGTCTGCCGCTTTTCATATACATTACTTTTTAAAAGGAGGAAAACCATGGGAGTAAAATTAGTTGATTTAACACAGGAAATTTATCAAGGCATGCCGGTCTTTCCCCTCCACCAAAAAACGATGATTTTCCCGAACATCTCCCACGAGGAAAGCGAAAAACAGGTTGGCTTCATGTTTGCCACTAATAATCTTTTAATCAATGAACACGGCCCTACCCATAGTGATGCCACATACGAATACGATCCAGACGGTAAATACATTGATGAAATGCCGCTTGAATATTTCTATGGGCCTGCTGTTTGCCTTGATGTATCCCACGTTCCCCCGGACAGATCAATTACCAGCCGTGATTTAGAAGATGCACTGCGAAATTCTCAGCAATTTATTGAAACCGGTGACATTGTTCTCTTATATACGGGCCATTATAAACGTTCATATGGTACGGAAAATTGGCTGACAACCTATACAGGACTCGACTATCACGCTGCTAAATGGCTGGCTGATAAAGGTGCTGTCAACATAGGCATTGATGCACCAGCGATTGACCATCCGGATGACCCTAAGTATTCAGGGCACCTGATTTGCAGGGAATACGCAATTACCAATACTGAAAACCTCTGTAATCTTGATCAAGTCGCAGGCATGCGGTTCTTATATTTCGGCTTGCCGCTGAGGATCCGAAAAGGCACTGGCTCCCCGATAAGAGCTGTAGCCGTATTTATTGAATAGGCTAGCGTACAGCTCCATCTTGATTCAGAAACTATTTTGATTTGAAAAAGAAATCACTAGGCAATCATTTAATAGAGAAATAAAAAGCAAAGGAGGCCATCTCTTGGGAGAAGTTTATAAAAAAGAAAGAATCCGTGAGGAAATCATCATTCCTCCATATGAAGGAAGAAGCGCCAGACTTAATAAAGGCGAAGAATTGATCATAATTGATATGGAAGGAAAACAGGTAGGAGATTTTGTCTGTTTCAGCTATGAAGACTCATCAGAGCATGTCTCACCCGTACATATGCGGGCCTCATTAAGCAGCATTAGATTGAAAATAGGAGATTATCTTTACAGCAATAAGCGACGGCCGCTGATGCAGTTGGTAGAAGATACAGTAGGAAAGCATGATTTCTTCTTCCCGGCATGTGATTATTACCGTTATAAAGTGGACTTTGGCAAAGAGGATCATCCGAATTGCCATGATAATCTTGAAAGCGCTCTGCAGATTTTTCAAATCCATCCCCCAGTTATTCCGGATCCCATCAATTTGTTCATGAATAATGTTCTTGATGATATGGGTGATTATGTCATATCGGAGCCCCTTTCCAAACCAGGTGATTATGTTCGTCTAAAAGCACTTTGTGATGTGGTCATTGCCTGCACCACTTGTTCACAAGATATGGCTCCTGTAAATGGATTTAGTGTTACGCCGATAAAAATGCAAATTGTGGAGGAAAATTGATGAATGATCTTCAATTTCTTCAGCATCTCCTCCAAATCAACAGCTCCAATCCGCCAGGCAATGAGCACCTTGTTACCGAAGCTTTTATCGAACGCTGTAAGGAAAAGGGTCTCTCCTATAAGCTTACTTTCCTTGGGCATAACAGGAGCAATTTTGAAATAACCCTTCAGGGAAAAACAGATAAACAGCTCTTTTTATGCGGTCATATGGATACTGTTTCTCCTGGTTCAGGAGAGTGGGACTATTCTCCTTTTTCAGGTGAAATCGCAGATGGACGGATTTATGGGAGAGGAGCTTCAGATATGAAGAGCGGCCTTGCCGGAATGTTTCTGGCATTGGAGGATTTATTTCTTAAAAATGAAGTGCCTCCTGCCACCGTTACCTTCTTAGCAACAGCCGGTGAAGAGGTCGACAGCTGCGGCGCAAGGGCATTTTTGAAAGAAAATGAACGAAGAACGATTGATGCATTGGTCATAGCAGAACCGACTGATGAAAAAATTGTGATTGGCCATAAAGGCGCCCTTTGGCTTGAAATTAAGACTTTTGGAAAGACATCACACGGCTCCATGCCTGAACAAGGGATTAATGCGGTTGATCATATGCTAAAGGTTATAAAAGTTCTGGATGAAATGAAAGTTGAATGGAAAGCAATGAAAGAGCCGCTTGGAAACAGCAGTCTTGCTGTCACGATGATTGAAGGCGGAGTACAAACCAATGTCATTCCGGATCAATGCAGTATTCGGGCAGATATCCGGACAGTTCCGCCCCAGTCTCATTCACAATTTGTGGAACTGCTGAAAGGCAA
Organism: Cytobacillus sp. NCCP-133; assembly: GCF_026011715.1. Classification (GTDB taxonomy): domain Bacteria; phylum Bacillota; class Bacilli; order Bacillales; family Cytobacillaceae; genus Cytobacillus. Next base: position 50,452 of record NZ_BRVM01000018.1, on the reverse strand, counting down.
GCTTGACCAGCTGATTGCGGCTGAAGAAATTTATAAATATAATGTAGATCCCCTTCTGGATCGCCCGTCAATATTAACGGAGCCATCTGAGGAAATCATTCAAGTAGCGCAAAAGTTAAAAGATGCCCCCAATACAAGGCATTTTGGGGTCTCCTATTATACCGACGGGGCTGTCCTGAATCCACGAAGCGAGATCCCTACCTTAATCTACGGTCCCGGTGACGAAAAACTGGCTCATCAGCCAAATGAATGGGTAAGCATTGAAGCGTACAGACGATCCATCCAATTTTATAAACAGCTTATATTAAATTACGGCAAGCAGAAGACAGTACAGTCGACCCCTGCGCAAGGAGGCGGAGTGTAATGAGCAGTATCCTGATTAAAAATGCCGAAATCGTAACAATGAATGACAAAGAAGAAATTATTTATGGCGATCTATATATTGTGAATGATCGTATTGCGGAAATAGGGCCAAATCTAAACCGGGAAGCAGATAAGGTGATAGATGCTACTGGAAAAACGGTCATTCCAGGATTTATCCAAACTCATATCCACCTCTGCCAGACATTATTCCGCGGGCAAGCGGATGATCTTGAATTGCTGGACTGGCTAAAACAAAAAATCTGGCCGCTCGAAGCATCACATGATGAAGAATCAATCTATTATTCCGCCATGCTCGGAATCGGCGAACTTTTGCAGAGCGGGACGACGACTGTTGTGGACATGGAAACGGTGAATCATACAGAATATGCTTTCCAGGCAATTGCGCAGAGCGGGATTAGGGCGCTTGCTGGCAAGGTTATGATGGATAAAGGTGACGAGGTCCCTGTGCCGCTTAGGGAAGTAACATCAAAATCAATCCAGGAGAGTGTGGACCTTCTTGAAAAATGGCATAGCTATGATAATGGCCGTATACAATATGCTTTTTGCCCCCGTTTTGTCGTCTCCTGTACAGAGGAACTGCTGAAGAATGTCCGGGATCTTTCTGCCGGCTATAATGTTAGAGTTCATACTCATGCATCAGAGAATGCAAGCGAAATTTTGCTGGTGGAAAGAGAATATGGAATGAGAAATGTTGTCTATTTGGACAGCATTGGCCTTGCCAATGACAGACTGATTCTTGCACACTGTGTTTGGCTTGATGAGCAAGAGAAGAAAATCATAAAAGAGCGTGGTGTAAAGGTTAGCCATTGCCCAGGCTCTAACCTGAAGCTAGCCTCCGGAGTGGCTGAAGTTCCTTCCCTTTTGGAGCAGCAGGCATTTGTCAGCCTGGGAGCGGACGGGGCACCTTGCAATAACAACCTGGATATGTTTAATGAAATGAGATTGGCAGCAATCATTCAAAAGCCTGTACATGGGCCAACCGCCATGAATGCTCAAACCGTCTTCAGGATGGCTACAATCGGCGGAGCAAAAGCTGTTGGTATGGAGGATGAAATCGGAAGTCTGGAAAAGGGGAAGAAAGCGGATCTAGCCATACTTAATCTTAATGACTTTCATGTATACCCTTCCTTTGATATTGATACCATATCAAGGATCGTTTATTCGGCCACCCGGGCAGATGTAGAAACAACCATTGGGAATGGGAACATTCTGATGGAAAATAGAAAGTTAAAGACGGTGGATAAAGACATTGTTTTAAAAGAAGCGAATACCAGCATAAAAAGATTAATAAAAAGACTTGAGACAGTAGTTTACTAAACACAGCCGGCTGTGTTTATGGTAATATATAGTAAAAATGATAAAAAGAGCGCGTGATGTTGAGAAAATAAATTTGATGGAAAAGAAGAACTATTGCAAGCAGCAAAAGTAAACAAAAAGATGGTAACGGGATTACCTTATTGTTCCCGCATCAACATAACGAATTAATAACATTGCATGATTCTGTGTTTCCAAATACAAATTTATTCAGGAAAAGAAATTATTGAAAGGTTTGGATGCTAATCATAAAGTAAACACAGCTGGAAATGATGTCTTCTTGAAAGGCTATATATGCTAAGTACAATCCTAAAGAAAAAGAGGGGAGCATCGAGTTTATGGGAGTGAGTAAAAATGATCGGGAAGCCGGAATAGGGAGTAAATTGCTCGAAATGGCAGCTGCAGACCTATTAGGAAACTACGGCGCAGAGACAGTTAAGCTATGTGTCGATTCAAAGAATAAAAAGGCTTTATCTATATATAAAAATCTGGCTTTAGAATTGTACGTTCTTTGAACTTTAATAAACTGAGAGCAGAAGAAAATGCAATAAGTTAGAACACATTTGGATTTTTAGGTAAAATAAGTGGTAACTATATGATATAGGAGTGTTGAACAATGACTATTGAAAACCCAAGCCGGGAAGAAATCGGCAAACTTTTGAAAAAATCTATGCGGATTGCAGTTGTCGGTTTAAGCGGAAATCCTGATCGCACATCTTACATGGTTTCCGAAGCAATGCAAAAGGCTGGCTATGAAATTATCCCGGTGAATCCAACGGTTGAGGAAGTTCTCGGAGTTAAAGCAGTTCCAAGTCTGAAAGAGATTGAAGGGCATGTGGATATTGTTAATGTATTCAGGCGTTCTGAGTATCTTCCCGAGGTTGCAATGGAATTTGCGGAAATTGACTCAGATATCTTTTGGGCCCAGCTTGGTGTTGCAAACCAGGAAGCATATGATTTCTTAAAGGAAAAGGGCTACACGGTCATCATGGACCGCTGCATTAAAGTTGAACATGCATTAACGAAATAATAACAGCATGAGGTCTTTAAAAGATCTCATGTTTTTCTTTTTTTAGTATCCGCGTATATAAAGGGTTCGGCTGGCGGAAATAATCTTGTTAAATCCAATAAGTTTCATGAACTTATTTGCCAAAACCAAATAAATAGATAAAATAAAGCATAGACCTTATTAATTTATATGGTAAAATATGAATATAGAACACCTGTTCCTAGTGTTAAAATTCTATATTTTTTAAAGGAAAATCAGGCTAAGAGCCGAATACTTTACGGGTGTTCTTTGCGGCACTTTATTGCGGAAAGTGTTGCTGCAAGAAATGAAAGGGGTATGTTCGTGGCAAGAAATCAGGAAGCATTTGACTACAATGATGATGCCATACAAGTACTTGAAGGGCTCGAGGCTGTAAGAAAACGCCCTGGGATGTACATTGGAAGTACGGATGCAAGGGGGTTGCACCATCTTGTATATGAGATTGTCGATAATGCTGTCGATGAAGCGCTGGCAGGTTACGGGGATCATATCATTGTCAAAATACATAAAGATAACTCAATTAGTGTTCAAGATAAAGGACGCGGTATGCCAACCGGGATGCATCGGATGGGCAAACCGACTCCAGAAGTCATTTTGACAGTCCTTCATGCCGGCGGAAAGTTTGGCCAGGGTGGCTATAAAACAAGTGGCGGACTGCATGGTGTTGGTGCTTCGGTTGTTAATGCCCTTTCCGAGTGGCTGGTTGTAAAAATTAAGCGGGACGGTTTTATATACGAACAGCGGTTCGAGCATGGCGGAAAACCGGTTACCACTCTTGAGAAAGTAGGCAAGACAAACCAATCGGGCACAACAATCCATTTTAAGCCGGACCCGGCGATTTTCTCGACTACTACTTACAATTATGAGACTCTATGTGAACGTCTTCGTGAGTCAGCTTTCCTCCTAAAGGGAATGAAAATTGAAATCCTTGATGAACGGAATGATTTTTATGACATTTTTCATTATGAAAACGGCATAGAGGCTTTCGTTGAATATTTGAATGAGGAAAAGGATGTCCTTCACCCGGTAGTTAATTTTGAAGGAGAAAGCAATGGAATTGAAGTTGATTTCGCTTTTCAATTCAATGACGGCTATTCGGAAAATGTATTGTCCTTTGTCAATAACGTCCGGACAAAAGACGGCGGAACACATGAAGCGGGTTCAAAAACAGCTATGACACGCGCCTTTAACGAATATGCACGAAAGGTGAATTTGTTAAAAGAAAAAGATAAAAACCTGGATGGGGCCGATATCCGTGAAGGATTTACCGCGATTGTCTCTGTTCGTGTGCCTGAGGAGCTTTTGCAGTTTGAAGGACAGACGAAAGGCAAACTTGGAACAAGCGAAGCGCGCTCGGCTGTTGATTCTGTTGTTTCTGAGCATTTGTCTTACTTTTTTGAAGAAAACCCTGAGACAAGTTCCCTACTAATTAAAAAAGCAATCAAGGCCTACCAGGCCAGAGAAGCTGCCCGCAAAGCTCGTGAAGAAGCCAGGAGCGGAAAAAAAAGGAAGAGATCAGAAACGGTCCTATCAGGCAAACTGACTCCAGCCCAATCACGCAATCCGCAAAGGAATGAAATATATCTCGTAGAGGGAGATTCTGCCGGCGGATCAGCCAAGCAAGGAAGGGATAGACGGTTCCAGGCAGTGCTTCCGCTAAGAGGTAAAGTGATCAATACAGAAAAAGCGAAGCTTCAGGATATCTTTAAAAATGAAGAGATTAATACGATTATCCATGCAGTCGGAGCAGGCGTTGGAGCTGACTTTAATTTAGATGATGTCAATTATGATAAGGTAATTATCATGACAGATGCCGATACAGATGGAGCGCATATACAGGTGCTGCTTCTTACTTTCTTCTACCGTTATATGAAGCCTCTTCTTGAGGCTGGTAAAGTATTTATTGCTCTACCCCCTCTGTATAAAGTCAGCAAAGGAGCAGGCAAAAAAGAAGTGGTTGAGTATTCCTGGAGTGATGATGAACTTCAGGACACCATTAAAAAAGTCGGAAAAGGCTATATGATTCAGCGATATAAGGGTCTTGGCGAAATGAACGCAGACCAGTTATGGGAAACGACGATGGATCCTGAAACACGAACGCTTATTCGCGTGAAGATTGACGATGCAGCAAGGGCGGAGCGCCGGATTACAACATTAATGGGCGATAAGGTAGAACCGCGCCGCAAGTGGATCGAATCAAATGTTGCATTCGGACTTGAAGAAGACGGAAGCATACTTGAAAATGAAAATATTTCTGTTTTAGAGGAGGAGGCTGAATCATGAGTTCTGCAGAAAAATTCCGCGATCTTCCTCTTGAAGATGTACTGGGTGACCGTTTTGGCCGCTACAGTAAATATATTATCCAGGACCGTGCACTTCCTGACGCGCGTGACGGGTTAAAGCCGGTTCAAAGACGTATTTTATATGCCATGCATGTTGAGGGGAATACCCAGGATAAAGGCTTCAGAAAGTCAGCAAAAACAGTAGGAAACGTAATCGGCAACTATCATCCCCATGGTGATACTTCTGTATATGATGCTATGGTGAGGATGAGCCAGGATTGGAAGGTCCGAAACCTTCTTGTTGAAATGCACGGGAATAACGGAAGCATAGACGGAGATCCACCGGCAGCCATGCGTTACACGGAGGCCCGGCTTTCTGCTATTTCATCTGAATTGCTGAAGGACATCGAAAAAAGGACCGTTGATTTTATCCCTAACTTTGACGACACATCCAACGAGCCAACAGTCCTGCCTGCCAGGTATCCTAACCTGCTTGTCAATGGTTCCACAGGGATTTCAGCGGGGTATGCAACTGAAATTCCGCCTCACCATTTAAATGAAATCATCGATGGTGCTATTTTGCGTATGGACAAACCTGACTGCTCAATTGATGAGCTGATGGAGCATATTAAAGGACCTGACTTTCCTACCGGAGGCATTATCCAGGGCGTTGATGGCATTAAAAAAGCCTACGAAACAGGCAAAGGCAAAATCATTATCCGCGGAAAATCCGAATTTGAAGACCTGCGCGGAGGGAAAAAGCAAATCGTCATCACCGAGATTCCTTTTGAAGTAAATAAAGCCAACCTCGTGAAGAAAATAGATGAATTCCGCCTGGACCGCAAAGTGGAAGGCATTGCCGAGGTCCGCGACGAAACGGACCGCACAGGCCTCCGCATTGTAATAGAACTGAAAAAGGATGCGGATCCTGAAGGCGTGCTGCATTATTTATACAAAAACAGCGATTTGCAAATAACCTATAATTTCAACATGGTAGCCATTCACAACAGGCATCCAAAATTAATGGGTCTCAGGGAGCTTTTGGATGCCTACATCGGCCACCGCAAAGACGTTGTAACCCGCAGGTCACAGTTTGACCTGCATAAGGCAGAAGCCCGACAGCATATCGTGGAAGGCTTGATGAAGGCTCTCTCCATTCTAGATGAGGTAATAGCAGCCATCCGTGCTTCCAAGGATAAACGGGATGCAAAGGATAATTTGATTGCCAAGTTTGATTTTACAGAGCCACAGGCGGAAGCCATTGTTTCCTTACAGCTATATCGTTTAACAAATACAGACATAACAGCTTTGAGAGCAGAGGCTGAAGAGCTTTTCAGGCAGATCCAGGAGTTAAAGGCCATTCTTGAAAGTGAGAAGAAGCTTTACAATGTGATTAAAAAGGAACTTAAAGACGTTAAAAAGCGTTTTGCTGATGAACGCCGCACCAGAATTGAAGCGGAAATTGAAGAGATAAAAATCAACCTTGAAGTGCTGGTGGCAAGTGAGGATGTCATCGTTACCGTTACTAAGGAAGGCTACGTGAAGCGTACAAGCCAGCGATCCTTTGCCGCTTCAAACGGACAGGATTTCGGCATGAAGGATTCCGACAGGCTGATTGCCCAGCTGGATATGAACACAACCGATGTTCTCCTTTTGTTTACGAATAAAGGTAATTATTTATACTGTCCGGTGCATCAGTTGCCAGACATACGCTGGAAGGATCTTGGCCAGCATATTGCAAATATCATTCCGATCGACCGGAACGAATCCATTATTCGGGCACTTCCTGTGAAGGATTTTGAATCTGAGTCATTCCTGCTCTTTATGACGAAGAACGGTATGGTGAAAAAGACGGAGCTGAAGCAATATAAGGCTCAAAGGTATTCCAAGCCGCTGGTTGCCATCAATGTAAAAGGCGATGATGATGTACTGGATGTCTATTTAACAGATGGAACGAAGGAAATTTTCCTTGCCACCCACCAGGGATATGGGCTATGGTTCCATGAAGAAGAAGTGAGCATCGTTGGTCCCCGGGCAGCCGGCGTTAAGGGCATCAACCTGAAAGAAGGCGATTATGTCACGGGTGCCCAGCTTATTGAGTATCCAAAGGAACAGGCAGTTGTCATCGTAACGCAGCGCGGTTCCATAAAAAAAATGAAGCTAAGCGAATTTGAACGGACATCCAGAGCCAAACGTGGCGTGGTAATGCTCCGTGAGTTAAAATCTAACCCACACCGCATTGTTGGATCTGTAATTGTAAGAGGCCATGATGACATAATCATTGAAACTGAAAAAGGACATGTAGAAGCTCTCAAAGCTTCAGCCATCCGATTTAATGACCGGTACTCCAATGGTTCGTTCATAATTGATGAATCAGAGAGCGGTAAAGCTCAATGCGTCTCGAAGACCGTTGACCAGCAAGACGAAAACGGCCAAACATTACAATAAAGTTAAAGCAGCCCCTGCCGTTGCAGGGGCTTTTTATGTTGATACTGATGAATCAGGTGAAGAGACTGTCAGGACTACAAAGAATATGGCCGAGGTACTGAATTAACAAGTTGTTTGCTGATTTGGGAATCAGGTAAACGGAGTAGGTAAATCCATTATTTCTTAATAGGCCTTACCGCATTTGTCAGGAATTCCTTTTTTAATATAAAAAGAGTTTTGAAAAAATATTATGTAAATTAAAGAGTTTGTATAAAAAAAGAATATCAAGTGAAATGAAACCGTTTAAAATTTGATTGGTTAGGGTAAAAAAGATAGGGTGTTTTTCGTTAGGATTAGTCCTAAATGAGATTTTTTGCTGTTTGGGATTAATATACGACTTGTCTATTAAAAATTCTTTTGATAGATTAGAAAGGTGTTGCTTTTGCAAGATAGTAATTAATACAAAAAATTAACTAGGGGGGAAATGCATGGATTTTTTCTTACAAGGATTAAATTCAACTGTAGGCTTTTTAAATGACATTGTATGGACATATATATTAATTGCCGTCTTAATCATTTTAGGCCTTTATTTCAGTTTTAAAAGCAATTTTGTACAATTTCGTTATTTTGGAGAAATGTTCAGAATACTCGGAGATAAAACAATGGTATCTGCGGAAGGGAAGCGCGGAATATCTTCTTTCCAGGCTTTCACCATAAGTGCTGCATCCCGAATTGGTACAGGTAATATGGCAGGTGTTGCTACTGCAATTGCAGCCGGTGGACCTGGGGCAGTGTTTTGGATGTGGGTAATCGCTTTTCTGGGAGCAGCTTCAAGCTTTGTAGAAAGTACTTTAGCACAAATCTATAAGATTAAAGATAAAGATGGATTCCGCGGCGGTCCAGCTTACTATATGGAGAGAGGACTTAAGAAACGATGGATGGGGATTTTGTTTGCTGTGATCATCACTTTTTGTTTCGGCCTCGTGTTTAATTCAGTCCAATCCAATACGATTTCATTGGCATTCAATGAAGCATTTGGCACCAGCCGTTTAACAATTGGGCTGATTCTTGCTGTATTAACGGCCATTGTCATCTTCGGTGGCATTAAAAGAATTGCTTATGTATCTCAAGTTATTGTGCCAATAATGGCAGTGATCTACCTAATTGTTGCTTTAGTCATTGTAGTAACGAATATTACTGAAGTACCAAGCTTAATCGCTACTATTGTGAAAGGCGCTTTCGGCATGGATCAGGCATTCGGTGGTGCAATGGGTGCTGCTGTTATGATGGGGATTAAGAGAGGCTTATTTTCAAATGAAGCAGGTATGGGGAGTGCGCCAAACGCTGCTGCTACTGCAGCTGTCACACACCCTGTTAAGCAAGGCTTAATTCAAACTTTAGGTGTATTTGTCGACACGATTTTGATATGTTCTGCAACAGCATTTATCATCATTCTTTCCGGAGCATACACAACTCCTGATTTATCCGGAATTCAATTAACACAAACAGCACTGTCTTCACATATTGGAACATGGGCACATATCTTTGTAGCCATTTCCATTTTCCTTTTTGCATTCAGTTCTGTCATCGGCAACTATTACTATGGCGAGACGAATATTGAATTCATTAAAGAGAGTCGTCTGGCAATATTCATTTATCGTCTATGTGTAATCGGTATGGTAATGTTCGGTGCTTTAGTCGACTTGGCTACTGTATGGGGCCTTGCGGACTTATCCATGGGCGTTATGGCGCTAATCAATTTGATTGCCATCACGATGCTTGGGAAAATTGCCTTTTCTGCACTGAAGGATTATATAGCACAGCGTAAACAAGGAAAAGACCCCGTATTTTATGCAGATTCAATTCCGGGTCTTGATGGAATTGAATCTTGGGAAACAAAAGAGAGTGCTTTAAAGAAAGCAGAAAAATAATATTTACAGCCTTCTATCCTCGAGATGGAAGGTTTTTTTTTGCTTTTTTACATGAAATTTCCTTTAGTGGAAAAACTATTAAAAAAAGGGAGGACTTCATGATGAAAAAAGAGATGCTCTTTGCTTTTGCTGCTTTCTTTTTTATGTCTTTATCAGCCATAACAGGGGTATATGCTGGTAAAGAGGAAGAAAAAATTATAACCATTTCAAAAGATAAAATGGACGTATCAGGTGATAAGAAGGATGATACAGTTTACATAAAAGGTGTTTTTTACGAAGAAGGGGCGGCCTTTTTAAAGGAGATCTTTTTGGAAGTTGCGGCTTCTGACGGGAAGACCTACAAAGCAGAGCTTTCAGGCGGCTATGAACCATTGCTGGAGTTTGAAGATTTGAATCAGGATAATATTAGAGATATATATATCAGTATTCCAACAGGCGGAAGCGGCGGATTATCCAATTATTATTTATACACATTGAGGGATTTTCAATTGACTGATCTCACGGTACCAGGCTCTTTGGTGATCAATAGCCAATATGAAAATGAATATAAAGCAACTGTCAGCATACAGGAAACCGGTAAATCATATTTCTTTGATCTAAGGGATCGCAGGAAAGAATACGAACGTCTCGGATTGTATATAAATGGCAAGCTTAGTGAACCAACGGAGCTAATCGTGAATCCCTATAGTACTTTAAAAGTCACTTCTGTGGAAGGAAAAAAAGGATTAATGGGCGTACAGAGAATCAGCGGGGCGTACAATGCTGATACAATCGCGTTCGTGGAATCATTCTGGTTATATGAAGAAGGTAAATGGATGCTAAAAAACATAAAAGTAATGAAAATGAATTCACGAGGCTCTAGCAAGAACTAGGCATTTGTCACATAAATAATTTGATCCCATATACTATCTTATGGAAATAGGTATATGGGGGGCGCTTTTATGAGCAAATTTTATCCATCCAAGCTTTCGGTTAAATATTTGCCTACTGCGACGGAATTCAGGCCAGTTGATCGCAGGAAATACACACTTACGCATTCAGATGCTACAGGAGAATTATTTCTTGCGGTAGGAAGCTATTACGATGTAAATGACATAAACCCCAAATTCCGTGATGAAGTTTTTGCCGAGTGGCTGCCTCAAATGGGACAGTATGTCTTAAGCGGCAAGGTGTATATCAGCGGCGGGGAGTTTGATGAACAATACTCTAAAATAAGATTTTTGATTTTCCAAAAAGAATTGGATCTGGCGCTTACTGCGATAGTGTATGGAGATAAAGACTTTTATTCTAACTATCCATGGCTGCTTGATTCGCCTATCTTTATACACTTTGAATCGGTGTATCCGCAATTCAGCAAGATTCTCTATTATGGTACACCAAGACAATATCTTAAAGCCGCATTGCAGCCAGTTTGACAAAAAATAGGGTCTGCTGTGTTGTTAATTTTAGCGGAATAAAAAATCCAACAAAACAAACCATAGGAGCAAAGGAGTGTTGGTGATGAAGAAAAAAGAAGAAAATACCTTAAAGTTAAGCTATGAATCGGATGGAAAGAAGGGGAAGAATGTGAAAAATAATGAGAAAAAGAAGGATGCTGCAAAGATATTTTTTAACAGCACGCAGGATAGTGAATAAACAAACGGAAAATTTGGGTTTGAATGCAGTCAAGATTCAAATAATAATATTATGTTAACTAAAGATAAAAGTTTTAAAAATAGCAGGGGGATTATGTTAGGGTTTGAAGAAGTCGCAAAATCACTATCTAAATTCAAAATCCTGACAACACATTACTCAGATTGACCGGTACTGGAAAATTGTCAGCCCAGGATTGTTTATACAAATATCCAATATAAAACAAAAGTAAATTGATAACAGATTTATGAATTTTTTGCATTAAATCAAAAAAGCTAAAATTTTTATTTTATCTCACTATCTTAAGTATACTTAGATAATGAGACAGTCAATTTCATTTTTTTGTAACTTCCTATAATATATATTATGTTCGGGGCGTTTTATGAAATGAAGAAATAAAGCAGCTATAGCTACTCTACTCTGTTTTTGTAGCCGCTGCTTTTTATCTTTTCAAAATCGATATGGTTAACGCTGTATTCAATGACATCATTGATAAATAATTGGTGTGCTTTGGCGAATAGTTTCACTTTTTCTAGTAGCACTTTGTCATATGTTGTTTTATATTGCACTCGATCTTGTGGTCTCACTTTTTTATCGTATGTAATTACGCCTTGATCTAAAACGGTTTGCAATCCACTTTCAAGTAGGTAATTTACATGTGTATCGTAATCTTTTGCTAAGGTGTCTAAATGGTCAAGAATTGCCTTGCTGATATTGGTTCGAAATTTTATTCTTGATTCATCTGTTTTTTGAATTAATTTACCATTAACTAATTGCCACATTAGAGCTCACCCTTCATTTGATGACTGAATGTTTCATCCTATTTACTTTTTTTTGTGTTGCTACGTGTTCAACAGCATCATTATATAGGATCTTTGCTAATTTAGGTAGGTGGTTTTTCCCTTTGGAGCATTTTAAAACTCATTCCGCTTTAATACATCTTAATAATCTCCATAAATTCCTACCGAGATTTCTAGCCAGTGTAAATCTCTCTTCATACACCGAACGCATGTTTTAGTCTAATAGCCAAAAGTGCCCACATTTATGTGGGCACTTTTGGCTATTGCTTCTTCTTTTCAAACCCCATCTCATCCGCAAATTCAGTTAATCCTGCCAGATTTTGCTTTTGAAATGCATTCCCCATTCCAGAGCTGTTCATGATTTGCTGCATAGGATGAACATTTCCATTTTGATTCCTTGTTCGTGTGAATGTATATGCTGCTGTACTTAAAATTAGGCTAAGCAATGATCCCCATAGCCATCCCCCCCAGTTGTTTTTTCTTTTTTTGCCTATCATATTCATCAAGGGCTTGCGCATGTCGCCCATATTATTAAAAAGCGCTGATATCCAGTTGTTCAACAGCAAGCACTCCCTTATTAAAAGCATTTTTGGAAGAGCGATTTTCTCTTCCGATTCTTAATTTTCACTTGCACGAATACAAATATGCTGGCAATTTTTTTGGGGACCTTGTGTAGGTTTACTGCTATTTATTTAGTTAAATATTGCTTTTTTTGGGATTAAGACAAGGATATTCAATCACATATCAAACTAAAAAAAAAGACATAATACTTGTGTAAATATTCTTATATAGAAAGAAGGAATTGACGGTGACAGTTGGTACTCAAGTGAAACAAGCAATCGTTGGGCTAAAAAGTGCCCAGGCCAGCTTTGAGACTTTTGCTCTTGCTACTGATAACCAAAATGCTAAACAGCTGTACCAGAATGCTGCACAGCAAACACAATCCATTATTGAAAGCCTGGAACCTAGGCTGCAGGAGATTCAGCAGGAAGAGCCACAATATAATCAATAAACAAATCCAGGCTGGCATTTGCCAGCCCGTTTTCTATACTTAACTTGAATGGTGTGATTTGATATGACAATTGCTTCGAATGTGAATCAAAGTCTGGCTGCAATTCGTTCTATTGAAGCCCAATTATCTAGCCTTTCCTTAACTTCTTTGGACGAGGAAGCTCAACGTCTCTTTCATGAAGCAATGTTGGAAATTGGCGAAGTAAAAAAAGATCTTGAGGATCGGAAAAAGGTTATTGAATTTGAAGAACCACAATATAAACCTAATTAAAAAAATGGAGATGAAAATATGCCTGATTGGCTCCTGATAGGTGCCCGTTCCCTTTTGTTTGTTGGAGTATTGTTCGTCATTACAAAACTTATAGGAAAAAAACAAATATCTGAGCTCTCATTTTTTGAATATGTTGCTGGAATTACAATTGGCAGTATTGCGGGAGAAATCATTATGGGACTGGATAATCATTGGGCAAGCGGCATCCTTTCTATTATGATTTTTGGCCTTGTTACTCTATTTGCAGATATTCTTTCACTTAAAAGCAAAAGTTTTCGTGATTTCTTTGAAGGCAAGGGAACGGTTTTTATTAAAGATGGAAAAATATTAGAAGACAATCTCAAAAAAGAAAGATACTCAATTGATGATTTATCTTCTTTACTGCGTCAACAAAAGGTTTTTAAAGCAGCGGATGTTGAGTTTGCGGTTTTAGAACCCCGTGGTGATCTTAGTATTATGCTTAAAAAAGAAAATCAGCCTCTAACTCCGAAAGATCTTAATTTGAACCTGCCACAGGAAAAAGAGCCGCAAACGGTGATTATGGATGGGAAAATACTAAACGATCCACTATCTGTATCCGGAAAAACAAGAAAATGGCTAAATATGGAGGTGGAAAAACTCGGATTAACACTTGATAATGTATTCCTGGGCCAAATTGATTCATATGGGGAATTAACGGTTGATGTTTATGATGATACCATTAATGTTCCTGCTCCTCAGCAGCGTCCACTTCTCTTAGCTATGATAAAAAAATGTGCAGCAGACATGGAAATTTTCTCTTTGCAGACTGATTCTAAGAAAGCTCAGCAAATGTATGAAAAAAATGCTGAGAAGCTAAATCAAGTCTTACAAAAATTGTCACCATATTTAAAATAGAAACCTTTTGTTAAAAAAGTTATGACATTTCCAGCTGAATTTATTACATCCAGAAATAAAACTTCTCCTCCCTCCATTAAACTCTGTAAAAGAGTTTTATCTTAAAACTCAAACCAACACCATAGAAAATCTGGTGTTGGTTGCTTCTATTCTATTAACAACTCCCCTGGCTTTTGTTTTTCCATACCTTTTTCTGCATAATTACAGCAATCACCGCAATAACGGATACGAATATTAAGCTGACAAAGAAGCCAAATCTAATCGACTTTTCCAGTAGCGTGCCGCTTACAGCTATTAAGATCAATATTAAACCCACAAACGCCATTATTTTTCCAAATATCTTATTTTCTAAAATCCGCAGTGCAGAGATAATAATGAAAGACCAGTTAAATAAGATTAAAATTCCTGCTGCTGTCGTGATATACTCATAAATTTTACCAGGAAGCAGCAAAGCCGTGACGATTGAGGCGATTAAGCCGGCAGTTGCCAGCCCAAGTGAAGGTAAAGGGAGATCCTTCCATTTTTTAATTTTTCTCGAAAAAACAGCAGGCGCATCTCCATCTTTGGCTAATGTAACGAGCAATGCAGTGACTCCAAACAAAGAGGCAGTCATAGTAGAAAAGCCTGCAATAATGATTGCAGCATTAAACACATGTGGAAAAAAGTCCAGATGGTATTTATCCATTGCTGTGACAAAAGGGCTTTCTTTTTCATTGAAAGCCCCATGTGTGGCCATATAGACGGCTAAACCAAGGGAAATAACATATATGATTACAAGGACAATGAGCATAATAATTCCAGCTTTTGGCGCGTCTTCCTTTTGCTTTAACCTTGTAGCCATTAGCCCGATTACTTCAATTCCCCCATATGCATAGAAAGCATAAATTAAAGATGACCAAAACCCTTTCAGGCCTTCGGGAAACCATTCACCAGCTACCCCTGGGAATCCCGGGTGCTTGGCATTCCCAGCTATTATGCCTGTTAGTGATGCTATAGCCAATATGATAAACATAATGATCGCAGCTGTTTTAATTACAGCGAAAAGGTCCTCCACTTTATCAAAGCCCTTGTTGCCAGTTAAAACGACAATGATGGAAAGAACGGCGTATCCTGCTGCAAAAATCCAGAGAGGAATATGCGGAAACCAGAAACGCGTTAAAATAGAAAGCGCAGTTAATTGGCTCCCCATGATTAAAATGTTTGAACTCCAATAATTCCAGCCGCAGCTAAATCCTGCCCATTTGCCATATGCTTTATTGGCATAATAACAGAAGGAGCCTTCCTGCGGGTCCTCTGCTGTCATTTTTGCCAGCAAATTATACACGATATACGTTCCGATTGCCGCTAATATGAATGAAAATACAATGGAGGGTCCGGTGATTTTAATACCGATTGCGGATCCAAGAAAAAATCCGGTACCGATTGTACATCCGACACCAATTAGTGATAATTGCCACCATTTTAAATCTCCGGATTCACTTCCTTTTGAAGAATCTCCGCTTGGAAGAAAAAAATCCATGGTGTACCTCCTCTATTATGCATTGTTAACTTGCTGTTATCTTTTGCATCTCTATTTTAACAACCAAATGAATAAGCCGATTCCTTATGGTGATCGGCCTCCGTTTGTTAATGCAAAGGTCTTTTTTCAAATCCATTTATTTATCTTTTTCTGAACTATCACTCTTCATCCCTGTCACTGATCGGAACAGCTGGGTATTCATGCTTCCCTGCACAATATCCTCCAGAAAAAATTGCTCAATAAGCTTTTTGTATTCTTCATCTTCAAACATTTTTTTGTTTTGAAGTTCCATTTCCGCAAGTCCTTCATATGTACATAGAAAGGCATAGGAATGGTCCGCTCCAGATATTGGGGATAAAAGCTCAACTTTATGATCATAATTTTCATTTCGGTAGCTTTGTATCATTCTCAAATTTTTTAATGCCTCTACGAATTGATCCTGCTTTACTTCAAAGGTTTGATAAACGAAAACAGACATGCGAATCTCCTTCCCAATTTCTTTTGGAATGTATTTTTTGACTCCCTGAATACAGGGAGTCTTAATGCCAGCTTTGCTTTACTCTTTATCATCACTTCTAACGTCTGGTTTTACAGGTGCCAATTCCTCAGAAGCTTCCGTGTTATAGCGAAGGTTTCCTTGGTTAAATGTTCCTTTCTCCGTACTGTCCTCAGTTAGGTTCTTCACTAAATAACCATGGAAAAAGTACTCGAATAAGGCTACTCTTGCCGATGTAACTAACGACATCGTAAAAGGATTATTACCGTAGGTTAAAATGGAGCTTAAATACCAGATAAGTATCAATGACAGTCCAAAGTCAGCTGCCGCAGCAATTGTATTGTTGGTTCTTGGCAAAATAACCATGTCGCCTAATACATATGAAACGATTCCCAAAACAGCTGAAATTAGAAATACATTTACAAAGCTCATTTTATAAAAAAGGCCAAGAATGACAAACAAAAGGACAAGACTTGCAATAAACTTTATGCTTTCCCATGCTGCATGATTTCCCTCCATTTTTCATTATTTTAGTGCATTTTAATTAATAAAGCATATCCAGCCATACACTATTAATGTAACCTTAAGTAAATATTTTTCTCTTGGAATTAAATGTATATTTTGTTAGGGGATGCTGTGTAAAATGGAGTTTGGGTCCAAAAAAACAGCCCTCTGTCTCGGGCTGTTTTTGGAGGGGCTAAACCATCACTTTACAGATATTATTCGTGAACTCAACAGGGTCAGTTATTGGCAGGCCTTCTATTAATAGCGCCTGGTTGAATAGCAGATTCGTATATAAGCTTAATTTATCTTGATCCTTTTCCAGTGCATTTTTTAGGGATTGGAATACTTCATGGCTTGGATTGATTTCCAGTACCTTATTTGCCTTTACATTTTGGCTGTCAGGCATGATGCTGAGTACTTTTTCCATTTCGATGGTTACTTCCCCATCTGCTGATAAGCAGACAGGATGGCTTTTCAGTCTTTTTGATATTCTTACATCGGTCACTTTTCCGGCGAGTATTTCCTTCATGGTGCTGAAAAGCTCTTCGTTTTCTTTTTCTTCTGCTTCAGTTGGCTTTTGATTTTCTTCCTCTATGCCTAAGTCGCCGCTTGAAACAGATTTAAATTCTTTGTCTTTATAGGACATAAGCATTTTAATGGAGAATTCGTCAATGTCCTCTGTGAAATAAAGAATTTCGTAACCTCTATCAGCCACCAGCTCAGTTTGTGGAAGCTTTTCAATTCTTTCATAGGACTCGCCTGCAGCATAATAAATATACTTTTGGTCATCTTTCATTCGTGAAACATATTCTTCAAGTGAGGCCATTTTCTTCTCTTTGGAGGAGTAGAACATTAATAGATCCTGAAGAGTTTCTTTATTTGCCCCAAAATCGCTGTATACACCATATTTTATCTGTCTGCCAAACGACTTATAGAATTGATCGTATTTTTCCCGTTCATTTTTCATCAGGCTTTGCAATTCATTTTTAATTTTCTTGCTGATGTTTTTGGCGATTAGCTTCAGTTGGCGGTCATGCTGCAGCATTTCTCTCGAGATATTTAATGAAAGATCCTCTGAATCCACCATGCCTTTTACAAAACTGAAGTAGTCTGGCAGCAGATCTCCACATTTGTTCATGATTAACACGCCATTTGAATAAAGCTCAAGCCCTTTTTCATATTCTTTTGAGTAATAATCGAAGGGGCTGTTTTCAGGAATAAATAGAATTGCATTATAGCGGATCGTACCATCTACACTAATATGGATGTGCTTTAACGGCTTATCAAAGCCATAATGCTTTTCCTGGTAAAACTTTTCGTAGTCCTCTTCAGTCAGTTCGTTTTTGTTTTTTCTCCAAATTGGAATCATGCTATTGATGGTTTGCTCTTCAGTAATTTCTTCATACTCACTATCTGTACCTTCTTTTAATTTTCGGTTCTTTACATCCATCTTGATCGGATAGCGTATGAAATCAGAGTATTTTTTTATAATGGATTTCAAGCGGTACTCTTCCATATACTCGTCGTAGTTCTCTTCTTCGGTGTTTTCTTTCATCTTGAGGATAATCTCGGTGCCTACGATATCTTTTTCAAACGGATTGATAGTGTAACCATCCGCTCCTTCTGATTCCCATTTATAGGCTTCATCGCTTCCGAGTGCTTTACTGATGACTGTGACGACATCGGCTACCATGAAAGCAGCATAAAAGCCTACTCCAAATTGGCCGATAATATTATGGCCATCTTTGGTTTCATTTTCTTTCTTAAATGATAGAGAACCGCTTTTTGCTATGACTCCAAGGTTGTTCTCCAGCTCTTCCTTTGTCATCCCTATACCTGTATCCTTGATCGTTAAGGTTCTGTTTTCTTTATTAGGTATAACCTTTATGTAATAGCTATCTTTATCAAACGTTAATGAGTCATCTGTCAGCGCTTTGTAGTAAATTTTATCGATGGCATCGCTGCTGTTGGAAATGAGCTCCCTTAAAAATACCTCTCGCTGAGAGTAGATGGAGTTGATCATCATTTCCAATAATCTTTTAGACTCTGCCTGAAACTGTTTCCTTTCCATATCAACCTCTCCTTTTAAATACTGAAATCTCTATATTAGCACTCTGGTCGTATGAGTGCTAACCCAATAATTAAATACCATAATATTTTTCTAATGTCAATAATATATGATTGTCTTCAAATAGCAAAAAATCCTATAGCATAATGCTATAGGATTCAGTTTAAGAGGCTAAGCTCGTACCCTTTATTCCTAATCTCAGAAATTAAATCTAAAAGAACTGCCGCGGTCTGCGGAAGTTCATGCAACAAAATAATGGCACCAGCTTCAAGATTATCAATAACATTTTTAATGATTTGCTCCGGTCTTTCTTTTAGCTCCCAATCCATCGAGGAGATTCTCCACATTACTGTCTTTAAATTAAGCTTTTGTGCTGCAGAAATCGTATCTTTGTTAAACTGACCGAATGGGGGCCGAAAGTATTTTACTTCCTGTCCAGTAATCGATTCAATTTTTTGTTTGCTGTATTGAAGATCTTGTAGCTGTTTATACTGCACCACCTTTGCAAGATTCACATGCTTAGTTGAATGGGTTCCTATAATATGACCTTCATCTACCACCCTCATCCAAGGGCGGCTTGGATATAGAAGTCTTGATTGCCAAAAGAAGATGGCCGGTACCTTTTCATCTTTTAGAATATCGAGGATTTCCGGCAGCACTCTGCCAGGTCCATCGTCAAATGTTAAAGTAACTGTTTTCTTTAAGGGTTCACGCTTGTTAAATAACAGGATATCTGAATCATTCGAAGCGTACACGACGTTCGAGCTATCAACCACTCATGGACAGTTTGCCATTTCAATACCTCCTCTAGGTCGTCACTGTATATGGCATTCTGCTATATCCAAAGGAATCATACGTATATACGTACATTTCATCTGTAAACTCATCCGGTTTCCCATCAAAGACAATTTCCCCGTCTTTAAGAGCGACTATCCTTGTAGCATAGCGTTTGGCTAATTGGACATCATGCACATTTATGACGGTCTGCAAATTATGCTTAAGATGCATTTCTTGCAGCAGATTAAAGATTCGGTCAGAAGTACCGGGATCAAGGCTGGCAACAGGTTCATCTCCCAGGAGAACACGTGGCTGCTGCAGCAAGGCCCTGGCAATGCCTACTCGCTGCTTTTGTCCTCCGCTTAAATGCTCCACTCTCCGGTCCATGAAATCGATTAATCCGACCTCCTGAATAACTTGTTTAGCCTGATCCATTTCTCCAGCAGTAAACCAGCCCATCAGATTTTTAAAGCTGCTCCTGTAACCAAACATGCCAGTCAGCACATTTTGTAAAACGGTCAATCTGGGTACTAGGTTAAAATGCTGAAAAATCATTCCCATCTCCCTCCTGACCTTTCGGAGCTGCTCTTCATTTAAAGAGGATAGTGACAGGCCATCCCAGATAACCTCACCTGAGGTGGGGGTCTGGAGTCCATTTAGGCAGCGGATTAACGTCGACTTCCCTGCCCCGCTTTTGCCCAGAATACAGATAAAATCATCATTTTGGAGTGTGAGGTTAATAGAATTTAATGCATTCTCTTTCATACCAGGGTAAAGGACTGTAATTTTCCGAATCTCAATCATCTGTCTGTCCTCCCTTAGATTACTCGATTCCTTACATAGCTTCCGAAAAAGTCTACCAGAATAACGATGATCATGATTACTAGTACATCAAGCGACACAGCGGTATAATGAAACGTTTTAAAGTCATTAAAAAGCCTTTGGCCAATGCCTCCACCACCAATAAAACCAAGAATAAGCGAAGTACGGATTGCTACCTCAAACCGATAGAAATAATTAGATAAAACATTCGGCCAGATTTGCGGCAGGATACTAAAAAGGGAAGCAAACCAGCTTTTCGCTCCAACCGCTTTCATAGCCTCCTGCGGACCTGGATCTGAGGCCTCTATCAGCTCTGATATTAATTTTCCCAATACACCAATGTTGTGAAACATAATGGCGAGCACTGCCGGAAAAGGTCCGAGACCTAGTGCCGTTAATAAAATCAAGCCAAATACAATTTCAGGGATTGATCGTACAAAGCTTAGTCCTACTCGGGTTAAATGATAAACAAATGGCGATCTCGCTGTATTTTTGGCAGCTAAAAAGCTTAATGGCAGACCAATTAGCAAACTGAAGAAGCTTCCCAGGAATGCCATTGCCAGTGTTTCCAGGCTGTCTTTGAGGATTCTTGGTAGAAGGGAGAAATCCATTGGAAACCAATGTGACAGGAAATCAATCATATTCCGAAAATCCCTGAATTTTGATAAATCAAATTCTGTAAGCTTCATGCTTATATAAAGAAATAAGGCTAACAGAACGTAAGAGATAATGCTCCGCTTTTTAAACCACAATATAATCAGCCCTATTCTTTAATAATTCCCTCTTTAAGAGCTGCCTGGCGAATGCTTTCATAATCTTCATTGCTTGCTTCAGTAAAACCGCTTGCGCCGAATGCTTCGAGGATTTCAGGATCATCGATGGCTAAGAATGCCTCTTTAAGAGCGGTAATGGTTTCTTCATCCGTATCTTTATGAACAGCCCAAGGATATTGGAAAAGCTTTTCTGATTGCCAAATCGTTTTGATTTTGTCGCCATCCACTTTCCCGGATTCAACTAATTGATTATATATGGCACTATCGATAGCGCCTGCGTCAACTTGTTTATTTTGGACAGCCAATGCTGTTGCATCGTGAGAACCAGTAAATCTGACTGACTTAAAACTATGCGTATCTTCAGATTCATAAACTCCACGGTTTTTCAGTTCGATAGAAGGAATTAAAGATCCGGAAGTGGAGTTAATGTCACCAAAGGCAAAGTCCGCTTCGCCGCTATTTTCCAGTACTTCATCAAGTGAATTCCACGAGCTGTCCTTGTGTGTAATTATATAAGAGTAATAAAATGGCTCCCCGTCTATCAGCTGCGTAATGATTGCTCTTGCACCGCTTTTTTCATGGGCAACTACATAAATTAATGGCCCAAAGTAAGCCATATCAATCTTGTCGTAATTCATTGCCTCAACAACACCGTTATAATCTGGGTAGACTTCAACCGCTACCTCGCGATCAAGTTTTTCAGATAGAGTTGACTGTAATTTCTCCATGGCACCTTCCATGGATCCTTCCGTTTGAACCGGAATGACACCAATTGTAAAAGCTTCACCTGTTTTTTCTTTACTTTCTTTTGTGTTCTCTGATTCATTTCCACCGCATGCGGTTAAAAGCATTAATGTCAAAATAACAACCAGCAATAATAATTTCTTCATGTCTCTACCTCCTTATAAAATGATAAAAAGATACAGGTCTAAATGAAGATAAAAAGGACCCTGTACGAGTCCTTTTTATCAGATAACTGTAATACATCCAGGCTGTTCGTCTGTCACTTTTCCTATAATGGCAGCTGAATGTACCCCTTTATCATAAAGAGCCTTGAGAAGAGATTCAGCTTCGGCCTCAGGCACCGTGATAAGCAGGCCACCGGATGTAATTGCATCACAAAGGATCCATTGATCTACTTCGTCGATATTCTCATAATGAACGTTTTCTGAAAGCCACTTATGGTTCTTTTTGGAGCCGCCAGGAATGACATTCTGTTCAGCAAGTTCTCTTGTTTTTGGAAGGACAGGTACTGCTTTACTGTCGATGGTAATGCCGGTGCAGCTTCCTTTCGCAATTTCCATGGCATGTCCAAGCAATCCAAAACCAGTAATATCTGTACAAGCATTAACGCTGTATGGATCCATCGCTTCGGCAGCATCTTTATTTAGAGCAGCCATCACATCCATTACAAGGTCAATGCCTTCCTCGTCAAGCATGTCTTTCTTAATCGCTTGTGTAAGGATCCCGACACCAATTGGCTTCGTTAAGATCAGTCTGTCACCAGGTTTAGCTCCCGCGTTCGTTCGTACACGCCCAGGATGAACAATCCCTGTAACAGATAAACCGAATTTTGGTTCCTGGTCGTCAATGGAGTGCCCGCCAACCAAGACAGCCCCTGATTCTCTTACTTTGTCTGATGCCCCTGCCAATATGTCTGCCAGAATGCTTTTATCCAATTTATTAATTGGGAAGCCGACAATATTCATGACAGTGATCGGCTTTCCGCCCATTGCATATATATCGCTTAATGAATTTGCGGCAGCAATTTGACCAAACATATATGGGTCATCAACGATAGGAGTAAAGAAATCAAGTGTCTGAACAAGTGCAGTATCATCATTAATTTTATATACGCCTGCATCATCGGAAGTATCCAGTCCTACTAGCAGGTTTGGATCAGGTAAAGACTTTGGCAAATGACGCAGAACCTGCGCCAGGTCCTCAGGACCAATTTTGCATCCTCAACCGCCTTTAGAGGATAGGGAAGTTAATTTAACAATTTCTTCTCTCGACATGTTTCTCTCTCCTTTGCATGGGGACTTTCCTAAAATACTCTTATAGATTTTCTGCAATGTTCTTGCTTCGTATTCAGAGGAATGATTACACTCTACATAGAATTTAGCAGCCTGCCCAATTTTAGTCCTCATTTCGTAATTATTCACTAGTTTTTCTGCGTAATCAAGAAATTCGATCGGATTAGTATAGATAAAACCCGTTTCTTGATTCACAATGATATTTCTATTGCCTAAATTATTGGATGCCAGTACGGTCACACTGTAGCCCATTGCTTCCAAAATAGCTGCAGGCTGGCCTTCTGAGTGGGAGGTGTTTAAGACCGTGTCTGCTAGTTTATAGATTTCTCCCATCTGCTTATGAGGTACCTGTCCCAGATATTGAACCCAATCATTATGCTTATCTGCCAGATCTTTAACAATTTGCCCCTCATCTTCTTCAATAACAGGTCCCACTATCCATAAGCGAATATGAGGTTTCTTCATATATAGATATTCAAGCTGCTCGATGGCGAATGGGATATTTTTCACTTTGCGGATGCCTGCAGGAAGAACAAATAAAAAGGTGCCGGGCTCCTTCCTAAAATCAAGTGAAGTTACTGGAAATGTAACAGTCCCCTGAGGAATGACAAATATTTTCTCTTGAATTCCGGCAATCTCATTGGACAGGACAAGCTTTGCTTCTTCATCGAACACATGGATGGCTGATGCATTGATTAGTGTCCGAATGACATCTACTCTTTTAGATTCATCAAAAAGATCCATATTTAAATCTGTTCCAGTGATTGTAACCATGTAGGTTTCCGGAATCTTGCCTAACCCTTCAATAAATTTGCCGAACCGGTAAGCATGGAATCCATGAACGATGTCTGTGTGGGGCAGGTTGGACATTCTTATGTCTTTTGTCATACTTATTATTTCAGTCTCTATGCCGAGCTTTTCAAGTCCCTTGGATATGCGTTGAACAGTGACAGTATTCCCTCTGGGCTGGTGAAAGTTCGGACTTGCCAGAAGTACTTTCATGATTTCATCCTTTGCCATTGAGTTTATTTATTAATGGATCTATTAAAAGTCTGCATCAATTATTGCAGGAAAATTTCTTTCTGTCTATTATTTATATAGCATATAGCAAAAGATACGGGGAAAAATCAAAAGGTCTGCTTCCTATACCTTTGAAGCAGACCGGTCTTATTTCCTTATCGTTCTCCGAATTCCTCTACTAGCTCGCGGAACTTTTTGAGTGAGTTTTCAATCGGGTATTGAGTTGTCAAATCTACACCCGTTTTTTTTAGAAGCTCAAGCGGATAATCCGAGCTTCCGCTTTTTAAAAATTCAAGGTAGCACTTAAGAGTTTCTGGATCCCCCTCAAGAATTTTTGTTGCCAGGTGTATAGCTGATGCAAAACCGGTCGCATACTTGAAAACATAGAATGGGCGGTAGAAATGCGGGATTCTGGACCAGCCATATTTGACTTCTTCATCAAACACGATTTCATTCCCATTATACTCACGAAATAAACGCTCATACATCCGGCTGAATACGTCAGCATTCAGCGGCTGTCCTTTTTCTGCCAATTCATGCGTCTTCATCTCAAACTCGGCAAACATGACTTGAGTGAAAAAAGTTCCCTTGAACTGATCAATAAAATGGTTCAGAAGATGCTTCCGTACCAATTCGTCTTTTTCGTTGTTTAATAAGTAGTTGATCAGCAATACTTCGTTTACTGTTGAAGCTACTTCAGCGACAAAGATGCTGTACCGGGCTGTGATTTGAGGCTGATGCTGAGAGCTCAGTTTGCTGTGTACGCCATGCCCGCATTCATGTGCAAGTGTAAATAAACTATCGAGATCATTACGGTGATTCAGCAAAATATATGGGTGAACGCCATAAATGCCTAAATTATAAGCGCCTGACCGCTTCCCTGGGGTTTCGCGAACATCGATGTAGCGGTCCGTTTTAAACTCCTTTAGAATGCTGATATAATCTGCTCCTAAAGGAGACAAGGCATTGCACATGGTCTCGTAGGCTTCTTCATACGTTATAACAAGCTTAACGCCTTCTGCTAAAGGTACATTCATATCATATTGGCGCAATGTTTCAAGGCGAAGTTTTTCTTTGCGGATTCTGGTATATTGATGCAAAGGCTTGATATTTTTTTTGGTTGTTTCTATCAGATTTTCATAGACTTCTTTTGGCACCTTGTCTCCAAACAGTCCTTTTTCCAGAGCGGATGGGTAGTTCCGGATTTTAGCCATCGTGACATTGTTTTTAATGGCTGCAGACAAAGTGGATGCTATCGAGTTTTTCAGCTGGACGTAAGGCTGATAATACGCCTTGTACGCTTCCTTGCGCTTTGCACGGTCTTCGTCTTCCAGGATTTTTGCATACATTCCTCGGGTCAGTTCAACTCTTTTCCCGTCTTCACCGGTTACTTCCCCAAATTTCATATCAGCATTATTGATCATGCCAAACGTACGGCTGGGAGCTGATAGTGCTTCACCCAGCTGTGAAAGGACCTCTTCTTTGTCTTTATTGAGGACATGTGGTTTGTATCGAAAAGATTCAAGCAGGTCTTCCTCGAAGTATTTCAAGCCCTTCTCTTGTGCAATATAGCCCTTTAGCGTTCCCTCATCCAGGCTTAACAGAAAAGGCATGAAAAATGAGGTGTACGAGCTGATTTTTACGCTTAGTTGCTTAGCTTTGTCCACATAGAATTGAGATTCCGTCACTCTTGTGTCTTCGTCTGTTTTAAGCATGGCATAGGCGTAAAGCTTATTAAATAAGTAGGAAAGCTTTTCTTTTTGTTCAAGATATTGATACAAAGACGATCCATTCGTTATTTGGCCATCAAATTGCTTCAGTTTTTCTGCTATTTTTTCAACCTGCTGATAGTCATCCTCCCAATTATCCAAATTCGGATAAATATCTTCCAGATTCCATTTTTCATTCTCGGGTACTTCATTTCTATTTTTGTATGTAATCATCTTCTAAACTCCTTTACAGAAATCGCTGTCATTCTAAAATTATTAACTATATTCAAAATTTATCTGCAATAACCTCCATCTTTTTTGATTTTATCTCATTTGGCCATTAAAATATTCAGGAAAGGATGTGGACAGTTTGGCTACTACACTGCCTCATATTGAAGATGCAAACACTTCCTATTTTCCGCCCAAATGTAAATACGAAACATTTAAAGATGATGCCCACTATGAAAAGATGGTCCGGGAGTGGGGACTATCGACGACGATAGAAGTCAAAAAAGAATTTTGGTATAAAGAAAAAACCCATCAGCGCCTTGTTACAGTCAAAGGTTATCTGGCGTACGGGCAATCAGGGGATTTTCATACCATTGTGATCGAATTCCAGGATGGGAATTTAAGCTGTATCCACCCTGCGTATTTAAAGGAGATGCAGTCTCCCAGCTTTGGTAAAGCTTTGACAGCACACTTTAGCAGTTCAACTTCCTTAATCTCTAAACAGAAACAGGAAGGAGAAAAAGAGAAGCCTTCTGCAGACCAAAAGAAATCAGAAGAGACACCAGAGAAAAAACCTTCTGCCAATAAAATAAAGAAAGAAAAGCAGCCAGCATTGGAGATTCCAACTGAAAAGGTTCACTTTACTGCAAAGGTAAAACAATTTGCTTTAAGCTGGAACCATTTTAATGAAGAGAATGACGAAGTAGTGGTTCTCGAGGGTGTTGTTATTCAACAGGAAGCGCCTTTAGAAGTAAGACTTGCCTGGTGTTCACACTCGAAAACACTGAAGAAGTTTGAATTGGAGCCTGGAGAAAGTCTTGAATTTGATGGAAAGATTGTTAAAAAGAAATTGCCAAAAGCGAAAGACTGTGATGAGGAATTCATTATAGAAGAGCCGGTTTCATTTAAAATCAATAACCTATCCAAAATTAAAAAAGGCTAAAGAGCGTATCAATGCTCTTTAGCTTTTTAGCCGTTAGGAAAGAATCCTTTTTTCTCCTTCAATTTCCTGAATAGGGCTGATATTCTGTGTAAATTCCAGGGTGCCAATGTAGGATTCGTTTTCGTCCCTAACTGTAAAATATCGAATATACACATATTTATCTCTAAATTTGATCCAAAAATCTTCCGAATCTTTCTGGCCTGACTTAAAATCTTTCAGCAAATCCTCTACTATATGGACACTTCGCGGCGGATGGCAATTTTGCACGGTACGGCCGATGACAGCTTTGGTCCTGGCGAAAATCCGTTCCTTCCCATGAGAGAAATAGCGGACAACATCGTCATGGTCAATAAAAGTGATATCAACTGGGAGATGGTTCAAAAGGAGTTCCAGCTGTTTTAAGGATAAAATGCCGGTCTCCATTTTGATATATCCTTCTGAAAGGGCGTTTTCGCCAATATCTTTCCTTTCAGGCTTCCATTTTGCCTCGGGTCCTGTCAAGCAAAAACCAATCTCATCGCTTTCATGTGCAATTTTTATCCATTCATCTTCAGTCAGATTTTTTAAAGCCATAGGGAATAGAATATGTTCCTCCCTGTAAATCATGGCACTTACTTCATTAAAAACAAATTGAACCCCGTTTATAATCTTTTGCTTGTCCCCGGTGTAGTTTGCCAGCAGTTGCTTAGCTTCTTTAACTCCGTCCCTAATAAAATCGTCAATAGTCCACATATTGTTTGTTGGACCGTAAATTCCATACTTCTCCAGGTACGGGAAAAGCAGATTTTCTTTACGGCTGTAATGCTTGTCCAGGTCAAGCAAAAGAGTGCAGTCCTCGAGTAGCTTATATACATTTTCCTCACTATCTTCATTGATAAAAGCTTCCAAATGGACCTTAAGCTTTTCCCGCAGGTGCTTATCAATTTCACTATTTTCCCGGATAAATGTGTGGATTGGATGTCCCGGCTGTTCCTCCGGATTGGAATGCATGGTGTCCTTTCGGTTGATCTGATTGTGTTTTATTTGGTGCTCACGGTTATTAATCATTTCGCTCAATGTCCCTTACCCCCTGTAAACAAAACATCAATGAATTAATTTTGATAATACTTCTCATTAGCAATGTACCATATGAAAAAAGATTGATATGTGATGAACATCATATGCCGGGGATATTTTAATTCACTGCATACGATTTTTAGAAGCTTTCTATTTTGCATCTTTATACCTTGTTTAATCCTCGGTTTTGGTATGGAAGCAAGATATTACCACTCCCTGTCTCCTCCCTTTTTTGTTACACTTTTAAGGGATTGAAACACGGAGGATAACATTTAATGAATAACTATAAAATCATCATTTTGGTTGCCATTATTTTTACCTGCGGCTTTGCTGCAGGCATATTTTATACAAAAAATGATCAGCCTCAATCTATCAAACTGGCAAAGACAGCATCTCAATCAGCTAAAAGTCCTGTTAAGAAGAATGCTCCGGATTTGTCGGATATATCTTCAAAGGTGCTAATTGGATATGTTCAGGATTATCGTGATCCGAATGCCATAGACTATACAAATTTGACCCATATAATCTTTTCATTTGCCCACCCAGAAAGGGATGGCAGCCTATCTTTTAATGGTAATACTGCAATGAATAATCTGCGCAAAATGGTTAAAAATGCCCATAATCAAGATACGAAAGCGATTTTGGCAGTGGGCGGTTGGTTCCATATTAAAGGCGGGGAATCATATGAGTACTTTAAAGTAGCAATGGCAGATCCCACTTCTAGGGACAAACTGGTAAATGAGCTTGCCGGTATAGCTGAAAGAGAAAATCTTGATGGTATTGATATAGATTTTGAGCATCCGCGATCCAAGAAGGATGCCGAACATCTTTCTGCTTTTATCCATAATCTAAGTAAACGGCTGCATGCAAATGAGAAAGAACTCTCTGTTGCTGTTCACGCTAAAATTCATAGTGTTACAGGAACAGAGACTGGATTTGTCCTTTATGAACCTTCCATGTTTCAGCGAGTTGATTATGTTAACATCATGGCTTACGACGGTCAGTGGGATGGCGGCTACAATGCTTCAAACCTGTCGCCCTTTCCTTTTACTGAAAATATCGTAAACTACTGGGCAACTCTCTTCGATTCACTAAATTTATCTAAAAACAAGCTGGTTCTTGGTGTCCCTTTTTATGCTCAACCTGAAGATCCTGCGATTAAGCAGGTTTCTTATGAAGCCATTATTAAACGCAATCCGGAATATGCCAGCAGAGATAATATCAATTTGAACGGGACAACTTACTACTATAATGGTGAATCCACCATGCAAAAGAAAACGAATCTGGCCTTGAATAATGGATTTGGGGGAATGATGATCTGGGAGGTCGGCCTAGATGCCAGTGGCCCTAATAGCCTTACAGGTGCAATTGCAGAGGTCCTTATGAATACAGAAACTGTCCCTATTAAATACTATTCTGTTAAGAATTCTTTTAAGGAATAGGCCAAATAAGAGGAGCATGGGAATCAACATGCTCCTCTTATTTGGGCTTTACTTGCACTCAATTACGTTTAACAGTTCATGCAAATATTGATTTTTTCTTATCTTACTGCTGTTTGACAATATTTCAAATGATCTTATTCATGAAAGTAAAAAATTTTTGATTTCTTCCCGCCTATCCTTATAAACTTGCCTGCCGAGCATAATCAGTTCATCCACAAATTCAATGTCATCAAAGGGCATCTCCTCTCCAAGCTTCTCATTAAGGCGCAAGTAATTATCTGCCAGAAGATGCTTACAATGATAGGTGACAGATTCTGAAGACAAATGAAGGGCAAGGTCGAGCAATTTGGGTGTGACTTTCATGGATGGCAGCTGAAAAGGCAGCCAATGCTTAACTCCCCAATCCTTATTATGATCTATAGTAAAATCAATCTTTTGGAGCCCGGTACCAAGAGAAAGGATTTTGATATTTTGCAGCTCCGCCTTAAAATAATGCATGGCTTCTGTAATGCAAACAAGCGAAGGATTATTAGCCCACAGTCCCCCATCTATGGATAAGTAGCTATTGCTGATATTGTTGGGAGGAAAATACACAGGTGCCGAACAGGAGGATAGAACAGCGTCCCAAAGCTTCATGGAAAGGCTATCATTTCCAGGGTGGCCGTAATTGGACCGATGTACAAACGGCTTTCCGTGTGTAACATCCACAGCTGGAATCAAAAGCGGCTTATGTATTTCGGAAAGTTCCATTTCCCCGAATGCCCTATGAAAGAAGCGCCGTAAATATTTATCGCTGTAGACACTTTTAAGGAGTCCGACCTTTGCCTGTTTGACAAAGATTTTCTTTCCATATAATTCATACCCCTTTAAAACCTCGTCCATTTTCTTATCAAGAATTAATGAAGATGCAATGATGGAACCTGTGCTGGTTCCTGCAATCATATCAAAAAAAATGCCAGCAGGCTGTTTAAAATCTTCTTCCAGGCTCTTTAAAATACTAATAGCAAAGACACCCCGAATACCCCCGCCATCAATGCATAATATTTTCATGCTCTCACCTATTTTTCCAATCCGTTTTGTAACAAAAAAAGAAGGAGCTAACCCTTCTCTTCTATTCTTTATCGATCATTTCATCGAATACTGCAGAGATCTTCTTAAACTCCTCGTCACTCTCAATTGGAGCAAAGTCACCATCTTCATCTAGTTTTAAGAAGAATACGTCAATATCTTCTTCTGTTTCTTCTTCTAAATCTTCAACAAAGCTAACAGCAGCATAACTATTGCCTTCTGCCTCTGCAGTTGCCAAAACCTCCACTTCCATTTCTTGTCCGTTTTCATCACTGATTGTAAAAATTTCACCGACTTCAATCTTGTCCATTTTTGTCGTCTCCTCTCCAAATTGGATTCTTCCTTTTATTTTCCCAATTCAGGTTGTTTTCATGCCTAAAAATAAAAAGGATCAGCCATTTAGCCGATCCTTTTAAAATTATATTCATTTTATAGCAGCAGCTTCTTTATCCTCAATTTTCACACTCCAGCCAAATGGATCCGGTTTAATCCCTTTCTGGATGCCTGTTAAAGTGTCATATATTTTCTTTGATAATGAACCTGTTTCCCCATCATTGATAATAATTTTCTTATTGTCCCAGAAAAACTCGCCGATTGGGGAGATAACAGCAGCGGTACCTGTTCCAAAGGCTTCCTCCAGTTGTCCATCTGCATGTGCCTGAAAAATCTCATCAATGGAGATTCTGCGTTCAGAAAATGGGATATTCCAGTATTTAAGCAATTCAAGCACAGAGCTGCGGGTAATGCCTTCTAGAATGCTTCCGTTCAGTTCAGGGGTTACAACTTCACCGTTCATTTTAAAGAAGATGTTCATGCTTCCCACTTCTTCAATATATTTATTTTCTTTTCCATCCAGCCATAAAACTTGTGAGTATCCCGTTAAACTCGCAAGTTCTTGCGCTTTTAGACTGGCTGCATAGTTACCGCCGGTCTTGGCTGTTCCTGTTCCCCCTCTTACAGCACGGACATATTCATTTTGGACTGCAATTTTTACAGGGTCTATGCCTTCTTTATAGTAGGCGCCAACAGGTGAAAGGATCATAATAAATTTATATCTCTTAGAAGGTGCAACACCTAGATATGGTTCAGTCGAAATGACGAACGGGCGAATATATAATGAAGTACCTTCGACATTCGGGATCCACTCGCGGTCGACTGCTATCAATTCTTTTAGTGCGTGCAGGGCAAGTTCTTCATCAATTTCGGGGATGCACAATCTGGAATTAGATTTGTTCAATCTCTCCATATTCTTTTCTGGCCTGAACAGCAGAACTTCATTATCGTTAGTAAGGTAAGCCTTTAACCCTTCAAAAACGCTTTGTCCGTAATGGAATATCATTGCTGCCGGATCGAGTGTTAACGGCTGGTAAGGAATGATTCTTGGATCGTGCCACCCTTGTCCGGCTGTGTAATCCATAACAAACATATGGTCTGTGAAATTTTTTCCGAACTCTAAGCTTTCAAATTGAGGTTTCTGTTTTTTCTCTGTTGTGCGATTGATTTCAATTTTAAATTTTGTCATTTTCATTACTCCCCATCTGTAGATGATTTAAAAACCTAATGCCTGCTGTTCCTGCTGCTCTAAAGAGGGTAAATAAAAACGCCCAGTCATCCTCCGAGCGTGGACGAAAGGGCTTGCTTCCCGGCAACAACCAATATGGATGTTAAACAGTTTAAAAATCCGGCAATGGGCTTGATAATAGTCATAGGATTTTAAAGCTGTTTTCCATTTGGAATGAAAAGGTTGCCTTTCGCTCTTTTCTACTTCAAGGCAGTAGTGCAGTTACCTGTGAAAGTTTTTGTAAGTTTTTCTCATATTATGATACCGTCATGATTAAATGTCAATATGAATTAACAATAAATTATGAATTAATTAGAAAAGGTGAAAATTCAGTTCATAATTTATTGCTCTCCAAAGATGAAAAGGCGCTGAGTTAAATTTATAATAACTATATATTGAAAAATAAGGAGAATGATGATGAATCAAAAACAGCTGGAAGAGAAGATCATCCAAAACTATCAAGGCGAAGAAAAAATGATGATCCTTGTTTTTGCCCAGTGGTGTAAAAATCATGATTTGGATCCGGAAATTGTCTATTTAAAGGCCTACCCAGGCCAGGCAAAGAATCGAGCATTACAAGAAGCAATAGAACTGACAGTTCCAAAAGAAGAAGCTGGAGAAGTTCCAGAGCAGACTCTGCTGGGGGTTCTTGCCATGTTTGGGAATGATGACCTGGCCTTTGTTGTAATGGAAGAAATGAAGAAATTGCAAAAGGACGGCGAAGCCTAGATGGCTGCCGTCCTTTTGCTGTCGCTTTTGGTCGTGCGATGATTATCCGCAAAAAAAGCTACTGATTTTTTCTTCGTGCCAAAAGATTTGCTGACGAAGCATTCCTTGACCTTTGGGCCTCAACTAACGATCAGTGGGATAAAGCTACCCACTAATAGAAGTTTCACTTTATTTGAACCAGCCCTTTTTCTTGGATTGGGTAATGGCTTCAATTCTGTTTGTTACTTCAAGCTTATCGAGAATGACAGAAATATAGTTTCTCACAGTCCCTGTTTTAATGCAGAGTTTGTCTGCAATTTCCTTTGTGCTTTTACCATCAGCTATGAGTTCAAGCACTTCTTTTTCACGGTCTGTCAATGGGTTTTCTTCCCCGTACACATCATCCATTAATTCAGGGGCATAGATGCGTTTGCCTGTCATTATACTTCTAATGGAATTAGCCAGCTCCTCGCTTGGGCTATCTTTTAATAAATATCCACTTACCCCAGTCTTCAGTGCGCGCTGAAAATAACCAGATCTTGCAAAGGTTGTTAAGATGATAACCTTGCATCCAAAGTTTTTCAATTCCTCTGCTGCTTCCAGCCCGCTTTTTTCCGGCATTTCGATATCCATAATGCATACATCAGGATGCAGGCTTTTAACTAGGGAAATAGCTTCTTCCCCATTGGAAGCCTTGCCGATAACCTCCATATCATCTTCCAGGTTTAACAGAGAGCCTAGGGCACCTAGCATCATTCGCTGATCTTCTGCTATGACAATCCGAATCATGAACGTTCCTCCTTATCCGGTTGCTTTACAACTGTTGGTACTTTCATTATAACCGTTGTACCATTATTTGAAATAATTTCAAGGCTTCCGTTGACAAAATCGAGGCGCTCCCCTAAGCCGAGCAGTCCAGAACCCTTTCCTATATCTTTAGACGGGTCCATGCCGATGCCGTTATCCTGAACGGAAATCCTTAGTTCATTCCAAGTTTGTTCAATGCTGATTTGACACTCGGTAGCTTTACTATGTTTAACAACATTCGTAACTGCTTCTTTCATGCACATGCTTAATATGTTTTCCAGAAAGAGCGAAACATTGGTCAATTTGATCTCTTCTTTACCAATGAACTCGATTGAAGCCGCCTTTAGAATCTGTTTAACAAGTACAATTTCATCTTTTAGCCTGATTCCCCTCATTTGGGAAACCATTTTCCTTACTTCGTTCAAAGCAGTTCTTGCTGTCTGCTGTATATCCACCAGCTCTTCCTTTGCCTGTTCGGGATCCTTGTATATCAGCTTTCTTGCAAGATCGCTTTTCAAGCCGATTAACGATAGCTTCTGGCCTAGTGTGTCGTGAAGATCACGGGCAATCCGCTGCCGCTCCTCCTGCTTGACAAGATCAGCGATCCTGTTATTAGCATCCTCTAGCTGCAACTCAAGTTTTTCATGTTTTTTTCGATTGTATATGTTAAAGGGCAGCAAAATAACACTGATCCAGATAATAATAATGAACGGGATTTGCTTTAAAAACAAAGGTTCCTGTGTAACAAAATTGTAGTTAATCGAAATGGTAGTAGCGACCAAATGAATGAGATATAAAGTTAAAAAGGCTATTCTGTTTTTGATATGTCCATTATAATAGGCGATATAAAATGCGAAATAAACAAATTGAAAAAGAATGGCCATTGTTATGGAAATGCTGATTAAAATACCGGTCCAAAGATAGACAGGCCATTGCCGTGATATGAATGCAAAGCGTAATGATATAAAAAATAGGATTGTCTGTATAATCCCCACGGCTATTTCAATTTTAGAGGTAGACCTGAATATAAAATAAAACGGCAAAATGCTAAAAACACTCCAGATATATGGAGATATGCCCGAGCTTTTTAAAGAGGAAAAATATTTTTTTAACATGTTTGAAAACCTCATTTGCTATATGTAACTAAACAGCTCCTTTGTCATCATACCACAAAGGAGCTGTTATTGATTATAAATAATGGTTATATCTGCCAAAGAAATTAAGGCTTCACAGAGGCAGTTTTGCCAGCTCTGTTTTGTTTTTGGATAAGAGCCGCTTTTTTAGCAGTCCTGTAGCCAGTGAAACTCTGCACTTCTTCGTTCCATAATCTGAAGCGGAGTGACTGCAGGCTTGTTGAAAGTGTAATGGTAGGTACATTTTGAAGCTCAGCTGTATTATAATGTGCATCGTCGAGGTTGTAGTTCGGAACACGCGGGCTTAAATGGTGGATATGATGAAACCCGATGTTTCCTGTCAGCCATTGCAGGACTTTTGGAAGTTTATAGAACGAGCTCCCTTCCACAGCCGCTTTGACATATTCCCACTTATCATCCTCCTCGAAGTATGAATCTTCAAAAGTGTGCTGTACATAAAATAGCCAAATTCCAGCTGCGCCTGAAATTAAAAAGGTTGGTCCTTGTACCATCAGGAAAGCTTCCCAGCCGATTGCCCAGCACATAATTGCATATAAGCCAACAATAGCTGCGTTTGTCAGATACGTATTCATGCGCTCATTCTTTCTTGCGTTTTTACGGTTAAAGCGATTTTTTATAACAAAAACATAAATCGGCCCTAGTCCAAACATAATAAGGGGATTTCGGTAAATCCGGTATGCTGCTCGGGTTGCAAATGTGGCCTCTTGATATTCCTTGACTGTCAGAGTCCAAATATCTCCTGTTCCGCGCTTGTCCAAATTTCCGCTTGTTGCATGATGTACGTTATGATCATGCTGCCACTGATGATAAGGAAACATCGTCATAATCCCGGTAATTGTCCCAACAATTTTATTGGCTGTTCGATTTTTAAAAAATGAATGGTGGCAGCAATCATGGAAAATGATAAAGATTCTGATCAGAAACCCTGCTGCAATAACGGATATGCACAGTGTCAGCAGAAATGAGATGCTCAAGCTTTTATAAGCAAGGAACCACAGCAGGATAAACGGTACAATCGTATTGATCAGCTGAGTGCTACTGCGTTTTATATCTGATTTTTCATAAGGTGCCATCTGTTTTTTTAAGTTGAGTTGTTTTTGTTTAGAAGTCATTTTTTAATTCCCTTCTACATAAGGTTATCCTTATGATAAAAGGTTTTCAGAATTATTAGTAGACATAGGTGTCATGTTCAAAACATGATAAATGTCATGGTTTGAACAATAAATTAAGAGTTCATCCTAATAGCTGTTTATAATTTTTAATTATTACGGTTACCCTCCACTACAGACACAAGATTAAAAAGGAATTGATAGATGGATTGATATGCATCATAAATAGATAGATCCTCTGTAAAACCTTCAAGGTCGTTTAACGAAAAGTTAAGATCCCAAAGCCCATCTTGCTGGCTGAACATCAAGCTGTATTTTGGTGTGCTTGTTAGAGTATTTTCCTTTATATAAGTTTTTATTGCTGTTTCTGCTTTTTTCGGCAGCTTCAGTCCCAGCATCACCTCATAATTGCCAAAGACAGCATCTGTTTCAAAGGAAATAGCATCTGCTCCGACTAGGTCAAACCATTTTGACTCCAAGTACATAAATTCATTTTTATGATTTTTGAAGTATTTGATTGGCTGATTTAAAAACTCTGCGGTTTCCTTGCTGAGAACTTCCTCTGTTTCCTTGTCCCCTCTCTCAATATAAGCATCTAGAAAACGGGTATCCGGATTCTTTATCTCTATTACGTTACCATCGGACAGCAAATGGTGCTTTTCAGCAAATTCCTTTTCTTCTTTGAAAATTTCAGTTGGTTGTTCTTTCAGGTGTTTTTCAATCCGATCTTTTAACACGTTTGCTTTTCCTCCCTAAAATATAATTACCTTCCCCGTCTTTTTGATGATATTTTCGTAGGTTTAGGTGAAGATTTCCTTTTTCCTTTTGATTTTGTGCGGCTTGTTCGGGTTGAATTTAATGTTTCCCCCTTATTGCTTCCCTCTTTTCTGCCCTTTTTATGGGAGCCTTTGTCGCCTTTAGCTTTTGAGCGGCCATCTTCCCTGCTGTCATTATTCTCTCCTCTTGGTGAGGTGCGTTTTTTAGCTTGGCCGCTTGTTTCTGGTGCCCTGGCAGGATTTTTAGTTTCTTTAATATTGTCAAGGTTTTGTTTAGGGATTTTGATCCTAAGCCCTTTTTCGATTGCCTCCAGAAGAGGCTTATCTGCGGATGAATAAAATGTGATTGCTAGTCCATTCATTCCTGCCCGGCCTGTTCTCCCGATTCGGTGCACATAGCTTTCAGGGTCCAGTGGAATATCATAATTGAATACATGTGTGACTCCTTCAACATCAAGCCCTCTAGCGGCCACATCTGTCGCAACTAATAACTGGGTATGAGCATCCCTGAACCGTTTCATTACTTGTTCGCGTTTGGCCTGAGATAAGTCTCCATGCAGCTCATCGCATTGAAAGCCACTTGATTTGAGCACCTCATATAACTTGCTGACTCTACGTTTTGTGCGGCAAAATATGACTGCTAAAAAAGGTCTGTGGGTATGAATCAGATGTATTAGTGCAGCCTGCTTGGCGCGATCGACTGTATGTATGGCTATTTGTTTGACTGAATGGGCTGGCCCCTGTTTTTTTTCAATTTGTATATACCGCGGCTCTTTCATGTGTTTGTTTGCCAGTTTTCTTATCTCTGCCAGAATGGTCGCAGAAAAAAGCATCGTTTGCCTTTTGAAGGGCGTTTCTTTAATAATTCTCTCCACTTCATCCAGAAAGCCTATGTGCAGCATTTGGTCGGCTTCATCCAATACTAAAAAATCGGCTTGAGATAAATTAATGGTCTCCCTTTTGATATGGTCCAGCAGGCGGCCTGGGGTTCCCACTACAATCTGGATATTTTTCTGAAGCTTTTTGAGCTGCTTGTTTACATCTTGTCCTCCATATACGGCTAAGACATCTATATGATCATTGTCTGCGGTAAGCTTTTTAATTTCGTCTGTGATTTGTAAAGCCAATTCCCTTGTTGGCGTTACGATCAGAGCCTGAATATAAGCTGCAGTTGGATCAATTTTCTCCAGAATCGGCAGAATAAAAGCAAATGTTTTGCCTGTTCCTGTCTGCGCCTGGGCGATGATATCCTTTCCATCCATAATAGCAGGTATGGCATGCTCCTGGATGGCTGTTGGGTTTCGAATTCCATGATTTAGCAATATTTCAGAGAGCCCTTTTGAAATGCCAAGTGTTAAAAATTCCTGCAAATAAAACCCTACTTTCTTTTACATGCATATATTTTAGGTGAATTTACTATGGAAGTAATACCCTTACTTATATTCTGTGTTTGCCGGTAAAATAGCAAGCAATCTTATATACAGTTTTAATTTTATCGCTATTTTATTGCTAAATGAATGAAAAAACCCAATATAGACGGAAACAGTCTGCATTGGGTTTTCCCCTTTTTCAATCATTCCCAATCTTTTGTTGGCTCCCGCTCTTCCGCTATTTCCATCCCATATGCAAGTTTTGGATTCATTCCGGATTCACCTCGCTTCTCCTTCTCTCTTGCTTCCATTCTGTTTAATAAGTAGCTATGGACAAACACTTCCGCAAGTGTGATAATCCCTGCTGCAATAATGCTTCCCCATGCAATTTGCAAATAACTGTTTAAGAGGACACTTCCAAAAACCCATACTGACGCATAAACTAAAAAAAAGTCAGCTATGAGTGCATTCCTGTTTCCTAGCCTTGGAAGGATCATTCGATCCCCCAGCAAGTATGACATAACCGTTACAAGCAGGCTGAATGATAAAATATCGGCAAAAGTTGCATCGAAAAATAAATCAAGTGCAATTGCAAATGCAATCAGGCTTGACACAAATTTAAGTATGAATATCATCGTTTGGTTCATTTGATTTCCTCCTTTATTCTGTAGTTTTTATCAACCTCCCTAATCCCATTCATCCATTCTATTTTCTTGATTAATGAATTTTCTGAAAAAAATAAACAACTTGTTCGAAAGTTCTCAATATAATGTTAATAAAAAGAAAAGTATTAAGTTAAAGGTTGTGGAAGAATGTTTTTTCCAAACAAAATACTTAATGTGGTGATCATAGGTGTGTGCTGATTATAAATTTCAAAATCTCCAGGAACGAAATTTGACATTTGAGCAGGTTTTTAACCGGATTTTACTGTTTATGAAGCGCAATCCGGATGGGAATTTCCGTCTGATGATCGGAACAGATTCTCAGGTTCATTATAATCGTACCGTGTTCATTACAGGGATTGTGATTCAAAGTGAGCGGAAAGGTGCCTGGGCCTGTATTAGGAAAACTATTATTCCAAGAAAAATGATGCATCTTCATGAGAGAATCTCATATGAAACCTCGCTGACAGAAGAAGTGGTTTCACTATTTACAGAGGAACGGAAAGATAAAATGGTTGAAATCGTTTTGCCGTTTATTTATAAAGGCGGCTCCTTTTCAATGGAAGGACATATGGATATTGGATCCGGCAAAAGAAATAAGACTCGCGAATTTGTAAAAGAAATGGTGTCGAGGATAGAATCCATTGGCTTAGAGCCAAAAATTAAGCCGGAGGCATTCGTTGCCTCCAGCTATGCTAATCGATATACGAAATAAGAGTAAAGAAAACTCAAGTGATAAGTTCCTTTCAATGCAGGATAAACCTAGACACCAGCATGTTCTTTATGTTGCTGTTCCACTTTTGCAGCAACGGCCTCAGTAAGGCCGGCAGTAAGTTCAGGTAAAGTTGAGTTAAGCAAAGAATTTGCTACACTCGCCATCATTCCCTCCGCCTTAATATCCAGGGAGCCTGTCATCACAATTTTATTATTTTTACCTTCGCTGGCATGAAAATATCCCTGCCCCGTAAACTTCTCATTAAGCCCTGTTAAATTAAATGTCACCTTTTTAGGCTCCTGCCAGCCAGTAATGACCACCTTTAATTCAATTTTTTTCTTCAAAATCCCAATATCGCTTTTAAAGCACCAGGTAGATTCTCTCTCGCAAAGTACTTCATGTTCAATATAACCGGGTACTAATGGTGCCCAGTTCCCAATATCACTGACAAAATTCCATAACGCACCGATCGGCACATTTACTTCTGATTGATGTGTGGAGTTTGGCATTTTTTCCGCTCCTTTTGAGGAAGTTCATTGATGGTTTCCATGAATATGTATTCCAGTAAAGGGCGCATAATTCGGTAATTTTATTATTTAGTTTCGTAATTCGTTCGCTGTCAGTTCATAAGATCATTTTTTTTCTTCAAATTGGCGGACGATTGAATAGTCATTATTTCGTCCGCCTCATAGAGCTTTTTCCTATTTTTTAGGTTGCTGGCAACCTCTTTTGGATTGCATATAACGATGTTAGAGTCTTTTAAAACCGGATCTTGATTCACTTTTTGAAACTTTCGATTCTTCATTTTCCTTCCCAAGGGCCAATACGCAGAACCTCTGCATTCTGATTAAATATTTTTACGATATACACCTTTTCCCTTCATTTCATAAAGTGAAAATCGAATAAAAAACAGCAGATGAGTGAAACTTATATTATTGCCGATACGCTTCTATAACTTTTAAAGAGTAAAGCAAACCAAAATTTTTTTCATTTTTTTATGATACCAGCAAGGACAAAAAAGCTAATTGGAGTGTTGAAAATGAAGGCAGTAACGTATCAGGGTCCAAATCGTGTAGCTGTAACGAATGTAAATGACCCGAAGCTAGAAATGAAAGATGACATTATCGTTAAAATTACTTCAACAGCCATCTGCGGTTCGGATTTGCACCTTTATCAGGGGAACATGCCGCTTCCGGAAGGGTATATCATTGGGCATGAGCCTATGGGGATTGTGGAAGAAGTAGGCCCTAAAGTGACAAAAGTAAAAAAAGGCGACAGAGTTGTTATTCCCTTTAATGTTTCTTGCGGCCAGTGCGTTTATTGCCAGCAGGATCAAACCAGTCAATGTGATAACTCAAATCCCCATTATGATTCAGGAGGGTACTTTGGCTATACCGAAAAATTTGGGAACCACCCTGGCGGACAGGCGGAATACTTAAAAGTTCCTTTTGGTAATTATACGCCTTTTCTCGTACCAGAATCATGTGAATTGGAAGATGAGTCCCTTTTATTTTTATCGGATGTCCTCCCGACTGCTTATTGGAGCGTCGTAAATGCCGGAGTTAAAAAGGGGGATACAGTTATCGTTTTGGGCTGTGGACCTGTAGGTTTAATGGCGCAGAAATTTGCCTGGATGGAAGGTGCTGAGCGGGTTATCGCCGTTGATTATCTCGATTACCGGATCAATCATGCCAAGGCAACGAATAAGGTGGAAGTATTCGAGTTCACTAAATATCCGGATATGGGAGAGCACCTAAAGGAAATTACTCATGGAGGCGCTGATGTAGTCATCGATTGTGTCGGCATGGACGGCAAAAAGTCACCCCTTGAGTTCATAGAACAAAAGTTAAAGCTCCAAGGAGGCACCCTGGGGCCGATTCAGATTGCAACAAAAGCTGTCAGAAAAACAGGAACAGTCCAAATTACAGGTGTGTATGGAGCAAATTATAATCTGTTCCCGTTAGGGGCCTTCTTCACCAGAAACATTACCCTGAAAATGGGACAGGCGCCAGTCATTCCTTTTATGCCAAAGCTATATGAGAAAATTATCAACAAAGAATTTAATCCAAAGGACATTATTACGCATAAAATCAGCTTAGAGGATGCAACCCATGGGTATAAAATTTTTAATGATCATGAAGATGATTGCATCAAGGTGGTTTTAAAGCCGTAATAGGAAAAGCCTGCTGTTTCCCAGCAGGCTTTTCTTAATGGGCGTTTCCTTATTTCACTACTGCTTTTTAAGCTTCTCGGATTATTAATTACCTCTATAATAATTGTATTTTCCTCTTGAGCGTGAAGCATGGCAATCATTACAAATCTGAAACTCATGTTCCCATGAAAGTTTTTTGCCGCATCTTCTGCATTTCCTTGAAAGTTCTTTAATGTCTGTTTTCAATCGCTCATGAACATGATCGCTGATTTCTTCCCTCAATCTTTCCCAATATAAGGCTTCGGTTCTTTGTTCCAGCCTGTAGAGGAAAAGAAGGTGGAGACCAATTGC
This sequence comes from Cytobacillus sp. NCCP-133, assembly GCF_026011715.1. GTDB lineage: Bacteria > Bacillota > Bacilli > Bacillales > Cytobacillaceae > Cytobacillus. The sequence goes on along the minus strand of NZ_BRVM01000018.1, from coordinate 8,650 downwards.
TTTATATGTGAGCTCCAATTCCTCCAGATTCCGGTTTTTAATGCGCGGCTCAGGCAATTCATTCCCATCGATAATTGCATACATGGTCTCTTCCCATTGACGGATAAGATCATGCTCTTTTTTTGAAAAAGGCAAATGGAGAAAACCATAAAGGTTCATTATGCCAAGCTTTGCTTCGATTTCAGTTCCTTGTATTCGTTCATAAAGGTCTCTTTCTTCGGTTAAAGCCGCTTTTTTTGTGCCTTTAGGGCTTTCAAATTTATCCCACAATTCAAAGAAAGTACCGAGATCACGATAATACTTTTGAAACCTTTCAAATACTGTGTTTGTCGGTGCAATGGCAAAGGTATGGACAGGTTCATCCACCATTTCAAGCAGGGCCTTCATTCTTTTTATATCTTTTGTAAATGCAACTTTCCCGATGTTGTACAATCCTTTTCTTCCCGCTCGTCCGGCAATTTGCTTCACCTCTTGTGACGTAAGCAGCCGCCTCTTTATGCCGTCAAACTTCTCATTTTCCAAAAAGACAATTCTTCGGATTGGCAGATTAAGGCCCATCCCAATGGCATCAGTGGATACAATCACAGAGGTTTCACCATTTATAAAACGCTGCACCTGTTTTTTTCGGGTTTCCGGCGGCATGGAACCATAAATCATACTCACGGAGTGACCTTCCTGCTGCAGTCTCGAAGCCGTCTCAAGCACTCTTTTTCTGGAAAAACAGATCAGGGCATCCCCTTTTCTTACATGATTGAATTTAAATTCCTTCGCTTCTACTTCCAGTGGTATCTCCCGGCTGTACTCATTTAATTCAATATCTGCATCACCAAGCAGCTGGAGTACGATGCTTTTTGCACTGCGGCTTCCAATAATATGAACTTCATTGGCATTTGCTTTGGTAATAGCTTTATACCATGAAAACCCGCGGTCTTTATCGGTAATCATCTGTGCCTCATCAATGACAATTGCATCAAAAAAGTCCTTCTCATGAAACATCTCTACTGTACAAGAAAGATGCTCTGATCCTGTAACCACCTTTTCTTCTTCTCCTGTTTTTAAAGAACAAGGGACTCCGTCACGGTTTAGCTTGTCGTACACTTCCAAAGCCAGCAGCCTAAGCGGGGCCAAATACATACCGCTTCTTGCAGATTTCATTCCTTCAAGAGCATGGTGGGTTTTGCCTGTATTGGTTTCCCCAATATGAAGAATATAGCGCTTAGCTTTTTCAAGTGAGGGGCTATATTCCTGACTGAAAATATTCTCCAGCATGCGGGCTTCTTCTTCTTTTTTTCTCTGCAGTTCTGCAAATTTCTCTGCTTTTTCCCGCTCCCTGTCTATCAGGTCTTTTTCTAACAGTTCTTTATGGACAAGAGGGTCAAATGGGATATCTGCTAGTTTCAGCAAGTCTTCCACATATTCTTCTTGAATGCTTTCAAAGAAGTTTTCATTAATATCATGAAGCGTATGGGCAATTTGCTTCTTGATTGATTTTCCTGTTATCGGTTTTTCATAGGCTTCTTGGTATTCATCAAATAAGTGTTGAGGAAGCTTTTGAAGGAAGAGTGTTTGCAGGATATCGGAAAGATACCCGGAAACAAGGCTCTTATACACATAGTAAAAGGTTTCATATTCAAAATATCCTTTACCCCAGTATAGTGTTTTATGGATATTTCCTGTCAGTTCTTCCAAAAAATCAGCTGTTGTCTTATAGTCATCCGGATCAAAACTGCCTGTTTCCTCAAGCTTTTCCTCCAATGCAAATGTATCGACGTGGTGGTACCTGATCTTGTTTTGAAAATCGCTAGCCAGCTGCTTTGAAGTCATATGTCTTACATAAAGGTAAAGAAGGCTATACTCTTGATCGATGATTTCATCGGCTTTTTCTTCAATTGTTTCCCGTATTACGTATTTTTTCTGCAGCAGTCTTTCCTCTTCCACTTTTTGTAGGTAGAAGGCCCTTGCTTTTCGAAAACGTTCTGCCCATTCCTCCGTGTTTCCTTCAAAAAGATCATTGAGCCATTCTGACGTTTTAAATGGGCGATAATCCTTCATCTCTGCTCTGAACAGATGATTGATTAACTTCCTGTCGACATTTTCTGATTCATAGCCTTTTTCTGCAAGGTATTTCTTTTTATCGTGTTTGGATATTTTTGTAGTGATTTTATTCAGCCAGACATTTACCCAAATTTGATCGATATAATGAAGCCTTTCAGAAAGGTATTCCTGATATGTCGGCATCTGCTCTTTACTGCCCAAATATCGGTCTATATCTTCAAGGATTTTGATTTTTGTATGCTCAGCAGCATTATTATATGTTTGGTCAAGTTGATTCATTGTCCGTTCCCCTTTTAACATCACCATTTTGCTAGCATGTGACGTAATCATTATGTATTAGGTTATGTATACACACGAAAAATTAAGTAGTCTTCATTTTACCATCTTTTGAAAAAATACCATTGACAGAAAACTGAAACGGTCATATAATTTATCTAGAATTAAAATATCTCGAACTAAAAACAATTGAATTCAAACAAATGGAGGAGAAAATAATGACAAAAATAAAATGGGCAGTTGACCCGGCACACAGCAGTGTGGATTTCTCAATCAAGCATATGATGATTGCAAATGTGAAAGGCAGCTTTAACAGCTTTGAAGCAGAAATTGAAGCAGATCCAATAGATTTGACAACAGCTGACATCCAATTTAGCATCTCAATTTCCAGCGTTGATACACGTAATGAAGATCGTGATAACCACTTGCGTTCCGCAGACTTCTTTGACGTGGAAAATCATCCGGCAATGACCTTTAAATCAACGAGCATCGTAGGCAAAGGAGACGATGAGTATGATGTTACGGGTGATTTAACTATTCGCGGAGTAACCAAGGCTGAAACCTTCACCGTTACTTATGAAGGATCAGGGAAGGATCCATGGGGAAACGAAAAGGTTGGCTTCAGTGCAGCTGGTGCAATTAAACGCAGCGACTATGGCTTAACATGGAACTCAGCACTGGAAACTGGCGGTGTCCTTGTAGGCGATAAGGTTAAAATTGATCTTCAAATTCAGGCAGCAAAAGCTGAATAATAAGAATAGGCAGGAACCTTTGAAATTTCGGTTTCCTGCCCTTTTTTTGTTTACTGATCAGCTAATAATGTAGCAATTTTATCTACTATTAACTTTCCTTCTGACCCGTTAATTACATTGTTCAATACAATTGAAAATATAAGCTCTTCACCGCTAGTGGTTGTAACATATCCTGATAATGCACTTACTGTTGAAATGGAACCTGTTTTTGCTTTAACATTTTCAGCGGCATTAGAATTCTTCATGCGGTTCCTTAGTGTTCCGCCCTCCATTCGATTGGTAATCCCAGCAATCGGCAAGGAGTTTAAGTAGGAAGGGAACCATTCTTCATCCCGCACCTCAAAAAGCAGTCTTGAGATTTCATTTGCCGGAATTAAGTTTACATGTGAAATGCCTGAGCCATCATGGAGTACGAGAGTTTCTTCATTCATTCCCAGTTTTGTCACTTTCTCTTCTAAAACCTCAAGCCCCTTCTCCCAGCTTCCTTCGCCTTTTTCTACTTTACCCATTTCCTTGATGAGCGTTTCAGCATGTCCATTGTTGCTTAATTTCATAAATGGGATGAGTAGCTCTTTAAGTGGCATTGATTGATGCTCCGTAAGCAGTTTGGCGCCTTTAGGCGTGGCAGCTGCAATTACCTTCCCCTTATGTTTAATGCCTTGGTCAGCAAGCGACTGTTTAAAGAGATCCAATGCGTAGCCTGTTGGCTCCCATACAGCAATCCATTCCCTGGAACGGCTTCCGTCGATAGGGATTTCTCCTTCAATCGTTACAGTGTATGTTCCATGGTCACGTTCTATGGTGAGATCTTTCTTTTCACCTTTAGCAACCGTTTTTGCTTTGTTCACAATTTTTAAGTAGTCTGTTTCCGGCTCTATTTTTACTGTTGGCTCTTTTCCGGCTTCTTCTCCAGGATACACTTCTACAATGACAGTTCCCGCATCATAATCTTCATTCGGGGAAGCCGTTAATGCTGAAATCTGTGCACCGTAGTACCATGATTCATCACTCCATGATAAGTCTGTTGAATAGCGCTGATCATCATACCAGGTATCATCACCCACTAAGTTGCCATGAATTATTTTAATGCCTGCTTCTTTCAACTTTGCTGCAAATGCATCAAAGTCCTGTTTTAATAGTGTTGGATCCCCTTTTCCTTTTAAAATAAGATCGCCTTGGAGAGTTGATCCATTTATTGACCCAGTATGAAGAAGTTCTGTTGTAAATCTAAAGTCCTCACCCAAAGTATCAAGAGCAGCAGCTGCTGTCAGAAGCTTCATGTTTGAAGCTGGCCGTAACCGAATATCTCCTATATGGTCATAAATTAACTCACCAGTTTGGGCATCCCGTATACTGACACCGGCTAGTGCACCCTGTAAAATGGGGTTATTATTAAGGAGCTGGTTCAGTTGCTGAACAAGCTCGCTTCCTTCTACCGTAGCATTTACTTGCGGTGTTTCGTTATGGGATAAAGGAACAAAAGCGAGCATAAAAATCAGCAGGATACTAAAACTTAACTTATTCGTTCTTTTCATATGTATAAGCCGCCTTTCATTTCTGTTTCCTTTAACCTTTTCTTTTTTGAAAGGTGAGTTCCCTTTATATCCAGTATGAGGAAAAAGCTGCATTTTTAGCTTCTCCACTATTTTGATATACTTCATTGGAAGTTATTAGGACTGGCTATTTTTATCTATCTGTAGTCTATTAAAAATATTATAGAATTAGTAATAAATCATCTTTTGGCCGGGATAAAAAATGGTATGATAGCATTAATCGACTTTTTTATAGGGGTGGAAAAAATGAGTGTACATAAAGCAATATCAGAACATGTTGGAAAACAGAATAAAATCATTACGAGGTTCGCTGCTCTAGATCAGCAACGAGAATATTATATTGAACAAGCTTTGGATTTATGCAAAAGAGGATTGCCATTTTCGGCTGATAAGATAAACGAAGTGACTGCCGAAATAAATGAACTATCAAAACAGGGCATTATACCTGTCAGAAAGTACGTAACGATTGAGATGATTAGGGAATATGCCTCAAGAGCCAAATAGGTAATTTTATTTAGTGGAGGATGTGCATTTTTGAGAAATGCATGTTTTTTGGTCATCTACCGCAGGTCGTCTATTAAGGGATCATATAAATACTCCCGTAAATCCAGGGTCCCTTTTGGCGATACATAAATTTCCTCCTCTTCAAGGAGTGTTCTTTGATTGTTAAAGGAGATGGTATCTTTAAACCCAATCTCCCCCTTTCCATTCACCACTCGATGCCAGGGCAGCTGATGCTTTTCGCTTAGGGAATGAAGAATGCGGATTACCTGCCTTGCCCCTCGGGGACTGCCTGCAGCACTTGCGATTTGTCCATATGTCATTACTTTTCCGTTGGGGATGCTTTTAATAATCTTTATAACTTTTTCTGTAAATGGCTGCATACATGATGATCTCCTTGCTTTCTTTGTTGTTATTATAATACAAAACCCGCCATAGTTCAGGCGGGTGCGGACATTAACCAAACATTATTTTTGCTCTTTCAGGAAAATCAATAAAGGGATTCCTGTTTCCCTGCAGCTCATGTATGGCGGCATTTCTGTGCTTTTCGTATAAAGCAGGAGGATTCTCTTCATGCCACTTCAGCAACAGTTTTATATCCATCTTTTCTTCTATTTTTATCACTTTTTTATACCTGAGGGAAAAATAGAATACGGCTCTTGCTGAAATCCCCTTGCCGTATTCCGGTTCAAATTTTGCATCCTCGGCCATTCCGCAGCCATTTCTTACATTCTCTGTTTGGAATTCAGGGACATAAGACTTGAAGTCGTAATATGGAAAGTTGCTTCTCATGCTGTTGCATACGGGTTCGCAAGCAAAAAGATGATGCAGATCCCCCCTCATCGGCTCTTTTCCTCCAAACCATGATTGGGGAACTACATGCTCGGTATTAAAAATTACCCTTCCTTTGCTGATAAATCCACCTTTCCGAATCGTTTGCAAAAGCTGCAAGTCCTCATCAATTGCTTTTAGCGGATCAAGGCCAGAGCCCGAGTATAAACTCTTCAGCTTGCCGTTTTCCTGTAAATCAACCCAAGGATACACGTATTGATGTGGTGAATAATCCAAATGATGGGTATGCGAACGAACAAGAAGAGAATGAGTTTCTTCGGCGATATTTTCTTTTTCAAAATCCAGACTCCTATAGTATTCTTCTTGCTTTATTAAATCTAGCTCAGCATCATAATATGGCTTATTTTGAATACTATCAATAAGGTTAGCCTTAGCTGTCTTCCATGCTTGTGAAAAGGCGGTTATATTGGTCATATTGCGTTCATAACCATGGTTTTGAAGTTTTGGTCAAAAATTCGGGCCAAGTGCTCAGGAACTGTTAGATAGACAAGCCCATTTCCCTCAAGCTTTGGTGAATTGCCAAGCGGTACAGTCCGTCTAATTAACTGTGCATATAATTCAGGTTCTGAAAGCTTTCTTTCAAAATGTTTATTGGCAAAATCCTTGATGAGTGCCAGTGCACCCGAAACATGTGGAGCAGCCATCGAAGTGCCGCTTAGTGTCGCATATTTTCCATTAAGATAAGTAGAAAGGATTCCTTCACCAGGTGCGACAACATCTATTTCGTTATGGGAGTTTGTAAACTCGGAAGAATCTCTTTCCAGATTAATTGCACCTACACTAATCACCTCATTGTAGCAGCCAGGAAAGGCAAACTCATCGGTTGAGTCATCTCCATCCCCTTCATTTCCTGCAGCACAGACCACAAGAATATCTTTTTTAACAGCTGTTTTTATGGCATCGTATAGCTCTGGTACATCCGCCGGGCCGCCAAGGGACATTGAAATAACATCGGCATTCTGTTCAATTGCATAATGCAGTCCTTTGATAATCCATTCGTATTGGCCTGATCCATTTTTGTTCAGCACTTTTACAATAAGGAGGTCTGCTTCTGGAGCTACGCCAATTACACCTGCATCATTTTCCTGCGCTGCAATCGTGCCTGCAACATGTGTGCCGTGGCCATTATAGTCTTTATAAATATCAGGATTGCTGCTGTCATCATCCGTGAAATTGCAGCCTCCAACAATTCGATCCTTTAAATCTGGATGGGATACATCACAGCCTGTATCCAGAACAGCAATTTTAATGCCTTTCCCTTTTGTTTCGTTCCAGATTTTTGGAGCCTGAATTAACTCAACACCCTTTGGAACTTCTTTCACAGACTCTTCCTGCTGAATAAACTTGTAGGGGATAACTCGAACATATTGCTCCATTTCTTTCCCTCCTTAGAGATTAAATTGAAGCTGGTTCTTGTTGTTATTGCCATTTTAACAATTCTGAATCTTTTTCAACAGTACCGTTGGTAGGGAATTTACTAGAGTCAGGATGAAAAACAGGGAAAAAATGGGCCATTTGCCCTATAGGATACGTTAGAGGTGACCTCGGACAAGACCGTTTGTAAGCTCTTAGATTGAAGAATGACAGTTGATCCCGTAATAACGGCCATGTCTCCTGGATGATTCGGAATATGCTTGTCAAATCAATCCTTAGCGCACTTTTATCCAATTTTTTTTGAAGAATCCTTTTATTCCAAAGATCTTAAAACTTTGGGAATTTCAGCATAGATTTTTATTATTTCATCGATTTTCATTCTGACAAGACCGGAAGAAGAAGGTGCCACAAAATCGATGGTGCCAGGGACGACCGATTCGTCCTGAACTCCCCAGGGAAGTTTCTTATTGCGGCTGTACTCCTGGTATACTCCTTTTCCTACATAGCAAACAATTTTTGGCTTAAGTTCACTAATTTTTTTGATCAGTTCTTCTCTTCCTTCTTTATATTCTTCTTTTGTTATTTCATCCGCTGCTTTCGTAGGCCGTGATACTATATTTGTCATGCCGTAACCCAATTCAAGTAATTGGAAGTCTTCTGTTGGATCATATTTTCGTGGTGTTAATCCGGATTCATGGAGGATTTTCCAAAAACGGTTATTTGGATTGGCAAAATGATGGCCAGTTTCTCCCGATCGAATGCTCGGGTTGAAGCCGACAAACAGCAAATCCAGCTTTTTCTTTAAATGGTCTTTAATAGGCTCCATTTTGATCATCCTTTCATTAGCAGGATACGGATTATTGTACTTGATTTTAAAAAAAGCTGAAAAGAAAAAGGTCTTGAACATGGAGGAAGTATAGGCGCCCCCTGAAATCAATCTAAGGACGCCATGGATGGAGGAAATTACAGGCCATGCCTATTGCAATATCGTTCAACTATGTCTTCTATTTGGTCGTTTTCCGGAAATTTGCGGTAAATTCGAATGTAATTTCTTCTATGAAATCTCCATTGTGGTACACATGGATAGCCCCGTTTTGGCTAATGACACTAAATTCGGGCTCAAACCGGTATCCGCTTCTTTCAATGGCGCCCACTAATAATCACTCCTTATGTGAATGTTATCTATAGTATTAGAAATTACACAAAACCTATTAACAATAAGAAACACACATGATTCAATTACTCACACCCCCGTATGAAAATATTCATCCGGGGTTTTTGTTTTTT
>NZ_BRVM01000017.1 GCF_026011715.1 Cytobacillus sp. NCCP-133 | reverse complement strand
ACGATTAAAAAGTTAACCCCACTCTCATAACACAGGGTGATCCCAAGTTTATTTATTTTCACAGAAAAAGCAGAGTTAGTGTTAAGGCAAACAAATGCTTTGACTCCCGTTAAATTATTCAAGTTAAAATATGGCTGTAATTAGTTGAATTAACGGCCATTTGGTAGTTTGGGCACAAGATATTGTCGTATCTTGGTTCACTAACAATTGGATGCTCGAGGAAGTTGTCGACGTTAATCGGCGTGATTAACTACCATTCGGGAGCTTAGGGACCGGTTTTTGGCGTTAAAAATTTAATATGTACATTCAGAGATCACAGTTATCGCCGTTAAAGTCTATCGTCCCAGGTGCCGAAATAGAACCAAGTCTTTTGACTTGATTTTTATGAAATAAATGAAAGAATAATTTTATAACTCTGCATCATTGCCAGAGAAACAGCTTAAAATAAATGCTATTTCCAATAGAAGAGGATGTTCCTATATGTCATTTGACGGTTTATTTACAAGAGCTATGACCAAAGAACTGATGGACACTTTAAAAGGCGGCAGAATTAATAAAATCCAGCAGCCATATAAAAATGAAATGATTTTGGTTGTGCGGGCTAACGGTAAAAACCACAAGCTACTTCTTTCCGCTCATCCTAGCTATGCCCGGGTCCAAATTACCAATGAAGCACATGATAACCCTTCAGAACCCCCAATGTTCTGCATGTTATTAAGAAAGCATCTGGAGGGTTACATCCTTGAAGATATCCATCAAATTGGGCTGGACCGCATTATGGTCTTTGAAGTTAAAGGAAGAAATGAGATCGGCGATACATCGTATAAACAGCTGATTGTAGAAATCATGGGGCGGCACAGCAACATTTCACTTGTGGATAAAACACGCAACATCATTCTCGACAGCATTAAGCATGTATCCTATGCAGTAAACAGCCATCGCGCCATTTTGCCAGGTCAGGAATATGTTCTTCCTCCTTCCCAGAATAAATATAATCCATTCGATGCTGATGAACAGGAAATTTTGCGCAGAATTGATTTTAATAGCGGGAAGATTGATAAGCAGCTTGTGGAAAAATTCGCAGGTATTTCCCCGCTTTTTGCGAAGGAAGTCATTCAAAATGCAGGACTAGCCAACAGGACAACTGTCCCTAATAGTTTTTTGAACTTAATTGGTTTAATAAAAAACCATTCCACACAGCCTTCCATCACAGCTGCTGAGAAAAAAGAAAGCTTTTATTTATTTCCGCTAAGCCATTTAAAAGGCGAAAGCCGAGTGTTCCATACTCTAAGTGAAATGCTTGACCGTTTTTATTTTGGAAAAGCAGAAAGAGATCGGGTCAAACAGCAATCCAATGACCTTGAGCGTTTTATCGTGAATGAAAAGGAAAAAAATGAAAAGAAAATTGAAAAGCTGAAGAGAACTTTAAAAGAAGCAGAAAATGCCGATAAACATCAACTATTTGGGGAATTGATTACAGCCAATATCTATGCGATCCAAAAAGGGATGAAAGATGTTGAAGTCGTCAATTATTATGATGAAAATGGCGAAACTGCAGTGATTCCGCTGGATCCTCAAAAATCTCCATCTGAGAATGCCCAAAAGTATTTTACTAGGTATCAAAAAGCCAAAACTGCCATTGTTGTTGTAAAGGACCAGATTAAGAAAGCGCAAGAAGAAGCAGTTTATTTTGATTCTCTCCTGCAGCAGGTAGAAACAGCTTCAACAAGAGATATCGCAGAGATTAGGGAAGAGCTTGTGGAAGGCGGTTATTTAAGGGAAAAGCAAAAACGCGGCAGCAAAAAGCCACAAAACCTAAAACCAACGCTTGATCGCTATATCTCAACTGATGATTCAGAAATTCTGGTTGGGAAAAATAACAAGCAAAATGACTATTTAACAAACAAAGTGGCGGCGCGTGATGAAATCTGGCTGCATACAAAGGATATACCAGGCTCGCATGTGGTCATCCGCAGCAAGGAACCTGCTGAACAAACCATCCTTGAAGCAGCTTCCCTGGCAGCTTATTTCAGCAAAGCGCGCAATTCCAGCTCAGTCCCAGTTGACTTTACCCAGGTCCGGCATGTAAAAAAACCAAGCGGTGCAAAGCCGGGATTTGTCATATATGACCATCAGCAGACGGTCTATGTGACACCGAATGAAGAGACTGTTCTTTCATTAAAAGATACTAAATAACAAAAAAAGCAAGCATTGGCCGCTTGCTTTTTTCCTTGTGAATGCAGTTTCCTTTATTGTGTAACCTTCTCCCATTCAGATGGGTCATTGCGCCATTCCGCCAATTTTTCCATATCTTCTTTTTCAATATGGCCTTTTTCAATTGCGGCCACTGTCAAAGCTTCAAAATCTGTCAAAGTAAATGCCTCAATCTTTTCTTGAGCAAGCATCTCTCTGCCCTTTTCAAGCTGATATGTGAAGATTGCAGCAACACCCAGCACTTCACAGCCGGCTTCTCTTAATGCTTTGACCGCTGTAATAGCGCTTCCACCAGTCGATATGAGGTCTTCTACAACAACCACCTTCTGACCTGCTTCTGCTTTTCCTTCAATTTGCTTGCCCTTCCCATGTCCTTTTGCTTTGGAACGCACATAGCACATTGGCAAGTCCATCAAATCACTTAACCAAGCTGCATGAGGGATTCCCGCGGTTGCTGTTCCAGCAATAAGTTCTGCACCCGGAAATTTTTCATTTATGATTTCCTTCAGTCCCGCCGCAATTTCTTTTCTCACTTCCGGGTAGGAAAGTGTCAGGCGATTATCACAATAAATAGGAGCACGGAGGCCTGAAGACCATGTGAATGGATCTTTAGGGTTTAATGCAACGGCTTTGATATCCAATAACCTTTTTGCTATTTTATGCTTCATTTAGTGCACCCTCCCATAATTGCTTGCATTGTAAATATTTTTCAAATGGATTTTGTGATTTCGTAACCGAGCGGCCTACTACAATGGCTGAAGCTCCCTCTGCGCTTGCGAAGTCCGGTGTGGCAACCCTCTTTTGATCCCCGGAATCATCTGCTAACAGCCTAATCCCCGGTGTCACAGTTAAAAAGGATTCGCCTAAATGGGAGGTTATTTCCTTTGCTTCAAAACTCGAACACACAACCCCATCAAGGCCTGACTCTTTGGCAATGCTGGCATAATGAAGAACTGATTCATTGAGTGTGACGGGTATCAATTGCTCTGATTGCATTTGCTGTACTGACGTGCTTGTCAGCTGTGTAACGGCTATACAGTAAGGCCTTTTTCCATTACTGCCTGTTTCAAGGCCTTCTAGTGCTGCTTCCATCATGGCTTTCCCTCCGGCCGCGTGCACATTCACTATATCGCAGCCTAAACGGGCCAGGCCTTTCATTGCGCTTTTAACTGTGTTTGGAATATCATGGAGCTTTAAATCAAGGAAAATCCCATGGCCTTTTTCTTTTAGAGCATAAACAATAGAAGGGCCCTCCTGATAAAATAGCTCCATTCCCACTTTCAAAAATAATTTTTCATTCCCAAAGTTTGCAAGAAAAGTATTTACCTCTTCTTTTCCTGCAAAATCAAGAGCAATAATAAGCGGCTTTTTCATGTTTCTTCCAGCTCCTTCCTGTACACTCAGAAATATGCTCAAAGCCTAGGTTCTTTAGTAGGTTCGGCAGCTCATCGATAATTTTCGGGCAAACAAATGGGTCTACAAAATTGGCTGTGCCTACAGCCACTGCACTGGCACCTGCATAATAATACTCTATAACATCCTCTGCTGTTTCAACTCCGCCCATGCCGATGATTGGGAGGGATACCTGCTGGCTCACTTCATAAATCATTCGGAGAGCTACTGGCTTAATGGCTGGTCCCGAAAGTCCGCCTGTTTTATTCGCCAAAATCGGCTTCCCAGTTTTAAGATCCATTCTCATGCCAACAAGAGTGTTGATCATCGTTAATCCGTCGGCTCCGCCATCTTCAACGGCTTTAGCCATTTCTACGATATTTGTGACATTCGGCGAAAGTTTTACAAATACAGGAACCTCTGAAACTTCTTTTACTTTTTTCGTTAAATTCTTGGCTGTTTCAGGGATGGTTCCGAAAGCGATTCCGCCTGTTTTTACGTTCGGGCAGGAGATATTAAGTTCTAAAGCATGCACATTCTTTGCAGCAGAAATCCTTTTTGCAACGGCAATATAGTCTTCTTCCTGTGATCCAGCTACATTTGCAATGATTGGTACATCGAATTGTTCTAGCCACACCAGCTCTTCATTTACTACTTTATCGAGTCCTGGATTCTGCAGACCAATTGCATTCAGCATTCCTGCTGATGTTTCTGCAACTCTTGGTGTCGGATTTCCAAATCGGGGCTCTAGCGTTGTCGCTTTTATCATAATTGCACCTAGCTTGCTCAAATCATATAGCTGGCTGAATTCTCTGCCGAATCCAAAGCAGCCTGATGCAGGCATAACCGGGTTTTTTAAATCAAGCCCTGGCAAGCTAATTTCCAAGGAACTCATAGGACAACCTCCCCTGCTTTAAAAACTGGACCGTCACTGCAAACCTTCTTATAGCTGTATCCGTCGGGATCGTCCCCTGTATGGCTGACACATGCAAAGCATGCACCTATACCGCATCCCATTCTTTCTTCGAGGGACAGGTACACATTTTTATGAGAGTATCTATTTTCCAAAGCCTTAAGCATCGGGGTTGGTCCGCAGGAATATAAAATATCGAAATCGATTTCATAGTGATCTATTACAGTCGTTACAAAACCTTTCATTCCCTTCCTTCCATCAGCTGTGGCAGTATAGGTCTCACCAAGCAGCGTAAATTTCTTTTCATAAAAAACAGCACTAGCTGACTGAAAGCCAAGAACATGGATAACCTTTACACCTTGACTAACAAGCTGTTTTGACAATTCATATAGGGGAGGAACTCCGATCCCGCCGCCAACTAAAAGAGCAGTATCCCCTTTTTTAGCTTCCTTGACTGGAAAACCATTTCCAAGCGGCCCCAATACATCGACACGATCACCAGCTTTTTTTTCAGAGAGTTTAACAGTCCCTTTCCCTTCAGCCCGGTAAATCATTTTAAATTGGCTTAGATCTGGAAGGATTTCAGCAATGCTGATCGGCCTTCTAAGCATGGGGTCATAGCCCTCCGCTACTTTTAAGTGGACAAACTGGCCAGGCTCTATCATTTCATGAACAAGCTCACCTTGAAGGGTGATCTCATAAATGTTATTTGCCATTTGATGTTGTGAGATAACGGTGCACAGTTCTTGCTTGATCAAGACAGAACCGCCTCCCGAATATGTTCTGATTTTCCCATTGCATCAGCAGAGAAGTTCATGGATTCAATTACTTGCAGAATGGCTTCAGCCGTATCCAAAGAAGTCAGGCATGGTACGCCATTTTCAACAGATTCACGGCGAATTCGAAAACCATCCCGTGCTGGCTGCTTGCCTTTCGTTAAGGTATTGATGACAAATTGCGCTTCTCCATTTCTGATTACATCCAGAAGATTTGGCCCTTCAGACCCGATTTTTCCAGTCACTTTGACAGGTATGCCTGCAGATTGCAGGAACAAAGCCGTTCCGCTTGTTGCCATCAGCCTATAGCCGATTGACACGAACCGTTTCGAAAGCTGCAGTGCTTCCTCTTTATCTTTATCTGCTACTGTCATGAGCACAGTCCCGAATGGCTGAATTTTCATCCCTGAAGCAACAAGGCCTTTATAAAGAGCTTTTTCAAGTGTCGTATCTTTGCCCATTACTTCTCCAGTTGACTTCATTTCCGGCCCTAGCGTGATATCCACTCTTCTTAGCTTGGCAAAAGAGAAGACCGGAACTTTTACAAACACGCCTTTTCTTTCTGGAAGAAGACCCGTATTGTAGCCTTGCTCTGCTATTGACTGTCCCAAAATGACTTTGGTAGCAATTTTAGCCATCGGCACATTTGTAATTTTGCTTAAGAAAGGAACCGTACGGCTGGATCGCGGATTCACTTCCAGGACATATACCTCACCTTTAGCAATTACATACTGGATATTTAGAAGTCCAATGATTCCCAGGCCTTTTGCCATCTTTTCTGTGTACTCAACCAATTTTTCTTGAACCACAGCCGAGATGTTCTGCGGAGGATAAACTGCGATTGAATCCCCAGAGTGAACTCCGGCTCTTTCAATATGCTCCATGATACCTGGGATAAGCACATTCTCCCCATCTGAAATGGCATCTACTTCAATTTCCTTGCCAGTCAGGTAGCGGTCGATTAGTACCGGGTGTTCAGGGTTTACTTTAACCGCATTCTCCATATAGTGAAGCAGCTCTTCCTCTTTGTATACAATCTCCATAGCTCTACCGCCAAGGACGTAAGATGGACGGACTACTACTGGATAACCAATTTCGCCTGCAATTTTTACTGCCTGGCCCACTGATAGAGCTGTCTTTCCTTTTGGCATTGGTATCCCCAGTTTACAAAGAGCATGCTCAAATTTATCACGGTCTTCCGCACGGTCAATGTTTTCTAGAGAAGTTCCGAGAATCCTGACGCCTCGCTCTACCAGTTTTGAAGCCAAATTGATTGCCGTCTGTCCGCCAAACTGCACCACTACTCCCTCTGGCTGTTCAAGATCAATAATGTGCATAACATCTTCTATCGTAAGAGGTTCAAAGTAAAGCTTGTCGGAGATGCTGAAGTCTGTTGAAACCGTTTCGGGATTGTTATTTATGATGATTGCTTCATAGCCAGCTTCCTTGATCGCCCAGACCGCGTGAACTGTTGAGTAGTCAAATTCCACCCCCTGGCCAATGCGTATCGGGCCTGAGCCTAGAACAACCACACTTTTGCGGTCTGTTGCCAACGATTCGTTTTCATCTTCATACGTTCCATAAAAATATGGTGTTTCAGATTCAAACTCCGCAGCACACGTATCAACCATTTTGTAAACCGGGACAATGCTGTTTGTTTTTCTCCAGTTGTATACGTCCATTTCACGGGAGTCCCATAGTTTAGCTATTATCGAATCTGCAAACCCCATTTCTTTTGCTGTTTTCCCTGTCTCAGGGTCAAATGGGTTTCCTGCTAAGACTTTCTCAAAATCTACTATCTTCTTAATCTTATGAAGGAAGAACAGATCAATTTTGCTCCAATCATGAATCGTTTGGATGCCTATCCCTCTGCGAATGGCTTCACCTATATAAAACAAGCGCTCATCGCCTGCTTTGCGAATCCTTTTTTCAATCAAATCATTTGAAATTCCGTCAGCATCTTTCAGCTCCAAATGATGGATATTCGTTTCGAGTGAACGTACCGCTTTTAATAATGACTCCTCCAGTGTACGTCCAATTGCCATAACTTCACCCGTTGCCTTCATCTGTGTTCCAAGCGAACGGTTAGCAGATTCGAATTTATCAAATGGCCAGCGCGGGATTTTTGATACAATGTAATCCAGTGCGGGTTCAAAGCAAGCATATGTTTTTCCTGTAACAGGGTTCATCATTTCATCAAGAGTCAGCCCAACTGCAATTTTTGCAGCCAATTTGGCTATCGGATAGCCTGTTGCCTTGGATGCAAGCGCAGACGACCGGCTTACACGAGGATTTACTTCTATAATGCAGTAATTGAAGCTATGGGGGTCTAATGCGAGCTGAACATTGCATCCTCCTTCAATTCCCAAAGCACGAATGATTTTTAATGATGTGTTTCTTAAAAGCTGATATTCCCGGTCACTCAATGTTTGGCTTGGAGCTACTACAATGGAATCACCTGTATGGATCCCTACCGGGTCAAAGTTTTCCATATTGCAGACAACGATTGCATTGTCATTGGAATCCCTCATTACTTCATATTCGATTTCCTTGTAGCCAGCAATGCTCTTTTCAAGAAGGCACTGAGTTACAGGGCTGTTCTTCAGCCCGCTCGTCACAATTTCTATTAATTCTTCTTCATCATGGCAGATTCCTCCGCCTGTTCCTCCTAGTGTAAAAGCAGGGCGTACAATTACCGGATAGCCAATCTCATTGACAAACCTATATGCATCCTCAAGATTATGAATAATTTCACTTTCAGGAACCGGTTCACCAAGCTCATTCATTAAATTGCGGAAAAGATCCCGGTCTTCCGCTTTTTGAATGGCAGTTAGTTTTGTTCCAAGTATTTCAACACCGCATTCTTCTAGAACACCAGATTCAGCCAGCTCTACAGCCAAATTCAATCCAGTTTGTCCGCCAAGTGTTGGAACAAGGGCATCCGGGCGCTCTTTGCGGATGATACGGCTTACGAACTCAAGAGTAAGCGGTTCAATGTACACTGCGTCTGCGATCTCAGTATCGGTCATAATGGTTGCTGGGTTTGAGTTTACAAGGATTACCCGATAGCCTTCCTCTTTCAGGGCAATGCAGGCCTGTGTTCCTGCGTAATCAAACTCCGCCGCCTGTCCGATTACAATAGGTCCTGATCCGATTACTAAAATACTTTTTATATCTGTACGCTTTGGCATGCTGCAGCACCTTCCTCTTTTTGAGATTCAATCATTTGCAGGAATTGTTCAAATAATCCATTTGCATCTTCAGGCCCCGGTGAAGCTTCAGGGTGATATTGGACAGTAAATGCCGGTACTTCCTTATGCTTTAGGCCTTCGATCGTTCCATCGTTTAATGCAATATGTGTAACTTCAAGCGGAGTCCCCGCAATCGAATTTTCTTCTACTGAATATCCATGGTTCTGGGATGTTAGCGCGACTTTTCCTGTGTGCAAATCTTTTACTGGATGGTTGGAGCCACGGTGGCCAAATTTCATTTTTTCTGTATTTGCTCCGCATGCTAGGGCAAAAAGCTGATGTCCCAGGCAAATTCCGAAAATCGGCACATTCCCCATGAGCCCTTTTATCATTGTGATAGCTTCCGGCACATCTTTCGGATCTCCAGGTCCATTGGACAGCATAACACCGTCAGGGCTTAAGCTCAGAATTTCTTTAGCTGTAGTGTTGTATGAAACAACAATCACATCGCAGTCCCGCTTATTTAATTCTCTTAATATACCATGCTTCATTCCAAAATCTACGAGGACAACCCTGCTGCCGCGTCCTGGACCTGGATAAGGTGTCTTAGTGGAAACCTGCTTAACCTGGTCGTTGCGCAGCTTTGATGCACGCAATTTTTCGATGATCGTTACAGGGTTTTCATTAATGCTGCAGATAGCCCCTTTCAGCGTCCCATGCTGGCGGATAGTTCTTGTTAACTTTCTAGTATCAATTCCTGCAATACCGGGAATGTTCTTCATCCGGAAATATTCGTCCAATGTCTGCTCATTTCTCCAGTTGGAAGGATAATCACATGCTTCTTTTACAATAAAACCTGAAATCACCGGAGAGATGGATTCAAAGTCATCCCGATTAATCCCGTAGTTTCCGATTAATGGATAGGTAAGCGTGACTATTTGCCCGCAGTACGAAGGGTCTGACAAGATTTCCTGATACCCTGTCATGCCTGTATTGAATACCACCTCTCCCATTGAATTTACATCACTTCCAAACCCTTTTCCGATAAAAATAGTTCCATCTTCCAGAATCAGCTGTTTTTTCATGCTTTTACACTCCCTCTGTTCCAGGCAATTTTTCCGTTAACCATTGTCATCACTGGCCATCCTTTGCAATCCCAGCCTGAGAATGGCGTATTTTTTCCTTTTGATAAAAACTGAGCAGGATTAATTTTTTCCTGTTGTTTCAAGTCCAGAAGAACCAAGTCAGCCTCTGCTCCGGTTTCAATTCTTCCTGACTGAAGGCCGAATGCCTCTGCAGGCTTAACTGTTAGATAATCGATCAGTTGCTTTAGTGTAAAGATTTCTCTTTCAACAAAATGTGTGTAAAGCAGCGGAAATACTGTTTCTAATCCGACAATTCCAAAAGGCGCCAGCACCATGCCCTCCGCTTTTTCCTCCACTGTATGTGGAGCATGGTCGGTTGCGATAAAATCAATCGTGCCGTCAAGCAGCCCCTCGATTAAGGCGTCTCTGTCATCAGCACCTCTTAACGGCGGGTTCATCTTAAAGTTTGAATCCAAGCCTGGAATGTCTTCGTCACTAAGCAGGAGATGATGCGGGGTTACTTCCGCAGTGACCTTAATCCCCGCACGCTTTGCATCTCTTACCACTCTCACCGATTCCTTCGTACTGATGTGGCAGACATGATAATGACAGTCAGCCGCTTCAGCAAGCAGGGCATCCCTAGCAATTTGTACAGATTCACAAACGGAAGGAATACCGTTCAGTCCATGCTCTTTAGCAAAAATTCCATCATGTACAGAACCTTTGTTAATAAGGGTATTTTCTTCACAGTGGGCGACAATCGGCATATTGATTTCTGCCGCTTGCTTCATTGCGTCAAGCATCATTGCTGCTGACTGTATTCCCACTCCATCGTCTGTAAAGGCAAATGCTCCAGCTTCTTTTAGCGCTTTAAAATCCGTTAATTCCTGGCCAAGCTCACGGATGGTTATGGAGGCATAAGGAAGTACCTTAACAGCCCCTGTCTCTTTAATGCGCTTATTCAGCTTCTCCATTTGTTCCTTCGTATCAGGAACCGGCCTAGTATTCGGCATCGCCGCAACAGTTGTAAAACCGCCTCTTGCGGCAGCCTTAGTGCCTGTTTCAATGGTTTCCTTTTTTTCTCCGCCCGGCTCGCGCAAGTGTATATGCAGGTCTATAAAGCCCGGTGCAACAAGAAATCCTTCTGCATCAATAATTTCCTGTGCTTCTCTTTCAATATTCAAGCCAATTTCAGCGATCTTTTCTGATTCTATATAAATATCAGCTCTTTGAAATTCCCCTTCATTAGTAAGCAACTGGCCATTTTTGATCAATATTGACATGATTAGCTCCCCCTTCAATTTGTTCAATGGATCTTTTTAACACTGCCATCCGGATGAATACTCCATTTTGCATTTGTTTGAAGATTCTCGAACGCTCGCATTCTACCAAACTATCTGCAATCTCTACGCCTCTGTTTACCGGAGCTGGATGCATGATAATGCTGTTAGGCTTCATTTTTCTCTCACGTTCTTCTGTTAATCCGTAAGTAAGGTGATACTCTTCAATAGTAAGATTTGCTTTCGACTCGTGCCGTTCATGCTGGATTCTTAATAACATTACTACATCCGAAGTTTCGATTGCTGTGTCAACATCTTCATACACGCCACTTTCAAGCATGACTTCATCAAACCATTCACTTGGGCCTGAGAAAACAACTTTTGCTCCAAGCCGGACAAGTGCATCCGCATTTGATCTGGCCACCCGGCTATGTGCAATATCTCCAATGATTGCTACTTTTAGGCCTTCAAAAGATCCAAATTCCTGCTTGATTGTCAGCAAGTCAAGCAATGACTGTGTGGGATGGTGTCCACAACCATCTCCTGCATTTAGAATGGAAACACCGCTCTTGCCTGCCAGTTCATCAAAATATCGATCTTCGCTATGGCGGATGACTACTGCATGAACCCCGATGGCTTCCAGTGTTTTTACCGTATCGTATAGTGACTCCCCCTTTGATACGCTTGAAGTGCTTACTTCAAAAGGGATGATATCCAATCCAAGTCGTCTCTCTGCCACTTCAAAGCTGCACTTTGTTCTTGTGCTATTTTCAAAAAAGAGGTTGGCGGCAAAAACCTTGTTTTCCGGTGTCCATGTTCCGCCATTTAAAAAGTACTGGGCATCACCAAGGATGTTAAAAATTTCTTCTATCCCCAAATCTGAGGTAGTAAGCAAATGCTTCATATTTTCCCTCCTCTTTATTTAAAGGCTTTTCGATAAGACTCATTGAAACTTCGGTGCTGATAATCAACAATTTGCTTTGAAACAGTTTTTCCATAAAAAAGCACCCTGTCAATTTGGTCAGGGTGCTGCAAAGTTGAGGCTACTTGGCGTTTTTGGGTATAATGATCCCGTTTAGCCAAATTGCCGCCAACACCCTTTTAAGTCTCTCTGGACATAGTTAAAAAGTGTTATGCTACATTAGTTTTTTTTTCATTTTCAGTTTCAAACATATCTTTCTTTGCTTCTTCTCTGCCTGGAAGAATCAGATTCAGGAGGACGCCGCTAATCGCGGCCAGGGCCATTCCTTCAAGTTTAAATGCCCAGATTTCGATATGCGCTCCGCCAATTCCCAGTACAAGGATGATTGATGCTATAACCAGGTTGCGATTGTTTCCGAAGTCCACTTTGCTGTCAACAAGCATTCTTAAACCGGATGATGCGATGATACCGAACAGCAGGATCGATACTCCGCCCATTACAGGTGTAGGAATGGAACTGATTAAGGCTGTAACCTTACCGATAAATCCGAAAATAATCGCAACGACTGCGGCACCAGCCAGAACATAGACACTGTAGATTTTTGTGATTGCCAATACGCCGATGTTTTCACCGTAAGTTGTTTTTGGCGGTCCCCCAATTAATGCTGAGATCATAGTTCCTGTTCCGTCTGCAAGAATGGAACGGTGCAATCCAGGTTCCTTAATATAATCTTTTCCGACTACTTTTCCAAGTACAAGCTGATGGCCGATATGCTCAGAGATCGTTACTACAGCTACCGGAACCATAAGAAGGGCCAGATCAAGCGTTATCCTTACTTCATAATCTGCGAAAGGAAACAAGAACTCGGGCATTTCAAACCAGGCTGCCTGCTGAACTAATGAGAAATCGATGATGCCCATTGCCAGCGCGTAAACATATCCAATAATGATTCCTGCCAGAATTGGCACCATGCTGAGCATGCCCTTTGCATAGATGGAGAAGATGATTGTAGCTGCCAGAGTTACAAGCGCTACCGAGAAATGCAGCATGCTGTATTCACCTGTTTCAGGGTTATTCATTGCCATGCCGACTGCTGTGCCTGCAAGTGCCAGCCCGATTACGATAATGACTGGGCCTACTACAATTGGCGGAAGCAGATTCATAATCCAGCGATAGCCTGCTTTTTTAATGATTAATGCAACAGCTCCGTAGACAAGGCCTGCCATGAAGCTCCCGATCATGGCTGCCCCCGGGCCACCGGCTGCTTTTGCAGCGATGATTGGAGCGATAAAAGCGAAAGATGAGCCGAGGTATGCCGGTACCTGCCATTTTGTGATGATTAGAAAGGCAATGGTTGCAAGTCCGCTGGAAATCAAGGCAATCGCGGGGTTTAACCCGACCAAGTATGGTACTAAAATGGTTGCTCCAAACATTGCGAATAAGTGCTGTAAGCTTAATGTCAGCCAGTGGGCCGGTGATGGGACGTCTTTTATGTCTAAAATGGGTTTGTTCATTCTAATCTCTCCTCTTTGTTTTAATAAAAAACCCTCTTTGCTATTGTGACGCAAAGAGGGTGCAAGAGGGCAGCAAAAGACAGACGCTTCTGCTGGGTTCCCCTTTGTCAGCCTCTCTGGACTGCATTTAAAAGGACTATTTATTTTTCGTATATACTTACTTGATCGTTTTCATCTACTTCCTTCAGCTCTACTACTATTTTCTCAGAGCTTGAAGTCGGTATGTTTTTCCCTACATAATCAGCTCTGATCGGCAGCTCTCTATGGCCCCGGTCAACTAGGACTGCAAGCTGAATTTGTGACGGCCGACCGATGTCAATCAGGGCATCAAGGGCAGCTCTAACCGTTCTTCCTGTATAAAGGACATCATCCACCAGGATAACCTTTTGATCATTGATGTCCTTTTGGATATCAGAACCTTTGACAAGCGGCTCCTGATTCTCAGTTTTTTTAGTAAGATCATCTCTGTATAAAGTAATATCGAGCTCTCCAACCTCGATTTTTGCTCCTTCTATCTGTTCGATCCGTTCCGCTAAGCGGTTTGCCAGGTATATCCCCCTGGTCCGGATGCCAATCAGGATGCAATTCTCGATTCCTTTGTTTTTCTCAATGATTTCATGGGCAATCCTTGTCAGTGCTCTCCTGATTGCTTGTTCGTCCAGGACACTTGCTTTTTGCTGCATTCTGATCACCTCTTAATAATGCTCTGTTAAATTTGCCTGTTGATTTCCGCTCCAGGCACTCGCTTTCCGCGGGCGGAGTCTCGTGCCTTCCGCTCCATCAACAGGGTGCTAAAATCAACATAGCTTTAATAATTAAAAAACCTCTCACCGATACGGCGAGAGGGTAAACGAAGTCGTCTGCTGCAGAATGAGGATACAGTACCCTCTATTCCAATCCGTTTCCTTCCCAGCCTCACGGGACTGTTTTAAAGGACTTATTCAACTAAAGTCATCTTATAGCACATTTGGATCGTTGTCAACGATTATTTGCAAGATTAGCTATGAGCTCTTGGAAATAAGCAGGAAGCGGTGCCTCAAATTCAAGATACTCACCTGTCCTTGGATGGTCAAATCCAAGCACGCCAGCATGAAGGGCTTGTCCTCCAAGATCTACGGTTTTCCTAGGACCGTATTTTGGATCTCCTGCAAGCGGATAGCCGATATATTTCATATGCACACGGATTTGATGGGTCCTGCCTGTTTCGAGCTGGCACTCCACAAGTGTGAAATCCTTAAAGCGATCGAGAACATGAAAATGAGTGACTGCATGTTTTCCATTGTCCACTACTGTCATACTCTGGCGGTCCTTAGGATCACGGGCAATCGGAGCATCAATCGTTCCATAATCATGGGAAATAACTCCATGCACAATGGCACGGTATTTACGTGTAACAGTTTTTTTCATAAGCTGGTTAACAAGGCTTTCATGTGCCAAATCATTTTTGGCGACCATCAGAAGTCCTGAAGTATCTTTATCAATGCGATGGACGATTCCTGGCCTCATTACACCATTTATCCCTGATAGATCTTTGCAGTGGGCCATCAGGCCGTTTACGAGGGTGCCCGTTCCATGCCCGGCAGCTGGATGGACGACCATTCCTTTAGGTTTATTCACAACAAGGACATCCTGATCTTCATAATAAATATCCAAATCCATTTCTTCTGGCACAACATCCAATTCTTCCGGTTCAGGTATAGTAATACCAATTCGGTCATTCACCGTGCATTTATAATTTGTTTTCGGCTTATGTCCATTTACATGAACATTGCCATCCTTAATCCATTGCTGAACCTGGGTTCTTGACCATTCTTCATTCAGTGTGGATAATACTTTATCTATTCTTTCTCCTGCCTGTCGCTCAGGAATGATGTGTTCCATTTTCTCCATAAGATTTCTCCTTCTTTGCTTCTCTCTCTTCAAGCAGCATCTGGATCATCAGCATGCCTACTCCAATCACTAATGCCGAATCAGCAATATTGAAAACGGGGAAGTCATAGCCAAAAATATAGGTGTTGATAAAATCGACAACCTCTTTCCGATATACCCTGTCAATAAAGTTTCCAATCGCTCCGCCCAGCATTAATCCCAAAGAGACTCCCAGAAGCAATTTGCCTTTAGCCGCTTTTTGAATGTAATAAATAATTCCAATGATGACAATGGCGGTTATCACGTAGAAAAACCACATTTGACCCTGCAGGATGCCCCAGGCAGCGCCACGATTGCGGTGTGATGTTATATAGAGAAAGTCTTCAACAACTTTCACACTTTCTCCCAGTTCAAAGTTCTTTACAATCAGCCATTTTGTCAGCTGGT
The DNA here is from genome assembly GCF_026011715.1 of Cytobacillus sp. NCCP-133. Taxonomy (GTDB): domain Bacteria; phylum Bacillota; class Bacilli; order Bacillales; family Cytobacillaceae; genus Cytobacillus. Next base: position 58,227 of record NZ_BRVM01000017.1, on the reverse strand, counting down.
CAAGAGCAATTACAAACAAAGCGATTATGTAATAAAACACAAAGGCAACCCCCATATCTCATATCATTACCTTTGCATTTTAGCACAAACTAAATAAAAATCACAGCACACGATTAAACTCAATGAAAGATTGATTTCCGGTAGTACTTCCCAAGCTTGCTGCAATCCTCCATTGTTTTCAATGTGGGAATCATTTGAAGCAAATCTTCGGGGAGAAGTTCTCCCGAAATTTCACATTTTCCAAAATCGCCACGTTCAATTTTATTAAGTGTCTGCTCAATATCTTGCAGCTCTTCTAATAAGAGTGGCTTAATTAAAGCGGAACTATTGCCTTCCATCAGCCTTTCCAATATTTCCTGTCTTGTATTACGGAGTTCTGAATATAGCCCTTCTGCTTTTGCATCCATGCCTTTTCCTCCGTTCTATTGGTGTTTCTTTTATTATTTCTCGAAGGCGAATTCAGACACGGGCAAACTTTTAGCAAACGGCACAACATTTAACGAAGGTGGAATTATTTATAAGGTTTCGTTTTTCGTTTTTGCATAGGATTTATAATTTAACTTTTTCCTGCAGCAATCAATAGGAGGCGCAGAGAGTTCTATACAGGAATTCTTAATGAAACACACTTTGAAGTGCTCTTAATCCATGACTTTATTCAGTAATACTGAACGATGAGGTGTTGTGAGCAATCTTAGCAAAAATTTCTATAAACAAACAAAAACAGCCCCCTAATAGTCAGGGGACCGCTCCAATTATTATACCAAATGGCTATAATTATTTTTTACAACGTCAGCACAGCGAGGACAAAGTGTATCATAGCCTTCTGTCTGGCCTACTTCTGGCGTTACAGTCCAGCATCGCTCACATGTTTCGCCTTCCGCTTTGGATACAGCAATTGCTGTGTTTTCAAATTTCATGGTATTTTCAGGAGCATCTTCCAGGCTGCCTGCTACTTCAAAGCCTGAAACAATAAAGAGCTGCTGAAGACTTTCCTTGATGGAATCCAGGAGATTTTTAGCTTGATCGTTTACATATAGGGTGACATTCGCTGTTAGCGATTTGCCGATAACCTTTTCATTGCGGGCTTCTTCCAATGCCTTTAAAACATCATTGCGAAGCTTCATGAATGCTGTCCACTTTTCTTCAAGCAGCTTAGCATTTGGAAGTTCTTGATATTCCGGCATATCTGTTAATTGTACACTATCTTCTTCCACATTAGGGATAAAGCTCCAGACTTCATCTGCAGTATGGGAAAGAATAGGCGCTACAAGTTTTGTAAGAGCCATCAAGCTCTCATACAGCACGGTTTGGATCGCGCGGCGCTCTGCATTATCTTTTGCTTCAATGTAAAGAACATCTTTTGCAAAATCAAGATAGAACGCACTTAAATCCAATGTACAGAAATTATTGACCGCGTGATAAATGCTGGCAAATTCGTATCGGTCATAGGACTCACGGACATTCATGATCAATTTGTTCAGTTTTACAAGCATAAACTGATCTACTTCACGAAGGTTTTCAAATGAAACCGAATCTGTCGCAGGGTTAAAGTCTGCAAGATTTCCAAGCAAGAAACGGAAAGTATTGCGGATCTTTCTGTATACTTCAGCAACCTGTTTCAGGATTGCATCGGAAACACGGACATCAGCCTGGTAATCAACGGAAGCAACCCATAAACGAAGGATGTCAGCACCAAGCTGGTTCATAACTTTAGCCGGTACAACCACGTTGCCGATTGACTTACTCATTTTTCTGCCTTCCCCGTCCAGTGCAAAGCCATGGCTTAGGACACCTTTATAGGGAGCTTTTCCTGTTACAGCTACTGCAGTGGATAGCGAAGAGTTGAACCATCCGCGATACTGGTCAGATCCCTCAAGGTATAAATCTGCTGGACGCTGTAAATCATCGCGTTCTAAAAGTACCGCCTGGTGGGAAGAACCAGAATCAAACCAAACGTCCATGATATCCGTTTCTTTCGTAAATTGGCCGTTCGGGCTGCCAGGATGAGTAAATCCTTCAGGGAGCAATTCCTTCGCTTCTTTTTCAAACCAAATATTTGAACCATTTTCACGGAAGAGATTTGATACATGTGCGATTGTCTCATCTGTGATAATTTCTTCTCCACTTTCAGCATAAAAGACTGGAATTGGCACACCCCACACACGCTGGCGCGAGATACACCAGTCCCCGCGGTCGCGGACCATGTTGAATAATCTTGTTTCCCCCCATGCCGGATACCAGTTTGTTTCCTTTACAGCTTCTAAAAGCTCCTCTCGGAAATCCTTAATGGAAGCAAACCATTGTGCAGTAGCACGGAAAATAACTGGCTTTTTAGTTCTCCAGTCATGCGGATAAGAGTGAGTAACGAATGTCAGCTTTAAGAGTGCGCCAACCTCCTTAAGTTTTTCGGTGATCGGCTTGTTGGCTGCGTCATAGAACAAGCCTTCAAAGCCAGGAGCTTCATTAGTCATATTTCCCTTATCGTCAACAGGGCATAAAACATCAAGTCCATATTTCATACTTACATGGAAGTCGTCTTCCCCATGGCCAGGAGCTGTATGAACGCAGCCAGTACCTGCTTCTGTTGTTACATGTTCACCCAGCATAACAAGGGAATCGCGGCCATATAGAGGATGCTCTGCAATTACATGTTCAAGCTCGTATCCTTTAACTATTTTGACAACCTTATGCTCTTCCCATTCAAGCTCACTTGCTACAGCTGATAATAGATCTTCAGCAACAAGATACTTATTTCCCGATGTTTCAGCAACTACATAATTTAATTCTGGATGAACAGAAATACCAAGATTAGCTGGAATCGTCCATGGAGTTGTTGTCCAGATGACCATTTGGATATCATGATCAAGCACGTTTTTTCCATCTTTCACTTTAAATCCAACGAAGATGGATGGAGAACGTTTATCTTTGTATTCAATTTCCGCTTCTGCCAAAGCAGATTCAGATGAAGGTGACCAATAAACAGGCTTTTTACCCTTGTAAATATAACCTTTTTTCGCCATTTCACCGAATACTTTAATCTGCTGTGCTTCGTACTCGGGCTTTAGAGTAATATACGGATTTTCCCAGTCACCGCGAACTCCCAATCGTTTAAATTGGTCGCGCTGGCTGTCAATTTGTTCATATGCATATTCTTCACAAAGCTTACGGAATTCCGCAACACTCATTTCTTTGCGCTTAACCCCTTTATTAGTCAAAGCCTGCTCAATAGGCAAACCGTGTGTATCCCATCCAGGAACGTATGGTGCTTTATAGCCAGTCATTGACTTAGATCGAACGATGAAATCCTTTAAAATCTTGTTCAGTGCATGGCCAATATGGATATCGCCATTCGCATATGGAGGCCCGTCGTGCAGCACGAACATTGGACGGTCTTTTGTGCGCTCCTGAACCTGTTCATAAATTTCAATTTCTTCCCATTTTTTCTGAATTTCAGGTTCGCGCTTAGGTAGATTTCCGCGCATAGGGAATTCTGTTTTCGGCATTAATAAACTATCTTTGTAATCCATTCCATTTCCTCCTGTATAAAGTGAAACTTTAAATACCATGATTGCCAATTAAAGGAAAGATGCATCATCAGAGAATATAAGAAATGAGCGGGGCGCCTTGCCCACCTCCGACATGCACAAGAGGAGCCTCCCCAAAAGGCGTCCTATGCCTTTTGAGAATCGGCTTGTGCCTCAAAGGGGTAGGCTGCTTGCGCTAGACAGTCCTCTAAGCTCAAAGGGATATAAATGCTGATATCAAAAAAACCTTCTCATCCCAAAAAGGGACGAGAAGGTTTTATTCTCCCGCGGTACCACCCTTGTAGACGGATTATTTCAATATTCCGTCCGCTCAAAGCATTCTTAACGTGAATGATTCGCCTTGGCCTACTAATCCTAAGATGTTCGGCAAGGAACTCAAGGGTGATTTTCCGGATTTCCGCTTATTCCCGGGCTTCCACCGTCCCCGGCTCGCTAACAGACGTGCCGCTGCACTTCTGCACTTAAGCTAAAAAGCTGTACTATCCCTCTCATCGTTCGTAACCATGGTATTTACTTTGTTTTAAAATTATATGCGATATCGCAAGCTTTCGTCAAGCCAGTGATTCTTCCTCTTTTTTTATTGATTTCAGGTCAGTAGAGTCAAGCTTATACTCCATCAGATGATCCCAATCATCGTTGTTCAGCATATCAAGCTGTGCTTCAACGAGCATTTTGAAACGTGTTCTGAAAACCTTGGATTGTTTTTTCAAGTCTTCAATATCCAAAGCAATTTTTCGAGCTTTCGATAATGACTCATTAACAATCCTGTCAGCATTCTTTTCCGCTTCCTTAATAATCAGCTTTGCTTCCTTGTGTGCATTGCGCCTTACTTCTTCTGCAGCTTCCTGTGCCACCACAATGGATTTATTCAAAGTCTCTTCAATTGTAGTAAAGTGGCCAATGCGATCGTTAACCTCATTGAGCTTCTCTTCAAGTTCCTTTTTTTCTCTGATCAGGATTTCATAATCTTTAATGATTTGGTCGAGGAACTCATTTACTTCATCTTCATCATATCCTCGGAATCCTTTGCTGAATTCCTTGTTATGAATATCTAACGGTGTTAATGGCATAGGTGCCACCTCCCAGATCTGTTGTTCTTATGTAAAAATTTGACTTAGCCTGCTGGTTCTTTTCCATTATAGCAGACTATTCTATCTTTTGACTTATTTATTCGACAGGTTGCATCAAATCCCTTCATTTTTTCAAATTATTTTTGTCTTCCAGCAATAATTCTCCATTTTTCCTTCTTCGTTTTTCCATCAATCTCCATGATCTTTGAACGCCCTTGTCCCCTGACAGAAATTATATCCCTTTCCTTGCATTCAAAGGCGGGATTTTCCACTAATGTCCAATTGATCTTAACAATCCGCTGCTGGATATAAGCCTGAGATTTTTGCCTGGAAAGATTATATATAGCTGAAATAACAGTATCCAATCTTAAGGATGATGATGTTACAGAACATTCTTTCCACTCATCACTGGTCTGAATCGCTTCGGCAAAGGGCTTCTTACTAAGAGTGACAGAGGCTCTTCCGATTGTCTCGAGCTGCAATCGAACATAGTCTTCAATTTCTTCAGATACAAAAAATTGGATCCGCTCATCAGCAAAAAGAATATCTCCGAACTTACTGCGCTTTAGCCCCAGAGACATAAGACTGCCTAAAACCTGTGGATGATCTAAGGTAACAAATTTTTTAGGATAATCTATTTCAAACAGGCAGATTTGAAAATCATCCTGGCCGCTTTCATAATAATCAGGAAAAATAAGACCCCTTTTCCTTTCTGCATCATTTGTACCCCCAAATAAATCCACTAGGATTCCGGAATGCTGGCCAATGATACTTTTAAGGATTAGCTGTTCTCTAGGGTCAAGAAATTCAGTGACCTTTGGAGCATAGGTATTATCCACTTGGTCCTTCCAATTAAGGACTTGGTCAATAAACTCTTTTTCCTCCGGACGGTAATGCTGGTAGATGCTCATTTACTTATCGGAAACCTCCTTTTTCACAAAATAAAAAAGGGCCATAATAGCCCCCCCTTTTTATGGTTATGCAATCCATTGGTACAATTGATGTAATCCCCCGGTAGCAAAGCGCAGAACCAAGATGGCGACAATCGGAGAAATATCAATCATGCCAAGCGGAGGAATGATTTTGCGGAATGGCTCAAGATACGGTTCGCAAATTCTTGCCAGGAACTTTCCAAGTGCAGATTCTTTAGCATTTGGAAACCAGGACAGGAGAATATAAATGATCAATGCCCATGAATAATAATAAATTGCTTGTGATAAGATTCCAAATAAAAATTCCATTAAAAGTTACCACCTCGTATTTTCTAATTCTTGTTCCTTCATCAATTGTGAAATATTGCCTGAAACTTCAACATTATCAGGCGTACACAGGAAAATGTCTGTCCCGACCTTTTGAATATCTCCACCGATCGCATAAACAGTTCCACTTAAAAAATCAACGATGCGTTTCGCCTGATCTTTTTCGATCCGCTGCAGGTTCACCACAACTGCTCTTCTATTTTTAAGCTGGTCAGAAATGTCTTGAGCTTCAGCATAAACTCGCGGTTCAACAAGGACCACTTTAGAAGACTTTTGCACACTTTGCAGGCTGACAACATTTTGCTTTTGCACAGTCTGGTTCTGTTTCTGCGGCTGCCTTACCGGTTCTCTTTCTTCTTCGATGATTTCCTCTTCCTTATAGTCATATTCATCATCCAGGAAGAAAAATGTTTTAAATTTAGATTTTATACTCATTTTATTAAACCTCCTGATCCTTTTCGCCAACTAAAGCCGTTCCAATTCTCACCATAGTTGCCCCTTCTTCAATGGCAATGGAGAAATCATTGGACATGCCCATTGATAGCTCTGCGCAGGGAGCGAATTCATAATTTAAATCTCTCACCTTTGATTGAAGGTCTTTCAGCTTCCGGAAACAGGAACGCAGCAGATCCTCATCGGACGTGAACGGAGCCATAGTCATAAGGCCGATGATATGCAGGTTCTTATATTCAGCAAGTTTTGAAATGAATTCGAATAAATCTTCTGGCTCTATTCCCTGCTTCGACTCCTCACCTGAGACATTAACCTGAACAAAACAATTGATTTTCCGACCTGCCCGTTTATCGATTTCTTTTGCAAGTGATATTCGATCAAGTGAATGAATAAAATCAACTTTATCAATTATATTTTTCACCTTGCGCGTCTGAAGGGTACCAATAAAATGCCAGGTTGGTTTGTCTCCTAAAACCTCCCACTTGGCAAGAAGGCCCTCATCTCTATTTTCTCCTAAATGACGAACTCCTGCCTCGATGGCTTCCAGGGCCCTCTCAACTGATACATATTTGGTTACTGCAATTACCGTAATATCTTCAGGTTTACGGTTTGCTTTTTCACACGCTTCCTGTATTGCAGACCTAATTTGGTTATAATTCTCTTTTACTTTCATTTAGCTTTGGACTTCCTCCTTCCAGCCAATAAAGCTCATCATTCTGCCTGTTCTCCCTTTATCTCTTCTGTGGGAGAAAAAGTAGTCTTTTTGGCAGCTTGTACAATAATCCGTAAGCTTTATATTATCTTCCGAAATCCCTGCATTCATAAGAATTTGCTTATTAAGCTCCTTCAAGTCAAGATGGTACTGATTATCTTTAATTAAATTATATGGCTTTGCCTCGACATCTTCTAGTATTTTTTGCACTTTTGAAATGACACGATTATCGACAATATAACAATTTTTGCAAATAGAAGGGCCTATCACTGCCTGTACCTCGCTTAATAAGATGCCCTCATTAATGTACATTCTGGCCATTTCTTTTCCAATTCCGCCGACCGTTCCCTTCCAGCCTGCATGTGCAATCCCAATCGCTCCAGTATTTTCGTGCATAAAATAAAGCGGCACACAATCTGCATAACAGAGGGTTAACAGAATCCCTTTATCATATGTAAAAAAACCATCTGTCCCGGAAAATGAGTCCTCGTAAACGAAAGCTCCTTTCCCCTGATCTTTCCTAAAGACCTTTTGGATTCTTACTTGATGTGTTTGCTCTGCACCAACCCATTTTTCCTGAGAAAAACCAAGCAAGTCAGCCACATGCTTTCGATTTTGGCTGACTGCTTCATGTCTGTCATTTACGTGAAGCCCCAAATTTAAGGCTTCGAACCCATTTTGACTGCAGCCTCCATTCTTGGTTGTAAATCCTGCTGTTATAGCAGGAAAACGATTGGTCCATTCTTTTATAAGAAAATACTCATCATTTTTCAAAGTAAATGGTTCCATTACTATTACCCCATCATATTTTTCTATAGTTTACCATACAGTTAGGGCTGTTTACAGTTTTAACAGCTCTTTAAGCCTCTTCCTCAATAAATTTTACCTCAGATATGTCCTTATAGCGCACCAATATAACATCTTCCCCTATTTTCAAAATATTCTTCCAAGGAATGACAATGTCCTCATCCTTGCCAAAGAAACCTAGAACTTTCCCTGCTCCGCCTATTATAATTGCTTCAATTTTGCCCGTATTTATATTTATATCTATGTCCCCTATATTGCCAAGCTTCCTTCCATCTGCAACATTGACAACATCCTTCATCTGAAATTCGGATATTTTCACCATCGAGCCTCCACTCCCAATTTTATGTTCTTATTAAATATATGTTAGCTGCTATATGAAAAATGTTAGAAAAGGAGCGAAAAGTGCCCAGCTTTAGGGTTAAAAGCAAAAAGCAGCCGATACGGCTGCTTAGCTTTGAATATTTTTATTCATTTGTTTAATGGCCGCTTTTTCAAGCCTGGAGACTTGCGCTTGAGAAATGCCAATTTCCTCAGCTACTTCCATTTGCGTCTTGCCTTGGAAGAAGCGTTTTCTTAAAATCAGTTTTTCTCTTTCATTTAGCCTCCGCATGCCTTCTTTTAATGCTATTTCCTCTATCCATTGAATATCCTTGTTACGTTCATCGCTCAATTGATCCATCACATAAATCGGATCTCCGCCATCATTATAGATTGGTTCAAATAAGGAGACAGGATCCTGAATAGCGTCTAAAGCGAAAACGATTTCCTCATGAGGAACATCGAGTTCTTTTGCAATTTCTTCTGCTGTCGGTTCTCTTGACGTTTTGCTCATTAATCGTTCTCGCACTTGCAGGGCTTTGTAGGCTATATCCCTCAATGACCGCGATACGCGTATTGGATTATTATCCCGCAAGTACCTGCGGATTTCCCCAATAATCATTGGTACTGCATAGGTGGAAAACTTAACGTTTTGACTTAAATCAAAATTATCAATAGATTTCATGAGACCGATACAGCCGACCTGGAACAGGTCATCAACAAATTCGCCCCTGTTATTAAACCGCTGAATTACACTTAATACGAGACGCAAGTTGCCATTGACGAGTTTTTCCCGTGCGGTTATATCCCCCTTATGCATTTGCTTGAAGAGCTCTCTCATTTCTTCGTTTTTTAAAACTGGAAGCTTTGAAGTATCTACACCGCAAATTTCTACTTTATTTCGAGTCAATCATTTCCCTCCTCACAGGAGCTGCTGTACAAAAAACAGTATCTCCTTGAGAAGGAAAAATATGCACAGGCTATTTCAGCCACAGGATGGGCAATTGCTCGAAACATCATCAATACTAGGTTTTCGACTTGCGAATTTTTGTAAAAAAATTTTAATGCTATCCTTAAAAAGTGTTCCGACTTTTCTAGACCATTTTATTAAATTCTTTCTTTAATCGCTTAATGATTCTTTTTTCCAAACGTGAAATATAGGATTGAGAAATACCAAGCATATCAGCAACGTCTTTTTGTGTTTTTTCTTCACCAGATCCCAGACCGAACCGTAATTCCATGATTTGCTTTTCCCTGTCAGATAGTTGATGCAGCGCCTTCAACAGAAGCTTTTTATCAACATTGGCTTCCAAATCTTTGGTTATGATGTCGTCCTCAGTGCCAAGAACGTCTGACAGCAGCAATTCATTTCCATCCCAATCAATGTTCAGCGGCTCGTCAAATGAGACTTCAGAACGAATTTTATTGTTTCTTCTTAAGTACATTAGGATCTCATTCTCTATACAGCGGGAGGCGTATGTAGCAAGCTTAATTTTTTTCTCCGGGTTAAAGGTATTGACTGCTTTAATCAGCCCAATTGTTCCAATGCTGATTAAATCCTCAATATTGATGCCTGTGTTTTCAAATTTACGTGCAATATAAACAACTAGTCTGAGATTTCTCTCAATAAGAATCGACCTGGCAGCTTTATCGCCTTTAGGGAGCTTAATCAAAAGCATTTCTTCTTCTTCCTTGCTGAGAGGAGGAGGGAGTGCTTCGCTGCCGCCTATATAATAAACTTCATCCGTTTTGATCCCCAGTTTTATTAATAATTTATACCAATAATAGGATAAGCGAAGTTTCAACTTTTTCATAATTTGTCCTCCTTCTACATTATGTTTTGGCAGAGTATAGTGTATTAACTTACCTTTGCATCGGGATGTGTTTTGCTTCTGCCAGTGAGCATTTTTGGATGTACAATACATTGGAAAGCATCATCTGCTGACAGCTGCTGCATAGAAAAGGAAACCAATCCTTTATCTGCTTCAATTGTTTCGTTATCATCCTTTTCAAATGCGATGCGGTCAGGTTTGAATGCAATGATCAGCTGATGTTCTTGTCCAACAACTTTGCATGGTATAACCCTCATTTTATGATCCCACTCTCCGCCAATTGAATCATTGCCCATCATTATTTCTTCGGGGCTTCCGGCAATTTTAATAATTTCTTCAGGAAATTCTTCCAGCCTTTTTTCGATTGATATGAACATAACAGGCATTTTTGAAATTGGGTCATAAAGCTGATTTCCGCTGTCAATCAGGCCTGTGAACCGATATTCCGTTCCATTAATGACAATCAGCACCTTGATTAGAGAGTCGTATTGAATTTTAGTCATTTCAATTCCTTCTATATTCCTTTTAGAAAAATGCCAGACCAAAGGAAAACCCAAGAGCACAAACAGCCAGCTGATCGGATCTCCGAACCCCTGTACACTTGCCATCATGACAGAAGAAGAAGCTTGAAAATCAAACTTAATAAAATAATGGATTCCAATTAATGACCCGCCAATTAAAAATGTCGAAAAATAGAACGTCATGAGACTTTTTAAAAAGGTTCGCAGTCTCTTGAATCCAAAAACAGTGAAGACCATAACAATTGAGAAACATAATTTAGTAATGGGATGTCCTGAATAGGAATTTAATGGTGTAAAAACTAATAAGATAATAATCGATCCTATTAAGCCTCCCGCAAAAATTCTCCAAAGGCGAACTTCTCTTTTTAAAATAATGGCTGTCAAATAAAGGAGGAGGCTATCAAACAGAAAGTTTAATGCCCAAATAATATCTAAATAAACCGCCAAATATCTTCCCCCTTAATACTTCTGCTCTAAAAAAATTCAAATGGAAAAGTCAAAATTTCATGGAGTTGTAATTCTATGAATCTGTTAGAAAAAAGTATACCCCACAACAGCAGTTAAAGTGTGTCACTTTCTGTAAACAAAACGATAGAGATTTTCTCTATTCCCTTCGGATTTTGTCAGTATTTTTCCTTTTATACCCCTTAGAGGTCTTAGAGGTGTGATGTACATCACATATTTCTTTTTTTATATGACCTATAATGACAGTGAAAATATAAAAAAAGGAGTTTTGCTGTTATGCTAGACACTAAAACTATTGAAATTATTAAAAGCACTGTACCTGTACTTGAAAAACATGGTGAGGATATTACAAGAACTTTTTATAAGCTAATGTTTACAAATCACCCGGAATTATTGAATATCTTTAACCATGCAAATCAAAAGCAAGGACGGCAGCAAAAGGCACTTGCAAACTCTGTTTATGCTGCTGCAAAATATATTGACAATTTAGAGGTCATCCTTCCTGTTGTTACACAAATTGCCCATAAGCACCGTTCATTAGGAATAAAACCGGAGCATTATCCGATTGTTGGAGAGCATTTAATCCTGGCAATAAAAGAAGTTCTTAAAGAGGCTGCAACCGAGGAAATTATCGAAGCTTGGACAAAAGCCTATGGAGTAATTGCAGATGCTTTTATCGGCCTGGAAAAAAACCTTTATGAAGAAGCCGCTCAAAAGCAAGGGGGCTGGAATGACTTTAGGACATTCACCGTTGCAAAGAAGATTAAAGAAAGTGAGGTCATTACTTCATTCTACTTCAGTCCGATTGATGGAGGGGAAATTGCAAGTTACCTTCCTGGACAATATATTAGTGTGAAAGTTAATATCCCTGGAGAAGAATATACTCATATTCGCCAATACAGCCTATCCGATTCTCCTGAAAAATCTTACTACCGCATTTCTGTTAAGAAAGAAGAAGGAACTGACATAAAGCCAGAAGGAAAGGTTTCCAATTATATTCACAACAATCTAAATGAAGGCGACCAAATTGAAATTAGTGCCCCAGCTGGAGAATTCGTTCTAGAGCAGACCGATAAACCGGTCGTTCTCCTCAGTGGCGGAGTTGGCATCACCCCTATGCTCAGCATGCTGCATCACCTGGATGCATCAGAAATCAGCAGCGAAACTACTTTTATCCATGCAGCACTTAATGGCAATGTCCATGCTTTTGCGGATGAAGTCAAAGAAATTGAGGAAAATAACCCACTTGTTAAGGCGTATTTCTGCTATGACAAACCTACAGATAAGGATCGGAAAGAGAAAGTCTTTCATAAGGAAGGCTATGTGACTTCTGACTGGCTGCAAACAATAGTATCAAATAAAGAGAGCCAGGTTTACATGTGCGGACCTGTTCCTTTCATGCAAGCGATGTATGAAGCATTACTGGAAGCAGGGTTTAAAAAAGAGAATATCCGTTACGAATTCTTTGGCCCTTCATTAGAGTTAAAAGAAACGCAAAACGCTTAAAACAAAAAAGCATGGCTCCTCATCACAGGGTGCCATGCTTTTTCATACTAAAACACCTGGGACATACCTCATGGCTCCAGGTGTTTTTATTATTATCTTCTGCGGTTACGATTGCGGAGAAACGTTGGAATATCCAATGTTTCTTCCGGCTGTTGAGAATGGCTGCTTCTAACATTCTCTTGTGGAGCTTCCTCTCTCTTTTGTTCACGTTTCACTGTTCCCATCATGCTCGGCGCAGCTTTTGGCTGTCCAAACGCAGGTCGGGCTGGCTTAGGCTGAATCACTTCTTCATTAAAGCCAGTTGCAATCACTGTTACTACAATTTCATCTTTTAGATTTTCGTTAATAACAGATCCGAAAATCATATTCACATCCTGATCTGAAGCAGAAGCAACAATATCAGCAGCTTCCTGCACTTCATAAAGGCTCAGGTTTGATCCGCCTGTGATATTCATTAGAACCCCTTGCGCTCCATCAATAGATGTTTCTAGCAATGGAGAAGAGATAGCTTTCTTTGCAGCTTCAGCAGCACGATTCTCCCCTGCGGCAACACCGATTCCCATTAAAGCAGAACCCTTATTGGACATGATTGTTTTAACATCAGCAAAGTCAAGGTTAATAAGTCCTGGTACAGCAATCAAATCGGAAATACCCTGGACACCTTGGCGGAGAACATTATCCGCCTCACGAAATGCCTCAAGCATTGGCGTGCTTTTATCAACAATTTCTAACAGCCTGTCGTTAGGGATGACAATTAGCGTATCAACTGCTTCTTTCATAGATGCGATACCGCCTGCAGCCTGGGTAGAACGCTTCCTGCCCTCAAAAGTGAACGGTCGTGTCACAACCCCAACTGTCAGTGCGCCTAAATCACGGGCGATTTGGGCAATAACCGGAGCAGCCCCTGTTCCAGTACCTCCACCCATTCCAGCAGTAACAAATACCATATCAGCGCCTTTAAGCGCTTCCTCTACCTGCTCTTTACTCTCTTCAGCTGCTTTTTTTCCTACCTCAGGATTTGCACCTGCACCAAGGCCTCTTGTTAGCTTACCGCCTATTTGCATTTTCACTTCTGCTTTTGAAAGGTTCAGCGCTTGGGCATCCGTGTTAACTGCAATAAACTCGACCCCTTGAACACCATGCTCAATCATTCTGTTAACTGCATTGTTACCGCCGCCACCAACGCCGATGACTTTTATTGTAGCTAATGAATCTAAATTAGTATCAAATTCCAACATGACAAATCCTCCTAATTCGTCGATATTCCTAAGAACACCTTTTTCTGATTCGCTTTTTTATTGCACTTTGTAAAAAAAGCATTCTGCTAGTTTACTGTGCCTATTTTTTTGCTGTTAGCCTCAAGTGGCTGCTTAATTCCGTTTCCAAAACCCTTGCGAATCAAATCAAGTTATTCGAAAAAGTATCCGAGGAACTTTTTAACTCTTGATGTGATTTTTTCTTCCGGCTGTTTTTCCGGCTTTGTTTTTGGTTGCGGCTGTTGTTTTTGAACTCGTTTCTCTTTTGTTTCAGGAACCGTTACTGGCTGCTCCATTTTTCTGCCCTGTATTTTAGCATTTTTGTACGCAAACTTGATCAGACCGACCGCAGTCGTGTACTGAGGTTCCCTGACACCAATATAATCCGGGATTGCAATGCGCACCCGATTCTGAAATACGACCTGTGCCAATTCAAGTATTCCCTGGGTATTCGCTACCCCTCCAGATAGAACATAGCCCCCTGGCAGGTCCTTGGCACCAAGGCGTTTTACCTCATGCTGGATAAGATCAAAGATCTCTTCCATCCTTGCTTCAATAATATCCGATATTTCAAGCTGATTAAATTGCTGGTGCTGGTCGCTGCCAATAATCGGAACGCTGAATACCTCATCTTCAGATGCATGGTCGTAGAATGCATATCCATGCTTCGTCTTAATTTTCTCTGCATCTTCAGTAGATGTGCGAAGACCAATCGACAAGTCCTTTGTAATATGGTCTCCCCCCACTGGAAGGACGCTGGCTGCTTTCAAAACTCCATTTTCAAACAAAGCAATGGTTGTTGAACCACCGCCAATGTCTACTAAGGCGACTCCCAGATTTTTTTCATCTTTCGAAAGGGCAAAAGCTCCTGCTGCCAGTGGCTGAAGCGTAATATCCATAATTTCAAGACCTGCGCGTTCTACACAGCGCAGTGTGTTATGTAGTATGGTTTTGGAACCAGTAATGATTGTGCCTTCCATTTCAAGGCGCACACCGATCATACCGCGGGGATCACTAATCTCATCCAATCCGTCAACGATAAACTGTATTGGGATTACATCAATGATATCTCTTTCAGGAGGGATGGATACAACTTGTGCCGCATCAATGACTCTTGCAACATCCTCGTCCGTGATTTCTCTGTTTTCACTGGAAACAGCCACAACACCATGTGATGGCTGAAGCATAACATGATTGCCGGTAATCCCTACAATCACATTCCTAATTTCCATTCCTATCATTCTCTCAGCCTGCTCTATTGCCTTTTTAATAGAATGAACGGTTTCGTCTATATCAACAATGGAGCCCTTTCGTAACCCTTCAGACTGCACATTGCCCACACCAATAATATTTAAAGAGTCATTGACCATTTCCCCAATGATTACTTTCACACTGGATGTACCGATGTCAAGACTAACATATATTTCATTGCTGTTCATTCTTTGGCACCTCCTCTTTTTGCAATTCCATTTATTGAACAACAATCATTTATTTTTGCTGTTGTTTTAACAAAATAAGTAGTTTATCTATAAAATTATTCGTCAAAACTAATATATTCCCTTTTTTAAAAATCATTTTTTTCTGTTTTTTCTTTATTTTGGGACCATTTCGCGATCAGAATACGCCTAATAACCGCAATATTTTGGAATAGCCTTACTCCAAACGCAAAAACTGCTGCTAAGTACAAGTCTACACCAAGATGAACACCCAGAAAAGCTAAACTTGCCGCCAGTAAAATATTAAAAAAGAAACCGGAGACAAAAACTTTTTCATCATAGATGTTTTGAAGCTGAGCCCTTATCCCTCCAAATAAAGTATCTAATGCTGCCAGAACCGCAATGGATAAATAATTCGAATATTCATCAGGAATTTTGATATCCGTCAATAGACCAAGGATCACCCCTATGATTAATCCTAAAATCGGAAGCCACATTATGATTTGCCTCCTTCTTTAGGTTTCACAGACTCCATATATCTGATTCTAAGTGTATCGTCATAAGCCGGAACAGTAACAGGCTCATCCGGTTTATGCACTTTGACCCGCAGGTTGTCAATAAAAAATTCCTCAGCAGATTTTGAAACCTGCATGCGGTTAAAAAGTTTCTCGGCTGACTGGGCATTCTCAGCTATTACTTTTATTTCGATAGGCAGCCTGTTTAGTGCAAAACCATCTATCATCGTTTCTCGATTGATATCCCGAATGACAGTCGTGTTAATAACTCGGCGCCCGCCAATTGAAATATGCTGGGCTTCGTACATATTCAGCTCGTTGACCAGCCTTTTCAGCAGATCTGGCGAAACTGAGTCAACTTGCTTTCCAAGAAGCAGCTCTTCATAAACCGGTTCTATAGTCAAAATGACCCCTGGTCCAGTGACCTCACTCAATCCGGTTTCCATCTTTAATTCCTCCAGCGTTTCCCGAAGCACTTGTTCTTTGCTTTGCTTGCGCTTTGTTTCGTATTGGGAAATCTTCTCTTCGTTTGAACTAATCTCACGGAGAAGCTTTAATTGCAGTTCCTTTTCTTTTAGCAAATCTTCTCTAAGCTGCCAAGTATCCCGTGTATCACGGACTACAGGCTCTTTTACAGTCTGGAACTGTATGGCAACCATAAAGCCGATGACTGCCGCTATAAAAGTAAAGCTTAGTTTCTTTTTGCTGTCCACTTTAATTCCACCTTACTTTCCTGCACAGATCTGTTGTGGACACACCTTTAAATCAAAAGGGAAGAGGTTGTCACCAGCTGCATTAAGTACCCAATAACGGTTCCATGATAATTTCAGCTTTTTTTTCTAGAGTGAATTGGATATTCTCATCTACCAATGTATCCTTTACTCCGCCCGTTAAATTGAGGGCAGAGGAGAGTACGTCTGCATCACCAATAGCACTTATCACAAATGGCGCTGGATGCTGATAGCCATCAATTTCAATTACAGGCCCATTGCATACCACATAAGAACTGTGTGACAGCCTCTGGCCGTTAACAGAGACAGCTGCAGCTCCTGAAATATAAAGTTCATTAATAACTTTAAAAACATGATGCTCATGAACAATGTAATTGTTAATGTTATCCTCATCAGGATTATAGTCACCGTCTGCAAGGGTAATCTCTACTCCTTCACCCTTTACCTTCACTTTACCTAGATGCATCCTGTACTTTTCTGCATCTTCGGCCAAGTTGAAATAAATCTGTGCTTCTTTAGACAGTTCTTTTTCAATTTCCAGAACGGTTTCCTGTTTTTCGTTTAGCTCTTTTTGAAGCATTCTGTTTTTTTCTTCCAGTTCAACCAGCTGATTCCTGATTTTTAAATCTCTTTCCCATTGTTTGCCTGTCATAGAAGACTTGTCATTTTCCCCCTGTGTAAGATGGTATGAGAAAGCCATCATATACCCAAGCACCAGAAAGACCAGGGAGAAAATCACATGATTACCCTTCACCTTCATTTTCTTCCTCAACCTTATCAGCTCCCTCAGTTTCAAATGCTCTAAAATAAGAGCCTACTTCCAAGTCGATGATACCTTTTTTATCGGGATCCAGCTGACTAATAATAGAAGGGTAATGTGCCATTTTTTCTGAAAAGCTTCTTAAAGTTGCGCTTACCTCAAATCCATCATTCATATATAAAGTAATATGAAAAGAATCAGTATCTTTCGGAGAGTGCTGGATTTCGGAAATGGAATTTAAGACCTCTTCAGGCAAAGTTTCAAGTTCTCCAATCATCATCTCAAGTATATCACCTTCCGAAAATCCGATTAGAATAGGTGCGTTAACTGGAATCTCGGCGACCTTTTCATCTTTGAGAATTTTTCCATTTTCCAAAACCGGCAAATAATGCTTCTCTTTTGTTATGTAGGCAATGCGTTTTAATTCATCCACCTTTATGACAACTGTATTTGGCAGGTGAATTTTCACAGCTGAAGATTTAATTTCAGGCAGCTCTTTAAGCTTACCCTCTATAGCCTCTTCTTCAACCTTCCAAATATTTGTTTTTTCAGTAACTCCGCTGATTTGTATAATTTCTTCCTTTTCATAAATCGAATTTCCGGTTACCTTGATGTATTTAATATGGCTTAAGGGCGATTGGAAGTATATAACCAGAACAATTAAAGAGAAAAAAAGGAGAAGCAAAAATATCAGCCTTCTGTTCGCTTTTTTTCTCCTTTGCTGTTTCAGCTTAGGTATTCGATCCTCAAGCGAGACAACCTTACTTTTCTCCACTTTAAATTCACCCCTCATAGAAAAGCGCAAGGCTCCCGCAAAATGATATACAGACAAAAACGGCGACGCGTTCAGCCAAAACTATTGCTTTTTGGCTTCATTATTTGTTGGAAATATCTGTATACTTCCACTCTGCAGGCCTTAAGTTCCTGGAGCTTAATGTTGTCTGGCCATAGGCAAAAGAGCATTTCCCATTATACTTGCCTTTTTAAGCAAGTAGGGTAATACATGAGTATGGCCAGACACTGACAAGACCTGGGGATATTTTCTTCGAAGTAAGAAAGTATTTGAAAGGGCTTGTCCATTCTTTTCATAATACTTTGATAAATATGCGGATTGAAATCTCATCCCAACAGTATGCGATATTTCAATCCGCAAGAACAAAGCTTTCTTAAGTAATTATAAGGGAACAGAACGGCATGTTTTCCATGCCGTTTCTGCTAGCGATTTGCATATCTAAGAAAATATTATATCACAATAAATGGAATTCGTAAGGTATAATTCCCTGTTACTTTCGGCCGATTATTTCAACTTCCGTTTCCATTTTTATGCCATATTGATCAAAGATCGTATCTTTAACATGCTGAATTAAGGCAAGAACATCTTCAGCCTTCGCATTTCCGGCATTTACAATAAAGTTGCCGTGCATATCTGATATTTGGGCACCGCCTATTGAATGTCCTTTCAAACCAGCCTTTTCAACAAGCTGCCCTGCATATTCAGGTAGCGGATTTCGGAAAATACTGCCCGCGCAAGGAAGGTTCCAAGGCTGGGTCTCCTTGCGGTAGTCCTTGTTTTTTTGCATTGCCGAAGATATATGTTCCTTGTCTCCCTCTTCCAGTTCGAAGACGGCCTCAGCAACAATCCCAGGATGTTTTTTCTGAAGCACGGATGTCCTGTAGGAAAATTCCATTTCCTCGTTTGATAGCCAATCCATTCGTCCATCTTCAAAAAGAATATGAGCCTTCGTTAATATTTTTGAAATATCAGACCCATGGGCACCTGCATTCATATAA
The DNA here is from genome assembly GCF_026011715.1 of Cytobacillus sp. NCCP-133. Taxonomy (GTDB): domain Bacteria; phylum Bacillota; class Bacilli; order Bacillales; family Cytobacillaceae; genus Cytobacillus. The sequence goes on along the minus strand of NZ_BRVM01000017.1, from coordinate 39,250 downwards.
ACAGCACCGCCGACAGAGCCTGGAATGCCGCTTGCAAACTCGAGCCCCGATAATCCTTTTTTGCTGATAATTGTTGAAAGGGCAACTAAGGAGTATCCTCCCCCCACCTTTAACTCCGTACCATTCAGTTCCATTTCATCCATGCCACGGCCCAATTTGACAACCGCACCTTCGATCCCCTGATCTGATACCAGTAAATTTGACCCTCTTCCAATTGCCGTCCACTTAATTTGATACTGACGTACCAGTTCCATCGTTTTTCCAAGGTTTTCAATAGATGAAGGTTCAATAAACAAGTCGGCAGGACCGCCTATTTTCATCGTTGTATGATTGGCCATTGGCTCGTTTTCTTTGATGGTGCCAATATTCAATTCTCTAAGTTTGCTAATAAATTCGTCCATATATACCTCCATTTCCCTCGTCGTGAAAAAATTCATAGATGTTATTTATCTCAACCTAAATTTATTTATATTATGCATATTAGGCATTCAAGGCTACTTTGCCTTTTTTGAGACTAATTCTTCCATTAGATTATATAGCCTGTTTGCCGCATCTGGAATTCCTAACTTACTGGAAGCCTTTTTCATATCCTTCATTTTATTAGGATCAAGAAGAATTTTATCAATGCTATCAACAAGTTTTTTGCCTGTTAAATCCCTTTCCAAGAGCAGCTCTGCAGCACCGTGGTCACTTAGTGCCCTTGCATTTTTTTCCTGATGGTTATTTGTCACATACGGGCTCGGTATTAAGATGCTTGGGACCCCGAGAGAAGTGATCTCTGCCAAAGTAGTTGCACCTGCCCGGGAAACCACAAGATCTATTCCTGAAAGAACTTCTGGCATATTATGAATGAAAGGTTTGATGACAACATTTTCAGGATTGCCGACCAATTCAACCTCATTCTGAACATCCTCATAATGGACATCACCGGTTATATATAAAACCTGATATGGCTTTTCTCCCAGTTCAGCAAGTGTTTTAATTACTGCCTCATTAATTGGCTTTGCTCCCCTGCTCCCTCCGAAAACCAAAACAGCAGGTTTGCCCGGCTTTAACCCAGCCGAGAGCCTTCCAATTATTCCATCCTGCCCCAGAACTTCTGAAGCACGGGGATTGCCTGTCAAAACCGTGTTATTTTCAGGGAAGAAAGCTTTGGCTTCTTCAAAACAGACTGCTATACGGTCCACATACCTGCTGAGGAATTTATTGGTGAGTCCTGGAACACTGTTTTGTTCATGGATGATTGTTGGGATTCCAAGCTTTGCAGCAGCATAAACAACTGGCCCGCACACATACCCGCCGGTGCCTATTACAACATCTGCTTTGAAATCCTTCAGCATTCTTTTGCTGTCACGGACCCCTTTTAAAAACCTTAACACTGTTTTTACATTTTCTAAAGAAATCTTTCTTCTAAATCCGGTTATATGTATAGACTTAAAAGGGATGTTTTCACGTTTGACTATTGTACTTTCCAATCCCTTTTCTGTTCCTATATACAGGAATTCGGCATCTTTATGTTCTTTCTGTATTTCTCTAATAAGCGCAAGGGCCGGATAGATATGTCCACCGGTCCCGCCGCCGCTAACCACTATTTTCATTCCTTCACCTCATAAAAGAGTCTTCTAAAAAAGGCTCTGTTAAACTTGGATATTAATTTGTGCAGCTGGACTTTATCTCCGCGAATGTCTTACGACCCTCCGGCAAGATAACAATGAATATACTTAAAAAACCCATCTTGAAGCATTTCCTGCGTTTCACTTCAATCAATAAAGTGCCAAATTAATAATTAGCTTTTTTAAAAATTATTTAAAAAGAAAAGAATAAATTCAGCAGGCATCGCCAGCCCACTTTTCTTTTCAGGAGAAGATCATCCAAAGGCATTATGAACACCAGCGTGAAAAAAATACACTCCCCTGCTCTACCCTATTCTACTATATTTAAAACAGATAGATGGGAGCAGTAAACATAATGTTAAAGAAATGTAATAATGAATTGCCCAAATAGAACAAATTCAAAATTTTATTGTTGCTGGTGATGTTTGTTTGCCCCTAGCTCTCTCTCCAAAAAAGAAACCCTGCTGGGCAGGGTTTCTTCATAGCAAATGTTAATACCGTGCATAGCGGCTGATATTCAGCAGAACTCCTATAGCCATCAGCATAAGGGTTAACGAAGAACCTCCATAGCTCAGAAAAGGAAGAGTAATGCCGGTAACAGGCATTAGGCCAGTTACAACTCCGATATTAATCATTACTTGGATGGCTACCATGGCGATAATTCCAACTGCCAAAAAACTCCCGTAAAGGTCTGGCGCCCCCAATGCAATTCGTATTCCACGCCATAAGAGGAGTGCAAATAATAATATTACAAAAGATCCCCCGATAAAACCAAGCTCTTCAGCCAGGATAGCAAAAATAAAGTCCGTTTGCGGCTCTGGAAGATAAAAGAACTTTTGCCGGCTCTGCCCGAGCCCTAACCCGAATAGTCCACCAGGTCCAATAGCATATAGAGATTGGATTATTTGGAATCCGCTCCCTAAGGGATCTTCCCAGGGGTCAAGAAACGAAGTGATCCGCTTTATTCTGTAGGGAGCTGAAAGAACAAGCGCCACAAATCCTGCCAAGCCAGCTACACCAAACCAAACAAAATGGCTGATTCTCGCGCCTGATATAAAAATCATTACCACACAAGTTCCGACCATAACCGTCCCTGTCCCCAAGTCAGGCTGAAGCATAATTAATCCAAAGGCTAAAAAAACAAGGCCCAGGGAAGGGATAAGCCCTTTTCTGAAGGAGGTAATAAGTTTTTGTTTTTCAGATAAGAATTTTGCCATAAAAACAATCATTGCCAGCTTCATAAATTCCGAGGGCTGGATGGAAAAGGCGCCTACACCAATCCAGCTTCTTGAACCATTTCGAACATTTCCGATACCAGGAATCAGCACTAAAAGCAAAAGCACAAAGCAAACAATAATCAATACTTTTGCCCATGTCCTCCAGGTCCAATAATCCACATTCATAATAAAAAACATGGCTATAATTCCAACACCCGCAAAAAGCATTTGCCTTTTTGCAAAGAAAAAAGAGTCATCAAATTTATAGTCTGCCCATATCGCACTTGCGCTATAGACCATAGTCAAGCCTACAGCAAGCAGCATAAACGTAACAATCATTAATATAAAGTCGGGAGTGGTTTTTTTTGTCGGCAACGCAATACACCTCGAATGCAAGTTTTAGGGCTATTAAAAAAAGCAGGCTCCTGCCGGCATGGTTTCCCTTCCAGGCAGGGCTTTTGCTATTCCGTTTAAAGCTCTAAATGTCTTCGCGAAGCAGATGTATGCCTAAGCTGAATATTCTAGTCCCGCAGACAAGCCCTTATTTAAGCTTATGCACCGCATCTATAAACATGTCTCCCCGAACCTCAAAAGTTTTATATTGGTCCCAGCTTGCACAGGCCGGGGAAAGCAGAATCACATCTCCCGGCTCCGATAGCTTATAGGCAGATTGTACGGCTTTTTCAACATTATCGACACGCTCGATGGTTTTTATTCCGGCTTCCAAGGCTGCTACCTCAATCTTTTCTGCAGTTTGACCGAAGGATACAAGGGCTTTGACGTGATTTAGCGATGGGATAAGTTCTTCAAAGCCATTTCCGCGGTCAAGTCCCCCTGCAAGCAAGATTACAGGATCACTAAAAGCTGATATGGCATTTTTCGTCGCCAAAATATTTGTAGCTTTTGAATCATTATAAAATTTCCTGCTTTGGAATTCCCCTACATATTGCAGACGATGTTTCACTCCCGCAAATGTGCTTAATACGTCTAAAATGGCTTCATTTCCAACATCCGAAAGCTTTGCGGCAGCAACCGAGGATAAAATATTTTCAAGGTTGTGTGCTCCCGGCAGGCTTACATCTTTTCTTTGCATCACCTTTTCACTATTGAAATAAATCCATCCACCCCTGACATATGCGCCTTCTGTCAGTTCTTTAGTTGTTGAGAAGGGAATAATTTTTGCTTTGGAACCAGCTGCTGTTTCCATCACTTTGTCTTGATCGGCATTAACAATAAAGTAATCACTGCTAGTCTGATTCACCGTAATATTTGCTTTGGCAGCGTGGTACTCTTCCCTTGTGCCATGGTAATCAAGGTGTGCATCATAAAGATTTGTCAAAATGGCAATCCTAGGCCTGAATTCCTGAATGCCCATAAGCTGAAAGGAAGATAATTCAATAACAATCTGATTCTCTACAGTAGCATCCTGGGCAACCTCAGAAGCAACCGTTCCTATATTGCCGGCAATTATAGGTTTTTTACTTCCTGCCCGAAGCATTTCAAATACAAGTGTTGTCGTAGTCGTTTTTCCATTTGTACCAGTAATGCCGATAAAAGGAGCTTCAGAAATCTGATAGGCAAGCTCTACCTCTGTAATAACTGGAATCCCTTTTTCCTCAGCCCCTTTAATCATGGGGTTGTGATATGGAATACCAGGATTTTTAACGATTAGCTCGAAACCTTCCTCAAGCAATTCAATAGGGTGGCCTCCGCAAATAACTGTAATTCCCTGCTCAAGCAGGCCTTGAGCTTCTGGGTTTTCCGCCAGAGGCTTAAAGTCGTTAACTGTAACAAAGGCTCCTAGTTTATGTAAAAGGGAGGCTGCTGCAACACCACTCTTAGCGAGCCCCAATACTAATATTTTCTTATGTCGATAGCGATTAATTTCCTTCACTTTACACCCACACCTCAATATAAATTCCGATGATTGCAAACAGCAGGCCTACAGTCCAGAAGGTTACAACTACCCGCCATTCCGACCATCCTACTAGTTCATAATGATGATGAAGCGGACTCATCTTAAAAATACGCTTCCCGGTTGTTTTAAAAGAAGCTACTTGCAAAATAACAGAAAGCGTTTCGATAACAAAAACACCGCCGATAATGATCAAAATGATTTCAAGCTTTGTCAGGATAGCAATCGTTGCAATTGCTCCGCCTAGAGCCAGGGAGCCTGTATCTCCCATAAATACTTTCGCAGGGTGAGCATTAAAAACAAGAAAGCCCAACACTGCTCCAACGACTGCAACAGAAAAAATTGATATTTCAAATTGCGATTGGTTCCAAGCCAATACCGCAAAAGCCCCAAAGGCAATTGCCGCAGCGCCTGACACGAGACCATCAAGTCCATCTGTCAGATTAACTGCATTAGAGAACCCGACAAGCCAAAAGATAATAAAGAAAACATACCACCAGCCCAAATCAAAAGAAAGGTCTGTTAGCGGGATATATACTTCAGTAGAAAAATCATTTTGCTTGAAAACAAAATAAAAAATAACCGAAATAATGATCTGGCCCAAAAGCTTTTGCTTAGAAGTAAGTCCCAGATTTCGCTTCAACGCTACCTTTATAAAGTCATCCAGGAAACCAAGAAGACCAAAGCCCAATGTTACCAATAATAATAAATAGGTTTTTACAGTAGGCTCAGAAAATTTCCCTGTCATCAGTAAAGTTGTTGCGGTGATGGAGAAAAGGATCATGATCCCACCCATCGTCGGTGTACCTGTTTTTTTCTGATGGGATTTGGGCCCTTCCTCACGGATGCTTTGCCCAAATTTCAATCTTCTTAAGAAGGGAATAAATATAGGAGACAGTAAAACCGTTATTAAGAAACCTGCCAAGATCGTGAAAAAAATAACTTGCTCCATCATATTTATCCCCTCCTTTCTTGCTTGTTTTGTCCATAGGCTGCATGCAATTTTTCAGCCATCACAGCAATATCATATGTCGCATCATTTTCTTTCAGACTTTTTTCATCTAAAAAAAGGAAATTAGTTGTATTTATCTTTTTATCTGCTCTTTTCATTTTTTCTATATATAATTCCATGATATCCTTTAAGCCTTTCCTTAAGTCATTCATATAAAATATTGGGAAATGATTTGGCGTATATGCCGGTAACTGGTCTTTTTTATTCCAAAGGGCAGCAACTGCTCCATTTCCAATCGCTTCTTTCAGATTTTCTTTTTCTTCTAGCGGAATATATATTCCTTTTGGCTGAACGATCGAAGAGGAAGCAGCTACCGTATGAAAATGCAGCTCATTGTCCTTAATACCTGAAGCTTTTGGAAACAATTCTGCTAAATCACCATACGTTAAATACATTTTATCGCTCCTCTATCGCTTCTTTAGCAACTAGGCGGTCATCAAAATCAAATACTTGGTTCCCAATTATTTGATACGTTTCATGGCCTTTGCCGGCAATCAATATAACATCGCCTTCACTTGCATTTGCCACAGCATAGCGAATGGCCTCTCTTCTATCGACGATCATCTTATAATTTTCACCCTTTGCGCCTACTTCCATATCCCTTAAGATCTGCTGCGGATCTTCACTGCGCGGATTGTCTGATGTGAAGATCGGATCAGTGCTAAATTCACATGCAATTTCTGCCATAAGAGGTCTTTTGGATCGATCTCGATCTCCTCCGCAGCCGACTATTGCAAATATTCTTTTCTGCGCAAATTGCTTAACCGTCTCCAAAGCGTTCTTCAAGCTATCTGGGGTATGGGAATAATCAACGATTACTGAAAATCCCTGGCCTGCGTCAATGGTTTCGAACCTGCCGGAAACTCCATTCATTTGCTCAACAGATTTAATAATCTTAGCGATTGGTATGCCAGAGGAAATTCCTGCTCCAATACTTGCGAGCACGTTGTATACACTGAATTTGCCAATCATTTTCAGCAATACTTTATGTTTTCCAAAAGGGCTAACCAAATCGAATGCAGTACCTCCTGAAGTCATTTCGATATTGACAGCGCGAAGATCAGCGTCATGTTCAATGCCATATGACAATACATGGGCTGCAGTTGATTTTTCATATTCAGCTGAAGCCCGATCGTCCGCATTCAATATGGCATATTTGGGCCTTTCCTGGTTAAAAGCACTGCCCAGCTGCGCGAAAAGCAGACCTTTAGCATGGCGGTAATCATCCATCGTTTTATGATAATCCAAATGGTCCTGGGTCAAGTTTGTAAACACGGCTACATCATAATCACATCCATGGACACGGCCTTCATCAAGCGCATGGGAAGAAACCTCCATAACAGCAGAGTCAACCCCTGCATCGACCATTTTTTTGAAGGTGCTTTGAAGGGTAAGGCTTTCAGGTGTAGTATTTTTCACTTCGAAAGTCTCTTCACCAATTTTCGAATACATCGTTCCAATTAATCCCGTTATCTGACCTGCATCAGATAGGATTTTTTCAATTAGATGACTTGTTGTTGTTTTACCGTTTGTGCCAGTTACCCCGATCAGGTGGAGCTTTTGACTCGGTTGGCCATAGAAAGCATCAGCAAGCAAGGCCATTGCTCTCCGTGTGTTTTTCACAAGTATAACAGGTATGTCCAAATCCAATTCCTTTTGGGCTACAACAGCTGCTGCTCCTTTTTCTGCAGCTGAGGCAGCAAAATCATGCCCATCAACCGTATAACCCTCTATACAAATAAATAAGCTGCCGGCTGTTACTTTTCGGTTGTCATTGACAATGGATGTAATTTCCGGATTGTCCCCGCCGTAAGACATGTATGGCCGCAAATATTGCAGCAAGGTATGTAATTTCATATTTTTCATTCCTCTCATTCTAAAGCAACGCTATCTGTTTTCCTCTTTTAATAGCAATCTGAATTCCTTGCATATTTCAGCTTAATTGAGTAGCGCAGAAGATTCATCTCCAGCATATATAAAACTTCCCCAAAATCATGGCGTTATATATTGTACATGATAATTGCCTTTTTAGCCATTTAATCATACTCCTATTCACAAAGCGGCAAAGGCGTATCCTTCAAAAAAACACAAAAATTCAGGCGGCGCAAAAATTGTGCCGCCCTCTATGGCTGCTAATCCTCTTCATCGAAGTATAGACGAATTGTCGACCCTTCCTTTAGCTTTATACCAGGCTGAGGCGTTTGCTTCACAACTGTATTGCCCGTGCCGCTCGCATCGATTTTTAAGTTCAGATAGAGCTCGCCCAGATCCTTCTTAGTCATGCCAACCATATCGGGAACTTCAATCATTGGAGAATCCATCCAGGTCAGTTCCTTTTCAATCTGTTCTTTTCTAGGCTTCACACCCATGGCACGCAGACTGTCTCCCATTATTTCACCAACAATCGGCGCAGCAACAACGCCTCCAAATTGAACAGTTCCTTTCGGATTATCTACTGCCACATAAACAACCAGCTGCGGGTCATCGGCTGGAGCAAAACCAATAAAAGAAACAATATGGTTATTTTCAAGGTAACGGCCATTTTGTGCTTTTTGCGCGGTACCGGTTTTACCTCCAACTCGGTATCCTTCCACGAATGCCTTTTTACCAGACCCCTTCGCAACTACATTTTCAAGAGCATATCTAATTCCATCGGATGTTTCCTTTGAAATTACTTTTCTTTTAGCCTCAGGAGACTTTTTCATAAGAATCTCTCCATTAGCAGGATTAATCAGCTCTTTGGCAATATAAGGAGTATATAACGTTCCGCCATTGACCGCAGCTGAGATTGCTGCTACTTGCTGGATTGGCGTTACGGAAACCCCCTGTCCAAATGCAGTGGTTGCCTGTTCGACCGGTCCTACACGATCGAGATTAAATAAAATCCCTTTGCCTTCACCCTGAAGGTCAATACCTGTTTTCTCCCCAAAACCAAAATCACGGATATATTTAAATAACTTTTCTTTTCCCAAACGTTCCCCCAATTCTACAAACCCAGGGTTACAGGAGTTTTGGACTACTTCAAGGAAAGTCTGGCTGCCATGGCCACCTTTCTTCCAGCATCTTAGCCTCGCACCGCCAACTTCCACATAACCCGGATCATGAAAATGGTCTTTCGCCAAGTCTACCTTCCCTTCTTCAAGTGCAGCCGCCAGCGTAATAATTTTAAAAGTGGAACCCGGCTCATATGTACTCCAGATTGGCAGATTCCGGTTGTAAATTTCAGGAGGCACGTTTCTAAAATTAGCAGGGTCAAAATCAGGTCTGCTTGCCATGGCAAGGATTTCCCCATTATTTGGATTCATGGCGATCGCTATGATTCCGTCAGGATTATATTCTGCTTGGGCAATATCAAGCTCTCTTTCAACGATCGTTTGGATTTTCGAGTCTATCGTCAGCCTAAGATTCATTCCGTCCACTGGCGGTTTATAATCATCCGCCATATCATTCATGCGCTCCCCTTTTGCATTTGCATAAAATTTCACGGAACCTTTTTTTCCTTTTAGTTCTTCATCATAATATAATTCAAGGCCCATTAACCCCTGATTGTCAATTCCGGCAAAACCAAGGACATGGGAAAGGTAATTGCCAAATGGATAATGCCGCTTGGAGTCTTCACCAATATAAACACCTTCTATTTCCAATGCGCGAATTTCCTTTGCTTTTTGATGAGAAATTTTTTGACCTTCAGGAATTTTCACACTAGAGGCTTTTTTTGTAATGAGCTGGTAGGCTTTCTCTTTCGACATATTCAGTACAGCGGCCAATTTTTCCGAAGTGTCAGCTGGATCCTTTATTTGCCTAGGAACTACATAAACAGTAGGTGCACTGACATTAGTGGCTAGCGGAACACCATTCCGGTCGACAATTTCCCCCCTCTCCGGTTCAAAAGGGATATCTCTGCTCCAGAGTTCTTTTGCGCCATCTGTAAGCATATTCCCAAGAAAAAACTGTACATACCCAAGACGTAAATCAATGATAAAAAAAACAAGAATACCAACGATCAAAGCTACAGTCAGCCGTTTTCGCACGGTCACATTTGAAACTCGCATGTAAGAACGAACCTCCTTAGATTATGGCTCGTTCCAATATATGCTTGTACCCATATGAATAGAACGCACTGCCTCACAGACAATGCGTTCCAACATTAATCAAGCACCGTTTCCATTTCTTCCTGCTCATCTTCTTCTGTATTCAAATCATTATCCTTGTATTTTTGTGAAGGAGGTTCCAGTTCGACGATTAAATAATCCCCTTCTTTTAAGGAGGATCCTGCCTTCAGGTTTTGTTTGACAACGTAGCCGTTCCCAACTGTATTAAGCTTTAAGCTGGCCAATTTCGCTACTTTCATGACATCCCTTAATGACCATCCATTCATGTCGGGTATGGTTAATTCACCATCTGTTTTCAAAATCACCCTTTCTCCTTCAAGCAAGTTATACATATTGCCTGGAACCTGTCTCTCGACTTTATCCCCTTTTCCAAGGACAATGGCTTCAAACCCGGATTTCTCCAGCTCCTTTTTCGCCTCTTCAGCAGTCAGGCCCTCCACTTCAGGTGCTTGTTCGGAATTGATTTTTAATTTTTTGGAAGGTTCAATATTTAGATATTGCAAGCTGCTCTTCATAACGGGCGTGAATATTTTCGAAACCGGCTCGGCACCATTTGTGCTGAGATCTAGGTCTGGCTGCTGCACAGCAACATAGATAATTAATTCGGGATTATCTTTTGGCGCCATGCCCAAAAAAGAAAAGATAAAGTTTTCATGACCGGTTTGATATCCCCCCCCATTTGGGTCGGGGATTTGCGCTGTACCTGTTTTTCCGGCTACTTCGTAACCTTCAATGTTATAACGTTTATAGCCTGTGCCATTTTCAGACGAAACGACTGTCTCAAGTATATCTCTCGTTTTTTTAGCTGTCTCCGCTGTTATCGGTTCAGCTTTGACCTCGGGTTTCGTTTCTTTGACTACTTCGTTTTTGTCACTATCAACAATTCTGCCGATTACATGCGGCTGCATCATTTTTCCGTCGTTCGCGATAGCTGTGGCCGCCTGTATCTGCTGAATAGGTGTGATGGCAGTTCCTTGTCCGAAACCGGTAGTAACCTTTTCCAGCGGCCATTCATATGCGATATTTCCGCCTGTTTCATTTGGCAAGTCAATCCCTGTTGGATCTTCAAATCCAAACTTTGTTAAATATTCCCGATAAGACTCAAAGCCAAGCTTTTCTTTAACTATTTTCGCAAATGCAACATTCGATGAGCGCTGGACACCTTCAAGATAAGTAATGGACCCCCATCCTCTTCCCTGGTTATGATCTCTTATCGCAGGAGAATTTTCAGTTACTTTATAACTGCCTGATTTGAACCCTTCGTTTGGATTAAAGACACCCTCTTCAATGGCAGCTGCCAGGGTAAAAATCTTCATGGTGGATCCTGGCTCAAAAGAATTTTCAATGACTTCGTTATGCCAGGTTTCTTCTATCCCTTCCTTTGTCTTAGGGTGGAAGGATGGCCTTTGCCCCATAGCAAGAATATCACCCGTTTTTGCATCAGCTACGACTGCTACCATTTTTTTCGGTTTATACTCTTCGTCCACTTTATTTAATGAGTCTTCAAGGAAGGTCTGAATTTTTTTATCTATTGTCAAATAGACATCTTTGCCATTTTGTGCTGGCTTGATCATTTGGTCGCCATTTGGCAGCAAATAGCCCCAAATATCACTTTCATATCTGAATTTCCCATCCTTGCCTGTCAATATTTCATTTAAACTCTGCTCAAGACCCAGCATCCCAATGGTATCAGTCTTATTGGTTTCATTATTTTTCTTTTCAACATAACCAATCAAATGTGATGCAAAAATACCATTCGGGTAAAACCGCTTTGAATCAGTGATGAATGTAATGCCAGGAAGTTTCATCTCCTCAATTTCAAGCTTAGCCTTTAACGGAAGGTCTCTTCCGGCTTTGCCAAACTCCACTTGAAAAGGAGTCTTCCCTTTTTTTGTTTTCTTAGTGAGAATTCTATAAATCTCCGACTCTTTCAAATCTATTACGTCCGAAAGTGCCTTTGCCGTCTTATCTGGATCCTTCACATAATCCGGTTTCATGCTCTTATCGAGAATAGCCACAAGCTTGTAGGAAACAGTATCCTCAGCAATCACTTCACCATTCCGGTCATAGATCGTACCCCTTTTGGCTTCTATCGTTTTTTCCCGTTCATATTTTTGCTGAGCTTTTGCCGCAAGGGCATGTCCAGCTGCTTCTCCGGTAAATTGAATCGATATAAAGCGAAAAATCAATACAAAAAAGAGCAGACTGAATATTAGGAATAATATCGCTGCTCCAAAATTTATATTAGGCTGCTTATTCATTAATCTTCCACAACCTTGACATTATTTCCGCTGAATTTTAATCCCATTTCTTCAGCTTTCGCTTTTATGCGTTCATATGTACTTAACTCGCTGACTTGCATTTCAAGATCCCCATTAACCTTTGTCTGGTTTTGAATAGCCCGCTCCGTTTGCTGAATCTCTTTGTTGACTTCGTATATGGCTGCCTGGTTTGAAACCATCTGAACTGCACCAAAACATACAATTCCTGTAAAAGCAAGTCCCAGAATCTTTTCACCGGGAGAAAGCCAGGACTTTCGGGACTTTATTTTTTTGGGGGCCTGGATTTGCTGGGTTTGCTGCTGAAGCTGCTGTTCTTCCTGCATCTTTCGTGCTAAATTGCTCATAAATTCCCTCCTATTGATTTATTTCTTCTATATCGATCAAGTCTTGGCAGCTTATCGTTTTTCCGCAATTCGGAGCTTTGCAGACCTAGCCCGGTTATTGTGCTCAAGCTCTTCTTCTGAAGGAAGAATCGGTTTTCTGTTAATCAGCTTTAAGACAGGTTTATATTCGTCAGGAATAATCGGAAGTCCCGGAGGCAAATTTGGTGTTTCACTTGCTTGCTTTAATGCCGCTTTGCAAATTCTATCTTCCAGAGAGTGGAAAGTAATCACACTAATTCTGCCTTTGGGATTAAGGATCTCAATGGCCTGCTGCAAAGAATTTTCAAATACACCCAATTCATCATTAACCGCTATTCTAATAGCCTGAAACACTCTCTTTGCAGGATGTCCTCCTTTTCTCCTTGCAGGTGCAGGAATGGCATCCTTGATAATTTCAACTAACTGCCCTGTCGTTTCGATAGGAGATAGAGCTCTGGCTGCCTCAATTTTTCTCGCAATTTGCTTGGAGAATTTTTCTTCACCATATCTGAAAAATATCTTTACAAGGTCTGCATACTCCCACCCATTTACCACTTCATAAGCTGAAAGATCTGCGTCTGTATCCATTCTCATATCAAGGGGGGCATCATTATGATAGCTGAAACCCCGTTCAGGTGTGTCCAATTGCGGCGAGGAAACACCAAGATCATATAACACACCGTCCACTTTCTGCACACCCAAATTTTGAAGCTCTTCCTGAAGATACTTAAAGTTGCTTTTAATAATCGTTATTCTGTCGCCGTATTTACTTAACTTTTCTTTAGCAGTGGCGATTGCTGCATCATCCTGGTCAAAAGCATATAGCTTTCCTTCTCCTGTAAGCTTGCTGAGAATAAGTTCACTGTGCCCAGCACCTCCTAAGGTACAATCCACATATACTCCATCAGGATGAATATTTAAGCCATCAACCGTTTCTTTTAATAGTACTGTAGTGTGATCAAACATCATTGTTTATTTCCACCTTTCCAATCCGAAATGCACTAGATGCCAAGACCTGCCGGGAGCTTACATTCATCTTTGTAAGAAATAATAAATAACGGGAAATTATATTAATAAAACATTCCCATTATATATCAAACCCAATCATATTTTCTGCAATATCAGCAAAAGATTCCTCTGATTCTGCAAAATAATCTTCCCAAAGACTTTTGCTCCAAATTTCAATCCGATTGGAAACGCCCAGTACCACACATTCTTTTTCCAATTTTGCATATTGAAGTAGCGGGGAAGCAATATTTATTCTTCCTTGCTTGTCTATTTCACATTCTGTAGCACCCGAAAAGAAAAATCGGGTAAAAGCACGGGCATCTTTTTTTGTAAGAGGCAAACCTTTCAGCTTTTCTTCCAGCAGCCTCCACTCATCCATTGGGTAGCCAAACAAACATTGATCAAGTCCGCGGGTCAAAACAAATGTCTCACCCAAATGATCACGGAACTTAGCAGGCACAATCAAACGGCCCTTGATATCAACGTTATGATGGAACTCACCCATGAACATACCCACTGCACCCACTTTCTAACTTAAATGTACCACATTCCCCCACTTTCCTCCACATGTTTTTAATTATTCTACCACTCCATTTAAAATCCTGCTTTCATAAAGTTTTTCTGCTTATTTCCGTTCGTCTTTTTATTACAATTTCTTTAACGGCATTACTATTTTTTCACTGTTTCCACTTGCATGCATAAATGCTTGCATATCACTATTTAATTCACCTTTCCAGGGGAATTAGACATAAAAAAAACACCTTATCCATTTGGATAAGGCTAGAAAATCTTAGCGAATATTAAATTTTAATGACTTTGTGTGTCCCATCGAATTCAAAGCGGCACTCGAGCAAATCATAAACAAAATTCAATCCATATTTATTAATGTAATAAAGTCCGTTCCATACCCTCTCCTGCGGAGTCCCAGCCGGTTTTAAAGTATTCCCTGCTCTTTCATACTTTTTGATGATAACACTATGCTTCTGCTGGATTGATTTTTGGATCTTATTCTCCATAAAATCCATTTGCTTAGTGAGCAGTTCCTCGTTTTTCTTTAACATCGGAAGCAATGAATTGGCTTCTTTCTCAGTTAACTCTTTAATTAAAAGATAATTTCGCTTTAACTGTTCTTTTGTTTCCCTGAACTGCCTTTCTATACTTTCATTCTTTACAAGATCCAGATATTCTTCTTTTTTTTCTTCCGTTCCCAATACAAGCACCTCTCGTAAATCAAGCTGCAATTCCCTCAGGTCGCTTTCAACAGAACGCTCCAATATGGTCATATTAAGCCGGGGCATAATTGGAGGCATCTTCATCCCAAACCACTCAAATGCCATTTTGAGTTCAGCCCAATAGGCAATTTCCCCCGGCCCAGCAATAAAGGAGAGCGTTGGGAACAGGCATTCCTGAGTGATTGGCCTTGTCACAACATTATTACTTAACCGTTCAGGATCGTTTTCTGCAATCTCCAGCAGTTCGTTCATTGTAAACTCGTAAAAACATTCCTTCCCTGTGAACACCCCTTTTTCATGATTGTATTCAAGAAGAATTCGTTCCCTATGTTTTTCATCATAGTAAAATAAGTTTGCAGCATTATGGCTAATTTCGATTGTGTTAGAAAATCCCAATTTTCCCAGCTGACTTTGCTGATCCTTTACACACTTGGTGATTTCTGCAAAGTTTTCAATCTGTTTTGAAAATATGTCTCTTTCAAGCTTTCGCAGGCTGGGATCACCAGAGTCGATCAGAAGCAACCCGGAATCCTTAAACAAATGCATGATAATACCTGCAAAGAAGTCAACAAAACTCTTAGATTCGTTTATCGTTTCACTTAACATTCCAAGCAGGTCTTTGGTGTATTGTGTCTCTCCAAATGATTCAACGATATCCTCAACCCATGCCCTGCACTTTCTGTGATCCAGTCTAATCGCAGAAACCATCCTCTTTTCATGCACCTTCTCTGGATAAACGGCTTTTTCCATTCTGTTGCCTTTCTCAATATACACATGGTTTACTTCCTGATAATCATGATCCTCACCAGCAATCCAGAAAACAGGTATAACTGGAATCCCGAGCTCTTTTTCCTGTTGTTTGGCGAGAGAGACAATTGAAATGATTTTATGTATGGTATAAAGCGGGCCTGTCAAAATGCCAGCCTGCTGTCCGCCAATAATAACAGTGCTATTTTCCTGTTTCAGCTTCTCAAGTGATTTCTGTACAGCTGATGATCCTGGAAAGCGGTCCATAAACCTTCCGATATGCTCAGAAAGTTCATTCCTTTTAAATGTCCGATCTTTTAATTCACTTATTCGCGCTTTAAAGTCCGAAGAAGAGTTGAAACGGTAATGGAAAAACTTCATTAGTTCTTCTTCTTGTGCGATATAATCTGTTGCAAACCGGTTTGTAGCCGGCAATGAGAGATTTAGAATCTCCATTAATGAACTTCCTTTCTCATACACAATTTTTCAAAGGTTCTTCAAAAAGTCCGGGGAAACAGCAGTATAATCTGCTTGAATACACAATGTGCTGATCCGGAGTTCGCCACAGAATGCGGCGGCCTTTCGTCAGGCAGTGCCAGTTTGGCTCCATCCTCAAAATCCCCTCTTAATGCTGGTTTTCAAGAACCACCATTTTGCTGAAGCTGCACTTCCTCAATCTTCACAGCCCTTTTTGTCCGTCTATTGAACACCCAAGTTATTTTCATCTTCTGAGTATATCATTGTCTGAATCTAAAAGAAAAAAACTTTGCTTGCCTAAAAGTTTTAATTCTAGATGTTTAAGTCTTTAACCTACTACAGCTGTAATCCTTTGGATGAGGCCAATTATAATGAGAATAATATAGGCAGTAAAGTATAATAAAAAATTAAATCGCCAAAATCCTTTAAACATTACCCTCATGCCTATTTCTTTTTTAGCTTTCCAGTGAAAAATAACAAACATTACCGCTGTAAGGAGCAATGATAAAAGAATGACCCATAAATAGGATTTATCCCAAATCACAATGATTAAAAAATGCACAGATAATATAAATAAAAAAGTACTGGTATCCAAGGCTATATGTACAGATCTTTTATGCTTTTTTGTAATTTGTTTGCTTACTATAAAAACAGTCAAGTACCCGAGCAGCGGAATAGTGACCAATGTCGCGATAAAGGCTGAAAGTACTGAATTCAACTCATTTCTCCTCCTTTACTCCTTCCCTTTAACCAGACAATAAAGACTTTCAGAATATGGCACAGCCATTTTCCTGTCATTTGCTTCCTTAAGGATATAGCCCAGGATGGCATCTATTTCAGTCGGCCTCCCTGCTTCAATATCCTTTAGCATAGATGAGCGGTTATTCCCTGTGGACTTGCAAACACTTTTTACATGCTCTAAAGCTGCTTCTTTATTAGAAAGACCCAATACCATGCTTGCCTCCTCAAAAAGGTTTAGGAACAAACGAAAATAATACTGATTGTCAAGAAGCTCTCCATTTCTGACCCGCAGGACAGCAGTCAATGGATTAATGACAGAGTTGACAATCAGTTTTTCTGCCAGCATCTTTCTATAATCATCACGAAAAACAAAAGGAAAATGATCGAACTCTGGTTCAGAAATGGCCTTTAAAAAAGCAGCATCCCCTTTAATGGCAGCCAGCTTGGTTACTCCAACACCTGTATGCTCAACAGTATCTGGTCCTATTTTTAATGCACCATGCTCCACGCTTCCAACAAACAGCCGCTTTGTCTGAATATTACTTATCCACTTCAAATGCTCCATGCCATTTTGAAGAAACAGCATAGACAGAGGACGGACAGGATTCACTTTTTGGATGCTGCTTACAACATCCGGAATGCTATACTGCTTCACAGCAATAATTGTTAACTCTTCCTCTCCCTTCCATCCGGAGAAGAGCTCCGCCTTTACAAGAGATTTATTTTGTTTCCCATCTCTTACAAAAGTAAGTCCCTGTGAACGCAGCTTTATTGCCTGACTGCTGCTCCTGACATATATACGTATGTCATGATGCTCACTAAGATAATTGGCAAATAAAAGACCTATGGCGCCTCCGCCAATAATCGCAATCTTCATATCCATCCCCACCATTATTTTTGTCAAATGTTCGGTTAAACTTTTAAGTGTCCATTTCCGCTGGATACACTGGATTTCTGCAGAATTCCGACTTCTCTGCCTGCTTGGTCTTCATTAGGTGAGCTTGGTGCAGGTATTTTAGGAAGTGCATCATCCTCCGTAAATGGAATCCCTCATAAAGGAAACGTGAAAATCTTATGATGACATTATGCATTTCACTCCATCAGATTAGAGAAAAATAAACACTTGACTATGCACGGGATTGTTTCTAGTTATATTTTATCAAAATAAGAATATAAATGGGTAAATTGGAATGTTTACACTTTTTATTAGGGTATATTTTAAATTCCATTTCAATTAAAAGAATTCCTTTAAAAAAATCCCTTTTTCGGAAATAGAAAAAGGGATTTTAATCTGTGTTCTATTAAACTGGGTATACAGGGTGCTTTCGTACACTAAAAGTCAATTCTTTTGTCTCGTAAAGATGATAACGGTTAATTAATACATTTCTTAAGTCTGATGGAGAAACAATGTCATCAACAATTAATTCAGAGGCAAGCTTATAAATATCAATTGTTTCTTTGTACTCCTGCTGTTTTTCCTGAACATATTTAATTTTTTCTTTCGGATCTTCGATCGCATTAATTTTATTGGAATAAACTGCATTAACAGCGGCTTCCGGCCCCATAACCGCTATTTGTGCAGTAGGAAGCGCGATACAGCAGTCAGGTTCAAATGCTGGGCCTGCCATCGCATAAAGTCCTGCTCCATAAGCTTTTCTAACAACAACCGAGATCTTAGGAACAGTTGCTGAACTCATAGCTGCAATTAGCTTTGCACCATGACGGATTATTCCAGCTCTTTCTACCTTGGTTCCAATCATAAATCCTGGAACATCCGCCAGGAACAATAATGGAATATGGAAAGCATCGCAAAGCTGAATGAACTTCGCTCCTTTGTCGGCAGAATCGACAAACAGCACTCCGCCCTTCACTTTCGGCTGATTGGCAATGATCCCAACTGTCCTTCCTCCGATCCGAGCCATACCGGTAATCAATTCAGCTGCAAAAAGCCTTTTTATTTCAAAAAAGCTTCCCTCATCAATCAAGGAATCAATACACTCATACATATCAAATGGGGCATTTTGATTTTGGGGAATAATCTCTTCAAGGGCGCGTCCAGCCTTAGGCTGGATAGCCTCTATCACTCCAGGCTTTTCTTTAAAGCTTGCTGGAAAATACCCCATATAAATTCTCGCATATTCAATAGCCTCTTCCTCACTGTAGGCGAGCACATCACCACACCCGCTTACTGAACAATGCATTCGTGCTCCACCCATCTCTTCAAGTGTTACCTTTTCGCCAATTACCTTTTCAGCCATTCTTGGTGATCCCAAGTACATGGATGCATTTTGGTCAATCATAATGACAATATCACAAAATGCCGGAATGTAGGCTCCTCCTGCTGCAGAAGGCCCAAATAATAGACAAATTTGCGGTACCATGCCTGAAAGTTTTACTTGATTGTAAAAAATTCTGCCCGCACCACGCCTATTTGGGAACATTTCTAGCTGATCTGTTATGCGTGCCCCTGCTGAGTCAACAAGATAGAGGATCGGAACTTTTAATTTTTCAGCAGTTTCCTGGATTCGAATGATTTTTTCAACCGTTCTGGCGCCCCATGAACCAGCTTTCACTGTTGAATCATTTGCCATAACGCATACCGTCTGCCCATTGATTTTCCCGATTGCAGTTACAACACCATCTGCAGGCAGACCCTTTTCTTGGCAATTGGCAAACTTGCCATCCTCCTCATAAAACCCATCATCAAAAAGAAGCTCAAGACGTTTTCTGACAAAAAGTTTATTCTGCGCTTCATTTTTCTCATGGTATTTTGGATGTCCGCCAGCTTCGATTTCCCTGCTTCTTTCCTGCAGCGTTTCAGTTAATGTCTTTGCAGTGGTCATTCTCTTCCTCCTAAAACTAATATTTTCTGCCCGCTTGGTTTAATTGCGGATGCAGGCTTTGTTAAATCTGCCTTTTGATATCTGCTCCAGGCACTAAAGCAAACCGGACACAGTTTAGTGAGCCTCACCGGAAACATATGCATCTGAATCCCTTTGATAAGTTTCTTGCAGGACTTTTAAAAAGGATACTTGTAAAAACAGCCCACGAATACCAGAGAATAAATTTCGGGCTTTCTTTGCCTGGATCTCGTACATGCCGCTTATTCAGCAAAGTGCCTAATTCATAGAGCGATAAATAGCCAATTTTATTCAAAAGTTATCAAATCATCGCCTTCGTTTACGAAATCTCCGACATTGACTTTTACTTCGGAAACTTTACCAGAAGCATCACTTTCGACCGGAATCTCCATTTTCATGGATTCCAGCATAAGCACTTCCTGGCCTGCAGCAACCTCCTGGCCAGCTTCCACTAAAATATTTAATACAGTACCTGCCATTGATGATGTAATTACTTTCATTTGTATTTCCTCCTTTTATTTGACAGCGAATGTTTTATCGGTTAGAAATGCGGTTGAATAATTCCCATTGCAGAAATCTTCGTCCTTTAAAATCTCTTTAAATAAAGGTGCGTTTGTTTTAATGCCTTCCAATTTCAGTTCATCAAAAAATTGTACCGCTTTTTCAATTGCTTCTTTTCTTGAATCTCCTTGGATTATGCACTTAGCAATCATCGGATCATAAAATGGGCTGACGGCCGTACCGGAACTATATCCATAATCAACCCTGACGCCAGGGGAAGTCTCCCACTCAAACAGTGATAATTTCCCTGGAGAAGGCAGGAAGTTTTTTGGATCTTCAGCGTACAATCTGAACTCGATGGAATGTCCCTGCTGCTTTATTTCATCTTGCGAAAGCGGCAGTTTTTCTCCACTGGCAACTATCAGCTGCCATTTAACCAGATCAAGGCCTGTAATCTGCTCTGTTACTGGATGCTCAACCTGAAGTCTTGTGTTCATTTCCAGAAAATAGAAATTTTCTTTTTCATCGACGATAAATTCAATCGTACCTGCATTTTTATATTGAACAGCTGCTGCTGCGGTCAGAGCCGTTTCACACATTTTTTGCTTCGTCTGCTCCGATAGAAATGGTGATGGTGATTCTTCCACCACTTTCTGATGCCTTCTCTGAATAGAGCAATCCCTTTCATATAAGTGGACGATATTGCCATGATCATCTCCGAACACCTGGATTTCTACATGTCTGGCATTTTGAATGTATTTCTCTACAAATACTTCTTCTGATCCAAAATAAGCTTTAGCGCGGGCTTTTGTAGATTCGAATGACTTAGCGAGCGCTTGCTCATTTTCACAGCGCACCATGCCAATCCCCCCGCCTCCGCCGCTTGCCTTCAGCATAACCGGATACCCCATTGAATTTGCAAGTTCAGCTGCTTCTTCTAATGTAGAAGTTCCTTCGACGCTTCCAGGCACAACAGGCACACCCGCTTCCATCATTGTTTTGCGAGATACTATTTTGTCCCCCATCAACTCAATGGTTTCAGGTTCAGGACCTATAAAAGCAATTCCAGCATCTATTACCGCTCTTGCAAAGCCTGCGTTTTCAGATAAAAAACCGTAGCCCGGATGAATTCCATCCACTTGTTCCCTTTTAGCGATTTCAAGTATGGCTTCTGCTCTTAAATAGGATTTATTAACAGGCGGTTCACCTATATTGAAAGCATATGTAGCTTCTTTAGCAAAAGGCAGGTCTTTATCTGCATCGGAATAAATGACAACCGTTTCAATTCCCATTTCCCTGCAAGTTTTAATGATGCGCAAAGCAATTTCTCCCCTGTTTGCAATTAAAATTTTTCGCACAATCGATCCCCTTTCTAAGCATAATAATCCTGCAATAATAAATATTTCTACAATCTTCTGCCTTTTTCCTGCTAATTTTGAAAACGCTTTCTGATTTTTATAAAAAAAACTAAAAATATATTAAGTTTTTCATAAGTGCAGAATTTTTTGTTTACTTGTTATATAATAATAGATAAAGAAAGATACTTCAAAAAAAAAGGAAGGTCTTATTAAGCGGTTACATCTATGTGAATCTATATACATCGTTGGCCAAGGGGGAGATTACATGAATTATAAGGTTGAAAAACTTAAAGTAAACTATAAGACTTTGGAAGAGTTTAAAAAATTTAAAGAGTATGGACTCCAGGAATTGTCGATGCTTGAGGACCTTGAAGCTAATATTATCGAAAATGACAGTGAATCGCCATTTTATGGCATTTATTTTGGCGATAAACTTGTCGCGCGTATGAGCCTTTACCAGATAGATGCAAAATTCGACCGTTATTTCGAACCTTCTCAGGATTATTTGGAGCTATGGAAGCTCGAGGTACTTCCCGACTACCAAAAGAAGGGCTACGGTCAAGCTTTAGTAGAATTTGCTAAAGGTTTCGGACTTCCTATTAAAACGAATCCTCGTGTAAAATCCAAATCTTTCTGGGAAAAATTAGGTTTTTCATCCGTACAGTACGATATGGAGCGCGATCTTGGGGAGAACCCGCTTGTGTGGTTTCCAGCAGGCGTTAAAGAACAAACACATTAATCATTCAACTAATGATAGCAAGAGACAAGCGGACAATTGAAAGTCCGCTTTTTTTATGTTAGTTACTCTATTTGATTCATTTAAAAATTCGAACTTGCATTTATTTCTCAACTTTTTCGAGCTGACTATTTGGATCAACGGTAAATTTTAGATTTTTTTTGCGATCTCCATCTTTTAGCCCAACAAGTTTGCGTGCGCTTTCCATAATTTCTACTATTGCCTTATAATCCTGCTCCATTGTATTCAGTTCTTTGATTAATCTTTCATTTTCAGCCGCAAGGTAATACATTTGCTTTTCCAGTGCCTGTATCCGTTCCTTTGAGGAATTCCCATCGAGCTTTTCGGGTTTTTGGGCTTTGTCATATAACGTTTTCAGAAAACTGACTAATTCATCAAACTTCATATTATTATAATCATTTTGAGCAGCAGGATCGGTATGGTCTATCACTTTAACATCAGGCACCACAGAAACTTCTTTTTCCCTTTCGGATTCCTGAAAATGCTTTTTCATTTCTTTTCTCTGCTTTTTAGCTAGTTCAATTCCGGATTTATATTGCTTTCTTACATAGGAATTCCAGCGGAAGCCGCAAGCTGCTGCAGTTCTGCTTAATTGTTTGCCCACTTCTTCAAATGCCTGAAGCTGGGTTCCCCCTTCACGGATATGGCGGAGCACCACTTCGGCAAGGAGCAAATCTTCATCTGGAGACCAGGCATCCTGACGGGTTGAAGACATCAGTATATCCCTCCTAGTGTTTTTTCTTTATACATATGCCTATGCTAGAAAAGATAGACTGATATCATTCTATAAAGTGAAACTTTATTCAGGCAAAACCCGTTTTTTTAGTTAGAATCTTTTAACATATATTGTTTTTTGACTTCAATCTTTGACCGTTGATTTCAGCATGGGGCACTTGCTTTCCTCGGGGAAAAATGAGAGCATGCTCGGCTTCGCCTGTAGGGTCTCCCGCCTCACTTTTCGCAGGACATTGAATAATCTCCCTGATACAGCACCGTACGAAAGAAAATGCGGATGCATTTTCGATGATCAAACGCCCGCCGCGAAGATCAATTCAGTGGCTGAACTCTGTTAACCGCCCAAAAGCAATAAAATTTATAAAACAGCCTTAAGCAAATACTACCCTTATTTTTCCATAAAGAGTTCAACCTGCTTATGATGGGATTCACCTTCCCACAATATAGCACAGCTGCGGACTTCTTCATCAATCCGTTCCTCTATTTTATTGACCTTCCACTTTTTAATTAGAATTTCTTTATAAGCCCTGAGTACACCACTTTCAAGCAAAAGCATTTTCTGCATAAATCTTCTGCCGGACACAATCGCTTCCCCTTCATAAACAAAGTCAATAAAATCCATTTCAGTTAGTTCTTCGTGCGAATATAAAGCAGCTTCCATAAGCATTTTCATTGCATTTGCAGGAATTAGCTTTTCCGTTAGCATCGTTCCGCCTCCCCAGCCAGTTGTAATGGCCAGAGTTCCTTGGATAAACCCAGCTTTGGCACCGGCTTTGGCGATTCGGTAATCACAAGCAGCCGCAAGCTCGCAGCCTCCTCCTACAGCCGTTCCGTTTAAAATTGCAACAGTTGGCTTAGGCAAGAAAAGCAGCTTTTTCAGGATCCCAGCCATTCTGCTAAGCATTTCAAATGCTTCTTTCTCCGTTTTCAAAAGATGGAAGGAAGCAAGATCGCCTCCGGAGCAAAATGCATGGTCTCCTGCTCCCGTTATCGCAAATGCCTTAATTGAACTTCTGCCTGCTTTTGAAAGGGCATCTTCCAAACCGTCCATCACTTCATAACTGACAGCATTTCTTTTTTGAGGCCTGTTTATTGTAAATACTAAAAGTCCGTCCTCAAGTTCTTCGATTATGTACGGCTTCATAGGTGCCTCCTTTAAAATAATTTATCTCTTATGCATTCCAACTGTATTTATAGTCAACTATTCTTAATTTTAGCAAAAATTAAAACCTACTTGTATATAGAAAGCCGAACATACCTCCTAAAACGACAAAAGCACAAGAACTGAGTTCTTGTGCTTTGTATCTAAAGGATTAGTCGTTTACTACTTCTTTTCCTTTGTATGTTCCGCAAGCTTTGCAAACGCGGTGAGCAAGTTTCATTTCACCACAGTTTGGGCATTCTACCATACCAGGAACCTGTAATTTAAAATGGGTACGACGTTTTCTCTTTGCAGTTTTAGATGTTCTTCTAAAAGGTACAGCCATTCTTCCCACCTCCTTAAAGAGTATTAGAGGATGTCCAAAGTGATTTGGACACACCCGTTAAGAAAGTTATGAAGGCCAGATCATACTGGTTTCTTCAAGTGCTTCTTGTTTTTCTTCCGTTATGAATCGGAAGAAGGATCATTTTGATCAAAAAATTGAGCAAGTCCGGCAAGACGAGGATCTACTTTATCCTGTTTATCTTGCTCCTGAATGACCTCCCAGTC
The DNA here is from genome assembly GCF_026011715.1 of Cytobacillus sp. NCCP-133. Lineage (GTDB taxonomy): Bacteria > Bacillota > Bacilli > Bacillales > Cytobacillaceae > Cytobacillus. Next base: position 14,609 of record NZ_BRVM01000017.1, on the reverse strand, counting down.
CTTACCGGATTGAGGAGCTCCTTCTTCACTGCTGTCTTCGCAGAAAACTTGCATTGGGACTTCAAGTAAAAGAATCTCATGAAGGATCGGATTTAGATCAATCACATCCCCTTTTACTTGGTGAACTTCCTCTTCAGTTTCATAATCTAAACCTTTTAAGAGAAAAGTTTCTGTTGTTTCAACATTAATTGGATAATTTACGTCAACTAAAGTACGAGAACAAGGCAGAATTAAATGACCTTTTATATTTAAATGAAAAGTCACTTTGGCCGAATCGATATCCGCACGTCCTGTCACGTGCATAGGTGAAGCACCGCGAATGTCCGAATCCAATTTCATGCCCTCATCTACATTGACCATTTCATCAATGGGAAAATCCTTGCTTCGATATTTTTGTAACTGACTTAAAGTCCATTTCATACGAATCACCCCAAGGCAACAAAGGTAATTATAGCCTTCCTATAATTATTTGTCAATATTTTTTCTTTACACTATAATGTAGCTATTATTATACAATTGAAGGCTTATTTTATCATATCAGAATTTATATCCTTTTGAACTTAGATAACTGTCTAGCTCCAGGCGCCAACCCCCTCGAGTTCACAAGCTTGTCTAGTTGCGGCTCCAGGGACTCGGGGTCATAAGCCAATCCCTTCCAGAAGGAAAGTACACCTTCTTACAGGGCTTGTCTTATGCCTAAGGCCCGCAGGACAAGGAAGGCTTCGTCAGCAAAATCTTCGCACGACCGAAACCTGCAGATTTTGGGAGGATGCGGGTCATGCAGACGTTGCCACAGGAAGTGGCGCTCTTAGTCTGCGTTCCTTCGCGGTCAAGGCGCCTTGCGCTTTTCTTATCATCATTTTCAGAATGATCCTTGGTTCCTTTTTATTCATTTAGGCTTTCTTTTTACTTTTTCCAATACATATCTTTTTAAACCTTTTCGAGGAGTATGTCAAATATGGATGCAGTTGGAGTAATTGTAGAGTATAACCCTTTTCATAACGGCCATGCCTATCATGTGGAGCAGGCAAAAATGGCTTCCGGGGCAGAAATTGCCATTGCCGCCATGAGCGGCAACTTCTTGCAGCGGGGTGAACCGGCGCTTGTATCCAAATGGAAGAGGACTGAAATGGCATTAAAAGGAGGCGTCGACATTGTTTTTGAGCTTCCTTATCAGTTTGCAGGCCAGCAGGCAGATATTTTCGCAAGCGGTGCTGTATCAATTCTTGATGCAGCTGGATGCACCAGCCTGTGCTTTGGAAGTGAATCCGGGAATATGGATCGCTTCCATCAAGCTTTATCCTTCTTAGAAAGTCATAATAGTGAATATCAAAGCAGAGTTAAATTTCATTTGGAAAAAGGATGCAGCTATCCAAAAGCGACATCCCTGGCTTTTAATGATATCAATCCTGAAAATGATTTGATTGACCTTTCGAAGCCTAATAATATTCTCGGTTTTCAATATTTAAAAGCTGCAAGCAACCAGAAATCCTCAATGAAATTTTTGACTGTAGAAAGGAAAAGTGCAGGATATCATGATGAGCAATTTTCTTCTGATTCAATCGCAAGCGCAACAAGCATCAGAAAGGCTCTTTTCTCAGATATTGGAGAAATTAATTCCATTCGGCAGTATGTCCCTGACACATCATACCGAGGCCTAATTGAATATAAAGAGCATTTCGGAAAGTTTCACCAATGGGAGGATTACTGGCCTTTCCTTAAATACCGGCTAATCAATCTGCTCCCTGAACAATTGAAAGATATCTATGAAATTGAAGAAGGACTTGAACATCGGCTGCTGTCCGCCGCTCTGCGTGCTGAAACCTTCCAGCAATTTATGGAGGAAATCAAAACAAAACGCTATACATGGACTCGTCTCCAACGGGCTTGCATCCATATCCTAACAAACACATCAAAAGATGAAATGCCTTCAGTGCCGGGGAAGGCATCATACCTGCGCTTATTAGGCATGTCCAATAAAGGCAGGGAATACTTAAATAAACAAAAAGCAGACTTCGCTCTTCCGCTTATTTCAAGAATTTCTTCCCAATTAACAGATCTCTTGAAATTGGATATTAAAGCTTCACGTGTATATGCACTTGGTGTAAAAGGCAAACATCAGCAAACCCTCCTGCATCAGGAATTTAAACAGCCTCCTATTATAATTAAGTAGAGGAGAGTATATAATTAACAGCAAGTAAAAGCCACCGGTATATTAGTTTCATGCCGCTGGCTTTTATTCAATCTAATTTCCTTAAAAATTCCACTGCATCGTCAAAGGTATTAATTGGAACAATTTTCATATCTGTGTTAATATCCTTTGCGGTTGCGACTGCATCTATATAATTTGAATCCTCTGCTCCATTTTCGTTAGGGGCAAAGAAAATTTCTGCATCTGCTTTATCGGCCGCAACAATTTTCTGTTCAATCCCGCCGATTCTGCCAACGGTGCCTTCTGCGTTAATTGTGCCTGTACCAGCAATCCTATATCCCCTAGTCAAGTCTTCTTTAATGAGCTGATTGTATATTTCAAGAGAAAACATGAACCCTGCAGAGGGTCCTCCAATTTCTTCGCTGTCAATATTTACAGCGGGGTCAACCTCCACTTCCTTGTCATCAACCAGAGTGATTCCTACACCAGGTTTCCCTGTTTCCTGAAGTGTTTTTAATGTAAGGTTCGTTTCTTTTGTCTGATTCTGCCGTTCGTAAGTTAGCGTGATCTCTTCTCCCTCCTGCTTTGCTGAAACCGTACCGATAAACTCTTCGGAAGATTGGAACTCTTTACCATCCACTTTAAATATCCGGTCTCCTGCCCTTAGCTTTCCTTCAGCAGGCATATCTTCCATTATGTTCAAAACGTATACACCATTATAGTGGTACTTGAGGGGGATTCCCGCTTTTTTATAGGCAGTTTCAATCGCTGCCAATTTAGACGATGACATCAGATGCAGCTGCCGTACATTATATTCCTCATCCGTTTCATTTTCTCCTCGTATTTCTTCGACAGTATAAAGCTCCTGATATTTGCTTAACTTTGCCATTACAAATGCATATATATTGGCGCGGCCCATTCTGACGGTAGTAAGCATAAAGCTTCCCTTCTCTTCAAATCCATCTTCAACCTTGATGATCGGTTCAAGTTCTTTCGCCATACCCGGTTTAGAAACATAGTAAGGCAGATAATAAAAGGAACTGAGCAAGATTATAACTGCCGCGATTAAGAAGGAACGGAAATAAAAATTTTTTCTCATTATTCAGGGTGCTCCTTCCATTGATTTATGTACTGTTGAATACTGTCAATATGTTTTTTTGCTTCCTCTTCTCCGATTTTTATGATTTCCTCAATGTTGGTAAATGCCCGGGAACTATACATTTCCACTCTAGGCCTAATCATAAAATCCGATGCTATTTCCCGGTGTGTAACTAGTTCCATTTGCATAATATCCAAACTTTGCATGATTACATCATAAATCGAGGTAATTTCAGCGTTTGTTTTCACGTGGGAAACATCTATGGCTATAATGATATCCGCTCCCATTTCTTTAACAACAGAAACGGGAACCCGATCCACTACTCCCCCATCTACAAGCAGACGCCCATTCAATTTTTCAGGCACAAAAATACCCGGTATGGAAATGCTTGCCCTAACTGCGTCTGCTATTGGCCCCTTATTAAATACGACCTTTTCGCCTGTCATCAAATCAGTGGCCACAACATTGACGGGAATATCGAGGTCCTCCAGATTTTTTCCGTGGGTAAAAATACGAATAAGTTCCTTTACTCGTTTGCCAGCAACAAACCCCATTTTCGGCACCATAAAATCAAGATAATACTTCCTTTTAAAAGCTTTCGAAAGCTTATATAAGCGATCAGCATCCAAACCTGCACCATAAAAGCATCCGACCATTGATCCCATGCTGCTTCCAGCAATCAAATCAATTGGGATGCCTGCTTCTTTTAAGACCTTGATAGCACCTAAATGGGCGAACCCTCGCGCTCCTCCCGAACCAAGTGCCAAACCTATTCTCGGACGACGCAAAGTACTACCTCCTTTGGATCAGATGGCCTTGCATCCCAGCCCATTTAATATTCTATCCTTTTTTTGCACATCAGTTACCGAATCTGAAGATCTTCCTAGACTATAACTTCTTTTTCGTGCCCTGTTTTTTAAAATAACCTTGGTGATAGCCTGTATTTAATTCTATGGTCTATTTTAAAGTTCTATGAGTATATTGATTTATATGGGGACAAGGCCCGAGCGGAAGTCAGATTATCGGCCATTCCTGACAAACTTTTCTTTTTCCCAAAATGACATTTATATGATTGCCTATAAAATCAAACGCTACTTTATTTTACCATTGTTTAAAAACAGTTGCACAATCAGTACAACTCTGAGGGAGGCTTGTCCGTGTTTCGTTCTAAATTAAAAACGGTTACTCTTGCACTCTCTGTAACCTTGATGGCTATTTCTTTAATTTCCTTTCCCCAGGAATCAGTTGATGCCTCAATCAGGGGACTAAATATGTGGTGGGAAATTGTTTTCCCTTCCTTATTGCCATTCTTCATTATTTCAGAAATGCTGATCGGTTTTGGCGTAGTTAAATTTATCGGAGTTCTGCTGGAACCTTTGATGCGCCCATTATTCAAGGTTCCAGGTGTAGGCGGTTTTGTTTGGGCGATGGGGATGGCCTCCGGATACCCGGCAGGGGCAAAGCTGACTGTAAGGCTTCGCCAGGAAGGACAACTGACTAAAACAGAAGCAGAGCGGCTTGTTTCCTTTACCAATTGTTCAAATCCACTGTTTATATTCGGTGCCGTTTCCGTCGGTTTTTTTAATAATGCAAAGCTTGGAGTGATTTTAGCCTTAGCTCATTACCTTGGCAATATTACAGTCGGCTTGTTCATGAGGTTTTACGGAAGAAATCCTAAAAAGCACTCCCTTAATGAAAAAAAAACAAAGCCTTCTTTACGTGCAGCCTTTTCAGCTCTCCACAGGACAAGGATTAATGATAACCGACCCATTGGCAAACTTCTCGGCGATGCTGTCATGTCATCCATTCAAACTCTTTTAATGATTGGAGGGTTTATCATTCTCTTCTCTGTCATTAATAAGCTGCTTTTCCACCTGGGAATCACGGCAATACTTGCTAAAGGCATAGAGGTTGTCCTTGCGTTGTTTCACTTGCCAGTTGAATTAAGCATCCCTTTTATTTCTGGACTTTTTGAAATTACGCTTGGAAGCCAAATGACGAGCCAGGTGCAGCAGGCTGCATTAATGCACCAAGTTGTGATTGTCAGCTTCATACTCGCCTTTAGCGGCTTTAGCGTACAAGCACAAGTAGCAAGCATACTTGCCCAGACAGATATCAATTTTAAGCCTTTCTTTATTGCAAGAATTATTCATGGGTTTACCGCTGCGTTTTATGCATATGTTCTATGGAATCCTATTTATCAACGCTTTTACAATACAGAGCAGCCTTCCAATGCAATTCCAGTCGGGTTATTCGGGGAACATTCATTTTTTGGTACAATGCTTATTGGATTATCTTCTGCTGGTCCTCTTATTACAATATTGTCACTCTCTCTTTATACTTTTATATTGGCCAGGCGCCTTGATAAAAGGTGAAAAGAATAATAAAAACGGGCAGCCCCCAGCGCCCGTTTCTATATTATTGGTACTTTTCTTTTAGTGCTTTCTCAACTGTATCCGGAACAAGTTCAGAAATATCTCCATTATATTTTGCCACTTCTTTTACAATGCTTGAACTTAAAAATGAATACTGGTTATTAGTCATAATAAAAAAGGTTTCCACTTTATCATTCAGCACCCTGTTCATAGAGGTAATCTGCATTTCATATTCAAAATCAGATACAGCCCTCAACCCGCGGATAACTGCACTTGCTTTAACAGAGTTTGCATAATCCATTAAAAGTCCTTGAAAAGAGTCAACCCTAACATTCTGTATATCTTTGGTTACTTCCTCTATGAGCCGGATTCTTTCCTCGACAGAAAATAAAGGGTTTTTGGAAGAGTTATTTAAGACAACCACATAAACCTGCTCAAATACCTTCGCGCCTCTTTTAATTATATCCAGGTGGCCATATGTAATTGGATCAAAACTTCCTGGACAAACCGCAATGCCGCCCATGTGAATCCCCCTATCATTTTTATTTAGATATGTATATTTATCCTCAATCAATCCTCGTTATATGGCTGTTCAGTCCTGCCATAAATAGAAATGGATATGATTCCATAATTTTCATGTTTATGCTGGATAAGCCTGCCAACTGACTGAGGCAATGTAACATCAAAACTATGTTCGCACAGTATTGTACCGCTTTCTGCAAGCAGGTTCTTCACGTCTATGACCTGAAGAAGTTTAAGAAGCTGCTGTTTGCGATATGGAGGATCTAAGAAAATATAATCAAAGGCCAGTTCCCTTTTTAAAAGTGCTTTTATTGCCCGATCGGCATCGTTTCGGTATATCTCTGCCTGTTCTTCAAACCCGCATATCCGAATATTTTCATGAATCGTTTGAATTGCCTTTCCATCCCGATCGACAAAAATAATCTTGTCTGCCCCTCTGCTAAGAGCCTCGATTCCAAGACCGCCGCTTCCGGCAAAAAGATCAAGCCCAAGTCCTCCATCAAAATAAGGGCCAATTATATTAAATATGGCTTCTTTAACCTTATCAGTTGTTGGGCGGGTGGATGACCCCGGAACAGCTTTTAAAATTTTCCCTTTTTTTTCACCTGATACAACACGCATAAAATCACCGCTACCTAGCTTAATTTTATCTTCCTGCCAACTCAACCCTTTTCATAGGAGAAATCATTGGCATATTTTTTCTTCCCTATCCTACCATAACTTACAATGGGTAGCCAACCTGCTAATTGAAAGCGTAATATTTTTAGTAATATGCACTTAAAAAAAATATCCAATTAAGTGTATATCCATGATGATTGTGGAAATAATGTTACTAACAGCATCTATTCGAAGATGTTGTTGCCAACCGCGGAGAAGACTTACGTTTCCCCATAAGTTCTTCCTCCGGTTTCTCCTCTCCCTTTGCCTTCTATCCTGAAAAGGATCTAGAAGGACCCTGCAGGAAACTGCAGGGCTTTTTATTTTTCTTTATCATTTCGTGTCTTTTATTAACTTGATCTTCTGGTCTCCTTCTTCGACTGTGATTCCAAAAAGTGATTTTAGCCATTGAATCTCAATATAAGCGGTCCCGTTTAAAATAGTCAACGGATTTTCCAGAAGTCCATAGTCCTCTTCATTATAAATGAAAACATTTTTGTTAAAGTAAAAGCGATAGCTATTTTTCCCTTTGGCAAGCAGCAGCATTTCATCACCAGAAAGGACTTTCACTTCATACCCCATAGCTTCCATTACCTCTTTTAAAGGCAGAAGCCGTTTCCCATTTTTATAAATCAGCCTTACTCCTGTTTGCTCGATTCCGAAAATAATCACTTTTTTTCCCCCTTCAAAAAAAAGAGGGAAAAATGAATCATCGTATCTTATATTCATTGTAAAAAAACGGGTTGAATGGCCTTTTATATTGCCCAAAAGTTTATCCAGTTTTTCAGTGCTGAGCGTATTTTCCGTGTTCATATTCTGATAAAACGATAGAAGTTCATCTTTACCAAGTTCGTTTAATAATTCATTTTGGACCATGATTCCTTTGGCGGTTCCTGCCCTTTTCCCCATCAGATGAGCTGCAAAGGCTTCGATAAGCCAAATTTCTATGTCGGGATGATCCCCAATTTTCTGCATAAGACTTTGATTCAACAGCATTTTATTCAGCTCTTCTTTTTTTGTGGCAGTTTCTGCTATAAGAATTCCTTTTCCATTAGATTGCTGATATTCATCTGTTAATACCACAGTTATTTCAGATGATCCCCCTAAGCTAACAGGGTTCCCCGCATCTAAATCAGGAGCCAAAGGATTGCTGGAGTAAAACTCAAACCTGTTTTTAGCTGTCTTTATAAGTGGTGCCTGCTGCCAATACAGAGAAGGTGTCCCGCCTTGTCCTTCAAAGATATAGTAATCAATAACCTCCAATTCTTTCTTTGCTCTTAACGGAAATCCCGCTGCCCATACACCTTCCCTCTGAATCGAATCAGACACCATGATTGACGAATCTTCAATCTCTACCCCATGTATGGAGACAGTCCAATCATTCAATAAAAGTGCTTTTTGTTTCTTTTCCTTTGGCAAAACATAGGTAAATACCATTTTATTTTCATTGGTAAAGAATGTATAGGGATCATCATCAGCTGAATCACATGCTGCCCCCTCTCCGCTTTTGCATTTCCATTGAAAAAGTGTATCCGGAATAATTAATCTATATTCTTTATTAGGAAGTAAACCTGATATTGTTTGTGTAATTTTCAACTCGCTCTTGAGAGATTCAACATCTATTTGCTGGCTTATAGAAAGATGCCTTTCAATCTCCCCTGTCTGCTCAGAATAAGCTTTCCATTGCCATACAACCAAGCCCGTAATGATCCCAGATAATATTAGAAAAATAAAAAAAAATGTTCTCCACATGGTATACCCTCTTAGTCGTATTCTTTTACCATAACAATACCAAAGGGAAGGACATCCGTCACACAAAAATTGTATAATTTTTTCAAATTTTTACGATTTGCTGCTGAGAACAATTAAGTGAGAATTTGTTGTGAAGCAGGTTAAGAGTTTTTTCACATAAACTATTTTTGAAGCGGGTTTGCTATGCTGAATGTGAGGTATGTACAAGGTAAATCTGGGCTATCTTCTTTAACTGGGGTATTTTTTATTTTCTCATTTCGTCCTATTAAGCGAAATGATAATCCGGGCTGCCATCAAGCAGAGTACAACTAACCCCGATACTTGAGGCTGCATTAGCCAAGTCACCTATCTGCAAACCTTAGGATATGGAATTCCTCAAGATCTTCTACTGACACCGAGAAAAGGTCAGTATTTTGCACAGCAAGCAGTCCTTTTGCACTTAACACCGCTATGATCGATACGACGACAAAACCATTCATATTATAAATATGTTTCTTTTCTAATGAAGAAATATCTGCCTTTATAAAATAAGCGGCACAAAGAAAGGTAGTCTTCAAAAGAAAAATATAAAGCATGCAGTCACACTCCTCTCAGCTTTTTAGGTGCTACTTCTATTTTTATGCTGGAAATGATAAAGTATGGATGGACATAGACCATTTTATTTTATTGAACAGGGTACATAATGAAGAGGTGTATTCCGCTAAAGAATAAAAGGAGGGACTAACTTTGATACAGCGTTTTATAGAGATTGGTGAAGGTTACTCTGATATTTATGAATTAATCGAGATTGCAATGGCCAGCCAGCACCGGCTATCCCATTTGGCAGCTTTCCATACAAATATAAAGGATAGAGATGTGACGTCTTTAGCTGTTATCTTAAAGCCTACAGATCCTGGAGATTTTCAGCCGCTTTATGTTTGCCGAGAAGGGACACCAAATCCAAATATAATACCTACTAAAAGATACGATTTATTTGCTGAAACGGCTAGGATACTTAACAAAGAAGTCATTCAGCTTACGGTAAAGCCTTCTACTTACTTTAATGAAAAGGAATTGTTTTATCAGTATTTAATTGGAATTTTGAGGCTTAATCATTATATTGCTCCATTGCAATAAGCGAACTTAACCTGCGGTGCCGTGCTCCAGTCCTTCTATAGGGTATCGAGACATTCACCATGAGGCATATCAAGGAAAGAGTGTTTTTCCGCAAATAAAAAAGGCATGAGCCTTTAGTCATGCCTTTTATATTCCCATTTTATAATCGTATTCCTTTGCCTTGTCAGGCTTAGAATTTTCAAATTCCGTTTTTAGGAATGGCTTATAGGATAGTTCTACGTTTTTCACAAAAGAATATGAATTAATTTTTTCCATTATACCTTCAGCATCTGCAAGATCACTGTACAATACCACGTATTTCAGCCGCTTTGAAACATAATGGACATTTCCGAATCTTCTTAACATTTTTGCTTGCTTTAATGAATAAAGCCAGACAATTATTCCTTGTCTTTGACCAAGCATATATTTTTCCCCTTCGATCAATCAATTGTTTTCATTAGTCTAGCATAGAAAAACAGCAGGTTTCAATGCATAAATTACAATCATGCATATTTTGATAACAAAAAAAACCAGCAAAAGCCGGTTTTTTATGCTGAACAGCCACAGCTCCCACCATTGCCGCAGCCGCCTCCGCAGCTTGATTCAAAGAAAGGATTCCCAGTTGGAACCTTTATATGTTCAGAAACAGATCGGCCAATTAGTACACTTACTTCATCAAGAAGGTTTTGCAGGCCGTTTTCAGCTCTTCTGAACTCCGCCACATGGACATCCATATCCATTTCACGCTTAAGTTCCCTAATGGACATCATCACTTTTTTATATTCTGGGTGAAATTTGCCAAAACGCTGAACTTCTTCATAAAGCTCTTTCATTTTGACAAACTCCTTAACTTTTCTTTGGGTCTCACGGCTGTTCTTTAATATATATAAACTTTTGCGGTATTGGTTCGCTTCTTCTGATTCAATAATCATTGCTGCAATCTCGTCAGCTTTGTCCAAAATTGCCATTCTCTCTAATGTAGCAAGCAAAAAGCCCACCTCCGTTTCCTATTTTATCATGAAACGATTGAAAGCTAAAGCAAGGAACCTACGGAATGGACACATAAAACTCTTTATTCAGCTCTGCTGAAGGCTGATTCCCTTTCATAAGTGCCAGCCTTATCCGGTGGGTACCCGTATCCAGGCCTTTAACAATAAACGCCGCAGAAGATATTTCCTCTTTTTTAACACCATCTACATACAAGAGAATTTTTCCCTTGTCTTTTGTGCTATGTCCCCTGAAGGAGACACCTTGAACTATACATTCAATAAGCACATCTTTTCCTCTTACTTGATGCCGAACATAAAAGGGATCCTTCGCATTGCTTTCAATACCCAATACCGGTATATCTGATGCTAACTCAATTGCACTGACTGATTCAATTTCCAACATTGTTTCTGGTTCAGGGATATCTTTATGGCATGCAGCAAGAATCAAAAGGAATAATATGCTAATAAGGTATTTTAAGCCCTTCATTCTAATTCACCCCTAAAATCGGCTTCCATTTTTTTTAAAAAGGATTCCCTATATGATCATAGTGTTTGCACCTATTCCCTTTTTTACTCTTAACCATAATAAAAAGCTCTCTCGGCTTTGCGAGAAAGCTTTCTTAATTGGACTGTGAATTCATTGCCTGAAACATACTCATCATCATGGAAGCCATTTGTACCCCATTTGTAAATTTTTCGACTTGATGGGGAATAGTCTTTTTATAATAATGAAGTGCAGCCACTTCCAAAGAATGGATTTCATAGGGGTTCCTTGTTAAAGTTCTGTACCAGCGGGGCTGCTCCCTTATAAATTGCTTTAATTCTTTTTTTTGTTCAAGATAATTGACAACATCTTTCCTCATTATTCCATTCCCCTCTGAATTTAATCTTTTCTAAATGAAAAAGGGTTATTAGGTTTTGAATTTCCTGAATTGGAGCTTCCTCCTGCTGGCTTGCCCCCTTGAAATTGGCTAATGACTCCCTGGACAGCTGAGAGTGCCTGGCTGAGATTATTGATATATCCCTGCATTTGATTGGAATCCATTTGCTTCAGCGTCCCCATGATATTACCCATCCAATCGCTTTTCTTTTCATTAGAGCTTTTTTCTGACTTCTTATTTTCTTTAAACGAATCCCATCTTGAATCCTCTTCCCCCAAAAGATACCAGTCTTCGTACAAATCTTGCCAAGTGGCATTCCCAGTCCGTACTTCCTTTATAATTTGCGGATTCTGTTTGACAAACTCTTTAAACTTTACAACAGAGGGATGAAGCTTTTTATCAGACATGCCTATCTCACCTCATTCTGCTACAAATGCCTATAATACCATATGAGCTGAATTTGAAAAGGTGAATGCCAACCGACTGTATCCACTAGTAAAGAAATATAATTCAAAAATTCTGCCATTAGTGATAATATATAATGCAGATTGCTAATGAAGGGTGAAAAACATGGATAAAGATCTAATGGAGTTATTCGATAAATGCATCGACCAGGCGACGGACGAAGAAATAGAGGATTTAAAATCAATTCTGCATGGGTTTCATAAGAAACAGACAGGACAGAACAGTTCTTATATAGGGGGACTGCTTCATATGGAACGCTCGATCACTGACGATGAGTGTGTTTTAACCATCCCCTTAACTTCCATAGTGGATAACCCTCTCGGAATTCTCCACGGAGGGATCACAGCAACCGTCATAGACTCGGCCATGGGCTCACTTGCTGCTTCCTTACTTCCTAAAGGGTTTGGAGCTGTCACTACACAGTTAAACGTTCATTATTTATCAGTCGGAAAAGGAGATTATGTGACATGCAGGGCAACTATTAATCATAAAGGCACTAAAAGCATGGTATTGTCCGCAGATGTTTATCGGTCGGATGGTAAAAAAATTGCACAAGCAACAGGGAGCTTTTTTATCATCGAAAAGAAAGTCATCAAAAAATAAGGCTGTTTTCGTAAAGTATGTTGCTTTACACTATCTTAGTTAAATTTGCTGAGTTGATTGGAGCGGAGGGTACTTGATCCTCGAAAATGCATCCGCATTTTCTTCGTGCGGTGTTGATTCGAGGAAGATTATTCAATGTCCTGCGGGAGGAGAGGGAGCGGGAAACCCCACAGACGCAGAGCGTCGAGGAGGCTTCCGTTCCTCCCCGCGGAAAGCAAGTACCACTTGCTGAAATCAACGGCTAAATTCATCAACAAAAACAACAATCTATGAGAAAAGAGCCAAAAATAAAAAGAGGTGGAAACATGGTTACAGCTATTGTCATCCCAATTATTTGCCTCTACTTTTACTGGCTGACCAAAAAAGAAATGCGGGAAAGTTATGATAAGTGGGCTGGCCTTAATAACGTCCTTGAAGAAGCCATCATCTCAGGAGTGATTGCCGATAAGAAAGAGAGTAAACAAAGATATTATTATAATCGATATGTCCATGTTCTTGAGTTAACCATACAAGCGTCAGGAAAACTATGGAATGCAAAAAAAATCACACCGCAGCTGAAAGACTCCTGCTTTCCTTCAGTGAATATTGGGGATATTGTCCATCTATATGGTAATTGGAAGGAAGAGTTTTTTCATGTCAGCCGTATCGAATTAAAAAAGAAATCTGATGCAAAAAAGGAAAAGAGCCTGAATTAATTGGCTCTTTTCCTTTTTTATTTTATTATTCCTCTTCCAGTTTTCTTATGAAGTTTTGAGTGTAATGTTTCTTATAGACGCCAACCCCCAGATGAGTAAACTTTTCATTTAAGAGGCTCTCTCTATGTCCTTTGCTATTGAGCCACCCTTCCACAACTGCAGGGGCATCCATATAGTTTGCTGCAATATTTTCACCTGCAGTTTCATAGAATACCCCACCAGCTTCAAGTCGATCAGCTAATTCACCGTATGTTTTGGAAGTATGTGAAAAATCATTGCTTTCGTACATATCCCTGCTGTGTGCATAGGCAACAGCTGCTGTTGCTTCATCCCATTTCAGCGGGTTTAATCCATTTCTTACCCTCATTATATTTGTAAGGTCAAGAATCTGGTGTTCCTTGCCTCTCTCCACCTCTTTCTCAAAAGCAGGCGAAGGCAGGGGCGCTTCCAATAATTCCCCACGGTATACCACCTCATAAGGTCTCATCTTTATTAAGGTTGCAGTGTCCATAAACCTTACACTTGAGAGAGTTCCTGTAAACTTATCGATATTCAGCTGGGCATATTGGCTGCCTACCATAACCAGCGGTCTTATATGAAGATCTTCTTCAGATAGTTCAAAAAGATAGGTACTATCTTTATATTCAATGTTAATATTTGTTTCAACGAAGACTGAGGAATTAATCTCGCTAACTGGCTGGCCGATCTTAAAAGGGGTGACATCCAGATTTTTACCTGCTGCAAAAATAGTCACAACTTTATTGTCGCTGACGCCAATTTGAGCATAGTCAGTATTGCTTTTAGGATATACCCACCATTCAAATCCAAAAAAAGAAGGATCAATCCTTGACGGCTCACCTAAACTTTCCTTGAGTTTCTGGCTTGATTTTCCCATCAGCTTGGCCAGCCCTTTTTCAGGAATTTCAGTATTTGAAATCAAGTTATGGTTCTTGTCCTGATTCAAATCCCTGATTGGATTTTCTTTATTGACAAGCAATTCCCCCTGTTCCTCACTGGCTATATCGAGATAAAAGCCTAACCCCAGAAAAACGGCAATTAATATTAATATTCTTACTAGTGTGCGCAGCGAACCCCCCTCCCTTCTAATTTCCTCTATATTAATATTTACTATTCACTATGTAATGTGTACATGTATGAAAACAACCACTGGTAACCCAGTCTTTTACCCTAATCATATCATCACGTGTATTGATTTTCTATCCTTTTTGCCAGTGGGAACAGTTAAATAATATACTCAACTTTCGCACCGATATAACGTGAGCCAATCGGTGCGGCTGTAAAGCGCTTCTGCAATTTAACTGGT
>NZ_BRVM01000016.1 GCF_026011715.1 Cytobacillus sp. NCCP-133 | reverse complement strand
CTTTGGTAATTTCACGTCAAAATCCTCCTTAGCAAAAATTATTTATCCTAATTCTCGCCAAGGAGGATTGCCATTGATTTATACCACGCTTGCCATGTTTTTGGCCCACTCCTGACAAGTTATTGTTCCACCTCTGCCATGTGCAGGACCACCCTTCTATATAATTGAGATGCACCTGCTGGTGCGCATCAATTATTTAGGAGGTTTTTTCGTGATCAAATACCGGGAAATCTTGAGGCTTCACGCCCAGGGAATTAGTCAACGGGGCATTGCCTCAAGTACCTCAAATTCTAGAACTACAATAAGGGAGGTTGTTAAAAAGAGCTGAAGAACGTAACGTAGATTGGCCATTAGAAGAAAACATGGCTGATCAAGCTTTACAAGACCTACTATTTCCCGAGAAGCTCACTTCATCGGATTTTAGAAGAAAGCCAGATTGTGACTACATTCATAGAGAACTAGCGAAGCCGGGGGTCAATTTAACGCTACTATGGGAGGAATATTCTCTCAGCTGCCGGTCAAATGAGGAGATTCCATATAGTTATAGACAGTTTTGCAGATTCTATCACGACTATGCTAGGAAAACGAAAGCCACAATGAGAATCAAGCGTAAGCCTGGAGAGCTTCTTGAGGTGGATTGGGCAGGACAAACGATGTCTATAAAAGACCAACTTACAGGTGAAGAGATTCCAGTGTATATCTTTGTTTCTGCCCTTCCGTGCAGTCAGTACGCCTATGTAGAAGGCTTTTTGCCGATGAACGCAGAATCGTGGATTACAGCTCATATTCACGCATTTAAATTTTACGGAGGAGTTCCTAGAGTCATTGTTCCTGACAACCTTAAAACCGGTGTTATAAAAGCTTCTAAGTATGAACCTGTCATCCATACAGGCTATCAGGGGATGGCCGAGCACTACCAGACTACAATTGTGCCAGCACGTGTACGTCACCTAAAGGATAAGGCAAGTGCTGAGAGCACTGTAGGTCACATTTCAACGTGGATTATTGCTTCTCTTCGAAATCAAGAGTTTTTCAGTTTAATAGAGTTAAATAATGCGGTTCTGGAAAAGTTGAAAGAATTTAATCACAAACCATTCCAAAAAAAGCAGGGAAGCAGACATACGGCATTTAAAGAAGAAGAACACTTCGCTTTAACACCGTTGCCTGCTTCAACATACGAAATCGCAAGCTGGCGGATTGCGACCATCATACCCCTGGATGTCACGATGTCGGCAATTGTTACTCCCGCTGTTATTGATGCACTCGATGCTTATTATCAATCTTCACAAAATAAAATAGGTCTTATCGTAAAACCCATGGTTGATTACTATTATGAGTTCTACAAGAAAACATATCCTGGAATTAGCGGTAGCCCCTTGCATGACTTACTCACATTTTGGGCTATAATGGATCAAGCTGAAATCAGGTATAAAGAAGTGCCTCTAAAAATAATCGTTAATCGAGGAGAGGCTTTTGGACAGAGCATTGGTGACTTCAGGAATATTCCGCTTAAAAACAAGAAAAAATATAAAACCCACAAGATTGCTGTACAATTTAATTATTCATTATTTATCAAGACATTCTATGAAATTATGACAAATGATACGAAGAAAACACTCTGAAAATTGTGAGTGTTTTTTCTTGTCAAAACACAAATTCTGATTGGTCTCAGACGATGTCGTTCACATGTTTGTCACAGGTATTTCTTTCTTCTTTCATGAATATTTGCTAAAATTAGCTTCGTAACTAATTAAAGCAGGTGAGTTTATGAAGAAAAAGATTTTGGCCATTATGAGTGTGGCCTTTATGATCATCCTGTCTGCTTGCGGACAAAGCGGAATAAAAAATGCCTTAAGTTGGGAGCTTGCTGGTTTCACTCATACCAATCAGGACAACGAACAATTTGGATTGAAGGATCTGGAAGGTAAGGTGTGGGTTGCAGATTTCATCTTTACGAACTGTGAAGATGTATGTATGCCTATGACGGCCAATATGAAAAAGCTTCAGCAGCTTGCTAAGGAAGAAGGAATTGAAAAGATTGAGTTTGTTTCATTCAGTGTTGATCCTGCAGTTGATACACCTGAAGTGCTGAAGGATTATGGCAGTCAATATAACGCAGATTTCAGCAACTGGCATTTTCTAACTGGATATGAACAGGAAGAAATTGAGCAGTATGCAATGAATAACTTTAAAGCAATTGTTAAAAAGCCTCAAACAGGAGACCAGGTTATACATGGAACAGACTTTTACCTGGTTGACCAGGAAGGAAAAGTAATGAAATATTATACCGGACTAGCTGAAATTCCCTTTGATGAAATCATTAAGGATATTAAGGCATTACAATAGACCTTTCAGTAGGTCTATTTTCTTTTTTTATACAGGGCAATGCCATAAAAAGAGTTTCTTTTTTTCATTGATAAGGCACATGTTATAATAGAGATGACTTAATAGGGCAGGTGATAGAATGATTAAAAAATTCACCTTTACCTTTTTTAGCTTGCTGCTGCTGGTTTCCTGCAGTTTTGGTCCTTTAACTTCAAAGCAAATAATTCAGTCTGAAAAAAAATCAGGGCTATCGGCAAAAGAGCAAATTCCGCTGGACTTCTACCCTAGAAATCTTACGGTTGCCGCTGTAGGGGATTCTTTAACACAGGGGGTAGGAGATAGTACTGATCGGGGGGGTTATTTGCCATATCTAGAAGAGCTGCTGGAGAAAGAAAAAAGTGTAAAGGATGCATCCTTTTATAATTTTGGTGTTCGAGGAAATCGTTCCGATCAGTTATTGAAAAAATTAAAAACGGACGATGTAAAAGAAAAGGTGAAGAATGCGGATATTGTGGTTATAACAATCGGCGGAAATGATGTTATGAAAGTTGTACGTGAAAATTTCTCAAATTTGAAGCTGAAAGCTTTCACACAGGAAAAGATAAACTATGAAAAGAATCTTATTGAGGTTTTAAACGCGATTAGAGAGGTAAATCCAAATAGTAGGGTTGTTTTAATAGGTCTATATAATCCTTTCTTAAAGTGGTTTTCCGAAATCAGGGAAATTAGCGATATTCTCGAAAACTGGAACGATACAAGCCAAGACATATTGGCACAGTATCCCGGAACATATTTTGTAGGAATTGATGATATATTTCAAAATACACAGGAAAATCTTCTATTTACCGATTACTTTCATCCGAATGACAAAGGATATGAGTTAATAGCAGGGAGGGTTCATGAAACCCTGATAGAAGAGGTTTTAAAAGAGCTGCCATTTAAGAGGGAAACAGCAGGAAACGGAGAGAGTGCAGTTGAAAGATAACAAGTGGAAAAAGCTTTTCTTTACTTTACTGGCGATTAATGCAATTATCTTAATTATTTTGCTTATTTTCATTAGCTTGCCGGCTGAAGATGAAGAGTATATAGCAGGAAATTTAAAAGAAGAAAATTATGTTCCTTTTCATATACAAGCTAATAAAGAGGACCTAAATAGGGTAATTAACCACTACCTAAAAAAAGAAGGGCTTACAGGGGGAGCGATTGATTATAAAGTGCTCCTGAATGATGAAGTTGACTTATATGGATCAATTCCTTTTTTTAGCCAGGATCTTGAAATGAAGCTTTCATTTGAACCTAAATCCCTAGAAAACGGGGATGTGGTTCTACAGCAAAAATCTATTTCTGTCGGTCAGTTGAATCTTCCTGTCTCGCATGTTTTAAAGTTGGTTAGGGATCGCTATAAGCTTCCTGAAGGTGTAATGATTCAGCCGAAGGAAGAAAGAATATATGTTTCAATGCAAAAAATGAAGCTGAAAAGTGATGTAAAAGTAAAAGTGGATGAGTTTAATTTAAAAGAAAATGATATTAGATTTAGGCTTCTTGTCCCTGTAAAATAAAATGGCTCTTTTTACTTGAGCTTGAGTTATTGTTTTTGCTCATGAATTCCCTTGATTAAACTTTGCAAAACAGCCAATTTAACAGAAGGAATCCCTTCATGTTTTAAAGGGATTCCTTCTTTGGGCTAACATGTTAGGATGCATTATCCTGAAATAATGATCGTTTCCAATTCTGGTTCACTGGCAACTAATCCAACAGCTACTATCGTATATGCCTGATCTGCTTTAAATTGGGCCCGTGGCAGAGAGAGGGCGACATTGGATGTGCCTGCAATTCTGGCTTCCAGATCTACAGTCATGGGTGTTAATGCCAGGTATCTGCTTGCTTGGCGAAAGGCTATGTCCGGAAAAATCACATCCCGGTTCTTTACGGCAATATCAACAGCGGGAGCATCAGGAGAAAGATGGACAAACCTGATTTTTGTTTCTCCGAAAGGAACAGCTGGCTGATCCTCCAGAGTGACAAACTTTAATTTTCCTGCTTTGCCGGCAGCAGCAGCTGTATACATTTTACCTGACTCTACTGTCATCTTTCTGCTAAGAACAGTAGATACCATATTTCCTGCAGGATAAATATCTACTTGATATCTGCCCGCCGGCAAAGAAAAATAATCACTGATTTCTTTATAAGGAAAATCCTGAAGAACCCTAGCACCGTTCACATAGATGTCAACTGGGCCTGTATCAGGGGTTGCATGTATTATACGTATTTTGGCTGATTCCTGCTGGGTTTCTTCTTCTGCAGGCAGCATATTGCTTGTGCGCGTCATATGCATAGCATAGTTCATGCAGTGCAAATGTTTTTGATAATAGGAGATATGTTGGACAGGATCTATATATTTAAAGTACTGTGCCAATAAATCATATTTTGCAGCCTTTTGAAAATACCAATGCTGATTTCTATATTTAGCCATACTCCTCGCTCCTATCTTCCTGGTTTATTTCAATAACATATGCGCTTTTAAGGGTCAGTGCCACAGAACAAACAGGGCTTAAAATGAAAGAGAATAAGGGCTTTACTTTTGGCGTAATATTCCATATAATAAAAACATATAAACGAAAAGTGGGTGATGTGTTATGAAAAAAGAGAATCTTGTTTATACATTCATTGTAAATAGTTTAGGCACAGCCCAATTGGATTTCGTTTAATCGAGCGGAAATTTTATTTTTCTATGCTTATTTAAACTTGCTTAACCAAACCATGGGCTGTTGGCCTATGGTTTTTTGTATGCGAAAATTTAGGAAATGGCAATTGAAATGCCTTCCAATCACTAATAAGCATGGAGGAACAAACATTGACAATAGTAAAATATGGATTTGATGATTTTTTTAAAGAAGCCTTTTCAGCTTATGAAGAGAATGAGTATCAAATCGGGCGTGTTGCCCTGGAACATAAAAGGGTACCGTGTGTGGATAGATAATGGAGAGCTGCTTTGTGAAGTAACAGGTAAATTCACTTTTGAAGCTGCTGCTAGAGAGGATTACCCTGCAGTTGGTGATTGGGTAGCAGTTAGGGAAAGAGTGGGTGAGAAGCGGGGGATCTATTCATGCTGTTCTGCCAAGGAAAAGCAAATTCTCAAGAAAATCTGCAGGAATAAGCACCGAAGAACAAATAGTGGCTGCTAATGTTGATACCATATTCCTTGTTAACTCACTTAATGAAGATCTAAACTTGAGAAGGTTGGAAAGGTATCTTTTATTATCATGGGATAGCGGGGCTAACCCCGTAATTGTCCTGACAAAATCAGATTTATGCAGCAGCGTGCAGGAGAAGCTTGCCGAGGTAGAGAGTGTTGCAATGGGAATCCCGATTGTCTCAATCAGTGTATTGGAAGAGGAAGGAATCGATAGCCTTAAGCCTTACCTTTTGCCTGGAAAAACAGTTGCACTGCTTGGTTCCTCGGGGGTCGGGAAATCGACGCTTACAAACTATCTTCTTGGACAGGAAAAACAGAAAGTACAGGGGATTAAGGTAAGTGATAACAAAGGAAAGCATACAACCACTCATCGTGAACTCATTATTCTTCCTGAAGGTGCGGTCCTTATTGATACCCCGGGTATGAGAGAGCTTCAGCTATGGGAAAGTGAAAGCGCACTACGGGAAAGATTTTCAGACATTGAAACTGCTGCAGAATTCTGTAAATTCAGGAACTGTACTCATGAGGAGGAACCGGGATGCGCTGTAATCAGGAAAATTGAGAAAGGAACCCTATCTCAAGAGCGCTTTAATAGCTATAAAAAGCTTCTCAGAGAGCTTGCTTATTTGGACCGAAAGCAGGATAAAAGAGCCCAGTCAGAGGAACGCAAACGCTGGAAAAAAATCAGTGCAAGTGTAAAAACCAAAAGAAAATAAAAGATTCAGAAACTCTTTCACTGAAGGGGTTTCTTTTGCATATGTGAGGTATTTTCATTAATCTTATGTATATAGCTTAAAATATCTTTTAAGGGAAAAAGTAAATGGTAGGAAACTGCCGGAAAGAGGTGGATGAATTGGAAGATAAACAATACGAAAAAGCGACATTTGCAGGCGGCTGCTTTTGGTGTATGGTGAAGCCGTTTGATGAACAGCCTGGTATCAAAGAAGTGATATCAGGCTATACCGGAGGGAATGTGAAAAACCCAACATACCAGGAAGTTTGTTCTGAAACAACTGGCCATTATGAAGCGGTTCAAATTTCATTTGATCCACAGATCTTCCCTTATGAAAAGCTATTGGAAATGTATTGGCAGCAGATAGACCCAACAGATGAAGGCGGACAGTTTTATGATCGCGGCCAGTCTTACCAGACGGCCATCTTTTATCACAATAAAAAGCAAAAACAGCTGGCAGAAGAATCAAAAAACAGGATTGAGAAAAATGGGCCTTTTACAAAACCAATTGTAACGAAGGTTCTTCCTGCTGCAGACTTTTATCCTGCTGAAGATTATCATCAGCATTATTACAGAAAGAATCCTGAAAGATATGAAGCCTATCAAACCGGTTCCGGAAGAAAGGCATTTATTAAGGAGCATTGGGGTGAAAAGTAAATGACAAAAAATAAAGAAGAATTGAAACAAAAACTCAGTCCCATTCAATTTGATGTAACACAAAATAATGGCACAGAACCGCCGTTTCGCAATGAATATTGGAACGAATTCAAAGATGGAATTTATGTGGATATTGTTTCAGGAAAACCGCTCTTCAGCTCAATGGATAAATATGATGCCGGCTGCGGATGGCCCAGCTTCACAAAGCCTATTATAGACCAAGAAATCCTGGAAAAAGAAGACCGCAGCCACTTTATGGTCAGAACAGAAGTGAGGAGCAAGACAGCAGACTCCCACCTCGGTCATGTTTTTGATGATGGACCGGGACCTGCCGGCATTCGCTACTGCATTAACTCAGCAGCACTTAGGTTTATTCCCAAGGAAAAGCTTGAAGAAGAAGGCTATAAGGAATATCTGAAATTATTTGGTGAGGCAAACTAGGAATGGGAAGGTGTATGTATGTTCAAGAAATTATTCGGCAAAAAGGAAACTGTAAAAACAGTAGAAGTTAAAGCTGCTTTAACAGGTACAGCTGTTAATTTGGAGGAAGTCCCTGATCCGGTTTTCGCAGAAAAAATGATGGGGGATGGCATAGCAATCGAACCTTCAGAAGGAGTGGTTGTTTCTCCTGTTGATGGCGAAATTGTGCAAGTATTCCCAACAAAACATGCAATTGGCATCCGAGCTGCAAACGGTGCTGAGATTTTAATCCATGTTGGCCTTGAAACAGTTTCGATGAAAGGGGAAGGATTCGAGACGCATGTTTCTGAAGGTTCAAAGGTAAGCGAAGGAGAGAAGCTTGTCACGTTTGATTTAGCACTTGTTAAAGAAAAGGCAAAGAGCACAGTCACTCCAATAATTGTGACTAATGGAGAACAGTTTTCGTCACTTAAGAAAAATACAGGAGGATCTGTTACAAAAGGTTCTTCAACCGTCATGACCGTTACAGCAATATAATTAGGAAAAGCCGCCTTCATAGGCGGCTTATTGAAACTGTTTTACATACAAAGTTCTCTTAATCTAAGTGCCGGCTTTTATAACAGTGCAACACAGGAAAATATATTCTATTCGGCTTTTGTCAGTATCGAAGAAATCTGAACGACAGATTCTTCACTGCTGTTATTGATGGACTTTTTATCAGACACAATAAAATTCACATGATGGGATTCGTTTTCAAGCCCGCTTATAATGTACTGATATCTTTGTTTTGTAAGCGGCCACCAAGCGGAAAGGGAGGTAATAAAAGTTCCATCAATAAATACATCCATTTTCCCGCCATGTTCACCTCTTATCATATTTACGCCAAGAAATGGGCCCTCGAATTCATATTCCAGACTATCCCCAGCGGTCCTGCTTTCCCAAAGGCCATCTTTGTGAATAAATGACCCTGACCTATTTTTAACATGAGGGATAGCTGCTATCTCAAAATCTGTATCTTCCTGAATTGGAGGGGACAAAACAGCAATGGCTGCTTTACGGTCGACCAATTCTTTTATTTTCCTCAATAAAGTATTTGCATATATTTCATAGCCAGCATCATTGGGATGTACCATATCCGTCGTCAAATCCTCGGCAGGAAGGCCAGTTTCTTTAAAAGGCTTCCTTATATCAATATTTTTGGCCCCATAATGGGTTGAAATTGAAGCAATCGTCTTTGCGAACTCCTCGTCATCAAGAGGGTTTTCAGTGATTGTAATCATTTCGGTATCAGGATATAGCTGCTTGGTTTTTCGGATCAGACCTTCATAAAAATATGAAAATTCTTTTGCATCCATATATTTGTGATCATTCTCCCCAAAAACGATGAACGTCAAATCAATTTTGCCAAGATGCTTTGATTCCTGGAG
The DNA here is from genome assembly GCF_026011715.1 of Cytobacillus sp. NCCP-133. Taxonomy (GTDB): domain Bacteria; phylum Bacillota; class Bacilli; order Bacillales; family Cytobacillaceae; genus Cytobacillus. Next base: position 73,176 of record NZ_BRVM01000016.1, on the reverse strand, counting down.
CTTATAAAACCCTTCGAATGCCGTTGCACCGCTTTGGACTAAGGAGTGCCTCTTTGCTTTTATGCCATATTCTTTTTTTAAATGCCCTTCAAGACGTGAAAACCAGGCCGTTGCCTTTGAAGTAGCACCTGACCCTCTGCCAATGCTATCTCCAATGATTAAATAATTGATATTTTCTTTTCCAGCCAGTTTTTCATATACACTTGTGGGGTTGGCGCTTTCAACTTTTGATAAATTATCAAATAGTTGATACAAACCATAAATGAAAGTGATGAAAAAAATATATATGCCGATTTTCTTTTTTTTCATTAGTTTAAATCCCCCATTTTCCTATAATCTTCTAATGTTATCGTACCCTAATAATCACTGTGGATAAAGGCTTAAATAGGCAGGATATCGTTTATTTAATAAAAATGGGCAAATGCACATGCGGGTCAAGTCCCTCCTACATAAATTAATATGGAAAATGCCCAAGAAATCTTATTGAGGAGTGATTGTTAATGTATAAAGGTGCAGTTGCTGGTGCAGGCTACGATCCTTGCTATCCTGGGTACGGATACCCTGTAGCAGGTGCTTACGCAGGCGGAGGATATGGTGGCTTTGCCCTGATCGTCGTATTGTTCATTTTATTAATTATCATTGGTGCATGCTGCTGCGGTAATTGGTAATATAAATGAAATAAGGGAGGGCTGTCCAAAGGGCAGCTCTCTTTTTCTTGTTCAGGATTTATATAGAGTGCTTAAAGCGAAATAAAACGAGAGAAAGCATTTTATTACGCGGCAAAAAAGACAGTTATTTGAATTTATTAACTAATACATAAATAGCCTTAAAACCGAACGTTGTTAGTTTTTGATAAATTATAGTTCGTTAATAAGTTGACTGAATCATCCATATTTGTTATAGTTACCTGTGGTTAAAGAAATTAACGAAAATGCGTCTGGGGGAATAAGACGATGAAAACAAATTACGATGTTATCGTTGTCGGTGCAGGTCCGGCTGGAATCTTTACTTGCTATGAACTGACATTAAAAATGCCTGAAGCAGATATCTTATTAATTGATAAAGGCCACGATATATATAGAAGAAGCTGTCCGATTTTACAGAAAAAAATTGAAAAATGCCCGCCAGCAGCAGGCAGGAAAGAGTTTGCAGGATGCCTCCCAGCATGTTCGATTACAAATGGGTTTGGCGGTGCAGGAGCATACTCAGATGGGAAATTCAATATTACAAGTGAATTCGGAGGATGGATGACCGACTATCTCCCTGACTCCCAGGTTGTAGAATTAATTAAATATGTAGATGAAATTAATCTGATGCACGGAGCAACTGAAAGCATTACAGACCCATTGACTGATGAAGTCAAAGATATTGAGCGCCGCGGATTTGCCGCAGGCTTAAAGCTGCTTCGCGCCCAGGTAAGGCATTTAGGCACTGAGCAGAACCTAGAGATTTTAAAAAGCATTTATGAATATCTGCGTGAAAAAGTTGATATGTCCTATCAAACAGAAGTTGAAGACCTTATTACAGAAAAAACGGATGATGGCCATGAAATCAAAGGAGTTAAGCTAAAAAAAGGAAATGAGATCTATGCGGAAAAAGTCGTTGTCGCACCTGGAAGAGATGGCTCTGTCTGGTTAGCGAACCTTCTGAAATCACGCCGTTTAAAAATGATCAATAATCAAGTGGATATTGGTGTTCGTGTTGAAACATCCAATATTGTCATGGAAGAGATAAACAAGCACTTGTATGAAGGTAAATTTACGTTCAACACATCGGTTGGCACAAGAGTCCGTACGTTCTGCAGCAACCCGTCAGGACATGTTGTAGTGGAGAACCATTCCGGAATCATGCTTGCGAATGGTCATGCCTACAAAGATCCGAAGCTGGGAAGCCCGAATACCAACTTCGCGCTGCTTGTGTCCCATACTTTCTCTGAGCCATTCGATAAGCCGAATGAATACGCACATGAAATTTCAAGACTTGCGAACAGCCTGTCAAATGGCGGTATTATTGTTCAGAAGTATGGTGATATTTTAAAAGGCAGAAGGTCTACAGAGAAAAGGATAAAAGAAGGATTCCTTGAGCCGACATTAAAAGAAGCAGTACCTGGAGATTTAGGGCTGGTTCTTCCATATAATACAATGAAAAGCCTGATCGAAATGACTGAGGCATTAAACCATGTATCACCTGGACTTGCATCTGAGCATACACTTTTCTATGGTGTTGAAGCAAAGTTCTATTCGGCCCGTCCAAAGCTGAACGAACGCTTTGAAACAGAGATCAGCGGCCTTTATGTGGGTGGAGATGGTGCAGGGATAACCAGAGGGCTTGCCCAGGCAGGCGCTTGTGGAGTTTGGATTGCTAGAGATATTGTTGAAAAATCGAAGAATGCCCCTAGAAGGGAACCCGTTACGGTATAAGCCTGCTGCAAAGCGGGCTTTCTTTATACATGATAACTGTCATCTCTCTATCCTTATATCTCTGATAAAATAATGTTATTTAACGGAGAAGGAGTGGAAGCACAATGTTTGCAGAGCGTTTAAAGCCAGGTGATGAAATCAGGGTAATTGCACCATCCAGAAGCATGGCAATTGTTAAAGGGGAACAATTGAGAATTGCTCAGGAGAGGCTGAATCAGCTTGGCTTCACAGTAACATTTGGAAGAAATGCAGAAGTCCATGATGAGTTTTTTAGTTCTTCGATAGAAGAAAGAGTTGAAGACCTGCATGATGCATTCAGGGATCCCGGTGTAAAAGGGATACTAACGATAATTGGCGGCTATAATGCAAATCAGCTTTTAAAATACATAGACTTTGAATTAATAAAACAAAACCCTAAGATATTCTGCGGATTCAGTGATATTACTGCTTTACAGGGGGCCATTTATAGAAAAACAGGATTAATCACCTACTCTGGTCCCCATTTTTCGAGTTTCGGAGTTAAGCATGGATTTGATTATACCCTTGAATCTTTTATCAATGCTGTCACCAATGATGCACCATATGATATTGTCCCTTCTCCTCATTGGAGTGATGATCCATGGTATTTGGATCAGGAAGACCGAAAATTCATCAAACAGGATGGTTATATGACTATTCAGGAAGGGAAAGCAGAAGGCTTGTTGATTGGTGGGAATCTATGCACCCTTAATTTGCTGCAGGGTACAGAGTTCATGCCTTCCCTTAAGGATTCAATTCTATTCATCGAGGATGATGAAGAATCCCATCCGCTTGCCTTTGACCGGGATCTTCAGTCATTGCTGCACTTGCCTGATGCGGATGGCATCAAAGGAATATTGATTGGAAGGTTTCAGAAAGATTCACAAATGACCGAGACAGCGCTTCGAAAGATTATTAAATCGAAGAAAGAGCTTATGGATATTCCCGTTGCTGCAAATGTGAATTTCGGACATGTACAGCCTTTCGCCACAATTCCGATTGGCGGAAAAGCTTCTCTTGCTGTACAAAGGTCTGATATCGAAATCTGGGTAGAACAAAAATAATAGAATGATGCAGCAGCCGTTTATTAGCGGCTGTTTTTTTTGTTTCTATAAATTTGCTTCTCCCAATAAAAATATTCTTTAAGAAAGATTTGCTTGGTCATTTCATACAATTTACTATATTGGCCTAAGTATAGAAGATTTTTAAAACTGGATTAAAAGTTTTCTTTTTAATTTTTGCCTAGGATGCCATTTGTGAAGACTTATTTGCTGCAGGCGTTTTTAGGTGGAGGGAGTATTGAAATGGATCAATCAAACTTAATTAAGCCAATGCTCGACACTCAATATCCAATGATTGATTACGGCAAGGGAGTCTATTTGTATGATATCGATGGAAAGGAATACTTGGATGCCTCTTCCGGTGCAATTACCGCAAATATTGGCCACGGTGTAAAGGAAATTATTGATGCTATGCTTGAACAGGCCAAAAAAGTCTCCTTTGTTTATCGCTCCCAGTTTACAAGTGAGGCAGCTGAAGGGCTTGCCCGAAAAATAGCGAAAGCTTCCCTGGGTGATCTGAATTGGAGTTTTTTTGTGAACAGCGGATCTGAGGCAACTGAAACAGCAATGAAAATTGCCATTCAATACTGGCAGGAAAAAGGCATCCAAACAAAAACAAAAGTGCTCTCAAGGTGGATGAGTTACCATGGCATTACTCTTGGAGCCTTGTCGATGTCGGGGCACACAGGAAGAAGGGCACGATTTATACCGCTGCTTGAGGATTTTCCTGTCATTCACCCTCCGTATTGCTACAGGTGTCCTTACAATCTTGAAGTTCCTGATTGCGGGTATTTATGTGCACATGAGCTCGAAACAGTCATTAAGCGTATAGGAGCAGAGCATATTGCCGCATTTATTGCTGAACCAGTCATTGGGGCTGCAGGCGGTGCTATTGCTCCTCCACAGGACTACTTTAAGGTAATTAAAGAAATTTGCGATCGTAATGAGATTTTATTTATAGCTGATGAGGTTATGACAGGCTTTGGCAGAACAGGTACAATGCTTGCCTCGGAACAATGGAATGTACAGCCTGACATCGTGGCGCTCGGAAAAGGAATGGGCGCCGGGTATGCCCCAATCGCAGCAGCACTTGTAAGTGATGCGGTTATGGAACCAATTCTGGAAGGGTCGAAAAGCATAATGAGCGGGCACACTTTAAGTGCCAACCCTCAATCATGTGCAGTATCGCTCGCAGTATTGGAGTATATCGATAAAAATAACATCATCCCAGAAGTGAACAGCAAAGGAGTGTATTTGAAAAATAAACTGTTAAAGCTGCAGCTAAAATTTCCTTTTATCGGTGATGTGAGAGGAAAAGGCCTCATGCTTGGACTGGAATTTGTTAAAGATCCTTTCACAAAGGAGACATTTCCAAGAAAATTCGGTCTGACTCAGAGATTAATACAGGAGGCACAGGATCAAGGCCTGCTCATTTATCCTGCAGGTGCCGGAATGAATGGTGCAGACGGCGATGCCATTTTGATTGCGCCTCCCCTGACAATCACAAAAAGGGAAATTGAGGAGCTTGTGAAACGCCTTGAAACCACATTGAAGATTTTTACTGAGAAATATCTGAACCTTGCAGAGGAAGAGGCTGAGTAAGATGGAGAACACCTTTCAAAAAATCATTGATATTGAAGAAGCCATGGAACACTTCCATGATGGCATGACCATTATGTTTGGCGGTTTCGGAGGGATCGGTACTCCACCGACACTAGTCGATGGCATCCTGGAAAAAGGAATAAAAGGTTTAACGCTGATTGGCAACGATTCGGGATTTCCCCATATTGGAATAGGAAAAGTGGTGAGCCAGGGCAGGGCTATAAAAATGATCGCTTCCCACATAGGTTCAAATCCAGTTGCTGGCCAATTAATGACAGATGGAAAGATGACTGTTGAGTTTTCACCGCAAGGGATATTGGCAGAAAGAATACGAGCGGGGGGAGCTGGAATTCCTGCGATTCTTTCCGATATTGGCATGGATAATGAAATCGTGACAGGCAATAAAACTAGGTCCATATTAAATGGGAAAGAGTACTTGGTTGAAACGGCCTTAACGGCTGAGATATCCATTGTTTTTGCGAAAAAGGCCGATCCTTTCGGCAACCTAATTTATGACAAAAGTGCAAGGAATACAAACCCGCTTGTAGCGATGGCAGGCGATATTACGATCGCAGAAGTGGAAGAGATTGTGCCGCTTGGCACCTTGGATCCGGATGAAATTATAACGCCAGGGGTTTTTGTTGATTTTATTGTCCCTTCGAAAGGAGTGAATTGGAAATGGGCATGGGAGTAGATGTCAGAAACCGGATAGCAAAACGTGCTGCGGAGGAGATAATGGACGGAATGATTGTCAATCTTGGCATCGGGATTCCTTCACTGGTTCCCAACCATTTGACTGAAGGGATAAAAGTCATGTTCCATGCGGAAAATGGCATTACAGGGATGGGACCCAGCCCTGTAAAGGGGAAGGAAGACGCAAATCTCTGTAATGCAGGCGGTTTCCCCGTATCCGTGGTCCAAGGGGCATCCTATTGTGATAGCACAGTTGCATTTGGGATGATTCGGAAAGGACGAGTAGATATGACCATTCTCGGCTCCTTGCAGGTTAGTGAAAAGGGGGATTTGGCCAACTGGATCGTGCCCGGCAAAAAAGTGCCGGGGATGGGCGGGGCGATGGAGCTTGCTCAAAAAGCCAAAAAGGTGATCGTCCTCATGAACCAGACAGACAAGTACGGATATTCAAAAATTGTGAAAGAGTGTACTCTCCCCCTAACATCCGCCCGCTGCGTTGACATGATTATTACAGATTTGGCCGTTTTTCACCTATCAGAAGAAGGCTTAAAGCTGACTGAATTATTTGCACCGCATTCAATTAATGAGGTAAGGACTAAAACAGGCTGCGGATTTATCATTGAGGAAAATGTGAAAATCATTGATTGATAGATATTTCTTAATTTGAAAAGGATGGCAATGTGGAACAAAGGGAGGGAGAACAAATGCAGGCTCAGCAAAAAATTCACGAATGGCTCGAAGCTAACAGGCACAGGGGGATACGATTCCTGCAGCAGCTTGTCCAGGAAGGAAGTACCCGCGGAAATGAAAGCAGTGCACAGGCTGTTATCATCGAAAAGTGCCGCAAACTGGGACTAGTCCTTGATATTTGGGAGATTGGGAAGGACCACTTGATAGAGCACCCAGCTTTTTGTTCTGACAGAAAGGACTTTGCAGGAAACCCAAATGTGGTGGCAATCTTGAAGGGAACAGGGGGCGGGAAATCCCTCATCCTAAATGGACATATCGATGTTGTTCCAGAGGGAGACAGGAATGACTGGGAATATGATCCATTTAGCGGCAGGATTGAAAATGGAAAGCTATATGGGCGCGGCTCAACGGATATGAAAGGGGGAACTGTTTCTCTTCTTTTAGCGATGGAAGCGATCATTTCACTAAGAATCAAGCTTAGAGGTAATGTGATTTTTCAAAGTGTCATAGAAGAAGAGAGCGGCGGCGCAGGAACACTGGCAGCCGTTCTCAGGGGATATACAGCTGATGGAGCCATCATTCCGGAGCCTACAAATATGAAGCTTTTTCCGAAACAACAGGGTTCCATGTGGTACCGGATTACTGTTAAAGGACGATCTGCCCATGGCGGCACCCGATATGAGGGAGTTAATGCCATCGAAAAAGCAATGGTTGTCATTTCTAAACTTCAGGAGCTTGAAAAAACAAGAAATAATAAAATAACAGACCCGCTCTATAGCCAAGTCCCTATACCGATCCCTATTAATATAGGAAAAATAAATAGCGGTGAATGGCCATCCTCCGTTCCGGATATTGCGGTAATTGAAGGAAGGATGGGGGTAGCGCCAAATGAAGAAATGAAGTCTGCTGAACAAGAGCTCGAGGTGTGTCTAAAAGAGGCTGCAGAAAGTGACTCATGGCTTAAAAAGAACCCACCTAAAGTTGAATGGTTCGGCGGACGGTGGCTACCTGGAGACCTGGATGAAAATCACCCGTTAATGTCTATTTTAGCGAAATCCTTTGAAGCAGTTAAAGGGAAGCAGCCTATAGTTGAAGCATCCCCATGGGGAACGGATGGCGGAATACTTTCCAAGACAGGAAATACACCTGTTGTTGTATTCGGGCCCGGCGTTACAAAAGCAGCCCATGATGTGAATGAATATATTATTATACAGGAAGTGTTTGAAACCGCTGAAATTATTGCTCTGGCCATTATGGAATGGTGCGGCACAAACTAGGGGGAGTGGGTGAGGTGGCAGCTATTATCATAAAAACGGAGATTCTGGTCCAAATTCAAAGGAATTATTGGAGAAAAAGGAGAAGAATGTACCAGAATATGCAGTTGAGGAAATGAAGGAAAAGAAGCTGATCACTTTTAGGATAGATTAATTGGGTTCCAAACGTAATAATTGGCCGGTAATGGTCAGATTTGGTGTGTATTTCCATTTTTTTGGCAGGTAAAATGCCAAAGATGGCCGGTAATCCTAAAAAAAATCTATATTGCCTGGCCGAATGGCCGGGCATTTTAGTCATCATAGGGGGTCTGGATAAATGAATAGTACTGCATCCGTTATAAAAATAAAAAAAGTGAATTTTTCAGCCGAAATATACATGGATCCTTTCAATAAAAGAATAAGAGTGGACGATTATTTGGGGAATCTAGAGGATGCCATTCGCGAAGCAGAATTAGCCGCAAACGAACAACAAAGCGAAAAATTGATTTTCAGAGGAAGAGCTGAGAGCTTTTCTGTCCTTCTGGCTCATGGATTTCAGTGCGAAGCCATTATCGATGGGTATTTTCTCGGTTCTGACCAATACTTTTTCTGCAAATATTATTCCGATGAAAGAAGGACTAGCGAGCATTGGATCAATGAAGATAATATCGTAAAGAATGTGCTGGCGCTTGAGAAAAACAGTGATATTATTAGGCCACCTTCTGAGTATGTGCTGAAAAAAATAACATCTGTGGATGCGGAAAAGTTAGCTGCCCTCTACCGGAATGTGTTTCAAGTTTATCCAACACCTCTCCATGATCCTGTATATATAAAAAAAACCATTGAAGAAGGAACAATCTATTATGCATTTCAGTTTGGAGATGAATTGGTCAGCGCTGCTTCAGCGGAAGTAAATCTGTTTTATAAAAATGCAGAACTTACAGACTGCGCAACCCTTCCTTCCCACCGCAAACATGGTTTAATGAAATTCCTGCTTGAAAAATTGGAGGAAGAGCTGCAATCCCAGGGAATCTATTGCGCGTACTCCATTGCCAGGGCCCTGTCATTTGGGATGAATGCAGTGCTGCACCAGTTAGGATATACCTACCGGGGACGTCTTCTAAATAACTGTTATATTTTCGATAAACTTGAAAATATGAACGTCTGGGTAAAGGATTTGGCTGGAGAGGAAAAAAAACACCTAAAAAGATAGTGCAGTTTCGCAAAGGGAACAGATATTCTTTTCTTAATAAAAAGGATTCTGAGACGATTCCCGAGAAGTGGTAGTTAATCAGGCTGAAGAACGACGAAATAAGGTGCAGTCCAATAGAAAAGGTACCCCCCTTTTTGTAATCAAAAAAGCGCACCCCACCAGATGATTAATCTGTAAAAATCTGCAAAAATAAGCGATCACAATAAATCCATTATCAGTATTTGAAAAGTGCCAGTTTATCGGCACCATTAAGACTAGTTTTCGGCACCCCATCATATACATGATATGGGAGGGGATCTTGATGATTGAAACACAAGCCATCTCCAAAGAGGTTTTGGCTGCAATTTTAAAAGGGATAGATGAGGGAATTCATGTTGTCGATTTGAATGGCAATACCATTTTTTATAATGAAATTGCTGCCAAACATGATGGATTAGAGGTTTCCGAGGTCTTAGGAAAGCCCGTTTTAAAAGTTTTTCCTTCTTTGGATGAAGAGACAAGCACCTTGCTAAAAGTAATCAAAACGAAAACACCGATCTATAATCAAACTCAATCGTATGTGAATGTTCATGGTGTTCAAATTGAAACAATCAACACGACCTTGCCCATCACAGTAAATGGCAAGGCAGCCGGAGCTGTTGAGATTGCCAAGGATTATTCCAGGTTAAAGCTGCTCTCGGAAAGTTTGCTTGATTTGCAGAAAAAAATTAAGAGACCTGCAAAAAAAACAAATAAGCTAAAGAATGTGCAATACACATTGGACAGCCTACTTACCATTAACAAGGAAATGCAAAAAATAAAGAAAGAAGCTGTAAAGCTCGCAAAGTCTGATTCTCCTATTCTTGTTTTTGGCGAAAGCGGATGCGGAAAAGAACTTTTTGTCCAGGGAATCCACCATGCCTCCTCGAGAACAAGCAGACCATTTATAGCGCAAAACTGTGCAGCTATTCCGGAGTCACTGCTCGAGAGCATCCTGTTTGGAACGGCAAAAGGAAGCTATACGGGTGCCGTAGACAGACCGGGACTGTTTGAGCTGGCTGATGGGGGAACGCTTTTTTTGGATGAAATTCATGCCATGCCGATTGAGCTTCAAGCAAAGCTGCTAAGGGTGCTTGAGGATGGGATGGTGAGAAGAGTCGGCAGTCCAAAAAACTCCCAGGTAAATGTGAGGGTGATTGCCGCCATGAATATCCATCCTGGAGAAGCTCTTGAACAAAAGCAAATCAGAACGGATTTATTTTACCGCTTAAACGTCCTTACATTCGGATTGCTGCCTTTAAGAGAAAGGGCAGAAGATATTGACTTCTTGGCCAAGCATTTTATAAATCAATTTAACCACTCTTTTAATAAAGATGTTAAAGGCAGCACAAAAGAAATTCTTAAATTCTTCAATGCTTATAGCTGGCCGGGAAATGTGAGGGAATTGAAACATACAATCGAGTATATGATGAATGTTTGCGAAGGTGATTTTTTAGAGACGGAAGATTTGCCAGTGATGATGAAGCAGAAGCTGCAAGCAGGCTTCAAAGGTCTGCCTGCCCGCAGACTTTCTTTAAGGTCCAGTTTAGAGGACCTAGAAAAAGAACTAATTGAGAATGCGCTCCAGCAAACTGATTGGAATATAAAAAGAGCATCCAAGTTATTGGATATACCCCGTCAGACTCTTCAATATAAGCTATCCAAGTACAAAATGAATGCCCATGAAAATGGACAAATTTCGCATTCATAAAACCAGTTTAGGAAACCTGTTCAGTGCCGGATAATCGGCATTTTTTTTTTGCTCTATGTGAAACTTTGTTATGCAACAGCCTCTTCAATGATGAAAATCTTCCCTTCATCTCTCCTTTTCATATAATTATACAAATATTAAAATAATTGGCATGGTTCTTGCAAGATTATTAGAAAAGAAACTCACACAGGGGGAATTTGAATGAAAAACTTTTTATACAAACCAGATAGGCACTGGAAAGATATAGACCTATGGAAGAGTGTCAAGGAGGAACAGTGGAATGATTGGCTTTGGCAGCTGACGAACACCATTCGTACAGTTGATGACCTGAAAAAGGTCATTAATCTTACACCTGAAGAGGAAGAAGGAGTAAAAATTTCAACAAAGACCATTCCATTAAATATTACACCTTATTATGCATCGCTTATGAATCCGGATGACCCGCGGTGCCCGGTGAGAATGCAATCCGTTCCGATCTCAAAAGAAATCTATAAAACAAAATATGATCTTGAAGATCCGCTGCATGAGGATGAAGACTCTCCAGTCCCTGGCCTGACACACCGCTACCCTGACCGGGTTTTGTTTCTGGTAACAAACCAATGTTCGATGTATTGCCGTTATTGTACAAGAAGAAGATTCTCCGGCCAAATTGGAATGGGAGTGCCGAAAAAACAGCTTGATGCTGCAATTGAATATATACGAAGTGCAACACAGGTCAGGGACGTACTCATTTCTGGCGGTGATGGCCTATTAATTAATGATAATATCCTTGAATATATTTTGAAAAATCTACGGGAAATCGACCATGTAGAAATCATTCGAATTGGCACAAGAGCCCCGGTTGTATTTCCGCAGCGAATCACTGAAAACCTTTGCAATATTTTAAAGAAGTATCATCCTGTCTGGTTAAATACACATTTTAATACTTCCATTGAAATTACTGAAGATTCAAAGAGAGCATGTGAAATGTTAGCCAATGCCGGAGTTCCCGTAGGAAATCAATCCGTTATTCTTGCTGGGATTAACGATAGCGTTCCAATTATGAAAAAGCTGATGCATGACCTTGTTAAAATACGAGTCAGGCCTTATTACATTTACCAGTGTGATCTTTCAGAAGGAATCGGCCATTTCCGTGCACCAGTTTCCAAAGGACTGGAAATTATTGAAGGGTTAAGGGGACATACATCAGGCTATGCTGTTCCGACTTTTGTGGTCGATGCACCTGGCGGCGGCGGGAAGATCTCCCTGCAGCCCAATTATTTGATCTCGCAAAGCGCCGACAAAGTGGTGCTCCGCAACTTTGAAGGTGTAATCACCTCTTATCCGGAACCGGAAAACTATGTTCCTGGCCGGGCGGAAGGCTACTTTAAAGAAATTTATACAGATATGGAAGAGAAAAAATCAAATGTGGGTATAGCAGCCCTGATGAATGACCAGCAATTTAACCTCGTGCCTGAAGGTCTGGCAAGACTGGATCGCCGCGAAAAGTATGACAGCGATCCTTCACACAGTTCTTTAAAAGATAAGCGCGATAAAAGGGATGAATTAAAAGAAAAGAAATTTAAAGCCCAGCAGACAAAGCAGGGCCCAACAGCTGCAGCAGATGCAGCAGATGTAAAGACTGCAGCAACCAAGGAATAGGAGGCTGAAAATGGAAAGTAAATGCGCATGGTGCGAAAGCAATAATATTGCTAATAGCAGGGAAACCGTTTATTGGGAGCTTCCAGATGGAACTCGGGCGATTCAAATTAATGAAACACCTTCCACAGTCTGCAATGATTGCGACATGGTTTATCAGCCTGATGAACTTATAAAAGAAATCGAGGATCAGCTATTTTTAATCGATACGAAAAAAATCGGAAAAGAAATCAGTTACACTCAGCTGATGGAGCAGCCGAGACTGCTTAAGAGAAACTATTTTGACTTTACTTCCTAGGAGATAAATCAAAGTCAGAAAAATGTTCGTATTTTCTTCACCTGTTCGTCACAAATTCTATCGATTAATACAGTACCTGTTTCCATAGCAATTCTCACATTTAATATTATTTGGGCTATTAAAGAAATAGCGAAAACCGATCGATAGAAATAAATAGGGAAACAACCCGTAATGATTGAACGGGTTGTTTTTTTTGTGCAAAAATCTTTGATGAGTAGACGCAGTAAGCATAAATCCCTTATAGTATTAAGTAAAATAAACGACCGATAATTGATGGGGAAGGGGTAATTATGTCAAAAACCTTTTATCACTTTTTAATGAAATACAGGCATCCTAAACCATTGGATAGCATTAGCCACTTTGCTAACCACGCATACGAGGATCACAGCTTCCCGAAAACCTCTTATGATTATGATGAAATCAGCTCATACCTGGAATTAAGCGGCTTTTACTTGGAAAGCATGTCAGTCTTTGATGAAGCATGGGAGCTTTATGTATTTTCCGAAAGCTGAGGTCCAAAGCCTTTAATGATTGAGAAACTCCAAGCACTCCTGAAAAAGGAGTGTTTTTTAATTTCAAGCATATTATAGTTTAGTACCCTGTTTATTGGAATTGAGTTAGATGGGATCTCCGAAAAAGCCCCGCTTTCGGCTTCGATTATCATCAACCTACGGACGATTTTTAGAAAATGTGCATATACTATTGTATTCAATACTCACGACTCAGGTCTGAGAGGATGGAGGACATGAGCAAAAGGAAAAAACCAAAGTACAAAGTCGGTGATACAGTTGTGATCACTATTTACGGAACAGTTGGAAAAGTGACAGACGTCAAGTGGCTTGATGATATGTACGTCTATGAAGTCAATAAAAGTGAAGGTCTCTATATGGAATCCAGCCTTCAGCTGCTCTCTGAGTATGAAGGTGAGATCATGGAAAAGGAGCACATTGATATCGAATACAAATACTTTTTTGGAGACCTTGTCCAAGTCAAGGGGTATGGTTCGGATCTTTTCAAAATAGTAGGCTTCAGGACTGAGATTTGGAGATACAAAGAAGATGCATGGGAAGATGTTATTTATGAGCTCTCCAGAATAAATGACGGGGAATGGCTGGAGGCAGGAGAAGAGGAACTGACGCTTGTTGCGGATGCAGAAAGTGCAGATGCATTTATCCAAAAGCTGGGACTTCTTTATATGATCAACAAAAAGGAAAAGCTGCCTGAATTAAAGGAATCAGCGCTTTCATTCCGCAAGGCTGAAAAGGAACTGCTCGAAGGCATAAAAGAAAAAAAATTGCTAATTGATGGTTTGCTTGATATCTATAATGATTATCGTATTCTTTATGAAATGTTTCATGATGATGATTACAAACATATCATGCGGGTCATTCTTAGAAAACTAAAGCACCTTGCCAATAATGATGGAAAGAGCACAGTTTAAATAATTCAATACCAGGACATCAATATATAGATTAAAAAAGGAACACCGAACCAAACTACAAGTTTGTACCATCCATTTAATAGATTGCTAAATAAATCAACGATTAAGCTTTCTTCGTTATTGACATCTTCTTTTATTAGAGCGGCTAGTCTGGATATACTGGTCATTTTATTTCTCTCCCCCGAATCGTTTTCTTTGCAACTGATCATTTATAGCTGTTAATCCCATATGTATGTCCAAAATCAAATAAAATGCCAAAGGTTAATAAATTCATAGATAAATAAAGAATGAGACTTTTCTGACAGTTGTTTTGCATGAAATAAGGGGAACCAACATACATTTTGTACAAAGGGGGCGATGCTGTGAAGGAAATAGAAGTTGTGATTGATACGGAAGAGATTGCAGAATTTTTCTTTCATGAGCTGGCAAAAAGGGGATATGTGCCTACTGAAGGAGAATTGGATGAACTTGCGGATATAACCTTTGAGTACTTATTGCAAAAATGCATTATTGATGAAGAAGTCGAAGAAGAATAATATAAAAAAAATGACGGGGAACGTGCTCGTCATTTTTTTGCTGCAGAGAAGGAGAGGGATTGAACGCAGGTATACATAAAGAAAATACTTTATCAGCAAGTGAAAAAAATTCTTTGCAGCCTTCTGAAAAAATGAAACTTTTTTTCTATATAAACGTATACCTTTTTGAAAGAAGTGTTTTGTTAATATATAGTAAAAGCCGCTGAAAAGGTTAAAAATGTTTGCAGGTGAAAGGTAAAACCTCCAGATATAATGTAATAAATATAAAATTGGTTAGGGAGAGAATAACATGTCATTTTTTAACAAAGTTTTGGCAAGTGTGGGAATTGGATCGGCTAAAGTTGATACAAAGCTGGAAAGAGATACAGTCTCACCGGGAGAAGATTTAAAAGGAGTCCTTGAGATTTTAGGAGGGAATACCGAGCAGAAAATTGATGATATTTACCTTTCTTTAAATACAACATATATCAAGGAATCCGAAGGTAAAAAATATACAGTTTCCGGATTGATTGACCGCTTCAGGCTGGCAAAGTCTTTCACACTCGCAGCAAATGAACGAAGGAAAATCCCTTTTACTTTTAACCTTCCAAGTGATACACCCTTATCTTTTGGAAAAACAAAAATTTGGGTTGCGACTGGCCTCGATATTAAAAATTCAGTGGACCCTACAGATAAGGACTATATAAGAGTGGTTCCAAATCCGTTAATGGAATCCGTTTTAAACACTGTATCCAGTATGGGCTTCCGATTAAGAGAAGCCGAATGTGAGCAGGCGCCACACCGTCTTCGCCGCAGGCTGCCATTTATACAGGAGTTTGAATTTGTTCCAGTCTCCGGATCATTCATAGGACGGCTTGATGAATTGGAAGTAGTATTTTTCCCACAGCCAGGCGGAGAAACCGAGATCCTTATGCAGGTAGACCGGAGAGCAAGGGGATTTGGTGGTTTCCTGGCTGAGGCGCTTGAAATGGATGAATCTTTTGTACGGCTTACTGTAACAAATGGCGATATTCCATATATGCAGCAAAAACTGCAATCTGTGATTGCGAGATATGCCTGATGAATATTGAAAAACGATGGGAAAAGCCCATCGTTTTTTATTTTAAGTCAATAAGGTTTTAAGAAAATCCTGTCCCTTCAAAAAGGGAGTTATTAATGCATACAGACGGGAATCAGGCAGTCTCTTCTCTTCATCAGAAATGATTCCATGCACGCCAAGGCGCTGCATGTCTGCAAATTGGTATTGTTTTTTTACAGTCCAGGAGTAGATATCATATCCGAATAATTCAGCTTGTGAGACAAAGGATTTGGAGAGTAGAAGATGGTGGACAGATAGGAAGGAGGCAAATGAACGGTAAGAAGCCAGATGAAACAGATCAAGCTGTTTACTCAGGAGTATGCCTGCAGGGATATCCGGGGCCAGCTGATGAAACTTTTTCAATTCATTTACATGGAAGGATTGCACTTTTATATTTTTTACAAGCTTGCTTTCTTGAGTGCAGCTATTTAGCATTTCTGCGAGGACTTCTGTCATGCGAGGCTGGTTTTCTGGAGCTTTCATCTCAATTAACAGCCCAATTTGTCCGCTAAAGCGTTCTATTACCTCGTTAAGCAAGGGAATGCGCTCCCCTTCGTATGCAGAAGAAAACCATGAACCTGCATCAAGTTTCTTAATTTCCTTAACCGTCAAATCTCCAACAAAGCCTTTCCCATCAGTAGTTCGTTTTACATTAGCATCATGAATCACTACAAGGTGTCCATCTTTGCTGAACCTCACATCTAATTCAATATAGTCGAAACCTAATTCAACTGCTTTTTCAAATGAAGCGATCGTGTTTTCCGGAGCATATGCTGAAGCTCCTCTATGTGCTATGGATTGAAATGGCATAAGAGGCTGAAAAAAGTAAGAGATAGTCATCAAAAGCAGTCCGGTTATGAACGAAAATAAAAATGGCTTTTTAAAAACCCCCAATTTTCATCACTCCAATAAATGTCTTTTTTATATACTATGCGGGATTGACTTGTTTGAAAGCGCTTTATTAATAAAAATACTCTAAAATCGACAAAACTAGAATAATTTTGATAAAGGAAACGACATGGAAAATAGCTAATTTAACAATAATCATATAAAAAGCCTGAAAATTGGAATATGAGGAGTGAAATCGACTGCCAGATAGGGGATGAAGACGAAATTTGCGTCAGCAGTAGCTGAAATGTTGTTGCGAAGATTAATGAAGCAGGAAATGATGTCGGCAGCCACGAAAAGGTCGCCATGAAGGGTCCATAGAGCCAGAAATCACACCATCAGCAAAAAAGCCACTATACATCAAGCGGCCAAGAAACATAGAAAAATTCAAATCCAATTGTAGAATTTTTTTACCACTAACAAACAAGGGTTTATCACAAAACAGAGGGGGATGCTGTATGCTGAAGGAGTTAACGAGAATCAGAAGGAAAGAGTATGATGTGACGATATTCCAAACACCCAAGTTCAGGGACAAAAAAGGGTTTCAGCAAGTTTACCGCTTGAATGTTGAAGGATCGACCCATGAGGAATGCCTTGATAATGTTTTTAGAAG
Source organism: Cytobacillus sp. NCCP-133 (assembly GCF_026011715.1). Classification (GTDB taxonomy): domain Bacteria; phylum Bacillota; class Bacilli; order Bacillales; family Cytobacillaceae; genus Cytobacillus. Next base: position 56,005 of record NZ_BRVM01000016.1, on the reverse strand, counting down.
GTTTAATGTACCAGACAGAATTCCATTTGACTTTACCGGCCGGTTTATTTCGACGGGAGACATTCTTTATATTGATGAAGGACGAAGAGGGCAGTATTATTATCAGCTTAAGCCTGGCGGATGGGAAGAAATAAATCGAATACATATCCGTTAACAAAATTTATGAGAGGAGGACAGCTGTCCTCCTTTTTCGTATTTATTCCGTTATGTTGGACCCTGGGCTGTTTTTGCGCTTATTGGCCGTATATTCTTTACCATGGGCTTCTTGTTCGGCGATTATGGCTTCGGCAGGTATATGATTATTCTTCTTTGGCGAATTTATGCGGTTGCGATGCTTTTTGCCCATCTGAATCCCTCCAAATTATCGATTGCTTTTTGTTTTGACAGTTTTTGATGTATGCGGTTCAGTATTAGCTCTTGAAGACGGGTTTGTTTCATTGGCATGCTGAACGGCCTGTCTCAGCTTTTTGCTCATCCCTTTTTGTGGCATGTTCAGAACCTCCTTTGGAAAAGCTAATGATAGCTTTCCCGAATAGGGAAAAAACATGCTTTTGCTTATTTATTTCTATGTTCTTGCTACATATGGTATAGTGTGATTTGAAAGCATTTACAGAGGCTTCAGAACGAATTGGAGGTTATGTTTGATGAGTGTACATATTGGTGCTAAAGAAGGTCAAATTGCGGAAACGGTCCTGCTTCCGGGAGATCCGTTACGTGCAAAATATATTGCAGAAACATTCTTGGAAAACGCAGAATGCTATAACGAAGTCCGCAACATGTTCGGCTATACAGGAAACTATAAAGGCAAGCGCATTTCTGTACAGGGGACGGGCATGGGTGTTCCTTCAATCTCTATTTACATTAATGAACTAATGCAGAGCTATAATGTACAAAATTTAATTCGTGTTGGAACTTGCGGTGCAATCCAAAAGGATGTAAAAGTCCGGGATGTTATTTTGGCAATGAGTTCTTCTACGGACTCCCAGATGAACAGGCTTACTTTCGGCGGAGTGGATTTTGCTCCAACAGCTAACTTCGACCTGCTGAAAAAAGCGTATGATGCTGGGGTGGAGAAAGGGTTAAATCTAAAGGTTGGAAATGTGTTCACTGCGGATATGTTTTATAATGACAACTCAGAACTTGAAAAATGGGCTAAATATCAAATCCTTGCCATTGAAATGGAGACAGCTGCTCTGTATACGCTTGCCGCGAAATTTGCCCGAAAGGCATTATCCGTCCTGACAGTAAGTGACCATATCCTAACTGGAGAAGAGACAACAGCAGAAGAAAGACAAACAACTTTTAATGAAATGATTGAAGTTGCATTGGAAGCTGTAATCAAGGAATAAAAACATTGGGCTGGTTCATCTAATGAGCCAGTTTTTGTCTTTTTTCAGGTTAAAATTAAATGATTCTGGCATAAAATACAAATTAAAAATATTCCTTCATTTTGAGCCGATGGTCCTGTTTTTTCCTCAAGGATGGAATAGTTGACGCGGAGTGTTAAAATAGTACTGTTGCAAAGAAATATAAAGATAGGTGAATTGAATGAAAAAGATCTTAATATTAGCGGGAACGCTAGGCATACTGCTATCCGGGTGCAGCCAGCTTGACCCTTATATAGAGAAAGTGGAACCGCTAATCGAAAAAATACCGTTCCTGAAAAAAGAGCAGAGCATAGAAGAAGTTCCTGAACAATCCATTGAGGAAGAGAGTGCTTCGATGGAAGCAAGTCATGATAAATCAAAGCAATCTTCCCTAGAAAAAGATTCTCTATCTTTGGAAGCTTCGTATTTTAATGATATAAAAGCAGTAAACGGAAAAAATGTAATTCAAAATCCAGACAATGTGATGGTTCTTGTCAATAAACAGTTCAGTTTGCCGGATGATTATGAACCTTCTCAATTGGTTATTCCGGATGTATCATTTTCTTATGGGAATTTAAATCTTGAAAAGAGCTATATGCGGCAGGATGCTGCTGCTGCACTGGAAAATCTGTTTAAAGGAGCACAGCAGACCGGAGTGGAGCTTTTTGCCGTCTCAGGCTATCGTTCGTATGATAGGCAATCTCAAGTTTTTGATGCTGAGGTTACACGAGTTGGGGAGGAAAAGGCAATGCAAGCAGTTGCTGTTCCAGGAACCAGTGAACACCAGACAGGCCTTACGATGGATATTTCGAGCCGAAGTGCCAATTTGGAGCTATCCGAGAAATTTGGTGAAACAAAGGAAGGCAAGTGGCTGGCAGAAAATGCTCATCGATACGGATTCATACTCCGTTATCAAAAAGGAAAAGAAAGCATAACGGGTTATAAATATGAACCTTGGCATTTCCGCTATGTTGGAGAAAATGCAGCTAAAGTTATTTTTGAAAAAAAATGGACACTAGAGGAATATTTTAATATCGTAAAGAAAATATAAGAGGCCGATTATGGCCTCTTTTTAATTTCCTTTTTGTTTGCTGGCCTTTTGTCCGGATTGAAAATAATAGATGACTGCGATTATAAAAGGTACTGTAGGCAGGAACATTAAATAGCGGATGCCATTCTCTGCTCCAAATAAGTAGTAAGCAAGTGGTAGCAGCAAAAGTCCGCTTAATGATGCCAGGTTCCATGATTGATTCATGATACCGGCAATAAGGCTGATTAGGGAGAGGGCAAAGCTTAGCCATAACAACGCAGTTATCATAATTTGATCACTCCTTTGGATTTGAAAGGCTTTAAACGCACGGGGGTTACTTAATGGAGATGGCTGCGTGCATAAATAAGCAGGTCGTATATTAAAATATGATTTTACTTGCTAAACAATTAATCTTTTCTTTTACTTAATATTTTCAAAGGGCTTGATAAACTGAAAGAAAATCGGTTTGAGTGAGGGATAAAGTTAATATTTCTAAAAAAGCTTTTGGTTGATGTCTTGAAAAAAAGGAAAAAAGCTTTCCTTACGCAGCAAAAAGTTGCTTAAGAGAGAAGCGACGAAGACGGTCTACTTCAGTTAAACAAGAGTAAAATTGAGAGGAATAACATGATAGCACACTCTAACACAAGGAATGTTTATCCTATTCCTCAAATGAGGTAATACTAAGATAAAGAGAGTACTTGGAATGAAGGAGGCGTTAACCTTGGAAAAGATGGCATTAAAAGTTGCAGGCATGACTTGCGGGCATTGTGAAGAAGCTGTTAAAAATGCTCTAATGTCTATTGATGGAGTGGCAAGTGTTTCAATTGCTTTTCTTGAAGAACAGGTTGAAGTGGAATATGATCCAGAGAAAGCGAATAGGAACCATCTAATAAATGCAATTAAAGATCAAGGCTATGGAGTGGCCTAAAACAAAAGCGCTTAGCTGATTTTTGCTAAGCGCTATTCTTAATCATGTGGAAGCTGCAAGGTTAGAATAATTTTTTTAAGAAATTTATTTTGTGCATTTTTCTTTGTTATTTTTTCAATAAAAATGTTATTCTAATCATTAAGGATTGTACATAGTAATTTTACGGTCATGAAAGTGGTGAAGAGTTTGCAAAATGAAGATTTAAACAAGGAAGCATCTGAAACTCCGGATAACAGCAACTCAGGTTTTATCCGTATGAAGAAGTTTCATTTTGTTATGCTGCTGTTTTTTATTGTCTTTCTCTCAGCGGGCATTACGACATTTGCCCTGGCGTTTGGAGATGAAAAAGCAGTAGATGTAGGAACGAGTGAACGAAGGGAATTTGATAAGCTATATACAGCTTATGATACGCTAAAAGCAAACTATTTCCAGGAAGTAGAACAGGAAAACCTAATAAACGGGGCGATCAACGGAATGCTTGAAGCCCTGGACGATCCTTATTCAGATTATATGAACGAGGAGGAAGCGAAAAGCTTTCACCAAAGCATCTCGTCCTCTTTTGAGGGAATTGGAGCTGAGATTCAGGAGCTGGAAGGCTATATTGTAATTGTCTCGCCTCTAAAGGGATCACCTGCTGAAAAAGCAGGGCTAAGACCAAATGATAAGGTCCTTTCTGTTGATGGAAAGAGCCTTCAAGGGATGAGTTCAACAGAAGCAGTTATGCTGATCAGGGGTGAAAAAGGCACAAAGGTAGAACTTGCCATTCAGCGCCCTGGAGTGGATGAACCAATGAATATCTCCATTACTCGCGACACCATTCCGCTTGAAACGGTTTATGGCGAAATGCTGGAGGATGGAATTGCTAAGGTGCAGATTACCACCTTTTCAGAAAGCACTTCGAAAGAGCTCGTTGAGACTTTGAATGAACTTCAGCAACAGGGAATGAAAGGCTTAATTCTTGATTTGAGGCAAAATCCAGGCGGACTTCTCGATCAGGCAATCAAAATTTCCAGCCTTTTTGTGCCTGAAGGAGAGATTTTGTTCCAAATTGAAGATCGTAATGGCAACAGAGAGGAAGTTAAGTCAACTAAGGCAGAGAACCCAGATATGCCTCTAGTCGTTGTCATTGATAAAGGAAGCGCAAGTGCATCGGAAATCCTTGCTGCAGCTGTGAATGAATCTGCCGATGTCCCGCTTGTCGGTGAAAAATCGTTTGGTAAAGGCACTGTCCAGCGTGCACAGGACTTTTCTGATGGCTCCAACATGAAGTTTACAACAGAGAAATGGCTTACTCCTGATGCCAATTGGATTCATAAAAAGGGAATTACCCCTGACCATGAAGTATCCTTGCCGGAGTATGCATCCTTACCTTTTATTAATCCGGATCATGAATTAAAGCTTTCTTCTTCATCCACACAGGTTAAAGCTGCACAGCAAATGCTGAAGGCGCTTGGATATGAGCCTGGCAGAGAAGATGGTTTCTTTGATGAAAAAACTGAACAGGCTGTCAGAGAATTTCAGTCTGCAGAAAAACTTGAACAAACCGGTGTGTTATCAGGACAGTCTACGATCAAGCTAATGGAAAAACTGCGTGAGAAAATTGATGAGAATGATACACAAATTCAAAAAGCGGCTGAAATTTTAAAAGAACAAATGGGCTCTTAATCACTGGCTCTCCAATTTTTTGGAGAGTTTTTTGATTATGTATTGCCTTTGCAGAACATGGGTATATAAAGCAATTTTCTTTCCAACAATGATAATAAAACTGATATCTAAGAGCATAAGAACACTCAGGGGTGATAAACTTGAAGAAAATGTTGATGATCATTTTGCTTGCTGCTTCAATCCTTTCTGGCTGCACTTCTTTCCTTCAAAAGGAAAATGTTAATGAGCCTGGTCGAGAAAATGAATCTTCAGAAATAAATCAGGCTGATAAAGAGCCAATGAAGCTTTCAAATAAAATGAACTTGCTGCTGATCGGGGTTGATAGCCGGGGAGAGGAAGATTCCCGTTCCGATGCGATTTTGCTTGCCAGTTATGAACCTTCAGGTGAGTCAATAAAGCTGGTTTCCTTAATGAGGGACAGCTACGTGAAAATTCCAGATTATACTTATACCTATAGCAAGTTAAACCATGCCTATTATATGGGCGGAAAGGAATTGCTGAAAGAAACGATCGAAAATAACTTTGGTGTGGAAATCGATCATACAGCGGTTATTGATTTCCAAGGGTTTGTAAAAATGCTCGATGCAATTGCACCTAATGGAATCGAAGTCAATGTGACTTCTGCCATGATAAAAGATATGGGGCTGAATCTAGAACCAGGAAAACAAAAGCTTAAGGGAAATGACCTTTTATCATATGTCCGATTCCGCCACGATGGCCAAAGTGATTTTGGAAGGGTGGACAGGCAGCAGGAAATATTAATTTCCTTAAAGGACCAAGTGATGGATGAATTCTCTACACCAGCAGGGATTGCGCGATTCCCTGAGGTGATTAGCCAGGCAATGAAATATGTAGAAACTGACTTAAAGCTTGAAGAGGTCCTTTCCCTAGGCGCTTCTTTCCTTGTGAATCCTATAACTGACATTGAAACTTTAAGAGTTCCTGTTTCAGACAGTTATGAAAATAAAACATATGAGCATGCAGGAGCCGTTCTTCAATTGAATTTTAAAGAAAACACAGAAGCTCTTAAGCAGTTTTTACAGGCAGAAAAGAAGTAAAATTATTAGCAGCATTAAGTTTAGAAAAAAATTAGAGGAGCTCATAGGCTCCTCTTTAACTTTTCAAGCAGACAGCAATTCCTATTGGATAATGCTTGCCTTTTCTCTTTGGTTCAATCAGTACGCTTCGCTGATAGTAAAATTCTGTCGTTCCAAATGGCTCAAACAGTTCAATAAATTCAGTTTCTGTCAGCTGATGGACATGGAAAGGTTCTTTGGTCGGCTTACCTCTTCCATCCCCAAAAGGGGTGGACAAAATAAGTATTCCTCCAGGTTTCAGCATATTGAATAGATTTTTAAGAAAGGCATCTTCTGCCTCAAGGTGCTCAATGGTTTCAAAGCTTGTAATCACATCAAAAAGGCCTAACTCAACTTGAAGATTTTCACTTGCGGCGTCGGCTTTTCTATATTTGACAAGGGGATGATAGTGATGTTGCTTTGCATACTTTAATGTTTCTTCATCTAAGTCAACTGCAATAATTTCATCTATTTCATTTTTTTTGGATTTCGCCATGATCTTGGACCCATAGCCTGTGCCACAGGCAATATCAAGTACTCTGCCTTTGGCATAGTAAAGGGCAAAATAATAACGTGCCAAATGTTCCAGAAGCATGCCATTTGTAAGGGGCAATTCTTCCAAAATTATTCTTTCTCCGGTATTCTTAAGCATTAAACCACCTCCTTAATAAGGAGATTATAACAAATATACCTTATGGTTTGTACGCACTGCTAAAATCATATACAATGACTCATTAGACAGGATAGCTATGAAGAGGTGATCCTTTGAAACAGATAGTAGAACTTCATGAGGAAACACGAAAAAAAATTTCATTCTTAGAAGAGGAATGCCAAAAACTCGCAGAAAAACTTCAAAATAAGTATAAACAAGACTTTGAACCCGTATATGAACAACTTGTTGTCGATCTAATCAGGACTATTAAAGGAAAAAGTGCTGCCAATGAAGATGTTTTTACTATGGATTATGAATCATTTCTTGAGGTTGGGATTGAGACAGAAGAAGACTATTTTCCGAATGCTTATATTCCCATATGGAAATGCCAGCAGGAAATGTTTCAGCCAGTTGGATATCTCACGAATCTGGATCTGAATTCAATTGAGAAAAAAATGAATGTAATGATAGAAGAAATGCTGGCAGAGCGTGAAAAAGGGGAAGAAGATGTATAAAACCGAAATCTATGTTCTATCTGGTTTTCTTGGAAGCGGGAAAACGACTTTGCTTAAGCAGCTCCTTAAAGATGAAAGAAAGCAAGGAAGAAAAGTAGCTGTTATGATGAATGAGCTTGGAAAAGTATCAATAGATTCTGACTCGGTGGAAGAGGATGTTCCTTTAAAAGAGCTCCTGGACGGATGTATATGCTGCACGATTTCTGATAAGCTGGAGGCCCAGCTTCAGGAATTGCTAACAATTGAAAAGCCTAAAGCTATTTATATTGAAACCACTGGCGCAGCACATCCTATTGAAGTGCTTGATAGCATCCTATCACCGCTATTTGCAGACTGCATAATTGTAAAGGGAATCATTTCTATAGTTGATGGGCCAAGATGGCTTAACCGCAAATGTTTAAGTCCGCAGGTTCAGCAGCTGTTAGTTGAACAAGTGCGCCATGCTGACTTAATTGTTCTGAATAAGGCTGATCAGATTACTGATGCAGAGCAATCACAGCTTACAATGGACACACAGGCTCTTAATAGCCGGGCTTTTAGCATACTGACATCTTACTCCAAGGTCGCTATCAAGCAGATCAGGGGAATGTCACCGGGTGAAAAGAGTGAAGCAGCTCGCACTCATGTTTTTTCTGATTTAAAATTAAGCACTTATGTCTATCAGTTTAAACACCCAGTAAACCTTGCTGGCTTTGAGGACTTTTTACGAGGGCTCCCTGATACAGTGTACAGAATAAAAGGCTATCTAAAATTGGCTCCATCACGTTATCCTTCGTTATTTCAGTTTTCTTACGGCATGCCTTTATATTTGCAGGAAAATATTAATATGCCGCTGAATATGGTTTTTATTGGTGAGGATCTTAATTGGGCCACAATTGAAAAACAGCTAAAAATGCTTGAGGAAAAGCTGTGAAGAATACATAGTGCAAGGCTTTAACACAGCCAATTGAAAAATGTTCATGTTCAATAGGATTAATGGTTTCACCCAGATGAAAAAATGGAGGATCAGCAATAATTTTTTGCGCGATCTTATAGGCTTATTAAGCGGCATTGGTATGTCAATAATTATTATAAACCTTGCCAATCAACTGATTAGCGCTATTTTTAATCGATTTTAAAGGAGTCGCATCTAGAGAAGGATGCGATTTTTTTTGGTTCAATGAATGAAGGAAGTGAGCTTTTGGGAAACTCTTTTATATAAAGTTAAACTGAAAAATTTATTAAAAATGAGTGGAGCTAATGAAAATCTTTAAATCAATCGTAATGGCTATCGCATTTTTTTCTGCCGGCAGTTCATCTGCATGGGCTGTCGAGGAGGGGGTAAGCTGGAGAATTGACATGCTTCCTTGGGAACGGGCAAATACTATATTGCCTAAATATAGCAAGTTTACGGTCCTAGATGTTGAATCGGGCAAAAAATTTAAAGTACAGAGGCGTGCGGGCAGCCATCACGCTGACGTTCAGCCTTTAAACGCCAACGAAACAAAGATTATGAAAAGCATTTATGGAGGAAAATGGAGCTGGAAAAGGCGGGCAATCATTGTTATTCATGGAGACCAATGGATTGCAGCATCTATGCACGGAATGCCTCATGGAGGCGGTGCTCTTAAAAATAACTTTCCAGGCCATTTTTGTATCCACTTTTATGGCAGTACAACACACAGAACGAATTTTATGGACTTATCACATAAATTGATGATTTTAAAAGCTGCCGGCAGGCTGGAAGACTACTTATATAGTGCTAATCCTTATGATGCAGTAAGTGCGTTCATGGCCGGATTGAAACAGCAAGATCCCAAAATCGTTCAGCCCTTATCCCTTCAGCCATTCAATTGGATTAAATTAATGCCTGCCATTGAAAATGTAAGGCTAGTCAGTATGCCTGTGCTTCCTGCGGAGGATTTAGAAGAGGAATTAACCCTTGAAATACCGGTTGAAGTTGTTTTGTTTATTAAGAACAGCGGCAGACAGCACTTTAGAGGCAGTATACAGCTTGTCCGATTCTCGCCAGCTGGTTCCTGGAAGGTGGATAATAGGCGGTTCTTGGAAGAAAACCATTTAATAAAAAAAAGCTTGAGATAGATGATCTCAAGCTTTTTTTACATTTAAAATATAGAGTTTGGCAGCTGTACTATTGCTTTTCGCCAAATTTAATAAATGTACGCTCATCTTCTACTAAACCGCAAGCTGCACATTGTACTCGTTTATCAGGACCCTTATAGGGCATGTGAAAAGGGGATAGCTGTTCGGTGCTATACTCTTCAAGCACTTGCCCTGTCTGCGGATCCATTTTGATTGACTGGGGAACCTGCTGGATTATATTAAACCGGCTTCTGTTCGTTTTACAATTTGGGCAGCGATAGGGTGAGTTCATGCAATTATTCTCCTTTCTGGCATATTAGCTATATTTTTTGCATTTGCAAATTTATTTATGTAAAAATACATATAGAGTTCATGAAAATTCCTTGTATGGAAGGGATGTGCACATTTTGAAGATGGATTTCGATCAACTCCTTGAAGAATATAGAAAGCTGTGGAACAACCGAAAATTATCCGGGAATGAAGACGCAGAATTATTGTTGAAAGAAACCATTGCAAGAGAACTCAAGGATGAAAACTCCCATCCCAGAGTCCGTAAGCCTCTTTATGAAAAGTTTTTTCTGGCTATCAAGAGAATATCAGCCTCAAATTTGAGTGATATTGATAAAAAAGCCCTGATTGAATTGCATATAGAGCAGCTTGAAAGTTTGAAATAGGAAGTGGTGAGCGCTTCCTATTTTTCGTATGTATGTTTCTATTGCATTATCCTTGTGTGACAAGATTCAAGTTCCTTTCACATTTATCTCACAAAATTGCTGTATGATAAAGGTAAGATTGTCATAAGGAGAAGAACATGGAATGTTAAAAAAATATGGGTTTGTCATCTTGATCTTAATGACCATCATCCTTTCTTCTTGTATGGAAAAACAGCTCCCTTCAATTCCGGAAGAACTATCTTTTGCTGCCACAGTCAATATAAAGGATATGTCTGTTTCCTTTGTGGATTTAAAAAAAATGGCCATTGCAGAGGAATGGAGAATGGAAAAGCCATATACGGGTGCCCTAATACTGCCGGACCAGGATACGATTCTTTTTTTTGGGAGCCAGCTGGAAAAGGCTGATTTGTATTCTTTAAAAGAAGGGAAAAAGATTGGCAGCTGGGAGACCGGTATTGGGATTGTAAACGGACTGCTTCTGGATAGTGGAAAGGAAGCTGCCCTGGTTGATCAGAATCTGAACAAGATTCGATTTTTTAATTTACAAGGGCAAGAGCTCAAACAAATTGAAGCAGGAAGCGACCCGCTAACCATATTAGAGTCAGAGCCATTAAAAAAGTTATTTGTGCTCAGCTTCAACAGTGAAAAGCTGGCGGGGATTGATCTTCAATCAAAAGAGAAATCGGAGGAATTTGCAATCCATCCATCTGCTGCGGGGGCCTGGCTTAATGACGGAAGCAATGAAATATGGATTGGGGGCCATGGAGAAGGAATCGAAATTGAAAAGAATATCCATGTTTACGATACAGAGACAGGAGCATTAAAAAAGACGATTCCTGCGCCTTCAATGCCGGTAAATTTTCTTGAAAAAGATGACTATGTATATGTTTTAAGCCATGGGTCAAACATGTTATATAAAATAAATGATTTAGGGGAGAAGGCTGCCTCGGTTTCGGTTGCAGCCAATCCTTTTGAAATGGCACTTGCTGAGGAACGATTATTGGTTGCCGGCTATGATAGCAATGATATCCATATCCTCGATCCTGAAAGTTTAAAATCGCTGAAAACAATTAAAGTTGGCAAAGGACCTTTCAAAATTGTTTTAAGGGAGAGAATGAAATGAGCATGCAAAACATCCTGATCATAGATGATGAAGCAGATATGAGGAATCTAATAGAAATGTATCTTGGCAATTCAGGTTTTCAGTGCTTTACCGCTGAAAATGGTAGTGAGGCGTATAATATCCTAAAAAACACAGCAATCGATTTCGTTATCCTGGATATCATGATGCCTGAAGAAGATGGGTATGAAGTATGCTCAAGAATTAGGGGCAATTCAGAAATCCCGATTATATTCCTCTCTGCAAAAGGAGAGGAATGGGATAAGGTAAAGGCTCTTCAGCTCGGGGGTGATGATTATATTGTTAAACCATTCACTCCTGGAGAACTTATAGCAAGGATCAATGCTGTACTGCGGAGAACAGGGGGTGCCAAAAGTGATACTGGCTTTTTGAAAATAGGGAAAATCACTCTTGATAAAATAGCGCGTAAAGTTACAGTTGAAGGAAAGGCCATACCGCTGACCTTGAAAGAATTTGAACTTTTCCTTTTTTTCATTGAACATAAGAACCAAGCCCTAAGCAGGGAGCAGCTGCTCGAGAGGGTATGGGGCATTCAATATACCGGAAGTCTGAGAACGGTTGATACCCATATCAAAACCTTAAGAATGAAATTAGGAGTAGGAGACTATATTCAAACTGTCTGGGGAGTGGGCTATAAATTTGAGGTGCCGGGTGAATGAGGTTTCTGCCTAATAGTCTCGCAAAAAAAATGTGGCTGACTGTGACAGCAGCTATATTGATTACGATTCTCTATTCCTATTTTTTATCCTATCTTTTTTATGAAAAAATTTATGTCAAGAATGTTGAAAAATCGCTCTTTGATGAAGGGCAGCGTTTAGCCATGGAGTATCAGGGAGGACCCTTGACTGAAGAACTTAAAGAGAAGATTGACTGGTATAATTCCAAGTCTGAAACAGAAATCTTCATTGTCAGCAACCCTAGGGAGTTAAGTGCCTGTTTGCCCTTTGATATTGACTATCAGTCTTTAATAGGGCAGGAAGAGAGAGAAGAGCTCCTTCAAGGAAATGCTGTACAAAAATTGGGCTATGAAGAAAGGTTCGGCCGCAAAATAATGGGTGTCATTATTCCTCTGCTTGATGAAAACAGGCTTCAAGGCATCATTTACTTGTACTTGCCTCTTGCAAAAATATCGGAGATTACAAAAGACTTTGCCTATGTATGGTTTATAGCAGCATTGATCTTTACTGTCGTTAGTATATTATTGGGCACCATGCTTATCAAAAAACTGACTAAACCGCTTCTTGATATGAAGGATGCTGCCGAGCATGTCTCACAGGGACAATATGATGTACAGCTGAATATTAATTCTCTTGATGAGATTGGGCAGCTGGCCCATGCGTTTAACCACATGTCCTCTTCTATTCAAAAAGAGGATGAACGAAGGAGAGAGTTTTTGGCAAATGTTTCCCATGAGCTCAGGACCCCCATCAGCTATGTAAAAGGGTACAGCGATGCCCTTATGTCAGATATGGTCCATACAGACGAAGAGAAACAAAGGTATTTAAAGCTAATTCATAGGGAGGCAGGAAGAATGGATCGGCTTGTTGGGGATTTGCTTGATTTGTCCAAGCTTGAATCAGATGAATATCCGATGGAGAAAATGCCTCTGCCGCTCGCACAGCTCATTGAAGATTCAATAGAAAAATACAAGCCTATCATCTGTGAAAAAAAACTGAAGCTTCATTATGATTTAGATCCTGAAATTATCATTAACGGAGATGAAGGCAGAATTGAGCAGGTCATCCAGAATATTATGGATAACTCTATTCGCTATACGGAAAACGGAGGAATAAGCATTCGTTTATATCAGGAGAAGGATAAAGGCATAATTGACATAGAGGACACTGGAATAGGTATACCTGAGGAACATGTAAACAAAATAAAGCAAAGGTTCTACAGGGTCAATAAAGGCCGTTCAAGAGATGACGGAGGAACAGGCTTGGGCCTTGCAATTGCAGAAAAACTTATAAAACTGCATCAAGGGAATTTAATCATATCAAGTAAAGTGGATCAGGGGACAGTCATAAGAATTTTCCTGCCAATCCTTGAGATGGATTAAAAGAAAGAATGGATATAAAAAGGAGATAGTAATGAAGAAATTAATTTATGTAATGATACCTCTTATGCTTTTAGTTAGCTTAACAGCATGCAATGACAATAATACTGATGGAGAAGAAGAGCCGCAATTTCTTGATGTGAAATTAAGTGTCAATCCAGAAAAAGCAGAAGTGAACGAGCCTGTAGCTTTTGAAGCAAAGGTTACCTATGGTGAGGAAGAAGTAACAGACGCAGACGAAGTTAAATTCGAGGTCTGGAGAGCAAATGAAAAAGAGCATGAGAAAATACTTGTAGAACATGCTGAGAACGGAATTTACCGCCTCGAAAAAAGTTTTACAGAAGAAGGCACCTATTATATATACTCCCATGTAACTGCCCGCAGAATGCATAATATGCCTAAGAAAGAGTTTATTATAGGGCAGCCAAGCGAACCAGAAGAAGATTCCGCGAACGCGGAGATGGATAATAAGGAAGAAATGGAAGATGTCGAAGGAGAGAAAGATCATAACAGCCATTAAAAAAGCAGCTTCCGGCTGCTTTTTTCATTCATGGTTTCTTTTGGTTTGGAATAGAATAGGTGTATTTACCCGTTATTACATATGATCTACTTTCATATTTGTTACACCTCTGTAATAAACGTAAAGATAACTATCAAACTAAAAACCTGTCAACAACAATGTTTTAGTATATAATTGGCATTGATTTAAGAGTTTTTCCTTCATAGTGAAATATACCCAATCATACCTCTACCCGTTATATCCACATGCTAAACCTATTAAAATAAGGATTTATGAAATTTTTTCGTCACTGCTGTTCCTGTAACTTTCTAAAATCATAGAGTCAATTGGTTAATTGTAAAATCCACCCAGAAATATTACATAAAACCCTATGTTATGATGATTCTGCAAGCAACACAGCACAACAAAGAAAACAAACAACAGGGAGGATTTTAATAGATGAATAAGAAAGTAATTTTCTCAGTAGCAGCGGCAGCAGCATTACTAGTATCAACACCAGGGGTAAACAAAGCGGACGCAGCTTCAAATTGTCCTACTCCTGAAAAAGGTAATGTAGTATACTCTCAAACTGGTAACCTAAGCCAAGATCAAATTAATAGCATTCTTCAAAAATATCTTAAAGGTTTCAATGTAAACTGGCAGGATGTTCAAATAAACAAACAGCAAGTACAGCAGCCAGCAGCTCAGACAAAAGCACCTGTTAAGGAGCCGGCAATTGTTCAGGAACAAGCAAAAGCTCCTGCCCAGCAGCAAGCTCCAGCTGAACAGCCAAAAACAGAAGCACCAGCACAAGTAACATCTGAAGTAAGTGCATATGAGCAAAAAGTACTTGAATTAACAAACCAGGAACGCGCTAAAGCGGGCATATCTGCACTAAAACTTGATGTAGAACTAAGTAAAGTAGCACGTGAAAAGTCCCGTGATATGCAAGCAAAAGGATACTTTGACCATAATAGCCCAACTTACGGTTCACCATTTGATATGATGAAGCAATTCGGTATTTCTTACCGTACTGCTGGTGAAAACATTGCTATGGGTCAGCGTTCACCTGAAGAAGTAGTAAACGCTTGGATGAACAGTGAAGGACACCGTAAAAACATCATGAATGCCAACTTTACACATCTTGGTGTAGGCCATGTTGCAGACGGCAACTACTGGACACAAATGTTCATTGGAAAATAATCATTGATTCATTAAAAGACAGCCAAATTAGGCTGTCTTTTTTGTTAGCTGTTTTCCTGATTTCTTACAAAAATAGGGATCTTTTCATTAGTATCTTTTTTAATAGGAAGAATAATGGATAGAATTCCATGGTTTAGAGAGGTTTCAATCATGTTCTTATTTATTGCAATAGGGATTGACAGCTTCTTTTCAAAGTTTCTGCTCGGTCTTTCCTTTAATAAGTAACGGCAGTGATTACGAAAGGTGCTGCTTTTTCCTTTAATAATAAGTTCATCTTGTATTAAGGAGACCTTGATATCATTTTTCGCAAGTCCCGGAAGTTCAGCTTCAATTATAATCTTATCTCCATCCTCATACATGTCACATCTCGGATAAACCTCCTGATTAGAGAGGAAAGTGTTGATTTTTCTCTGTTCAAGACCTGAAAAAGAACGCTTTTTATTTAAATCCGAGTTTTCCGATTCCATAAATCCACTCCAGAAATCCTCGTTTTGATACTGAGCTGTTAACTGGATTAATTCTTTCCATTTTTCCATATCCATAAGTTTCTCTCCCTTTCGGTGAATGCATTTAAAGGATTTCTGTGACATCTATCTCTGAATATTGCATATCTACATTCTTCGGGATTTTAATCTCCAGGCAGCCATCCTTAAATTGAGCAGAAGAACCTTTTCTCTTTACAATAGCTGGCAGGGTAATAAAATGCTGATCATCTTTTTCAGGAATATGCTCAATGATCATTTGATTCGATGTGTGGAAAAGCTTCATTTCTTTTAGCCATTCTTCATTTTTGATTGGCACTCTGACAAATATATGGTCATGGGTTTCGAAAACGGAAGAATTCAGAACTGGTGTGTTGGTATGCGAATGATTTGATGCTGCATTGAAACCTTTCATGAAATCGGGAGCGGCAGTCATTCCTTGCATATTTTGAGGGAACATTTGCCCCATCAAATTTTGGATATATTTATCAATTTCTTCAGGTTTCATTTGTTTCGAAAAATTCTTCATATCTTTATTGAAGGGGAAAAAATTCCATGGGAACATCCTGCTCATCCTTTCCATGCAGAACTGCTGACAAGGCAAGCCATGCATTTTAAAGTTAGTTTATTCTATGCTGTAAAAAGCCTATCTGTTAAAAAATTTCATAAATGCATCAAACCTGACGATTCCCAAAAGGAAGACAGAAAGGAAAAGTTCCTTATTATTTGCATAAACACACGGTAATTACTAGTATATTGTTAATAGCGTATATAAATTTTCTATAATTGAGGGGTAATTTTGTGAGGAATAGAGCAGCTTTAATCACAGGAGGAGCAACTGGAATCGGAAAACGAACGGCGGCGGCACTTGCAGAAAGCGGTGTCCATCTTGTGATTAACTACCGCAGCAGTCAAGAGGAAGCTGTTTCATTATGCAAAGAACTTACAGACAAACATGGAACAAAAAACATCCCAATACAAGGGGATATTTCAATTGCTTCTGATTGTGAAAAAATAGTACAGGCTGCGCTTCGTGCATTTCCTGCAATTGATATCTTAGTCCATAATGCAGGTCCTTATGTCCATGAAAGGATCGGGATGGCAGATTATTCATTTGACCAATGGAATTACCTTATTAATGGAAATCTAAATGCAGTTTTTTATTTATCAAAGATGCTTCTTCCTAAAATGAGGGAAAAGAAATGGGGAAGAATCATTACCATTGGCTTTGACAGGGTGGAGGCAGCTTCAGGCTGGATTTACAGATCTGCGTTTGCTGCTGCAAAAACTGGTGCAGCTTCACTGACAAAATCCATTGCTCTTGAGGAAGCAGGGAACGGGATCACTGCAAACATGGTTTGCCCAGGTGACATTATCGGAGAATGGAAAGAAAAAGATATTGAAGATACAGCAGAAGCCAAAGACAGTTTTTCACCTGTTGGGAGGCCTGGAACAGGTGAGGATATCGCACGTGTCATCAGCTTTCTGGCTGATGAAAAATCCAGTTTTATAACAGGCGGCATCATACCTGTAACGGGCGGAAAAGACGTCCTGGGGAAAATGCATCAGGAATAATAAAAGCCATCGTATCATTACGATGGCTTTTATATCTCAGCGAGTTTCCTGCAAACCAGCAGGGAATTTTCTTTTTTGTACATAAATAAGTCTGCTTGTTAAAGTAAGAGCACCTGCAGCCAGTCCGGTTATCAAACCGGTCCAATAGCCAAATGCGCCCCAGCCAGTATAATTGGCAAGATAATAGCCAAATGGAAGTCCGATCACCCAATATGATACAAGCGACATAATAAAGGTAACATTTACATCTTTATATCCGCGCAATGCCCCTTGCACTGGCGCCTGTATAGCGTCTGAAAGCTGGAAGAACATTGCGTAAATTAAGAACTGTGTTGTGAGGCTTAATACTTCCTCATCTTTTGTATAAATGGATGCAACTTCTTCTGGGAAGAGCAGCAAGATCGCTGCGCAGACAAGTGCCATTGCCAAAGCAACAGCTACTCCCATCCAGCTGTATTCCTTGGCATCCCTATACCTTGCTGCTCCAACTTCAAACCCTGCCAAAATAGTCAAAGCCATGGAAATGCTCAGGGGAATCATATACAGCAAGGAAGCGAAATTTAGGGCAATCTGGTGTGAAGCAATAACAGCTGTTTCAAAAGTGCTCATTAATAGCGTGACAGCCGAGAAAATGCTAGTTTCAAAAAAGATGGATAATCCAATCGGAATGCCGATTAAAAGTATTTCTTTCCATTTGACTAATGAAATAGAATGAAGTTTTCGAAAAATACCAAATGCTGAGAAGGGCATACTATTTTGAATAATGTAAAAAGAAAGGATGGTGATCAGCCAATAGGTAATGGATGATGCAAAGCCAGCTCCGGCACCTCCCAGTTCCGGGAAGCCGAACTTTCCATATATGAGCAAATAGTTAAATACCACATTAATAGGCAGGGAAATCAACGTGATGATCATGCTCACCCTTGTTTTTCCCAAAGCGTCAATAAAGGACCTTAATACATTATAAACAAAAAGGGGGACCAAGCCTGTGCTCAAAGCGGCAAGATAATCAAAAGCGGTTTCATGAACCCTGTTCTCCAGACTCATTCCATTTAAGATTGGGCCCAGGGACAATGCTCCTCCTGCAAAAATGATCAGTGCCATAATAACTGATAAATAGACACCTTGTATAACAGAAAAAGCAGCATCTCCCTGTTTTTTAGCCCCCACCAAGTGCGATACAATCGGCGTAACCGCCATTAATATGCCGCTTAGCCCAGTAAACACTGGAAGCCACAAAGAGGAGCCAATCGCTACACCTGCCAGATCTTCTGAACTATACCTTCCTGTCATTAAAGTATCAACAAACGTCATGGAATAGATCGTAAGCTGTGTAATGAGAATTGGAATTAAAATGATTAAAAGCTGGCGAAACTTTTCTTTCTTGCTATATGTCTGTTCCATGTATATTCCTCTTTCTGTGAAGTGACGAGAGAATTATAACATAGATAAAGTCATCTGGTGATTATTTAATATTTTGCCGGGAAACCGTCTGGATTTAGCACCATTACCTAATAATCACTTGTCTATGACCTTGGATTTCATTCCTAAAATTAGCTGTTTTATTCCTTAAGTTTTGCGTCCCATTCCCCGTTTTTAGAGTTCTATTCCCTAAATTCCGTTTTTTCTTCCTCCGTTTTTTGATTTTATTGTCAAAGTCCATTTGCACAGTATATTCCAAACTTAAAAGCGCCCCAGTAAAAAAAACGGGACGCTTATAATTCTATTATGAATGTGAATGCATTTGCTCTTTTTTCATCAGATCCTGCTGTTCTTCAACCGCCTGCCCATCCTGCTGGACAATAAGTGTACGGGTTGGGAATGCGACTTCTACACCTTCTTCTTCAAGCAGATCCATAATCCTGAAGTTGACATCCTCTTTAATGTTCAAGTACTCCGCAAAAGTGGTTACAGTGGTAAAGAAGTATAGATATATATCAAGGCTGGAGTCGTTGAATCGATCAAATTTAACCAGAATAGTATCATTATGAATTTCTTCATGGTCAATAAGCATTTGCTCAATGCTCTTAACCAATTTCTCGAGCTTATTTTTCGGTGTTGAATAGGTAACACCAAGATGGAATGCAATTTGCCTTTTACCCATTTTTGACCAGTTAATGATCGGCTCATTGGCCAGCGTCGAATTGGGCACCGTTACAAGCGCCTGAGCAAACGTTCTGATCTTCGTGCTTCTGAAGGTAATATCCTCAACGGTTCCTTCAACACTTGGAGTCTTAATCCAATCCCCGATTGTAAAAGGTTTTTCTGTAACGATGACGACCCCGCCAAATAAATTGCTTACCGTTTCTTTTGCAGCAAGGGCAAAGGCCAATCCGCCAAGTCCCAGGCCGGCAATAAATCCATTAATATTATAATTCCATTCCTCCGCAATAATTGTCACTCCCAGTACAATAATAATCAGTTTCGCAATCTTCGTTATAAAAGGAATGACAATCCTATCAACATCAATGTCGAGCTTATTCATAAGGCGCGGGAAAAGATGTGTAATGATTGAACTCAAATTAAAAAGCCCCCATGTAATCAATAAAATAAAGAGTGACCTGAAAACTTGGGTTTCCCGCGGATCACTAATTAGATCATAAGGGAAAAATTTAAGGGCAAGCTGGAAGCCAATGATGACGAAAAGCCATCTTGCAGGCCTTTCAAATGCAATTAAAATATTTGCTGCAGTTTCGACTTTCTTTTTTTGCATAAATGAAAGAATCATTTTAAAAACATAAGCTGTAAAGATCTTTCTCAATGCTAAAAATAATAAAAGAATGGCTGCTGAAATGCCCATTCTTACCCACGTATTTTCTAAATTAATAATATCCATTCATATCCTCCATCTCAATGGTCATTACTATGCTGAAACTAAAAGAAATAACCCGATAAATTTATCATCTATAAAAAAATAGGTTAATAGTGAAAAAGATATATTTTTTAATGGATTTTAGCATAGATTGATATTTTTGCAAGAAAATTAGGAAATAGCTCTTCTATTATTTACTTCAAGTAAGTATGAGTAAAGTTAAAATCATGATTAAATCCACATATGATTTTTTCAATTATGTGAACTTTTTAAAATTATGAATGGAAATCAGCTGATTTGTTAATTATAGTAATGAAAATCATCTTTCATCTCATATTACATGTACTCTAAGTCAGCAGTTAACTCTTTCGAAGGGAGCGAAGGCGATGAGCTTTAATTTGAACAGAATCAATCCTAACCAGATACAAGTGATGTTTTTGGATGGACGTTTTGAAACCTTGACAAATGAAGAGCTTGAAGATCTGCTTTCCCAAGCAGGAATCAGTGAAAGACCAGAGGAGGATTCAAGTTTTATAAACTAGCAGCTGTTCAACCCCCTCATCAGTCTTTTCTGTAACAAAATAGCACTGGCTATAAAGAGCCAGTGCTATTGAATATGCTAAGCCTCCAGTAATTGGGACGATTCTTGGGCTGCAACTCCATGCCGCATAACATGCAGCGTATATAAATCTTTCGAAATTTCATACAGATTGTAGATATCTCCGTTTGCATTCAGCTGGTCATATACAGACTTTCTTGTTTCATTTGCAAGAATGACATAAGGAAGCTTTTCAGCAGCTTTTTGCGAACGGATATTTTCTTTTCGGATTTTCATAAAGATCGTTTCAATTCGGGTTTCATAAAAAAGCTCTTCAAAGAAGGCATCCTTTGCCATTTTATTGTAGCCATTGCCGTGATATGGTTTGCCAAGCCATGTTCCTAAGAAGCCGGCATTGTCCTGGATATCGAATAAATTAATCGTCCCAATCGGAGCGCCCCATTCATCAAGAATAGTGCGTGAAACTAATTCACCGCGTTCTTCTGCTTCGATTGTCTGCTTTGTTATAAACATAAATTCTTCATAAGAGTGGGCTTTTTGGCGAACAAAAGGGAAGACATCAGGGTGCGTCATTAAATCATACAAAGTATGGCAGTCGTGAAGATCACGTTTCTTGAGCATAGGTTATCCCTCCAACCTGAGGACAGTCCTACTCCATGCCAAATAGAGCCGTCGGTCCACCCTCGAAATTTTTTATAATGTGCAAAAAATTTCGGGGTGGGAATCGAACCCACTAGAACCAGATAACTGGTGGCGCACCATTTGCCTTCCCTATAACTATCGTTTCCGATATTTGATTGTCTGTCATTTATGGAATGAAATATTCACTTCACTTAAGGTATAATACTAAAAAAAATTCAAAAAGGAAATAGGTTTTTTGATTATTTTTTTTGTGATTTTATGTCAAAAAACACCAGCAGATTCCGACAAAAATCAAGACTCTTTGAATGCAATGCTTCCTGCGATCATCGTCCATTTTGGCTTAGCTATAAAGTGAAATGGATGATGAGTCCACAATGCCAAATCAGCATCTTTTCCTTCTTCAATGCTCCCCAGCTGGCGGTCAATTCTCAAGTTCCTTGCAGGTAAAATAGTGATGCCCTCCAGAGCCTTTTGCTCTGATAAACCTTCCCTGACTGCTATTGCGGCGCACATATTTAAATATTGAACAGGTGTATAAGGGTGATCAGTTGTTATTGAAACTTCCACTCCATGTTCAGTCAGCTCCTGATAGGTTTTCCAAGTCTTGTTCTTCAGCTCTACTTTTGATCTCCTAGTCAGTGTGGGTCCAACAGAAACCTTTAAATTTAGCCCTTCCAATTCATCTGCAATTAAATGGCCCTCTGTACAATGTTCAATTCTCAGATCAAGATTGAATTCCTCGGCAAAGCGGATGGCAGAGATAATATCATCTGCACGATGTGCGTGTATTCTTACAGGTATTTCTTTTTTTAGAGCTTTGACGAGTGGAGCAAATCTTAGCGCTTCAGGATTATCACAATGTATAGCCTCATAAAAGGCTTCTCTGAGCATACCCATAATCCCCATTCTTGTAATGGAATCCTTGTTTCCCTGGCTGTGGATCCGCTTGGGATTTTCCCCTAGGGCAATCTTTAAGCCAGCCGTTTCCTGCACAAGCATCTTTTGAATGTTTTTGCCGGCAGTTTTAATGACAGAAGTAGTACCGCCAATTACATTGGCGCTGCCAGGCATGATATGGGCAGTTGTAATCCCATATTTCACTGCATCGGAAAAAGCGGGGTCCAGTGGGTAAACACCGTCCATTGCCCTTATATGCGGGCTGAGCGGCTCAATGGTTTCGTTAGCATCATTGCCTGCCCACCCCGTTCCTTCATCATATAGACCAAGATGTGTATGGACATCTATAAAACCAGGCAGAAGATGATGGTTATGGCAATCAATAATCTTGACATCTGCTTCGGTTATAAGGTTCCTGCCAAGCTTCGCTATTTTTCCATTCTCTATTGAAACGTCACCGTGAAAAGAAGCAGCAGTTACAGGATAAATTTGTGCATTTTTTAATAAAGTTTTCACCATTTATATCGTCCTTTAGTCCTGAAGTAGTTTTTATTATTTTACAAAAATAGAATGGAAAGGGGAACAGTAATTTAAAAAAGCATGGAATAATCTCTTCCACGCTCTTGGGTATGGTAATTAATGTATATGTTTTTTAAGGATCTTTCTGAGGGCTAACTTATAAAGTAAAGACAACTGTTTCTGCTCACTATAGGTATAAAATGGTATAAAAGCAAAATAGTTCGCGAAAGAAGCCACTTTACAATATGCTTTCATTTTCTTGCCCTTTTATAAAGAAAATAAACGAACCCGGAAGTAAGGGCAATGATGATAATCGGCATAATAAAGGGATTTGCATAATCCTTTATGTCTCTCCAATGTTCTCCAAGCTCCATCCCCAATAATAAAAAGAGAACAGTCCACGGGACCATTGCAGCAATTGTATAAATGGTAAAAATGGATAGCGGCATTTTGGCAATGCCTGCAGGAATCGAAATGGCGTGGCGGACAATTGGAATGAATCTTGCTGTAAAGATTACGCCTGTTCCGTATTTCTCGAACCATTTTTCAGAAGCGTCTAAATGGCTTTTCTTAATCAGTAAATATTTTCCATACCGATCAAGAACGGGTCTTCCTCCGTATGTGCCAAGCCAGTATAAAAAAAGCTGGGCAAGTGTACCGCCTGCTATCCCTGCAAGCAAGGCACCGGCAAAGTGAATAGTTCCGGTGCTGACTAAAAAACCGCCATAGCTCAGGACAATTTCACTTGGAATTACTTCAACCATTAGACCAAGAGCAATACCGGCATAACCTAGCTGGGAAAGCAATTCAAAAATATAGGAAACCACTTCTTCCAAATGAAAACCTCCCCATTTGCATTAAAATATCCCGGTCATTTGCAGAAAAAGGACAGAAAATCCAAGAATCCAGACATAGACTGCAAATACCTTCAAGGACTTTCTTTTTAGAAAGTTGATCATCCAAACTACTGCCATATACCCGAAAATGGCAGAAGATAAAGTAGCCATTAACATGCTGCCAAGTGTCACTGCTTCAGTATGGCCTGACATCATTTCGCCAAATTGCAGAACAATTCCGCCAGCTATAGCGGGAATGGATAGCAGGAATGAAAAATAGGCAGCTGTTTCCCTTTCCAGCTTGCGAAAAAGACCAGCGGCAATGGTTAAGCCTGATCGGGAGACGGCTGGAAAAATCGCTGCGGCCTGGAAGGTTCCGATAAAAAGGGCATCTCCATAGCTAATACTGTCCATTTTTTTTGCGCCTTTCTTAACGCCATCAGCTATCCAAAGAATGAAGCCTGTAAACAAAAATTCCCAGCCGATTGTAATTCCCGTTTTCGATATGGAGTCAAACAAATCACTTAGCAATAGTCCAACGATAACGGCCGGTATCGTGCCGATTACCAGGAGCATGGATAACTTGCCAAAGGGATTCTTCAAGATTTTCAGCAGTTCATTTTTATACACAACCAGGACTGCCAGCAAAGTTCCAATGTGGAGCATGGTATCAAGAAACAGGCCTGCTTCATCAAGGGCAAAAAGGTGCCTCCCTAAATACAGGTGTCCTGTACTCGATATGGGCAAAAATTCAGTAAGCCCCTGAATAATTCCAAGGATGAAAGCTTCGAACTTTGACATCATCTATATCACCTTCCCTAGCAGATATCTGTGATTAGGCAAAGGAATGCCATAATGCCTGTCTTTAACATGTGTATTCAAGTTGTCCCAATCAAGAACTCGGAATTCAGGCTCTAGCGGATTTTGGCCATGAGTGCATAAAAAAATAAAATATCATGAAACCTTTTTAAATGCATAACGTAAATAGTATAGAAGCAATCATAATTAGTTTTATAAAGGCTGTTCCGTAAAGTTTGTTGCTTTTAAATTAATTTAATCCGCTGAGTTGTTTGTAGCGAAAGGAGCAGAATCCTCGAAAATGCTAACGCATTTTCTTACATCGAGGAATTCTTTCGAGGAAAGCTTCTTCCCAGCCCTGCGGGGAGAGAGCATACCAAGGGAGACCCCGCAGACTTGGGAGCGTCGATAGCCCCGTGATAAGCGCTGCACCCGGAAATCGACGGTCAGAATTCCAAAGCAATAACAGAAATCATGTGCAAAGAGCATTTAGATAAGATATTAGGAGGAATCAGATTGAACGAATTAAAAATGCCTCCCAGTGAGGAAAGGCTTTTAGCAGCTGCCATTTATGTAACAAGCTTTTTTACAACCTTTATCGGGCCGCTGATCATCTGGCTTTTGAAAAAGAATGATTCAGAGTTTGTTGATTATCATGGGAAAGAGTATCTGAACTTCCTGATTTCCTATACAGTTTATAGTGCGATCAGCGTGGTGTTAATGATCATTCTTATCGGTGTTATTACCATCTGGATTGTGGGAATACTTGCCTTTATTTTTACAATTGTTGCTGCTGTCAAAGCATATGAAGGCAGGGAATACAGGATACCGCTTGTTTTCAGAGTTCTAAAGTAAGGTTAAAGAGCCCTTGTTGCCATAGGGCTTTTTTAAATGGATAATAAAGCATAAATGTCAGTATTTTCGGGGACTCGGGGTGATAAAATGACTAGGCTTGATAATAAAGAAAGAATGCTGAAGCTTATGGAGATTCTAAAGGAACAGACGGATGAAGAAAATGAATATACCATAGATGAAATCGTGGAATGCTTTAAGAGAGAATATGGCCCGGAAGTAAAACTGAATAAAAATTCGTTAAAAGACGACATTAACCATTTAATTGAAGCAAATTTTGATATTACCATTAATCAAGAAAAAGAAGGGATGCCAAAGTATTACAGTCATCAATACCGACTATTTGAGCTCTATGAACTGCGGATGCTGATTGATGCTGTAGCTTCTGCACGTTTTATTACAAAAGACGAAACGAAGCAGCTCATCCGTAAAATTAAAAAATTGACAAGCACTCGTCATGCAAGAAAACTGCACAATGAAATTTTGATTGATTCTTCCGTAAAAAGCGAGAGCAAAATGGTTCGGCTTGCGATCAATGATTTGCATGAAGCGATTTCCGAGCGCAAAATTGTTGCCTTTCAATACGGCAGATATAATATCAACAAGGAGTTCGTCCTGAGTCATGATGGCGATGAGTACCGAGTAAGGCCAATAGCACTTACATGGGTGAATGATTTTTATTATTTAATAGCTTATTTTTTTAAAAAGGAAGAAATTCGCCATTATCGGATGGACCGTCTGCGCAATGTCAGAATAACGGAAGAACAGTTTCCCTACGAACCTTTTGATGTGTCCAAATATGTAAGTTCAACTTTTCATATGTACGCAGGTTCAGAAGAGTGGATAAAAATCCGATTTCATCATGATTTAATTAACGTAATAATCGATAAGTTCGGAAAGGACGCCGATATCCGCAAGCTTGATGAACAACATTTTGTCCTTACAGCTAAAGCAATCGTCAGTGATGGTTTAGTTAAGTGGCTGCTGAATTGGGGAAAGCAGGCGAAAGTCCTGTCGCCGTCATCGCTAGTTGAAGAAGTAGTGAACGAAATCCATAATATGCTTACTGTCTACGATGAGTCAGGAGACTGAACAGGCTGCCTTCAACACTGCTTCAACACTCTTTAATAGAGTGTTTTTTATGTTTGTGAGAGCGGTTACCGGGATTTAGTAACGTCTTGATTTTAGCTGCGGTCAGCGGACTTCATTCATAAGCAAAAAATAATCTATGTGAAAAGAGTCTTTTTCAAAATCGGTGGAGGAACGGATTAAAACATTTCTGCAAAAGTTCTCCTATTATATTCATGTTTACGAGATTCACTTAATAGAATAGTGAAGAATATATAAACAGGGAGTCCTGATGATGAATATCCAGCAATATTACCGCCAATCAGCTGACATTTCTCTGAATGGCAGCCTGGCAGCGCTTATGCCTTCTTCTATTTTTCTCGTGTATTCCATTATAAATGTTTCGCGCATCAATCTGCTTCTGATTACTGCTCCTTTTATTATTTATAGTTTTTTGTGCTTTCAAGTATTTTTGCTGAATAAACAAAGGGCAAAGAAAGTCGCGAATACAAGATTGCGTTATATACGTGCAGGTAATTTTCCTTTTCTTTTACAGTCTAATGTCCTGATCACCTACATGCCTGCTCCTTCCCTGCGAATGATTATATTTAATCCAAAAGGAATGCAGATTGGGGAAATTAGAGATATGAACATGTGGAAAATACGATGGTTCTTGCCCTATTTTTTAGATTGTTTATTGCCGAAAAAGCTGGGAATCTTTAACCAAGTTAACGAACTTGAAGCTGTGATCTATATCAGGAAAGCCGGTATTGAAATAATTAATTGCAGAACTTCTGGAAAAGAAAAAATTCTTTCTAAACCAAAAGGCGATAAACGAATTTATCATCATAGCAATGGACATTATTATATGTCCAAAAATTTATTTTATACTGATCTGCAAGTTTATGATGCAGATTCAAAAAAAGGTTGCCCGATTTCGAAAAGGCTGGATGCCAACTGAATGGGGCCACCGGTTTTTAGACCCCAACACGCCGGTACTTTCATTTGAATCTGGAATATCTGTTAAGGAAAAGCTTAGGATTTACGCAATTTTTGCGCGCCTGTTTCATTACAGGAACCATTAAAAGGCAAAGGCAGAATGATGGAATCCCTATTCCCCGTATTGTAAGATAGATTTAGCTAAAAGACGGAAGAGAAAAGTAACTGATATAGAGGTGTCCAAATGAAAAAGTTTTTGCTGGCAGCTGCAGTTATTGTCCTTTTACTGTTTATTGTTGATAAAACAATCCTTAAGGATAAAGGGATGATTGAACAGGCGGGACAAATGCAGAAATATGAAAAAATTGATAATCCGGACCATCTGCCTGTCGGTTTGGAAAAAGGAAATCTTGCTCCTGATTTTGAGCTCAAGGATTTGGAAGGCAATGCTGTAAAGCTAAGTGATTACAGAGGCAAAGCGGTCCTTTTAAATTTCTGGGGAAGCTGGTGTCCACCATGCCGGGCGGAAATGCCGCATATGGAAAAGCTATACAATAAATATAAAGATGAGAATTTTGATATAGTTGCAGTGAATCTTACAAATACAGAGAAAAACAGTGGAGACGCAGAGCGATTTGTTGAAGAGCTTGGACTTACTTTTACTATTCCATTGGATGAAAAAGGAGCTGTAGGAGCTGATTACGAAGTGCTTGCATATCCTACAAGCTACTTTATTGATTCGGACGGTGTGATTAGAGAAAAAGTTCTTGGAGCGTTGAATGAAGAATATATGGAAAAGGAAATTAAAAGACTGCCATAAGAAATGAAAAGCCGGGGAGGCAATTATATGCTCTCCGGCTTTTTTTTCTGCTGATCCAAGCGAGCAAGAATCGCTCTTTTGCGGTAGAGCATCATCCCTGCTTCAGCAAGATCATTTACTGCCGAACGGTTAATGAAGGCTCCAAATAATAGCCCTGCAATCGGCACCATCTGAAAGAGCTTTTTCCAGCCAATTTGGTCCCGGTAGGAAAATACGACTTCTCTCCATCCCTGCAACTCAGAAACTACTTCTCTTTTAGATCCGTCTGTGTTGGAGGCAAACATGGATAGCTGCTGTAAAATGGCTTCCTTGCCAACGATATCGGAAGAAACAAATTGCAGAATTTTAACGATGATCATCCTTTCCTTTTTATCTGCAGGATCAAATCCATAACAGATCGCGATGTCCTGAAGGGTTTTCAGCTTGATCCCGAGCAATAGAGGGATATCAATGGCAAGAGTAAAAACACCGCCAACTCCTGTACTGGCACCCTGAAATGCTGCAGCTCTTTTACGGCTGGAGGAAATCCTAGCGGCAACTTCATCCATTCTTGCTATCGGCAGGCATTCGACATCATTTAGAGTATAAATATTTTCATCTGAATAATAATTCTTTAAGGAGGATACCGAGCTTAAATACCTTCCTCCAGATTGAATGTAAGTGCCAAGCTCGTCAAGAATTACACCAACCTTCTTTTGGAGAAATTCCGGTGTGAACTTATCTAAGAGCTTAAAAGGAAGGCGGCCAATCTTCTCCCAAAACCATAGGTCACCCTGCTCTTTTTCCCAGTCCTCGCATTTTTTTAACTCATTTATCAAATAGTCTTTAGTCTCAATCATTTATGTAGCATCCTTTCAATTGTTTGATGGTAAGTATACGGACAGCTGCCGTAAAAGTTTCGATTTTGCCGAACTTTTCTCTTTGTATATTCCGAGAGTTCATGATAAGATTCTTATAATAGAATAGGATTTCCTTCGGGGCAGGGTGAAATTCCCAACCGGCGGTAATGAGGGTACGCCCTCTAAGTCCGTGACCCGGTTTCGTTATTGACAGAATGTTTGCGTTCCTTGGTGAGCAAGGTGCTTGCGCATTTTTAATGAAAACGGTGGATTTGGTGAAACTCCAAAGCCGACAGTGAAAGTCTGGATGGGAGAAGGAATGATTATAGTGCTGCGTTCAAAAAAACTTTTTTAAACGCTTAGTTAGTCATGTGATTTTGCTCCGTATTACCTTGTTGGTGTGCGGGGTTTTGCCGTTTCATACTTAATTTGGAGAAGTAGTAAGGGAAGGAGGCTTCATGTAATTTGAAGCATCAAGAGTATATGAAGTTAGCCATAAGCCTGGCAGCGGCCACTAAAGGGCAAACCAGTCCTAACCCCCAGGTGGGTGCGGTTGTTGTTAAAGATGGTGAAATCTTGGGGATGGGTGCTCACCTGAAAGCAGGAACCCCCCATGCAGAAGTTCATGCCATAGCTGCTGCCGGTGAAAAGGCAAAAGGCGCTGATATTTTTGTCACGCTTGAACCATGCAGCCATTTTGGAAGAACACCGCCATGTGCGGATTTAATTATAAACTCAGGCATTAAAAGGGTGTTTATAGCTTCTGAAGATCCAAATCCGCTAGTAGCAGGCAAAGGAATTACGAGGATGGAAGAGGCCGGCATCGAGGTTGTTACAGGCCTAATGCATGAAGAAGCAGATGCTCTTAATGAACCATTTTTTCATTTTATAAAAACAAAAACACCATATGTAACGATTAAAGCAGCCTCCTCCTTTGATGGAAAAACAGCTGCAAAAACCGGGGACAGCAAATGGATTACCTCTCCAGAATCCAGGCAGGATGTCCATCGGCTACGGCACGAACATGACGCAATCTTAACAGGTGTAAGCACCATCATTCACGATAATCCTCTTTTAACCGCCAGGCTGCCCCAAGGCGGAAAAAATCCCATTCGAATTATTTTAGATACTAATTTAAGAATACCGGCTGACGCTAACGTCATCCGGGATCAGGCTGTTAAGACAATTATCTATACCGGCTCAGGCATAGATGAAACTAAAGCGGAAGAGATAAAAAGGTTTGGCGTGGAAATTGTTGCCTTTCCTTCCAAAGTCATTTCAATTAAAGAAGTGTTAAAAGATTTAGGAGAAAGGAACATCATGACGCTTTTTGTTGAAGGCGGATCAGAAGTGCACGCTTCGTTTATAAAAAGCCGTTCATTTCAGCAAGTAATCCTTTATATGGCGCCTAAAATTATTGGAGGCAAAGAAGCAATTCCTTTTGTTGGAGGAATCGGTGCTGATTTTGTAAAAGATGCGCCTTCGCTCGAATTTGTTGAAATTGAAAGGATTGGCAGGGATCTTAAAATTACTGCAAAACCTCTTAAGGAGGCACAAGATTAATGTTTACAGGTATTATCGAAGAACTTGGCACCGTAAAAAAAGTCGTACAGCAGGGCAAAGCAATGAAACTGACCATTGGAGCATCCAAAATATTGTCAGACATTCAGCTTGGGGATAGCATTTCGGTAAATGGCGTATGCCTCACCGTTACTGAATTTATGAAAGACGAATTTTCAGCAGATATAATGCCTGAGACTTTTAAAAGCACTTCGCTTTCTGCCATAAAAGAACGCTCAAAAGTTAACTTGGAAAGGGCAATGTCAGCAAACGGCCGTTTTGGCGGGCATTTTGTTACTGGCCATGTTGATGGCACAGGGCAAATTTTGAAAAAAACAGCGAGTGATAATGCAATCTATATCCAAATATCAGTGCCTGCTGCATTAAGCCATTTGCTCATCATGAAAGGGTCCATTGCTGTGGACGGGATATCCCTTACTGTTTTTGGAAACGAGGGGAATACTGTAACGGTATCAATTATTCCCCATACTGCCAGTGAAACGGTCCTTGGATTCAAAGCTGCTGGAGATATTGTGAATCTTGAATTTGATATGCTAGCTAAATACCTTTATTCCTTTATGAATAAGCAGCATGAAAATGCAGCTCCACAAAAGGGGATATCAGAGCAATTTTTACAAGAAAATGGTTTCTTATAAAATGTAGTATGAGAAGGAGGGACAGTAAGGTGTTCAGTGAAATTCGAGATGCCTTAGAAGATTTGAAAGCCGGGAAAGTCATTATTGTTTGTGATGATGAAGACAGAGAAAATGAAGGTGATTTTCTGGCAATTGCCGAATATGCTAAGCCAGATACCATTAATTTCATGGCTAAGGAAGGAAGAGGTCTGATCTGTGCTCCCCTTACGGAGGAGCTCGCTGAAAAGCTGGAGCTGAATCCAATGGTAGAAGTAAACACTGACAGCCATGGGACAGCCTTTACTGTAAGTATTGACCATGTCAAAACAACCACAGGAATCAGCGCCTTTGAGCGCGCTTTTACCATTAAAGAAATGCTTGCAGATGATGCGAAGCCCTCAGATTTTTCTCGTCCGGGGCATATCTTTCCGTTAGTGGCAAAAAGAGGCGGTGTGTTAAGGCGAGCTGGCCATACAGAGGCCGCGGTCGACTTGGCCCGTCTTGCCGGAGCGAAGCCGGCCGGGATTATTTGTGAAATAATGAAAGACGATGGAACGATGGCAAGAGTAGATGATCTTGAAAAAGTGGCAGAAAAGTTTGATCTGAAAATGATCACGATTCAGCAATTGATTGAGTACCGGCTGAAGCATGACTCGATTATAAAGCGGGAAGTAGAAATTGAGCTGCCCACAGAGCTTGGAGATTTCAGAGCTGTAGGTTATTCCAATACGGTAGATGGAAAAGATCATGTTGCACTTGTAAAGGGAGAAATCAATGAGGATGAACCTGTACTGCTGCGCGTCCATTCCGAATGCCTGACTGGGGATGTATTCGGTTCGAACCGCTGTGATTGCGGACCTCAGCTTGAAGCTGCGTTAACACAAATTGAAAAAGAAGGCAAAGGGATTCTGCTTTATATGAGGCAGGAGGGCCGGGGAATCGGCCTGATTAATAAAATGAAGGCCTATAAGCTTCAAGAAGAGGGCTATGATACCGTTGAAGCTAATCACAAGCTGGGCTTTAAGGATGACCTGCGTGATTATGGAGTGGGGGCCCAGATTCTAAGGGATTTGGGTGTTAGAAAAATGCGATTGCTGACCAATAATCCTCGCAAAATCGCAGGGCTGGGCGGATACGGGCTTGAGGTAGTCGAACGAGTTGCGCTGCAAATGCCTGCAAAAACCGAAAATGAGAACTACTTAAAGACGAAAAAAACGAAACTTGGACATTTATTACAATTTTAAGGAGCGATCAGAGAGATGAAAAAAGTGGTTGAAGGACATTTAGTAGGAACTGGGTTGAAAATGGCGATTGTGGTTTCGCGTTTTAACGAATTCATTACTGGCAAGCTTTTAGGGGGAGCAGAAGATGCCCTTAAGCGACATGGAGTAAATGAAGAGGATGTAACAGTTGTATGGGTTCCTGGGGCATTTGAAATTCCCCTTGCAGCCAAGAAGCTTTCTGAATCAGGAAAATATGATGCAGTCATCACACTTGGAACAGTAATCCGTGGAGCAACACCCCATTTTGACTATGTCAGCGGTGAAGTGGCAAAAGGGGTAGCTTCAACGTCAATGCAAAGCGGTGTACCTGTTATTTTCGGTGTCCTTACGACCGATACAATTGAACAGGCGATTGAGCGCGCAGGTACAAAAGCTGGAAACAAAGGCTATGAAGCAGCTGTCGGAGCTATTGAAATGGGTAATCTGTATAAGCAGTTGACAGAGGTTGCCGGCCAGTAATTACTCAACTTGAACTTCAAAAAAATTTGGCTAACATTAGCGGGAGCTGTTTTCTCATTTGTTAGCCTTATTTATAAAATAAGCGGAAAAATTTTCAATGTTCATAACTGTTTAGTTCCACAAAGGATCAATTGTATAGCCTAAGGGTCGCACGACCGAACGAGGTAGCATTTGGGAGGACGTGAGCTTTTCTTATTGAATAGACGTCTGACCTTTCTGTTGGCAGATAGCATATTTTTTGTTAAAATATGCTGTGTGGCTCACCTGATGCAAAAGGCTTCTCTTTGAATGAAGAGTTCAGCTTATTGGAGAGAGCGGGTAGGGAGAGGGCTAATTAAATAGATAGGTAGTTTACATGAACAAGTGGTTTAACCAGCTTTTTCAGCTTGATTCAAATGGGGCAACTGTAAAGAGGGAGGTTGTGGCTGGAGCAATCGGGTTTTTTACGATTGTCTACATCATTGCTGTTAACTCTCTTATTCTATCAGAAGCAGGGATTCCGTTGGAAGCAGCCATTCTGGCAACCATATTAACTTCAGTGGTAGGCTGTATAATTATGGGCTTCTGGGCGAATGTTCCGATTCTTCTTGTTCCGGGAATGGGGATTAATGCTTTATTCTCTTATACGATGGTCCAATCCATGGGGCTGTCCTGGCAGGAAGCATTGGCTGTTGTCTTTATTTCAGGTCTTATCTTTGTATTTGTAGCGTTCTCGCGTTTTGCGAAGACATTAAACGAATCCATACCTCAGTCGCTAAAAGAAGCCATCACTGTTGGATTGGGTCTTTTCCTCATGCTGATAGGGCTTGAAAAGGGCGGTATCGTTGAAAAAGGGACAAACTCTATAATCGCTCTTGGTGAACTGGGAGATCCGCAGGTACTAGCAACCATCCTGACCTTCTTGCTTGCCATCATATTATTCATGCGAAATGTACCTGGCAACTTTTTGATTACGGTTGTTGCGGGGACTTTAATTGCATGGGCCTTTGGCATAATTGATGTGCAAAATACAGAGCATAAGGTATTTTCGCTTTCAGATTATATGCAAGTTTTTGGAGCGATGTCGTTTGAGAACATTCTTTCTATTACTTTTTGGATCGCCGTATTTTCTTTGACAATGGTGCTTGTATTCGAAAATATCGGATTAGTTCACGGGCATGTCGGTTTTATCAAAAGGCCGGAACAGTTTTCACGCGCATTTCAGGCAAACTCGGTTTCAGCTTTATTATCAGGCATTTTTGGAACAAGCCCAACTGTTTCCACCGTTGAAAGTGCAGCCAGCATGGCAGCAGGCGGAAGGACAGGGCTGACAACAGTAACTACAGGTTTTCTATTTTTGTTATCGGCTTTCTTTATTCCGGTTATTAAGCTGATTCCAAACAGTGCGATAGCGCCCATTTTAATGATTATTGGCGGCTTAATGCTCCAAAACATCCGAAATCTTGATTTAAAGGACATGAGTGAAAGTTTTCCGTCCATCTTTATCATTGCCATGATTCCTTTCACATACAGCATTGCAGATGGCATAGCCATTGGCTTTATCCTTTATCCAATCCTTAAGATTTCAATTGGGAAGGCCAGGGAAGTTTCTGTGGCTCTATACGTAATTGCTGCACTGTTCTTGTTTAATTTTGTTTTTCATGTTATTAGTTAATATAGTTAAAAGGATGCTCATGACGGGCATCCTTTTTTGCTGCTAATTGTCACTTCGACTCTCTTGTATCCAATTAAGGATTGAGACTTTGAAATAATCGTTTTGCCAGTGCAAAGAATTAATTTTTTTGTAAAAACACTAATTTTTGCTTTTTTACAAGTTTCGACAGACTCAAATTCTGAATATAGATAAATTGAAAACTATTATTGAATAATAAATGGTTTTATGGCACTCTTATCTATAAGTTATTTACAAAAGGTTTGGAGGTATTTTATTTTGAAGATCGACCTTATTAAATGCCATGGTTCAGGAAATGACTTTTTTATTATAGATGAAATATCAAATACTTATGGTTTTACAGATACACAGCGGGCTGAACTGGCAAAAGCGATATGCAGCAGGAGTACTGACCTGGGTGCTGATGGAATCCTGTATATTTTAAAAAGCAAGAAAGCAGACGCAAACATGCGTGTATTCAATCCGGATGGATCCGAAGCTTCGATGTGCGGAAATGGGCTGCGCTGTGTGGCTCGTTATGTTTGTGAACTTCTCGGTTTAGAGGAAGCGATCATCGAAACGATGAAAGCAGATTTACAAGTAAAAAAACAGGAAGATATCCTTGCAGATATACCGACTTATTTGGTTGAGATTTCTCCAGTATCTTTCGATTTGATTGATCTGCCGCTTATTCTTGAAAAGGAAACCTTGATTAATGAAAAAATAAGCAAAATCTCTGAGGAATTGTCCTTTACAGCTTTAGCTGTCCCGAATCCGCATTTTGTTTCGATTGTCGAAAAAAAACATATTAGATCGGATCTGCAAAAAAACATTAGTGAATATTTAAATGGACCGAATGAATTTTTCCCCGATGGTGTAAATGTCAGTTTTGTAAAACCACTAAAAAAAGGTCATATCTATGTCCGGACATTTGAAAGAGGTGTTGGTTTTACCAATGCTTGCGGTACGGCCATGTCTGCATCCACCCTTGTTACTTGCATGAACGGCCTTAATGAAATAGAAAAGCCTGTAGAGGTTTATAATAATGGCGGAAAAGTAAGCTGTGTTGTTCATGAGAAAAATGGGAAGCAATCCATTGACTTGATTGGAAATGCGAGTTACGTTTTCCGCTGTCAATTGGACGTTAATATGGATAATCCTATTGAATTTACACTGTCTAAAAGAGAAGAATATCAGGATGAAATCAAGCAGTATGCCAAGCTTCAGGAGCATGCACAGCAAATATTAAAAGAATGCATGTAGGATAAGGCCAAAAGCCTTATCCTTTTCTTTTCTGCTGTTTTAAAAAATCGAGTACAGGTGAGAAATTTTGGATATTTTTTGTTTGGAAATAAGTATGAAAAGGGTCGCCGTCACTGTTTATACGTTTCATCAGATTAGTTATTTTAAACTTTTCCATTGTTAATCGATCATCCACTTCTTCCCAAAATAAAGGGGTGGCGACCGTTGCGGCCTTATTTCCTCTTGCTGAATATGGAGCGACAATCGTTTTCCCTTCTGCATGTTGGATGTAATCTACATAAAGGCGACCGCCCCGATTTTTCTTCATTCGTTCAGTTGTGAAAGAATCCGGATCTTTGGAAACCAGGTATTCAGCTAAAAACTCTGTGAACAGTCGCGTTTCATCAAAAGAATAAGTATTTTCTGGCAAAGGAATGTAAATCTGAAGCCCCTTATTCCCGGATGTTTTGATAAAGCTGATCAGCTTCAAGTGATCGAGCACTTCTTTAATTAGCAAAGCAGCTTTAATTGCAAGTGGAAACGCATCCCTGGAAGGCGGGTCCAAATCAAAAACAATTTCGCTTGGCCCCTTGCTGTCGATTTTGCTGAATGGAATATGGTACTCAAATGCAAGCTGATTTCCTAGCCATAGAAGCGTCTTTAAATTGTTGCAGACAATATAGTTGATGCCCTCTGACATATGAGTTTCCACGAAGTCCGGTGCATAATCTGGGCAATTTTTCTGATAAAATGGGTCGCCAAAAATACCATGCGGATAACGGATTACAGTCAGCAGCCTATTTTTTAAAAACGGAAGCAGGTAAGGAGCGATTTCTCTTAAAAAATGAATAAAATCGATTTTTTGCACAGCCGGTGTTTCCCATAATGGTTTGTCAGGATGGGTGATGTCTATTTCCGGCGGCAGGTTTTTTTGGTGCTGTATAAATTTATCATACGTGCAATCATCTGGCTTAAGATCAAAACGGAATTGGTGGAAATGAGGTTCGCGCATTTGCTCTTCATAATTCTCAAGATATTTGATATCCACGCAAATAGCCGGTTTCACATAAATAAATCGGCTGTCTTCGTCTGTTTTATTCTCTTTGATGATTTGGAACAGGGCTTGTTTCTCATCAGGCTTTAAACCAAAGATAAATTGACCGATGGAGAAGATGTCTTTTCCTTGGTAGACTCCTGCATAAAAGTATCCATTAGATTTTTCATAAGCTGTAATAAAACACGATACATATTTCCAATTTTTTAATTTTAACCAAAGAGTAGATCTTTTGCCCTCTTCCCATTTATTTCTGGATTGCTTTGCCACAATGCCCTCCCCATCATGAAGGACCACTTTTTCCCATAGCTCATCAAAGTTTTGATAAGCAGGGATTAATTGGATTAACCTTGGATCTGATTCATCAGGATGCATGGGCAAATTTGAAGCCCTAAAAAGGGTGTCCAATTCCTTCTTTCGGTAGAGGTACTCTTTTTCGCTTATGTTTTTTCCTTTTATCATCAATACATCAAAAATAAGGAGGCGGCAGGGTGCTGATTTTGCTTTCTCAGCGATTTTCACCTCCGATCTCATTCTTCCCCGGACTTGAATGGAACCAAAATGAGCTTTATGAGCATTTTCCAAAAAAACCAGCTCACCGTCTAAAATGATTGGGAGAAATGGTTCAAACTTTTCTTTGTTTTGTTCAATAAACATTTTTATTTCAGGGAATAAGTCCAATAAAGGCTTATCATTCCGGCTGGTCAGGCTTATATCTATATTCAGGTGAAGCATCGCCCTAAACCCATCATACTTGGTTTCAAAGAGCCACTCATCACCTTCCGGCATATCAAAAGTCAAAGTAGGAAGCATTGGTTTCATCGGTTGGCCCCCATTTCATGAATGTATTTTTAGTTTTGGCTTTTACCCTACTAACTACTCTGTTTCCAGTTCTTTATGGGTATGTACTGAATGGAAAAACACAAATTAAGAATAGATATATCTTAAAGAGAATGGGGTTGTAATATGCATACAATGTGGAAAGGGAGCATCAGCTTCGGCCTAGTTAATATTCCAATTAAGCTACATGCGGCTACAGAGGATAAAGACATTAAGCTAAGAAATCTTCATAAAGAATGCCATTCGCCAATCAAGTATGAAAAAACATGTCCTGTTTGTGAGGTTGAAATCAAAAATGAGGATCTTGTAAAGGCTTATGAATATACAAAGGGAACGTTTGTTGTCCTGGAGGATGAGGATCTTGATAAGCTAAAACAGGAGAATGAAGACAAAGCTGTAGAAATAGTAGATTTTGTTAAAATGAAGGAAATTGATCCGATTTATTTTAACCGGACGTATTATATGTCTCCGGGAGACGGCGGCGGTAAGGCTTATTCTCTTTTGAGGAAAGCACTCGAGACTTCCGAAAAAGTAGGATTGGCAAAAATCGTAATACGCTCTAAAGAACAGCTGGCAGTTGTGCGTGTATATGAAAACACGCTTGTCATGGAAACCATCCATTATCCGGACGAAGTGCGCCAGGCTGCTGATGTCCCCAACGTGCCTGCAGAAGATAAAGTGACAGGCAAGGAAATTGAAACGGCAATCATGCTGATTGACCAGCTAACTTCTGAGTTCCAGCCTGATAAATATAATGATGATTACCGCACTGCTCTACTTGAACTCATAGAAGCCAAGCGAACAGGCAAAGATATTGTAACCCCAGTAGAAAAAGAGCCTGCTGCCAATGTGACAGACCTTATGGCAGCCCTGCAGGCCTCTATTGATAAAACGAAACCGGCAGAGAAGGAAGCGCCGAAAAAGCCTGCAGCTAAAAAGAAACGGGCTGCTGCAAAGACGAAAGTAAAGAAGCAAGCGTAATGAATAAGTGTTCTTACTTCCGTTAATTCCCAGGTGAGAGTAATGAAAAATGGACAAGTGACCAAAGGAATTTGTTGCAGCAAAAACGCCAAGGTTTAACATGAATCGATCATCTCAGCAATAGGATGGCGAATTGAGCAACATGCGCTGCGCCTGGAAAATACAAATCCATGTTCAAATCCTTAAGATTGTGGTAACTATTAACTAAAAAGGAATTTTTTCTTATGAGATGGAAGGCGTTGACTTTTAAAAGAATACTCTATATTGTAATGGAAGCTTTAATCCTTGGCGGCTTTTTTTATCTTTTTATTGCGATTGTGGATGAATTGCAGGAGAACGAGATTGTCCGTTTTGATGAGCGGGTCATTGATAACATGCATGCTTTTATTTCCCCGCGGCTAACAGAATTTATGAACGTGATAACTTTTTTTGGGTCTGTAAAGTGGCTGGTTATAGCTGTCATAATTGCTTCGGTCCTTTTGATAATAGTTAAAAAGATATCACTTGCATTTTTTATGATGATATCATCGGGTGTCGGCGCCCTTTTCAATATATTATTAAAATTGATTTTTAAAAGGGAGCGGCCAGATATCATGCCGCTGATCGAAGCGCAGGGATTCAGCTTTCCGAGCGGACATTCAATGGGGTCTTTTATATTTTATGGCTCTCTTGCATATATAATTATACACCTGGCCAGAAGCAGGAGATGGAAGGCTGCATGGTCCTTATTGCTTAGCTGTTTTATTATAGCGATCGGAATAAGCCGCATTTATTTGGGAGTTCATTTTCCAAGCGATGTGATAGCGGGTTTTGCTGCAGGAGGTGTGTGGCTGACCATTATGATCTTGGGATTCCGTTATTATGAATCCTGTAAAAATTTATGATTTATATTGAGAAATGCCTGCTTACCTTATAACATAGAGAGAATAAAAAACAGAATGGGGAGTAGAAGAAATGGAACAAAAGATCTTGCCGGCTTCTTCTAATATGAAAGAGTTTGAAAAATTCCTGAAAAGCCCGTATGAAATCGGAGTTTTCCTTGATATGCATATTTCTCAGCTGAAGCCTGTTTCTCAGATGGGGAAAGAACATAAGAAAAAAATGATCTATCATGTGGATCTCATCCATGGATTGAAAAGCGATGACTATGCAACTGAATACATATGCCAGGAATTTAAACCATATGGATTAATATCCACGAAATCCAGTGTAATCCTAAAAGCAAAGCAAAAAGGGGTTATTGCAGTTCAGAGGATTTTCCTGATCGATTCGCATGCGTTAGAGAAAAGCTATAAATTGATCGAGAAAACGAAACCGGATTATATTGAGGTTTTGCCCGGTGCCATGCCTTGGATGATAAAAGAAGTAAATGATCGTTTGAATACGCCCATTTTTGCGGGTGGATTAATTCGTTCAAAAGACGAGGTAGTGAATGCGCTTAATGCCGGAGCAGTTGCCATTACGACCTCTAAAGTGGATTTATGGGAAATGTTCTCTTAAAATAGCGCCAAAATTAGCACGCTGAAATGATTGACAACGTTTTCATAGGGTTGTATACTTTTTTTTAACAAGTTAATTTATGTGTCGGAGATTAGGAGATTCACACAGTTTAGCCATTTAGGGCTTATTCTGTCGCGAATCTCCTTTTTTATTTTTCGATGCAAAACGATGAAAGGGGATTTTTTGATGTCTGCTTTTGTGGGAGAAGTTATTGGAACAATGATTTTGGTTCTTTTTGGAGGAGGTGTTGTCGCAGGAGCGAATCTAAAAAAGACATACTCTTTTAACGGGGGCTGGATTGTCATCACCATCGCATGGGGGTTAGCGGTTACAATGGGGGTTTTCGCTGTAGGGTCCATCAGCGGGGCTCATTTGAATCCGGCTGTAACAATCGGGCTGGCGATCAGTGGAGATTTTCCTTGGGCTGAGGTGCCTGGCTACATAGCCGCCCAATTGCTAGGAGGTTTTTTAGGAGGAGTGATCGTGTTCCTTCATTACCTCCCGCATTGGAAAGAAACGCTCGACCAGGGTGCGAAACTTGCCGTATTCTCAACAATCCCTGCGATTCCGCATACTTTCTCAAATTTATTAAGTGAGATCATTGGTACTTTTATTCTTGTATTAGGTTTAATGTTCATAGGGGCTAATCAATTTACCGAAGGGCTTAATCCGATTGCTGTTGGATTGCTTATTGTTGTAATCGGGATGTCGCTTGGAGGAACTACAGGATATGCCATTAATCCAGCTCGAGATCTTGGTCCCAGAATAGCTCACTTCCTGCTGCCGATACCAGGTAAGGGAAAATCTAACTGGGGATATGCGTGGGTGCCTGTAGTGGGTCCGATCCTTGGAGGTGCACTGGGCTCCGTATTCTATCAATATATGTTTGACGGCAAGGTTTCCGGAATGTTATGGGGAGTGCTAGCTGTTAATATAATCGTATTAATTCTTTCATATATTTTAGGTAAAAGACAGCCTGGAGAAATTGATTCTTCAGAAATGGCAGCATAAACAACACAATGAACAAAAGTTAGGGGAGCTACAAATGAAAAAATATATTTTATCTTTGGATCAGGGGACAACCAGTTCCCGTGCAATTCTTTTCAATAAAAAAGGAGAAATTGTATACACAGCGCAAAAGGAGTTCACTCAGTATTTTCCTAAACCAGGCTGGGTAGAACATAATCCCAATGAAATATGGGGATCAATATTATCTGTTATTGCGGGTGTCTTTTCTGAGTCTGGAATAAAGCCTGAACAGGTTGCTGGCATCGGAATCACAAACCAGCGTGAAACAACAGTTGTATGGGATAAGGAAACAGGTATCCCAATTTACAACGCTATTGTTTGGCAATCAAGACAAACAAGCAAAATATGCGATAAGTTGAAGGAAAAAGGGTATAACGATTTATTCCGTGAAAAGACGGGTCTTTTAATTGATGCTTATTTTTCTGGCACAAAAGTTAAGTGGATTCTTGATCATGCAGAAGGTGCGCGGGAAAAAGCCAATCAAGGCAAACTGCTTTTTGGAACGATTGAAACATGGCTTATTTGGAAATTATCTGGCGGAAAAGCTCATGTCACTGATTATTCCAATGCGTCCCGTACACTTATGTTTAATATTCATGATTTGAAATGGGATGAAGAGCTGCTGGATATTTTGGGAGTGCCAAAATCGATGCTTCCAGAAGTGAAGTCATCTTCAGAAGTATATGCACATACAGTTGACTACCACTTTTTCGGTATGGAAGTGCCAATTGCAGGGGCAGCGGGTGATCAGCAGGCGGCATTGTTCGGACAGGCGTGCTTTGAAAAAGGGATGGCCAAAAATACATATGGAACTGGCTGTTTCATGTTGATGAACACAGGCGAAAAAGCTGTAAAATCAGAACACGGTCTTTTAACAACCATTGCCTGGGGGCTGGATGGGAAAATTGAATACGCGCTTGAAGGAAGCATTTTTGTTGCAGGCTCTGCGATTCA
The DNA here is from genome assembly GCF_026011715.1 of Cytobacillus sp. NCCP-133. GTDB lineage: Bacteria > Bacillota > Bacilli > Bacillales > Cytobacillaceae > Cytobacillus. Next base: position 14,291 of record NZ_BRVM01000016.1, on the reverse strand, counting down.
GTGGCTTCGCGATGGCATGAGAATGCTCAAGGATGCAAAAGACAGCGAGAGGTATGCGAAAAAGGTTGACTCCACTGAAGGCGTTTACGTTGTACCTGCCTTTGTTGGATTGGGTACACCATACTGGGATAGCGATGTGCGCGGAGCAGTATTCGGAATAACACGAGGCACATCAAAAGAGCACTTTATTCGTGCCACACTTGAGTCGCTTGCATATCAGACGAAAGATGTTTTATCTGCCATGGAAGCGGATTCAGGCATTGAACTGAAGACACTTCGAGTAGATGGTGGCGCAGTTAAAAATAACTTTCTGATGGAATTTCAATCAGATCTTCTAAATGTTCCAGTTGAAAGGCCGACAATCAATGAAACAACGGCCCTTGGAGCTGCTTATCTTGCAGGTTTGGCTGTGGGCTATTGGGATTCACAAGTAGAAATAGCTGAACAATGGGCCATTGATCAATCATTTAGTCCATCAATGGATGAAAAAGCCAGAAACGATCTTTATCAAGGATGGAAAAAAGCTGTCAAGGCGGCAATTGCTTTTAAATAATGCTGTTTAATGCTTCGCATTTTTTAGCACCCGCTGATCGAAGAGGGCGTCCGGTGTTTATTCGAAAAAGCAGAATCAATGTCATGGATGATGGACTGAGGACCTGCAGACCTCCCGCCGTACGTTAAGAGCCAAGAACGGTCATTAACATTAACAGGAAAATTAAAAAGCGTTAATTGTACTCAAATAGTGAAATTTATGTTATAATGACTATAAGTTAATAGTTCGGCAGGAGATGCGGAGAGACCACAAAATCATTATCGGCTAATCGATAATGTGTTTTGTGGTCTCTTTTTTATTTTCTGCGAATAAAGGGTAGTGAACCAACAAGCTAGCCTGTTCATAAGGAGGAGACAACAATGACATTTTCAAATCTAAATCGTGAACACATGATAAATAAATTGGCAACCGACGAATTCGAAGTACTGATTATCGGTGGGGGAATCACTGGTGCTGGTATTGCCCTAGATGCGGCAGCGCGTGGTATGAAAACCGCACTCGTTGAAATGCAGGATTTTGCAGCCGGTACTTCCAGCCGTTCAACAAAACTGGTTCACGGTGGATTAAGATATTTAAAGCAATTTGAAGTGAAAATGGTTGCGGAAGTAGGCAAGGAACGGGCAATCGTTTATGAAAATGGGCCACATGTAACCACGCCTGAATGGATGCTGCTTCCAATGCATAAAGGCGGCACCTTTGGGAAGTTCAGTACCTCAATTGGCCTGAGAGTCTACGACTTTTTGGCAGGGGTGAAAAAGGCTGAACGCAGGAGTATGCTTAATCCCAATGAAACACTTGCAAAAGAGCCGCTTATTAAAAAAGAAGGATTGAAAGGCGGAGGCTATTATGTGGAATACCGGACAGATGATGCACGCCTGACAATTGAAGTAATAAAAGCGGCAGCCGAAAAAGGCGCAATGCCTGTAAACTATTTAAAGGTTGAAAAGCTTTTGTATGATGAAAATGGAAAAGTATCCGGAGTGGAAGCCGAAGATCAGCTTTCAGGCAAACTGTATGAAATTAAAGCAAAAAAAGTAGTTAATGCTGCTGGTCCATGGGTAGACACCATTCGCGAAAAAGATGGTTCTAAGAAAGGGAAGACACTGCGCCTGACGAAAGGAGTACACTTAGTTATAGACCAGTCGAAGTTTCCTTTAAAGCAGGCAGTATACTTTGACACCCCAGACAAACGGATGGTTTTTGCCATACCAAGGGATGGCAAAACTTATGTAGGCACAACGGATACTTTTTTTGATTCGAATCCCGTCAATCCTAAAATGACCGAAAGTGACAGAGCCTATATTATAAATGCGATTAACTTTATGTTTCCTTCTGTTAACATTTCTGAGGATGATATAGAATCCAGCTGGGCTGGTGTGCGTCCGCTCATCTGGGAGGAGGGTAAGGATCCTTCCGAGATTTCACGCAAAGATGAAATTTGGGAATCAGAAACGGGGCTGCTGACGATAGCTGGCGGAAAGCTGACAGGATATCGCAAAATGGCTGAAACCATTGTCGATTTGTTAGCGGATAAATTCAAGCAAGAGTTTAATAAGGGTTTTAGCGGCAGCACCACAAAGACCATGCGAATCTCAGGCGGAAACGTTGGGGGATCTGCAAAATTCCAAGATTATATTCAATTCCAGGCTGACAAAGGGATGGCTATCGGCTTAACAAACGAAGAGGCCCATCACCTTGTTAAAATGTACGGTTCTAATGTCACTCATCTATTTAAACTAATTGAGGAAAAGAGAAATGAAGCGGAAAAATATAGGCTTCCAGCTGTATTATGGGCAAAACTGAAATATGCGATTGAAAACGAAATGGCGGCAACACCTGTAGATTTCTTTAACCGCAGAACAAGTGCTCTTCTTTTTGACATTGAAACAGTAAGAGATTATCAAGATCAGGTCATTACTTATATGGCTGATGTATTTAAATGGAAATCTGCTGAAAGAAAGAATTTCGAGCAGCAGCTACATCAGGAAGTGAAATTTGCTGTAATGCCTGCAGACCAAAACTGAAGCTCTCCATCTGGAGAGTTTTCTTTTTTCGCTTATGCTCAGGCACTTTGTTATTTGAAAGGGTGCTCCGCTGCATGATGTTCTTGTTTTAAGTGTCCTTGCGAATCCGAATATGGTCAAGTATGTAAAACGTAGAGTAAGAATTGAACAGTTTGGAAAAGCAAAGGGCAAAAGCATTGCTGACTTTAGGCCGAAGCTTGATGAAAAATCCCCGAAAACACATGATCACATAGCGATGGAACTTGACGTTGAGCATTTTGTCATTGACTTTACGGAAGTGTTCCTATCACAGGAAGATGGCCTCCAATAAAACCTTTTAACACACAGTGTTAGGGTTTTTTTTGTTTTGAAAGGGGAATGGCGGAGCTCTATAGAATTAGTACTAATATGGATAACTATTGCAGGTAAGGAGCATCCCTTAATGAAAGATATATTAATTTTAGGCGGAACACAATTTTTCGGGATAGGATTGGTCGAAAAACTTGTAAGTGAAGGAAAGAATGTTACTATAACAAACCGCGGGCGTATACGTATAAAGGATCCTTTTGACGATAAAGTGGTGCGTTTAATGATTGGCAGGTAAGATCATTACTTTCGGCATAATGCCTTTTCGGACAAGAAGTGGGATGCAGTCTATGAGCAATCCTGCTTTTCTCCAAAGGAAGCAAAAGATAAATTGGAAGTTATAAATGGGAAAGTGGAACATTATATTTTTATATCTTCGATGGGAAAAAGTATGGAGGCTCTAACATTGCTGAAAAATAAACAAATGAACAGAATTTTTTCTATACTGGGAATGGTCGCAGCTATAGCGATTGCCTATAGTGTTCTAGTCTATTTAAAAAAGGAACGGGATATATCAAGTGTTCAAAAAGGCTCTACAAATGTGGAGATGAGTGAACATGGCTTAATGTATGATGATTTGGGTGATTTTATTGCATCGCATCATACTTTTTATAACGAGACACTTGGCTGGGGGAGAGACCGTTTTGTCAGCTGGTCTAAACAGCGAAAGCAAGCAGAAATAATTATACAGTCATTAGGCAAGATATCAGCCGAGAATGAATCTTTGCAGAAGGATTTGAATGCTATCGCCGCTTTGGCGGAATCAGTGCAATCAGGTTCTAAAGAAAAAGATGACCTTATTAGACTGCACCGCTTCTTTCATGATCTTGATATTGACTATAACGAATATAAGGATACAACTGATTATTTTGATGTAACAGAGTATAAAGGAGAAGACGAACTATATTAATAAAGAGCGGTCGAATATGGGGCATTGACAAGTTATTTTCTTGACAGATTATCCTGATTAGGTTATGATGATTAGTGAAGTATTTGAGGTACATTAATGAAGTCGCGAATTCACATGGATTTGGGCGAAATGCCTTCATTTGTGTGAGAGTCCGGCTTTTTGTTATGTTTAAAGCTCTTTAGGATTTTAAAAGAGTAAGCATGTGTTTGTAATTAAGAATAATTTGTGTGGACAGCTTTTGGCTGAATTTCTTCTTAATCATCTTCTATAAACCAGACACTTCTCCGTTTTTTTTGCTTCTAGTTTGTTTCTTACATTTAATAAAAAAATCTCAGAGAGCACCAAAGTCGGATGCACATCCGATCAACCTGATTCCCACTGGCGCGGCCTAGGAGCCGTAAGGATGGAAGAGAGGCAGGGCTTTCATTGTTTTAGGTAATAACTTTAAAACTCAAATATATCTTATGAGACAGCATGCTGCTGTCTTTTTATTTAACAGTATAAAACACGAACATTTTAATAGAAAATCCATTGAAATATTTGTGTTTTTTTGTTATACTTTTAATATAAGAATAAGAATTCAAATCGCAGTGACTGACGACAATGCGGAATGAACCGCAAGGGAGCTGCGTCTATGTATAGCCGGTCGTCTGGGCAGAGAGAAGGGATATCCTTGTCTCTTTTTTCATAATTTAATGGAAAAGCCCGTATGCTGCGAAGTGTGCTTTTCCTAACTGGAGGGATATGCATGGATAACAAACTATTACTTGATGGAATTGTAGTTGCGGAAAACGTGAAAGAACAATTAAAAAAGCAAGTCAGTGGATTGAAGAAGCTTGGTGTACGTCCTTGTTTGGCCACCATTCTGGTCGGGGATGACCCTTCATCTGAAACTTACGTCAGAATGAAAGGGAATGCATGTGATAAAATGGAAATCGTTTCAAAAAGAATACACTTGTCCAAGGATATTACAACGGACGACCTTCTTCAAACGATAGCAGAATTAAATGAAGATCCAGCTGTTCATGGAATCCTTCTGCAGCATCCGGTACCAGGCCATATCGATGAACGTAAAGCGTTTGAAGCAATAGCGATTGAAAAAGATGTAGATGGTGTTACAAGCTTGGGATATGGACAAACAGCCTTAGGCTTTGGGGAATACCCCTCCTGTACTCCAGCTGCTATTCTGGAAATAATCGACTTCTATAAATTGGAGACCAAAGGAATGCATGCAGTTGTGGTAGGCAGAAGTCCGATATTGGGGAAACCAGTCTCTGCTCTTTTATTAAATCGAAATGCTACCGTTACGACCTGCCACTCGCATACCCGGAATTTGCCGCAGATCCTCAAGCAGGCTGATATTGTTGTAGCTGCAGTTGGAAAACCTAATTTTATTAAAGGCGAATGGATAAAAGAGGGATCCATTGTGCTTGATGCTGGCTATAATAAAGGGAACATTGGGGATGTGGACTATGAAAGCTGCCTTCACAAAGCTTTTGCCATTACGCCAGTACCAGGCGGCGTAGGACCGGTTACGATTTCAATGCTTTTGAAGCACACTGTACAGGCAGCAGTAAAATCATCAGAAATAAAGGGAGAGGCAACTAGTTAATTTGTCCCTAATTAAAAATGATTGGTAAAAAGATTGACTTATAAATGATTGTCGTTTAATATTAGGTTAACGCTGTAAAGTTCGTTATATACTTTTTGGATAAGTAGTCGTGGCTGCAAAGAAATGTAGGCGATCGTTCATCCTCATTTCTGGCGGATGCGACTTTTTTATGTTTAAGTTTATATTGGTACATTATAGTGAAAAACAATTCTTGGGAGGCAACACAAATGAACACAGGTAAAGTAAAATGGTTTAATGCAGAAAAAGGTTTCGGATTCATCGAATCTTCAGAAGGCCAAGATGTATTCGTACATTTCTCAGCTATCCAAACTGATGGTTTCAAAACTTTAGAAGAAGGTCAAGACGTAAATTTCGAAATCGTTGAAGGTAACCGTGGACCTCAAGCTGCTAACGTAACAAAAGCATAATCTTTCTTAAATGAGGTGATGCGTGTCTAATCATGCATCGCCTTTTTACGTTATTTTACTCATCCACTTTGTAGTCTTCATGAATTCCTCAAAACAGAATCTTCCCATTTAACTGCTTTTTAGGAATAAAACATTTTTCATTTCTTCTAAAAAAATTACTTCGCAAACAAAATAAAGTTTAAAATTAGTACATTTGGAAATGTAAAAAAGAGATACAAACTGGAAAGCCTAGTAACGTAGTGAGCATCAACATATTAAATGTTATAGTCTTTTAAAGGCTTTAGTACAAGGAGGAAAATTTATTTTGACAACTTTTTCAGATTTTGGTTTAAGTAATGAAATAGTAAAAGCCCTTTCCAATATGGGGTTTGAAGAACCTACACCAATCCAGGCTCAAGCAATTCCTATTGGTTTAAAGGGCAAAGATATGATTGGTCAGGCACAGACTGGAACAGGTAAAACTACTGCATTTGGTGTACCGCTTCTAGAGCAAATCGATATAAATGAGGGGATACAGGGCCTTGTGCTTGCACCAACACGTGAGCTTGCCGTCCAGGTAGCTGAAGAATTAAACCGTATTGGACAGGTAAAAGGTGTCCGGACACTTCCGATATATGGCGGCCAGGATATCAACCGCCAGATTCGTGCGCTAAAAAAGCATCCGCAAATTATTGCTGCAACACCAGGAAGGCTTATTGACCATATCGAAAGAAAAACAATCCGTTTAAGCAATATTAAAATGGTTGTTCTTGATGAAGCAGATGAAATGCTTAATATGGGTTTCATTGAGGATATTGAACGAATCCTTAGTGAAATTAAAGGTGAACGCCAAACACTTCTTTTTTCTGCTACAATGCCAAAGAGAATTCAATCACTTGCAGAAAAATTCATGCAGGAACCTGAAATGGTTAAAGTGAAAGCAAAAGAAATGACCGTTAAAAATATTGAACAATATTATATGGAAGTGCATGAAAAACAAAAATTTGATGTGCTTTGCAATCTTTTGGATATTCAATCTCCGGAATTGGCGATTGTGTTTGGGAGAACAAAAAAACGGGTAGACGAAGTAGTAGAAGGTCTAATAAAAAGAGGATATTCAGCCGAAGGAATTCATGGAGATATTCCTCAGGCAAAGCGTGACCAGGTTATCCGCCGTTTTAAAGAGCAGACAATCGAGATTATGGTTGCGACAGACGTTGCTGCCCGTGGATTGGATATTTCAGGTGTTTCCCATGTTTACAACTTTGATATTCCGCAGGATCCAGAAAGTTACGTTCACCGTATTGGCCGTACCGGACGAGCTGGAAATAAAGGGCTGGCTATTACTTTCGTTTCACCAAGAGAAATTGATCATTTGAAAATTATTGAAAGTGTAACAAAAAGTAAAATGACCAAAAAGCCGGTACCATCATTCAAGGATGTGGTTGAAGGCAACCAGCAGGCTACCATCAACAAATTATTGGAAGTTATTGATAAAGGTGAACATGCGGACTTTAAGAGAGCTGCAGAAACGCTTCTTGAGGATACCGATTCTGTTACGATGCTGGCAGCTGCATTAAAATTGCTAACAAAAGGTCCTGATGCAACACCTGTTAAATTGACTGCTGTTGAACCTATCCGTGTGAGAAAGCCTAAAGGCGGAGGTGACCGCGGCGGAAGAAGATTTGGCGACAGATCCAGAAGCGGCAGCAGGGATGGAAGAGATTTTAAAGGCGGAAGAGACAGACGCAGCAAAAACCGCAGCAAATAATGATTTACCTATGTTCAAAGATGCGGGCTAAAAGGCCTCGTGCTATTTTTTCAATACTTTTTAATCATCTGATTATAAAATCTGATTAATTTACCCATATTAGTAAATGCAGGGTAAAATATCTCCCTGTGAGTTATAGATATTAGGAGGAAATAAAATGGCAACAGGTAAAGTAAAATGGTTTAATGCAGAAAAAGGTTTCGGTTTCATCGAAGTTGAAGGCGGAGAAGATGTTTTTGTTCATTACTCTGCAATCCAAACAGAAGGCTTTAAATCCCTTGATGAAGGCCAAGAAGTTAACTTTGACATAGAGCAGGGCCAGCGTGGACCTCAAGCTGTTAATGTAACAAAGTTATAATGCAAATAAAGAGCTCCTCTTGAAGGGGCTCTTTTATTTTGATGACAGAAGGGTGTAAGGATGTAGATAGAAAAAAAGAGAGGAATAATGATGAAAATTATTATTTTGTCAGATATCCACATGCTAAAGAGAGCTAAAAAACTCCCGGCTGTCCTCCTTAATGAACTGAACGAATGTGATTTAATCATTCATGCAGGCGATTGGCAAAGTACTAAAGTATACGAAAAAATGCGGGCATTCGTACCTGTAGAAGGTGTATATGGAAACACGGATAGCGGGTTAAGGCCTTTTTTTCAATCAGAGCAGATTCAAATCATAATTATAATAGTCCTGGGTATTGTATGTCATAAATCCGCATGATTTATAAAGTCCTAAAGCATGTTCATGATCTGCTGCAACTTCCAGGTGCACTCTTTCAATGCCATTCTTTTCCTCAGAAGTAACGACGTAAGAGAGCGCGCTTCTGCCAATTCCTTTTCCCTGAAGAGAGGGTTCAACTGCAAAACCGTAGATCCAGGTAGCGTCCTGCTCTTTTTGAAGCCTTATTTTTCCGGCTTTTTTCCTTTTAATTTAATTATAAAGGTAGCTTCGCTGCCGTTATCCCAAATCTCTTTGTTGAAAGTCTTCGCTTCTTGATCAGGAATATTGAAGCATACAGAATCGAGGCGGCTAATGAAGTCAAGATCGCTCTCTGTTGCATGGTGCAAGGTTACATTAGGGTTGGCGGTGCTATTCCCGGGGACTGACAGGCGTTTCATTTGGTATTCTGAAAAGGAATAAGTGCAAGGCAATGATTCAAGGAATCCTTTTGCGGAAGAAGAATTAGCAGGTGCGTTAATAAGCAGTTTGCTGGCCTTGCTGATTGATCTTTTTGCCTGTTTGAAAGATGACTGAAAACGCCATTTTGCCTGTGTTCAGGGTGAACCATACTGCATAATTCCATAAGTCTGCCGAAAGTATAGAGAGCAAGAAATCCGATAAGTTTTCCTTGTTCATCATATTGAAAAAAGTCAAACTCTGAGCCATCAGGCCTTGTTCGCAAGCTATCCCAATTTAATTTTAGATCGAGCCTCCCTTTCTCCTCGCACATCTGCTGCAGATGTTGAATATCATTTAATTCTTTATTTGCCAGCACTCAATCTGCCCTCTGTTTTTAAGTCAATTTAATTGAATGTATAGAAATATAATATAGGAAAAAATATAATAGAATAGCCCTAAATTTCAGTTATAGCCTTTTGGAAGGGTAATAATAGTAATACATATCTTGGTGTGATAGCATGTGATGGATAAAGGGGGATATTCATGAAGACTTTTACGGTTAACTTTCATAAGGAAGACCAGGTTCAGCCGATGGCGATTGAGAAACTAAGCGAAAATGATTTTGAGCAATACACAGAAGGAGGAACAAGGCATTTATTCGAACTGGATAGCAACATTGGTTATTTTGTCTTTTTTGATGCAGTGGATCTTAAAGGCAAAGAATCCTATATGGTTTTGCACTATGAAGAGGACCAGGAGGAGCCAAGCGCATGCTATGCTTTTGAACTTAAAGACTTTTACCAGTTTACGGCGCTATATCTGAATGATTTGGACTTTAATGAAGAAAATGTGCAGAGCGATGAAAATGCCTACACACCAGTTCAACACTTAGCACATTTATTGCACCACATTTTGGAGGATGGCAAGAATATTGCGGTATAATGCAAAAAAGAGCAGGCTGGCCTGCTCTTTTTATTTTGCTTGAGAGATGTTATCGCTGCAGAAACGGGAAACCACTTTCTCTTCATCTTCGTCCAAAGCGAATTCTAAAACCTCACCGGATTGATTCACCAAAAAATGATAATTTAGAATCCTTTCATCATCTTCATTTTTATAAAAAAGCACTCTTAATTTGATGCCATTTTCTGAATACAGCTCATCATCTTCATCCACATCAATATCCAAATAGAACTCATAGCGGTCTCCGGAGAGGATGCCTGTTGGATCTTTTATGGATTCAATTGAATATCCAGTAATGTTCATGGCCTTCACCCTTTCTAACATAAACATATCCTGCTGTATACGTCATTATACACTTTTCCCTGTATAGAATGATAGTATTTGTTTTTTTAGTAATCCCTCTGTTGTTGTTCCCCGCTGATTTCATATTTTCCACAACAAATGAAGCTTAGTGGTTAAATTAGTATTTAAGAGTTCATTACGCAGGAATAGTAATCTTTTTGACAGTTCACCCTAAATATGTTATACTAATTTTAGTTTAAAGAATATAATAATGCCCGTAAACACTTGTTATATATTGTTGGTCTGTTTGAGCCTTTATATAGCAGGTGATTTTTATTATGTTTATACGGTCTTACTCTTTGGGAGGTGCCTGGTATGGCAATGGGATTTGGCAGGAAGAATATGGAAGAAATTAAGATGGAAGAAGTTAAGGTCTGGGAATGTTCATCAGATTCATGCAACTGCTGGGTTAGGGATAATTTTAAAAGCAGTCAGGTACCTGCTTGTCCAATCTGCAAAAGTGAAATGAACGAATCAATCAAAGAGCTTCAGGTCGTTAATAATAACAGCATTTATACTAAATAATTTACAAAGGGCGATAGTAAGTCGCCCTTTTATTTATTATTAATTTTCTCGATTACGCTTGCTAGTTCATCTGGTTTTAAAAATTCAATTGGCGAGAAGCCTTTCTCGAACATAATCAGCTTCAATAAGCAATACATAGCGTCCGTTTACCTTAGCCATATGAATGGTCTCTCCGAAATCAGATAGCAGACCGTTTACTTACTAATACATGATCCATTTTAAGTTTTAGTTGAATCTCAGGTGAATTTTCAATAATTTGCGCTGCTGCTTCAATCACTTGCTCCGAGGAAAACCTCTCCTGAATTTCACTTTTTGGGCTGGCGGCCCATACTTCCATACTCGTTTCCAACTGCTCCCTTTCTTCATTTTCCGGCTGGAATGTATCTTTAATATGTTCCTGAACCATCACTATTACTTGTGTTTTGACGATTTCAGGGAGTAAGGGTTCATAGTCTACAAACTTTAAAAAGTCTTCAAAGTAACGTGCATCCGATGATTGGTGAATTTTCAGTTCTCTTTGTTCAATCATGCCTTCCTCAGGCATATAAGGATACTGGATGGACTTCATATTTTTAGTCGTTATCGCTATTTCCACATTCGTGATAAGAGTTGTTTCATCCGAAATCGATGCTACCTTTGGTTCAAAATCGCATTACATGAAAAGACGAATGGTTCATCAAAAAACTTTCTCAGCTTTGCGTTAGCAACAAGCAAAACTCCTCCTCGGACAGCGCTTGTATCAAGATAGGCATTCACAATTTGTTCGTTAGCCTTCTGGAAAAATTCTTTGGATTCTGCCATTCTTACCCGGGAAAAAAGATTATAATTTGGATTAGAACTTAGTTCATGTCCAGGTTCAACAATAAATCTCCCTTTTTTTGTAGGAGCCTGATCTGTTTTCGGATGCCTTTCAACTGTTCTTTTAGAAATCTTTGCAAGTTCTCCATCTAAAAATTCCTTTAAAGCACTATTTTCTTAATCATCTGGACCCAATGTTTGAAAATGCTTAGAAAACTTTTCGGCATTCTCTCCTTTTCCCTCTACCTGAACCACATAAAAAGATAAATAATTGATTTCAAAATACATTTCATTCACCTTTATTTCTCAAATTTGACTTTACTAGTATAGGTAAGAGGATAGCTCTCGTCAATTCGCTTTGATCTATTTAGGAATAGAATAGGTTTAAGTAAGCTGAAACAAGATAAAGGAAACGAGTTAAAATTGGAAGTGGAAAAATGTCAAATAACCTATTATGGTTTATGGCCTTAGTTCTTATTAGCCTTTGGATCATGTACATTACATATAAGAAAACGAAGTTCCGTCATAACCTTGCTTTATATTTTTTCACGATGGGACTCGCATTTATAATGGAATATATAGTGTTAATTTTAGGAGGTGCCTATACTTATTATCCACGTTTTTTTTCGAATCAATGGTATGATGACGTTTTTGGCTCCAGCATTTCCCAGGCTTTTTTTATCCCAAGTGTACTTGTGGCAATTGCCGCGTTCAGAATTCCAGTCAAATGGGTTGTTTTGATTATAGTTGCAATTTTGGGGTTAGAAGAGTTTTTCCTATGGCTTGGAATTTACGAACATAATTGGTGGAAATCCTGGTTCACCTCAATTATCTTATTTGTATCGGTTTTTGTTGTGAAATGGTGGAGGAACAGAATTGAGGGAAGGGGCTTCTTTTTTCAGTTTGTTACTATCTATATGACGATTACGACAATATTTCAAGGTTTAACTTTTTATTTGACGGCTATTTTAAAGACTCATCACTATACTCTAGGGTTGTTTGAATCTCCTTATCAGGATCATATCGCATTCAGTGTTTTCATATGGCTCATCTACGCGGTGCTGTTGACGGTGATCATTATGAGATTTTATCGTTTCGTATGGCTTGCCTTGCTATTCTTCGCTGATTTCTCTTTTCACACAATACTAATTAAAATGGAAATTTTGCATGTGAGTTCTTGCTGGCACCCCATTTATTTTAGCCTAATGCTTATTATTCTGTTGATGATAATAAAAAAAATGAACAGTAAGATGTTCGCTTAATTATGTATTAGGCTTTATAATTAGATTTTCTAAATTATTTGATCTATTCTATATAAAAACAGGAATTAAATTGTGATTAGAAGAGGTAACTGATGGACGCTAAAGGAACATCCCAAAACAAACTGCGGAGCCTAGATAGAGAGGTTCGCTTTTATAAAAATCTAATCAGTGAACTTCCTTATTCCTTTTCATATAGGGATGCTGAATTGGGAATGCAGCTTGATAAGGGGAATGATCAGTCATACTCCATCTCGGAAAATGGGGAAATACGAAAATCTGAATTGATTGCATTTAATAAAAAGCTTGAGGATTTGCCATTCGCTAACGTTGAAACCTTTCTAGAACCAATACTTGATGTGGTTCCTCATCATATCGTCTTTATTGACAGAAATGGTTTGGTAACACTATGCAATCTGCAGGCTTGCATGGATCTGAAAAAGAAAAAAGAGGAAATAGTTGGGCATCATATTAGAGAGCTTTTGCAGATTCCTGATGAGAAAATTAACTTGCTTGAAACACTAAGGTCAGAAAAATCCATAGTTAATAGAGAAATACTTGATAGGAATTATGGTATCAATAATACAAGAATTATAAGGGATTCCAAAGGGGAAGTTCAAAGGGTTATTGGTATTTTCCAATTTCTGAATGGAATTAAAGATGCGGAAAAAGCCGCACTTGCCGGAAGAATTGCTGCAGGCATTGCTCATGAAATCCGAAATCCATTAACAACCGTAAGAGGCTTCCTGCAAGTACTTCAAAGCAAATCAGACGAATTGACAGCAGATTTATTTAAAACTCTGTTAATCCCAGAAATCGATAGGGCCAATAAAATCATTTCCGATTTTTTAAGGATAGCAAAACCAGCTGAAATACTCACTGAAGAAATAAAGGTAAATGAGTTTATCTACGAGTACCTAGGCAAGTTTCTGAACAGTGAGGCATTACTTCATAATATTGCAATTGAATATGAAACCGATTTCGACGTGATTGAATGCTCTTTTGAAGCAAATCGGGAAGAACTGCTGCAGGTTTTTATAAATCTTCTCCAAAATTCACTGCATGCAGCCGGGAATACAGAACTTCAAATTTTGCTTAAGGCTGAAAGGTCAGGTGATTATATACGATTTACCTTTAAGGATAACGGTAAAGGCATTAGTGATTCGATTATTGAGCATATCTTTGACCCTTTCTTTACTACAAAAGATGAAGGAACAGGTCTGGGACTTTCTGTCTCGAAAAAAATAATTGAAAACTACCAAGGTACATTGGATGTACAAAGTGACATGCATGGGACAAGTTTTATTATTAACATGCCATTTTTAGTACAAAAGAAAAAAACAGGTAAAAAGATGGAGTAAACTGCCACTGTAAAGGCGTTGACTTGATGCTTTGCAAGTGATAATATTTAAGAATAGCTTTCAGGGAAGTAAACATATTGAAATAGATATTAATACCTTTTTCAAAAACTTCTTGATTTGTTGGTGGTATATGTGATATATTTATAAAGTCGCTTCTGAGCGGCGAATTGATCTTTGAAAACTGAACGAACAAATACGTCAACGTTAATTCTTTAGTCTTTTTTGAAAAGACAAATCGAGCTTAATCAACTCTTATATGGAGAGTTTGATCCTGGCTCAGGACGAACGCTGGCGGCGTGCCTAATAC
>NZ_BRVM01000015.1:73386-97963 GCF_026011715.1 Cytobacillus sp. NCCP-133 | reverse complement strand
CATGCGCTTGAAATTGCAAACAATACAGAATACGGATTAACTGGTGCTGTTATCACGAAGAACCGTGAGCATATCCAAAAAGCGCGCGAAGATTACCATGTTGGAAACCTATACTTCAACCGCGGCTGTACAGGAGCCATCGTTGGATACCAGCCATTCGGCGGCTTCAACATGTCAGGAACAGACTCCAAAGCGGGTGGCCCTGACTACATTCTTCTGCATATGCAGGCGAAGACAACTTCTGAAATGTATTAAGAATAGCGTAAGCGTCTTGCCCACAAAGGAACGCAGACTAAGAACGCCACTCCTCTAAAAAAAGCTGCAGCTTTCGGTTGTGCGATGATGAAGCTTCAGAAGCGTTCTTTGTGGAGCTAGACAGTTATCGACGTTAAAAAATTCTTAGTTTGTAATATAAAAAAATCCCCTTCACTTTGGTGAAGAGGGATTTTTTTTATGCTATTTCTTTAAAATGGATTTGAACTGATTGTATTGCTCTTGTACTTCTTTTGAAGGTTCTTTGTCTAGAAGGCTGACGATGATAATCGATAAACCAGCAAACAAGAAGCCGGGCGCCAATTCATAAAGGTCGAAAATGCCTCCGCTAATTTGCTTCCAGCCAATAACGGTAACAGCACCAACAATAATGCCGGCAAGAGCACCATTGCGCGTCATGCGCTTCCAGAATAGGCTCAGGATGATGACTGGCCCGAAAGCAGCACCGAATCCTGCCCAAGCATAACTAACGAGTTCCAATACCTTGCTTTCTGGGTTATACCCTAAAAAGATTGCAATAACTGCAATGCCCAGTACAGCAATTCTGCCAACAATCATTTCTTCCTTCTTGGAAGCATTTCTTCTAAAGATAGATTTATAGAAATCCTGTGCCAATGCACTAGAAGAAACGAGCAATTGAGAGTCAACCGTGCTCATGATTGCTGAGAGAATGGCTGCTAATAAAAATCCTGCTACCCATGGATTAAATAAAACTTGAGAAAACATGATGAATACTGTTTCAGAATTATTAAGTGGGGTATCTGCAAAGTAAGCGATACCTGCAAATCCTACAAACAGAGCTCCAAATAGCGAAAGAACCATCCACGTCATACCGATGAAACGCGCTTTAGGTACGTCATTTGTTGATTTTAATCCCATAAAGCGGACAAGGATATGCGGCTGTCCAAAATAGCCAAGTCCCCAGGCCAATAGTGAAGCAACACCAACAAAAGTGGCTCCTGCAGCAACATCCAGGTGAGTTGGATCAATTGTGCCGATTTGCTCTACTGTCTCATTCCATCCGCCAAGTTCCCGGATAGCAACAATCGGAATAATGATCAAAGCGAGGAACATTAAAATACCTTGAATGAAGTCTGTCCAGCTGGCAGCCAAAAATCCTCCAAAGAAAGTGTAAGATAGAATGACTGCAGCCCCAACCCAAAGTGCAACCGTGTAGTCCATTCCAAATGAATTCTCTAACAGAATGGCACCGCCAACAAGGCTGGAAGAAGTGTAGAATGTGAAAAAGATTAGTATAACAATTGCAGAAACGACACGAAGTATTTTAGAGGTGTCATGGAATCGGTTTTCAAAATAACCGGGAACTGTAATCGAATCGTTAGCCACTTCCGTATATACACGTAATGGCTTAGCAACAAACTGCCAGTTTAGGTAAGCACCGACTGCCAAACCAATCGGAAGCCAAATCTCGCCCATGCCGCCTAAATAAACAGCACCAGGCAATCCAAGCATCAGCCAGCCGCTCATATCGGATGCCCCGGCACTTAAAGCCGCCACTCCAGCTCCAAGGCGTCTTCCGCCTAAAACATAATCAGATAAATCTTTGGTCATTCTTGCTGCAAGAAAACCAATTAACAGCATGCCGACCAGATAAACAATAATCGCAATTAACGTGGGTAAATTGATATCCATACTAGTTTATCCTCTCCTTGTCTCTGTAAAATAAGTGATGCCCGATAACACAATCAACAAGGGCATTGGAATTAGAAGCCATAGCCAAGTCGCTACAGTGAAATCCATATGTTCACCTCCTCCTTTAGAATTGTCCCCCTTAATACATACGTGAAAAAAGTCCCCTTTATACAGTAACATACAGTTTTGTGTTTGTGAAAAACTTGAATCGGGGTGTAGGTCTCTTTGAAAAGACCTTATTTATCATAACATAATATAGTTAGAGGAACAAAAAAGCTATGATACTATTATTTTTAAAATGTATAAAAATACGTAAAATCGCATTAATTTGCTGTTATATCTCACATATCAACATATCTATTCATTTAAATTTATAAAATTAAGTTAATGAAAAGGCGTGTTTTTTTCGGAAAAAACAAAAAATGATCGCGTTTTTTGGCCTCTCTCAAGTTAGACATTAGTTTTTTTGAAATTTCTTAAAAAATTTTCGGCATGTTTGTTCTTAAACTTGAGTCTAGGCTTGAAAGCAGTTTAAGAAGCTGAGCAGCCTAACCGAAATTTTGCGAGCTGCCAGCGTCTCCAATCTTTTGTCATCTCTGGTAAGCGTTTGGAAAAATAGATTATATTGCACAGGTTATCAGCCTAAATTTCCTTGTAAAAAGATTCTCACCCTAACACATTAAACAAAATATCCAAAAAAGGGTATTTTCAATTAGTTTAAACTTTTCAAAAAATTATAAAAAAAAGGGGTTCCTATTCCGAAATTTCTGTTATATAATACAAAACATAGATAATTAATTGTTTTATAACAGCATAGATTAATTATATGACAGATTAGTATTTTTATATCTGTTATGTAACAACAACGTTATTCATCTGAGAGTTTGCTGAAAGCTGATTTTTTCTAATTTAAAGGAGGATTTAATCAAATGGCAGATGAAAGAGTGCGTCAATTGCAGGGAAGCTGGGAAATGAATGAACGCTGGAACGGAATTGAAAGGCCGTACACTGCGGAGGATGTTATCAAATTAAGAGGATCCATCGACATTGAACATACGTTAGCGCGCCATGGTGCAGAGAAGCTTTGGAAGCTTGTCAATGAAGAAGACTTCATAAATGCCTTGGGGGCGTTAACGGGCAATCAGGCTGTTCAGCAGGTGAAGGCGGGGCTAAAAGCCATATACTTAAGCGGCTGGCAGGTAGCTGCGGATGCCAACCTTTCTGGGAATATGTATCCCGACCAAAGCTTATATCCCGCTAACAGTGTTCCTAGCGTTGTTAAAAGAATTAACCAGGCACTTCAGCGTGCTGACCAGATCCATCATATGGAAGGCGACAATTCCATTGACTGGTTTGCACCGATTGTAGCTGATGCTGAAGCTGGCTTTGGGGGACAGCTGAATGTATTTGAGCTCATGAAAGGCATGATTGAATCTGGAGCAGGCGGCGTTCACTTTGAAGATCAGCTATCTTCGGAGAAAAAGTGCGGCCATCTCGGCGGAAAAGTATTGCTGCCAACACAGACAGCTGTTAAAAATCTGACTTCTGCAAGGCTTGCTGCTGATGTTATGGGTGTTCCGACAATCATCATGGCCCGGACAGATGCAAATGCTGCAGATTTAATTACAAGCGATGTTGATCCTTATGATGCACCTTTCATCACAGGAGAACGTACCCCCGAAGGATTCTTCCGCACTACGGCGGGGCTTGATCAAGCGATCGCTCGGGGACTTGCCTATGCTCCTTATGCTGATCTTATATGGTGTGAAACATCTGAACCGGACTTAGAAGAAGCAAGGCGCTTTGCTGAAGCAATCCATGAAAAGTTCCCGGGCAAATTGCTGGCTTATAACTGTTCCCCATCTTTCAACTGGAAAAAGAAGCTTGATGACGAGACGATTGCGAAGTTTCAGGTGGAACTCGGAAAAATGGGCTACAAATTCCAATTCGTAACTTTGGCAGGCTTCCATGCCCTTAATCACAGTATGTTTGAATTAGCTCGCGGCTATAAAGATCGCGGAATGGCTGCTTACTCTGAACTCCAGCAGGCTGAATTTGCAAGCGAACAGCACGGTTACACAGCTACAAGGCACCAGCGTGAAGTGGGCACAGGCTATTTTGACCAGGTTTCAATGGTCATCACTGGCGGAACTTCTTCAACTACCGCATTAAAGGGTTCGACAGAAGAAAAACAGTTCACAACTGAAAAGCAGGAAGCTTAATCTGATTGTGTAATTTTATCGTTAGGAACTTGATTTTTTAACCTGTATATTCTCCTGTTTTGTCCTCTCTTCGACTGAAGAGAGTTTTTTTTTTACTATAAAGGGGTTAAAATTAAACTAGCACCGTCTAACTATAAAGAACATACATATTATAATGCAGTAGAATGGAAGGTAAACACATCATAAGAGAGCGGAGGTTTTACAGTGGCCGAAAATATAGATGATTATCTTCAGCAGGGGATACATGGGCAAAAACAGGTAAAACCTGATGAGCGGCGAAAGTTCCTGGGAACGCTCCGGGAGAGGGTTGTTATTGCACTCAAGCAGCCGCAGTTACGGGAAGATGGGATCTATCCGCAAGTCGAAGAAGAATTGAAAGCCAACAGGCAGGCGCATCTTTACCTGAATGGAAATATGAGCTACTCATACTTATCGAAATATATCAAAGTGGCTTCAAAATATAAGGTCGAATATACAATCGTCACCAACAAAGAGCATAATTCAGAAATTGGCTTGGTTCTTGCACATGATTATGCGATCGATAAACCCGAAATCTTCGTGGGGCGAAAAACAGTAAAGGCGGAGGCTAAAAAGGCAACTGGCGGGATTTTTGCGAAGCTATTTAAGCGGGGCAAATAGGAAAGCGAGCAGTGTTATGTGGCGCTGCTCGCTTCTTATATTTGAATAGCTGCCTGATGTAAACACACAATTAGCTCAACTCGTGGTAAAATAAGCAGAAGATTGTTGAAACAGACGGCGCGCGTGTTGCTTTAACGCGCGAAAGTTTGGTATGATCATAATTATTGTGCATTGGCAGAATTGAATTTTTGGAGGTGGCATTTATGTCGAGAATTTCGACTGATCAGGTCAAGCATGTTGCACATTTGGCAAGACTTGCAATGACTGAGGAAGAGGCTGCAGCTTATAAGGAACAGCTGGATAAAATGATTTCGTTTGCAGAGCTGTTAAATGAGCTTGATACAGACAATGTAGAACCAACATCCCATGTTCTTGATATGAAAAATGTGATGAGAGAAGACAAGGCGGAAAAGGGGCTTCTGCAAGAAGAAGTTCTGAAAAATGCGCCGGAACATCAGTATGGCTATATTAAGGTGCCGTCCATTATTGAGTAGGAGGGGAAAATGGTGAGTTTATTTGACCATAAGGTTTCTGAGCTTCATCAGCTTTTACATAAGAAGGAAATCACGGTTACCGACCTTGTCAGCGAATCGTACAAGCGTATCGGTGTGGTGGAAGACAAGGTACAGGCTTTTTTAACGCTTGATGAAGAGAGAGCCCGTGAGGCAGCAAAGAAGATGGATGATAAGATCGGAACAGATGAAGCAAAAGGGCTTCTCTTTGGCATGCCAATCGGGGTGAAGGATAATATCGTAACAAAAGGGATTCGAACAACAAGTGCGAGTAAAATCCTTGAGAATTTTGATCCGATTTATGATGCGACTGTTGCATCCAAACTACATAATGCAGAAACGATTGCAATCGGAAAGTTGAATATGGATGAATTTGCAATGGGTTCATCAACTGAAAACTCAGGCTTTCAAGTGACCCGCAATCCTTGGAACCTGGAAAGAGTCCCAGGTGGCTCTTCAGGCGGTTCTGCAGCTTCTGTTGCTGCTGGGGAAGTTTTGTTTTCACTTGGATCGGACACAGGCGGTTCCATCAGGCAGCCAGCTTCCTACTGTGGAGTAGTTGGGTTGAAGCCGACATATGGCAGGGTATCCCGCTTTGGCTTAATTGCCTTTGCGTCATCATTGGATCAGATTGGACCGATTACCCGTACGGTTGAAGATAACGCTTATCTGCTTCAGGCAATTTCCGGGGTGGACTCAATGGATTCGACTTCAGCAAATGTCGAGGTCCCAAGCTATGCGGAAAGCTTAACTGGGGACGTAAAAGGCTTGAAGATCGCTGTACCGAAAGAGTATCTTGCAGAAGGTGTTGAAGAGAGCGTCCGCCAGTCTGTAATGGATGCACTAAAAGTGTTAGAAAAATTGGGGGCATCTTGGGAAGAGGTTTCGCTTCCTCACTCAAAATATGCACTGGCAACCTATTATCTGCTATCTTCTTCAGAGGCTTCGGCAAACCTGGCACGCTTTGATGGCGTTCGCTATGGATACCGTACCCCTCAGCCTGAGAACTTAATTGATTTATATAAACAGACAAGAGCGGAAGGCTTTGGTGATGAAGTGAAGCGTCGTATTATGCTTGGGACATTCGCCCTAAGCTCTGGATACTATGATGCCTACTATAAGAAGGCACAAAAAGTTCGTACGCTTATTAAGCAGGACTTTGAAAATGTGTTTGAAAAGTATGACGTCATCATTGGGCCAACTGCACCGACTCCAGCTTTTAAAGTCGGTGAAAATACGTCAGATCCGATGACGATGTATGCAAATGATATTTTAACCATACCTGTTAACCTTGCAGGTGTACCGGGAATCAGCGTGCCGTGCGGATTCTCAAATGGATTGCCGCTTGGCCTCCAAATTATCGGAAAGCATTTCGACGAGAGCACTGTATACCGTGTAGCGCATGCATTTGAGCAGGCAACTGACTATCATAAACAAAAACCGGGACTGTAAGGGGGGAAAAGTCATGAAATATGAAACGGTTATCGGACTTGAAGTACACGTAGAGCTAAAAACGGATTCTAAAATTTTTTCTGCCAGCCCAAACCATTTTGGTGCTGAGCCGAACTCTAATACAACGGTCGTTGATCTAGGCTATCCTGGCGTTTTGCCGGTTATCAATAAAAAGGCAGTAGAATTTGGGATGAAGGCATCAATGGCTTTAAATTGCGAAATAGCGCCTGTGACAAAGTTTGACCGAAAAAACTACTTTTACCCAGACAACCCGAAAGCTTATCAGATTTCGCAATTTGATCAGCCGGTCGGCGAGCATGGCTGGATTGAAATTGAAGTGGATGGCTATAAGAAAAAAATCGGAATCACACGCATTCATCTTGAAGAGGATGCAGGAAAGCTTAGCCATGAAAAAGGATATTCTCTGGTGGACTATAACCGCCAGGGTACACCATTGATCGAAATCGTATCTGAACCGGATATCCGCACACCGAATGAAGCATACGCTTATCTGGAAAAATTGAAATCGATTATCCAGTACACAGGCGTATCCGATTGTAAAATGGAGGAAGGCTCACTTCGCTGTGATGCGAATATTTCCCTTCGTCCTGTCGGGCAGGAGGAATTCGGTACAAAGACTGAGCTTAAGAACCTGAACTCTTTCAACTTTGTACGCAAAGGGCTGGAATACGAGGAAAAACGCCAGGAGCAGATCCTGAATTCTGGCGGAACAATCCAGCAGGAAACCCTCCGCTATGATGAAGCGACAAATACGACGATTCTTATGAGGGTAAAAGAAGGTTCGGATGATTATCGTTATTTCCCTGAGCCGGATTTGCTGGATATCCATATCGATGAAGAATGGAAAGAGCGAATCCGCGCAGAAATCCCTGAGCTTCCGGATCAAAGAAAGAACCGATATATTGAAGAGCTTGGATTGCCTGCTTATGATGCAGCTGTTTTGACTGTTACAAAAGAAACATCCGATTTTTTTGAAGCAGCAGTTAATGCCGGAGCAGAAGCGAAACAGGCCTCCAACTGGGTAATGGGTGAGGTGTCTGCCTACTTGAACGCCGAGCAAAAAGAACTGGGTGACATTGCTCTTACACCTGAGGGACTTGCCGGTATGATTAAATTAATTGAAAACGGCACGATCTCATCTAAGATTGCTAAGACTGTTTTCAAAGAGTTAGTCGAAAACGGAGGAGATCCTGAAACAATCGTTAAGGAAAAAGGCCTTGTCCAAATTTCTGACGAAGGTGCTCTCCTGAAAATTATTGGCGAAACACTTGATGCGAATCCGCAATCCATCGAGGATTTTAAAAACGGAAAACAAAAGGCGATCGGATTCCTTGTCGGCCAGATTATGAAAGCAACAAAAGGCCAGGCAAATCCGCCTCTTGTAAATAAGCTTTTACAAGAGGAAATCAAAAAACGATAGTACTGTTAATAAAGAGCTGATGGTCAATCTAATCCATCAGCTCTTTTACATATAAGTTGTTCGACAAAATGTCTCTCTATTTCCCAGGAAAAGATGTGGTTTTACATTGTTTTACAGGAAATGCATTGAATGAGTGGGCAGGAATGTCAGGGGAAATTAAAGAATAAGAATGAAAGGCAATCAGAATAAGGAGTGTAAAATATGGAGTTAATGGACTGGCATTCAAAGGGACTGGGTACACAAGAATATATAGACCGCATGAAAGTAAATAAAGAATAAATGAAGTTGATCTATGACCGTTTTTCCTTGTCAGATGAAGAAAAAAAAAGACTGGCAGATTTAAAGGGAAATGGCATGAAGGCTATTGCCATAACGGAAGATTGGTGTGGGGATGCTATGCTGAACAATCCAATCCTGCTGAGAGTTGCAGAGGAAATCGGCAACGAAGTATGTTTTATTTTGCGGGATGAAAATCTGGAGCTGATGGACCAGTACCTTACTAATGGAACCTCCAGGGCCATACCGATTTTTATTTTTATAAATCAAAAGGGAAAGGAGTCTGCAGTTTGGGGTCCGAGGGCCAAACGAGTACAGCAGCTTGTGGATGAAGAAAGGAGGAATCTTCCGGCTAAAGATGCTGAAGATTTCAATGAAAAACAAATGAGCATGTACAAGAGGCTGACTGCGACATATCAAGAAGACTCTGAAGTCTGGCATACAGTTGCAGATAGTATAATCAATACTTTAGTTTCGGGAAAATAATCGAGGAAGGGGGAGTTAACAGTGGGCTGGAACCGAAATCAATTAACGGAAAAGCTTCGGTTAACATATCCGATTTTTCAGGCGCCGATGGCATGAGGAATGACAACCCCTCAATTAATCATCGAGGTATCCAATAGCGGCGGGGTTGGCAATATGGGGGCTGGCTATATGATGCCTGAAGAGGTGAGAGAAGATGTTAGAAGGATTCGGAGTCTGACAGAGAAACCTTTTGGCGTGAATCTATTCGTTCCTGATCTGGGGGCATCGGCAGAAGCTGATGAGATTCAGAGAATGGAAGAGATTCTGTCCAGGTACAGCATTGAGCTGGGCTTGGAGGAGAAGCCGTCTTTGCCTGGAAGGGATTATGAATCAATTTATAGAAAAAAGTTGGAGGTTGTATGGGAGGAAGGTGTTCCGGTCTGCAGCTTTACGTTTGGCATACCTGATTCAACGACTCTTCATGAATTAAAAAAACGGGGTACGGTTGTTGCAGGAACAGCAACGAATGTAAATGAAGCAGTAGAGTGGGAAGAAGCTGGAGCAGACCTGATTGTTGCGCAGGGAAGTGAGGCTGGCGGTCACCGGGGCACTTTTCATAAAGAAGAAAGCGGACTGGTCGGTTCCATGGCGCTTATCCCGCAGGTTGCAGATGCAATTAATTGTCCTGTGGTCGCCGCAGGTGGAGTAATGGATGCACGCGGAATTGCTGCTTCGCTGATGCTCGGAGCAGCGGGTGTTCAGCTTGGCACGGCATTTTTAACTTGCCGGGAAAGCGGGGCTCATCCGTTATATAAAAATGCATTCCTTCACGCTACAGAAGAGCAGACGGCATTGACAAAAGCTTTTTCTGGAAAGCTGGCACGAGGAGTTGGCAATCGGTTTATCGAAGAGATGGATGGCCAGCCCGCATTGCCTTATCCGCTTCAAAACGATATGACAGCTCCACTCAGAAAACAGGCTGCCAAATTGGAGCGACCGGAGTTTATGTTCTTGTGGTCTGGACAGGGAGTGAGGCTAGCTGAAGCGTTGACAGTGAAGGAACTTATGATGAAGCTTGTGAGCGGGACCGGAGATTTGCTGGATAAGTAAAAAGCAGTGCCCATTTCGGCACTGCTTCTCTCTTATTTACCAGCCAATACGTTTGTAAGGGGCGGAACGATTTGCTTTTTACGTGAAACAACGCCTTTTAATAAGGCTTTGTTATTTTCAAGTACTACATTATAAGCTTTTTCAACAGCTGCTGCTTCTTTACCAAGTGCGATTGCGACTGAATCGTTGTTTAGGATGTCTGTTAAAACAAAGACGAACAAGTCGAGTTCTTTCTGGGTAATGGTTTCGGAAATGACTGCTTCCAATTCCGCCTGGCGTCTTAAAACATCATTCAGATCTACAGCATTCACTTGTGCAACCTCTGTTTTATAGCTGCCCATCTGGAATTCCTTCGCATCAAGGGAAACTAGTTCTTTTACAGATTTGCTGCTTAGGTCTGCACCTGCTTTCAGCATTTCCAAGCCATACTCTTCAGCATTTACGCCAGCCATTTCAGCAAGCTCGCGTGCTGCTGCAGTGTCCTGATCTGTGCAGGTAGGAGATTTGAATAAAAGGGTATCGGAAATGATGGCAGATAGCATTAAGCCAGCTGTTGCTTTGCTGATTTCCACTCCGTTTTCTTTATACATTTTGTTTAGGATCGTTGCTGTGCAGCCAACCGGCTCCGCCCGGTAATAGAGCGGATCGCTTGTTTCAAAGTTTGCAATTCGATGGTGATCGATAACCTCCAGGATTTTTACATCTCTGATATCGTCTGCGCTTTGCTGGAATTCGTTATGGTCAACAAGGATGACTTCGCTTGCTTCTTTTGAAACGTCCTCAACCAGGCTGGGAGCTTCCGCTTTAAAGTAATTTAAAGCAAATTGAGTTTCTTCATTTACTTGGCCCAGGCGGATTGGTTCAGCATCAACGCCTAATTTGTTTTTTAATTCAGCATAAGCAAGAGCTGAGCAGATCGAGTCTGTGTCTGGGTTTTTGTGCCCGAATACAAATACTTTTGACATAATTCCTACTCCTTCTATATGTAATAATGGTTTTTTGCCTGCTGTTATTTTACCATATTTTTAATGGAATGGCGGTATGGGGAAAAATCAAATTTTGTAAATGGTGCTGGTTATTTTTAGGAATGATAGAGGAAGCTGGTGAGTTTTGGAGAAATACATAGGTACAGTAAGGAGGAGACAGTAGATGGGGAAAGTGGCAGTGATTTCAGATATACATGGCAATATGACAGCACTCGAAGCTGTTTTGGAAAATATCCGCGAGCGTGGAATTGGGACGATCTTCTGCCTAGGTGATTTGATTGGAAAAGGACCGAATTCCCGAAAGGCAGTTGAGCGGATAAGGGAGACCTGCGAAGTGGTCCTTCTTGGCAATTGGGATGATTTTATGCAGAAGCCGCTCGATTTCGAAGATGGGAAATGGCATCAAAGGCAGCTTGGGGAAGAGACCTTGGCATATTTGAGCACGCTGCCATTTCATCATGATTTTTATATGAGCGGTAAATATATAAGGCTTTATCATGCTTCAGCGAAAAGCATCTATCACCGTGTTGTGCCGATGCGCGATTCTCATGAAGAAAAGCTGGCCATGTTTGAGAATACAGAGAACATTAATGCAGGTGAAAGAGGAATGACTCCGGATGTGGTGGGATTCGGGGATATCCATGCTGCCCTTATTGAACCGATCCAACCGCAAAAAACGCTGTTTAATACTGGAAGTGTGGGAAATTCCCTTGATATTCCGCAGGCGACTTATGCCATTCTGCATGGAGAATATCGCTCAAAGGACCCTGCACCTTTTTCAATTGAAATCGTTCGTGTCCCTTATGATATTGAAAAAGAGATCAGAATTGCAAAAGAAATGGGGATGCCGAATTTGGAAGCTTATGTCCTCGAACTGCGAGAAGCTAAATACAGGGGAGCACCCAAGAAAGCATAATGTGGCGGAGGGTTGTTTTGAATGTAAAGGCCAGATAGAGAACAAAGACTAGCCTTGTCCTCCTAAGAGCTGCCGCTTTCGGTCGTGCGATGATTATCCTCAAAAAAAGCTACCGCTTTTTTCTTCGTGCCAAAAGATTTACTGACGAAACCTTCTGTCCTGTGGGCCTCAACTAACTATCAGTGGGGGATAAAGCCCCCCTACTGATTGAAGTTTCACTTTATTAGAATATTTTCCTGCCTTTTTTTGAAAGGGCATAATAGATGCCGTGCTGCAGGTTGGTGAAGCAATTGAATTTGGAAAGATTGAAACTTGTTTCAGTAATCTTTGTGCCAAGTTCTGGTGAGATGCCAACAAGGATGGTTTCAGTACCAATAAGGTTGGCCGCAGCTGCAAGTTTGCTTAAAAACTCTACAGTGTAGGTGCCGATGGATTGGTTCAATCCCGTCAAATCCAAAATCAGGCAGTCAGCTTGGTGCTTTGGCAAACTGTGCAGGGTTTTATCAACCAGTTCCTCTGAACGGAATTCATCATATCTTCCCAATAAAGGCACAACGACAATTCCATCTAAAACGGGGATCACGGGAGAAGAGATTTCCTTTACAAGCTCTTTTAGGTCTCTTGTCCGGTCTTCCACTAGTTTTTCAAGCTCGCTGATTTTTTGAGATTCCTCGCGTCTGGCTAATGCGTGGATATTTTCTTCCACGGTAACCGTTGAAGGGAAGTAATCCAGTTCGGTGTACTCCTGGTTACCCAGTTGGTCTTTCACTTTTTTATACCAAAGGCTTGTTCCGAATACAGCAGAAAAGATGCCGGCAAAATGCCCGGAAAGGAACGAGCCTGATTCAGTTTTTCCTTGTTCTTTATTTATTTTATATTCCCAGCTGTCCACAGTACGGACTTTGGCTGTCATTGCTTCCGGATCCAAGTCGGTTATCGTAAATTTTCCCCAGCCGGCTGAAGCGTAAATTCGCGGAATAATATTTGCTACTTCCGCTGCAGGAAGACCCAAGTTCCTGAAAAATTCACCTACAACCATCCCTTGCCTGAATCCAGTCGTTTCAAGGACAAGGCTGGACATTTCTTTTCCTGAAATTTCTTCAATCGTATCAAAAAAGCTCTTCATCGCTGATTTAATCCAAAACAGGACGGCATCTTCGCCTTCAAAATTAAATAGTCCTTTATCAAGATCCCAATTAAAATCAAATCCATCTATCTTTGTTTGAAGTATTAAGCCTTCTTCTGTCATCCCATTGCCCCCTGATATTGATATGTAAAAGTACGAATCATATTTTGTCTGTGCTAACGCTCCTTGTTGATGTTTGCACCCTTGATTAGACCGCGAAATTAACAGAGCCTTTAGTTTAAATACACATTAACTCACTTCATATACCCATATTCTAAAGAAATAAACCCTCTTGTAAAAAAATCGCCGCTGGTTTATATTGTCATTATCATACACACTATAGACTCCCTTTATCATAAACATTATTCAAAGGATTTGCTACAGGGGCTGCTTTCATGTGAAAAACATAAAAAAAGCCCGAAAGCCGAAAAAAGATGGCATCCGGGCCTGTTTTAGGCTCTTTTCTTAGTATCTCTAGGAGGGATTCTGTCATTCTTTAAGCTTTTATCCGTTATTTTAGGTTCCTTTCTGTTTATAAAGTTTTTAATGTTTGAGCGGTGCAGGAAAATTAGAAATAAAAGGAAAATAGAAAAGATAAGTTCATGCTCACGCCCTGGTGTAAAAATGGAGTAAGCCAGTAAAGAGGCACCAACTGCAAGGGACCCATAAAATACATACTTTGTTGCATAGATGATAGCAATAAATGAAAGATAGGCAATGAAAAACAACCAAATATTTGCGACAAGCAAGGCACCTGCCGTGGTGGCTATGGCTTTGCCGCCCCTAAAGCCAGCGAAAATAGGAAAGCAATGCCCAAATACAGCAACCATGCCAGCCATTAGCGGATCTGCATCAAGCTGCAGCATGATTGGCAAAGCTGCAGCCAGTGCCCCTTTGCCAATATCGACAAGGAGCACTACAATAGCTGCTCTTTTTCCAAGTACCCGCAGTGTGTTGGTCGCCCCCGGATTATTGCTTCCATGTTCCCGGATATCGATCTGAAACGCATACTTGCCAACTAATAATGCAGTGGGAATCGATCCAATCAAATACGCTGCCAGAAAAATTAGTAACGTCATCGTATCAATCCTTTTTAAATAATATATTCATACAAGGCCGCACTTCAGCCAACTTTTAATAAATAATTTCCTGGAACCCCCTCAATTATTGTCAACGCTTACAGTTTACCATATAATGGTTGTGTTTAAGGTTAAATTTATAATTATTAGAATATAGGGCGGTGAGTGGTATGGTAACGAATATGGGACAGGCAAAAAAAGGTCTTGTGCCATTCAAAAAGCAGATTCCAATCAGTTTTTTTGAGAGCTTAAATATGAGAGGCATTTCATTTGAAGGAAAGAAAGTTGCTGATATAGGTGCGCGGACAGGAACTCTAACAAGAAAATTAAAGCTTAGAAATGCAGACGTAATTGGCGTGGAACTATCGGAGGAATTGCTTGAAGAAGCCAAACGGTTCAGTAAGGAACGCTTTGTACAGATCCCTTACGTAAAAGGATCGGCGCAAAATCTAGATTTAGAGGAAAGCCGCTATGATATGGTGACAGTTTATCAAGCGTGGCACCTGTTTAAACGTGAACGGGCATTGAAGGAGATAAGGCGCATTTTAAAGCCGAAGGGGAAATTAATTGTTGCCGATTCCAGAATTTTGCGGGACGGCGAGCCAGTAGAAACGACAATTAGAGCACTTGAAAATTTTTTAGGCGAGAACATCTGGCCATCAGGTATGGAGTCCCGGCATGAAATTAATGGGTATCCTGTTGAGTGGTTTACTGAATGGCGGGATAATGGATTTGAACTTAGAGACTTTTATAAACTGGACTTCAAAGCATCCTTCAGCAATGAAAAATGGCTTAATCAATTTTTTGCAGCCAAGGATCTTCCATCAGCATTATTAAAAGAGTTTGATTCTCAATTTGGCGCCCGCGCAGCACATACGATCCCTTATGTTTGCAATGTTTGCATTTTGGAATCTAATTGACTCTCATTTCGTGAGGGTTTTTCTATATTAAAACGATTGAATTGCAGGGTTCTCTCAATTATGATTATTACGGCACTCAAAAAAAGAGCTCTTATTTCGAAGTTATATATAGAAATGCCCTTTTTTATCATATGAATGGATGAATGTAACCGATAAAATACCCGGCAGGATATAATAAAAAGCATTGAGGTGTTCATCGCTGATAAAGCAATGGAAGGAGATGGATTTTTCATGGATCATTATTCATTGGAAGAATGGCTGAAATATGTGAAAAATGAGCTTGGTGTCAAAGAGCGCGAAGTCTATGAAGATCATCTCTATCTATGCGATCAGTGTCTGGAAGTTTATCTTGCTGCGATGGATGAAGCGGACCATTTATTGCCGTCCATGCCGGGAAAGGATGATTTTCTTAGTCTAATCATGACCCAAATTGCAGAAGAGAGTAACAAAGAAGTCCCTCTTGTAAATGAGACAGCAAAACAAAAGTCTGTTTCTGCTGGAGAAACTTGGTTTGCGCGCTTTTTTTCGATCGCTTTTGTCTGCCTGCTGCTTATTTGGGGCCTGCTAAAAATGCTGGGTGGGTCTAAAAACAAAACTGAAAATTTCAACTGGGAGTAACTCTTAACATTGTGTTAAGAGTTTGGAAATTCAATATAATTATCTTAAAATAAAAAAGACTTAATAGTTTATTTTAGCAGTGGATCTGGGACTTGCCAGCCCAGATTGGAGCATTGCCGATCATAAGGGACATAGCTCACCATTCTTTTTAAAAATAATGCTTAATCAGGATACTTTTGTGCCTAATGAGGGTATACTTCTTTTGTGTTGTCTGCTACTTGAGAAAAGAGGCAGAAGTGAATAGAATAGAAACCGGAAGTAAACGTGAAAATTTGCTAAGGGCAATTCTATTCGCTATGATGTTAAATGATGGAATTATATAAACGGATTAAGACAAGTTGATTAAATAATAGGATGATGGGCTATGAAAAGAGCAAGAATTATTTATAATCCGACCTCAGGCCGCGAAATTTTTAAAAAGCATTTGGCGGAGGTCCTGCAAAAGTTGGAAGTGGCAGGCTATGAAGCCTCATGCCATGCCACAACAGCCGAAGGGGACGCAATAATCGCTGCACGGACAGCTGTCGAGCGCCGCTATGATTTAGTGATTGCGGCAGGCGGAGACGGGACGATCAATGAGGTTGTAAACGGCCTGGCTGAACAGGAGTATCGGCCGCGCCTGGGGATCATCCCGACTGGAACTACAAATGATTTCGCACGAGCACTCCATATTCCAAGGGATGTGGAGGCGGCCGCAAATATTATTGTTAGAGGCGATACAATCCCTGTTGATATCGGAAGGATTAACGATAAATATTTTATTAATATTGCCGGCGGCGGAAGGCTGACTGAGCTGACATATGAAGTGCCAAGCAAGCTCAAAACAATGATCGGCCAGCTTGCGTATTATTTAAAAGGCATTGAAATGCTTCCTTCCTTCCGATCAACTGAAGTTAGCATCGAATTTGACGGAAAAATCTTTGAAGGAGAAGCTATGCTTTTCCTTGTGGGATTAACCAATTCGGTTGGCGGCTTTGAAAGGCTTGCCCCGGATTCCTGCATTAATGATGGATTGTTCTCTCTGCTGATTTTAAAGAAAACAAATCTGGCAGACTTCATTCGCATTGCCACTATGGCAGTGCGCGGTGAGCATATAAAAGATCCGAACGTAATTTATACACAGGCAAACCGGATAAAAGTCCAATCGAAGGAAAAAGTGCAGCTAAACCTTGATGGTGAATTTGGCGGGCTTCTTCCGGCTGAATTTGTTAATCTATACAGGCACTTGGAGGTCTTCGTCCCAATTGACCAGATCCGTGAAGAAGACCGCCCGACAGATTGGGCAAGGTAAATCATGATAAGAAAAGTCCGCTCCTGGAGCGGGCTTTTTGTTGTAGTAGGATAGTATCTGGAAAGTTTATGAAAATGCAAATAGGATCAGGCGTTTTCCAAAGAGGATGCATGAACTGGTAAATAGATCAGGAAAAGCTGCAAATAAAACTTATGATTTTCTTAAAACATGGCAATCAAGAAAAGGCGGTATCTAATTTCGTATTTCATGCTGTTTTGTGATACAATCTCTCTAGTCAAAGAGGTCACGGAATTAAGCTGAAAAGGAAGAAAAAGATGAGCAGAACATTACCGGTGCAAAAAAATGATTTTATAGATGTTGTTTTTGAAGACTTAACCCATGAGGGAGAAGGCGTTGCCAAGGTAGAGGGCTATCCGCTGTTTGTGCCGAATGGGCTTCCTGGAGAAAAAGCAAAAATAAAGGTTGTAAAAGTCAATAAGAGTTACGGATTCGGGCGCCTGATTGAAACATACGAAGAAAGCCCATTCAGGGTCGATGCTTCCTGTCCAATTTACAAAGAATGCGGGGGCTGCCAGCTTCAGCACTTAAGTTATGAAGGCCAGCTGCTTGCAAAGGAAAAACAAGTCAGGGATGTGCTGACCAGGATGGGAAGGCTTGAAAATGTAAAGGTTCATCCCGTGCTTGGCATGATGGACCCATGGCGCTATCGCAATAAAGCACAGGTGCCAATTGGCGAGCAGGAAGGCGGATTGATCGGCGGTTTTTATCAGCATCGCACCCATCAAATCATTGATATGAAAGAGTGTCTCATCCAGCAGGAAAAAAATGATGAGGCAGTCCAAAAGGTAAAGGAAATCTGCGGTCGCTATGGGGTCCGTGCATATGATGAAGGAAGGCATAAAGGAGATCTGCGACACGTAATGGCGCGTTATGGGCTTGTGACCGGGGAGGTCATGATTGTAATGGTCACCAGATCAAACGAATTGCCGCATAAGCAGAAGATTGTCGAAGAGATTGTCGCGAGCATTCAAGGTGTTAAGTCAGTTGTGCATAATGTCAATTCTAAAAAAACGAATGTGATCATGGGGGATGTTACCCGCGTATTATGGGGCGAAGAAGTGATCTATGATTATATCGGGGATATTCAATTTGCCATTTCTGCACGTTCCTTTTATCAGGTAAACCCTGAGCAAACCAGGGTACTATATGAAAAGGCACTGGAATATGCGGACTTGAGCGGGGATGAAAAGGTCATTGATGCTTATTGCGGTATCGGAACCATTTCCCTTTTCCTGGCGCAAAAGGCAAAAGAAGTCTTCGGCGTTGAAATCGTGCCTGAAGCCATTGAGGATGCAAAGAGGAATGCTGCCCTCAACGGAATCATGAATGCTGAATTTGCAGTTGGTAAAGCAGAAGAGGTGATTCCGGAATGGTACAAAAAAGGCAACAATGCAGATGTGCTTATAGTGGATCCCCCGCGTAAAGGCTGTGACGAAGCCCTGCTGCAAACTATTCTTAGCATGAAGCCGGCAAAAGTCGTCTATGTGTCATGCAATCCAGGAACTCTTGCCAGGGATTTACGGATTCTAGAGGATGGCGGCTACAAGACGGTGGAAGTGCAGCCAGTAGATATGTTTCCTCAGACCATGCACTGTGAAGCAGTAGCGAAAATAGAATTGCGAGAAAGCAACTAACCTTTGGGGAGTTGCTTTTTTTCAATTCTATTCAAAAATATGGAGTTTCCCTAAAGATAATCGTGTTTTTTATCTTAAAATTCTGTAAAATGAAATTAATAGAGTATTTAAATGGGGTGAGCTCATTGGAAAGTGGTTTCCCGATTCTTGGAAACGAAAGTGATTCTATTGATTCTATTGATTCCAATCCTGATGAGTTGATCGATTTGTTTCTGAATTGTACTGCTGATGGGATTGCCATTATTGATATGGAAAATCGTTTTATAAGAGTAAACCATATGTATACAACAATTTTTGGCTATACAGAAAAAGAAGTAATCGGGAAAAAGTTTACAGAGTTTCAAAATCCCAAAGAGGTGAAGGGTATTATTAAACTCGTTAAACTTGGAAAGGTGTATAGCAATGTCATGACACAGCGGTATCACCAGGACGGATCAGTTTTGGATATATCAGTGTCCTATTCTCCTTTTCGGAATTCAAAGGGAAAAATCATTGCGGTCCTTGCCGTTTTTCGCGATATGACAGATTTAAAGACTTTGGAAAGAGAGCTAAGAAAAACGCGTGAATTATATGATTTGATTACAAAGAATACGACGGATATGATTAAAGTTTTTAAGAGGGATCAAATCTTGATCTATGCATCGCCATCACATGAGAAGATTCTGGGGTTTTCACCGCGGCAGCTTGTAGGAAAGAACTGCTGCAGCGTTATGTTGCCTGAGGAAAAAGAGAACTTCAGCATAGTGTTTCATAAGCTATTGGAAACGGGTGAGCCGCAGCTGATCGAAACTAAGCTATCGGCAGCTAACGGTGATACAATTTTTGTCGAAACAAGCATTTCTCCTATTTTAAATGATAAAGGCGAGATCGAATTATTCGTAGCTGTAGGAAGAAACATTACGGATCGGGTTAATAATGATAATGCATTGCGAAATCTGGATCGCCTTTCTATCATCGGCCAGCTGGCAGCCGGGGTCGCCCATGAAATCCGGAATCCGCTTACATCTTTAAAAGGTTTTTCAAAGCTGCTTCAGTCAAGTGTGAACCTGAAAAAACAGGATGACTACCTGTCTATTATTATGGAGGAGCTTGACCGGATCGACATGATTGTCAATGAATTTATGTCACTGGCCAAACCTCAGGCGATCGAATTTGAAAAAGGGAATGTAATCTCCGTTTTGGAAAGCACGATTAACGTGCTTCATCCGCAGGCTCTCCTCCACAATGTGCAAATAAAGCTAAATTATGATGAGGAAGTAATTTTGCTAATGTGTTCGCTTCACCAGTTAAAGCAGGTATTCGTCAACTTCCTCAAGAACGCGATTGAAGCGATGCCGAAAGGCGGAAATGTTAATATAGAGGTGGAAAGAATCGAAAGCAAGCGGGTGAAGATTGCTTTTTCGGATGAAGGGCCGGGAATTGATCCAGAAATGCTTAAACACCTTGGAACGCCTTTTTACACAACAAAAGATAAAGGGATTGGATTGGGCCTTACAGTCAGCAATAAAATTATTCAGGAACACCATGGTTCAATGAGGATCGAAAGCAATATTGGTGAAGGCACCACTGTGACGGTGGAATTGGATTGTATATAAATTGCCATACTCATCTCTTGGGGAGAGGGGTCTTTTGTTTGGTAAGGGTTTGGCTTGCAAGTGTGGTGGATGATCTGTGCGGCAGGCTGCTTGCGCAAGACAGTTATCTAAGTTCAAAATTTTATACTTTTTACTCTTAAACAAAGGACCTTGCTTTCCGCAAGGTCCTCTCGCTTATTCAAGTGCATCCTCCAAAACTTCACCTTCCAGGAAGCCTGGGGCTGGTATCCCTAATAAATTATAAACAGTTGGTGCAATATCAAGTGTTGCAATGGAGCCGATGTTTTCGCTATTTTTAAAAGAAGGGCCATGCGCGAAAAAGACTGCTTTCAGTTCTTTTCGGTCAGGGTTGCCTCCATGGCTGCCCAGTTCGATGGCAGGCATGGAGGCTTTCGTCAGTCCGCTGCCCATCATATACCCTTTAGCGCCAAGCAAGAGGATTTCTCCTTCGTTGGGGTGGTCCTTCTCCTGTTGGCTGCCATTTTCTATTTTGTAGGGCTTTTCCTTCTTTCGCAGCAAATAATTGAAGAATTGTTTTGTTTTTTGATCCAAATCGCTAAAACGCCTTTGAACGATAGTATTGCCTATTCTTCCAAAGCAATGCGTAAGTACCTCTTTTTTGAATTCGGGCTTTATTTGATACTCGCTAAAAAGATGTTCTACTTGCTTGGCGACCTGCTCTTTTTCTTCTTTTGAGAGGTCTTTGTTCAGGTATATTTGTGCAGCGGATCCGCTGGCAACAGCAATTGCTTTTGATTCTTCCTCGTCAATCTTGCCATTTTTATCGGTTTTCAGAAGCCCTTCTTTCTTCAGTAATGTATTTGGTGCAAGAATGGTGTGCACAGGCTCCATTCCATGATCGGAGACAACTAAAAGGTGGTCATTTCCATTCAGGCTGTTCATTGTTTTTCCGATTACATCATCAGCGATTTGGTAGGACCATTCAATATATTTCATCTGTTTTTTTGAACTTTTTTCGGTAAACTCAGGCTGTCTTGGATCAGTCATCAAGTAATGATGTGATTCATGGTCAATCTGGGGTGCATAGAACATAAGCAGATCCGGCTGGTATTTTTCTTTTATAAAAAGAGAGACATCCGCAGCCCATCCCACAAAGCGAGAACTTATATCTTCGTATTCGTCCCTGGAAAGCCAGCCTTTTTTAAAGGCTCTGGTATCATCCTGGACAGGAAAGAAGCCGAATTCCGAAATGATTTCCTCTTCAAACCCCGGAGGACCCTCAATGAGTCCTGAAGTAATAGCTGTCCGATAGATGCCGGCCTTTTGAAGAGCGGGATCAGCCTTTACTTTAAACCAGAATCCAGCCGAATCATCCTCAACCTTAACAGGAAAAGCCCCCCATTCATTCGCTTTTACAATAGAATCAGCAGATTCCGAAGAACGATTGTTTGAAAAAATAAATTGGTCATAGTTTGTTTTTCCATCATCCGAAGTGTCCATTGCGAATATATAAATTTCTTGACTCTTGGCTTCTTTTAACGGCAGCTTAAGTGTTGCTTCTTTTATTGGGCTGAAGCTTCTTTTAGGGTGATGAAACCCTTTTGCAGATTTAAAATTCAGCTTTTCCTTTGAGCTTTCCGCCCATGTTTCACCGTAATAAACAGCATAATCAGCCTGTGATCCGGCATCGGGGTTTGAGCCCGGAAAAAGGACCGTTGCAGTTGTTTTGCCGTTTTTTTTCGCTTCTGACCAAAGCGGGCTTCGATCCAGAGGCTGATGAAAGGCGCTTTCACCGTTTGCTAATTCCTTATGGGGATCCTGCCACTTATTGCTGACCATGCCGGTTTCGGACGGAGTTGCTCCTGTTGCAATTGCTGCATGGGAGGGAGCAGTCAGGGAGGGCGTAACGGTTGTTGAATCCTTTGCCGTTACTCCTTTTTCCATAAGGGATTGAAGATGAGGAAGCTTTCCTTCTTTTATATATTCCTTTGCCAGGTCATTCCGCATTCCATCAAAGGAAACGATCACAACCGAGCCATTCTGGCCGCTGGTTTCTGCTGCAAATCCTGAAGGCAAAGATACGAGTGAAACTATTAATATAATCGTTATAAAAAAATAGTGCTTATTCATTACGTTTTCCTCCATGGTGTATGCAAATTAGTACAGAAATGTATTCCCATAAATGAATAAGGGTAAACGTAAGTGCAGGAACTTAAATATACGACTCAGGTCTTAGTTGCGTTTACTATTAGGGTCTATGGCGGGGGGCAGGGTTTTCCTGTATCGTTATACTTGAGAAGTTTGGCAAGTGAGTTTTAATAGATTTAAGGGCGGGTGCCTGAATTTGATTAATTCGTGCTTTATTTTTGCATTTGGATGAAACTTTATGTTTGCGAAAAACGTATAAATAAGTAGGACTATGAGTCAGGAGTCGATAGAGATGAATTCTTTTTTAGCGTTTACTTTCCGTTTGCTGACAGCGGTTCCTTTGTCTGTCAGTGTTTGGCTGGTAAGTTATTTTGCTTTTGATCAAACCTTTCTCCTCTCGGGTGTATATGGTGCAGCAGCAGGACTGCTCACCTATTGGGCTGGAGGCATAATTCAGCGTCGCCGCTTTTTAAAAAGGCATGGGTTAACGAGAA
Source organism: Cytobacillus sp. NCCP-133 (assembly GCF_026011715.1). Classification (GTDB taxonomy): domain Bacteria; phylum Bacillota; class Bacilli; order Bacillales; family Cytobacillaceae; genus Cytobacillus. Next base: position 75,131 of record NZ_BRVM01000015.1, on the reverse strand, counting down.
GGGAATACCAATATATAAAGAGAAATCTTGATGAAGCAAAGCGGAAATTAACCCGTCTGCATAAGGCGATGTTTTCGATTCGCCATTTTCCAACGCTGAAGCAGCGGATGGAGTTCATGAGAGTGACAAGAAGAATATACAGGCTGACAAAAAGGGAGCCCAAGCGCTTTTACCAGGCGGAGCAGTTCTATTTTTCCCATCTGGATTCCGCAGTGGAGCTGGCGGAGAAGTATGTGTTTCTATCTTCGCAGCCGAAAAAGACGCGTGAATTGGATCAGTCGCTTAAGGAAACCCGCCGTACGCTTGATATGCTCACCCATCATGTGGAGGAAGACCTTCACCGGGTAATAGAGGAAGATATAGAACAGCTTAATTTTGAGATCGATGTTGCCAAGAATTCGATTGAGAAGATTAAGGATTCAAGATTTCAGGATGAAAGCAGGAGATTAAAATGACCGAAGAAAATCAGTCCTTGTTAAAGAATACAAGTGCCAGCCTGATGGATGATCTCCTGGCTGATCCGTTTGGGGAAAAGAAGGAGATTGCCTCCTCACCATCCATGGATGAAAAGCGGACAAGGCTAATTGATGTGCTCCCTGAAGAAAACCGGGAAAAAGCCTATCAGCTGGCCAAGCAGATTGACCCGGCCAACCATCAGGCGATGATCTCCTATGGAACTCCAGCACAATCGAAGCTTTTATCTTTTTCCCATACAATGCTCGAGCATGTTCAAAAAAAGGATGTAGGCGAAGTAGGGGAAATCATCAATGATTTGATGAAGAAATTTAATGATGTAAATCCAGACGAACTGAAGCCGGAGAAGGCATCCTTTTTAGCTAAGATGTTTGGAAAACTGTCGGGTTCTGTTCAGGAAGTACTGTCCAAATACCAGAAAACCGGAACTCAGATTGACCGGATCAGCGTGAAGCTTGAGCGAAGCAAGAATCTTCTGCTTTCCGATATCGTCATGCTTGATAAGCTCTATGAAAACAATAAGGAATACTTCCATGCTTTAAATGTGTATATTGCGGCAGGGGAGCTCAAACTTGAGGAGCTCCACGAAAAAACGATTCCGGAGCTGAAGAAAAAGGCAGAGAAAACAAATGACCAGATGAAGTTCCAGGAAGTCAATGATATGATTCAGTTCGCAGACCGCCTGGATAAGCGCCTTTATGACTTGAAATTAAGCCGGGAGATCACCATTCAGAGTGCACCGCAAATACGCCTGATCCAGAATACAAATCAGGCACTGGTTGAAAAGATTCAGTCATCCATCATGACGGCCATCCCTCTTTGGAAAAACCAGGTGGCGATTGCCTTAACATTGCTGCGGCAGCGCCATGCTGTGGAGGCTCAGAAGAAAGTCTCGAAAACTACAAATGATCTTTTATTAAAAAATGCTGAAATGTTAAAAATGAACACGATTGAGACCGCGCGTGAAAATGAACGGGGCATTGTGGACATTGAAACGTTAAAGAAAACGCAGGAAAATCTGATTTCTACTCTTGAAGAGACACTAAGGATTCAGGAAGAAGGCCGAAGTAAGCGCCGCCAGGCTGAATATGACCTTGCGAATATGGAAAATGACTTGAGGCAGAAATTGCTCGAGATAAAAGGTGATTAGATGTGCCTGACCGGTTTATTTATAAATGAAATGGTTAGTTTGGAAACATCCGAATTCGTTGGTTAATTGATTGATCCTTAAAAGCAAGTCTCCTTTTAAAGCCATATATAGAAAAGAGCGG